>DATJAS010000127.1:0-77707 GCA_035516035.1 Bacteroidota bacterium | reverse complement strand
ACCGGCGCCACGACGCGCAATGACAGGATTGGAGCGGGGCAATCCGTCACTTCTTGAAGAGCTTCTTCAACAGGTTGTTCCCCTTCGCTTTTGCGGCATTCTGGAGCTTCTGCTTCGCAAGATCCTCCCCCTTCTTACGCGCGGCATCCGTATCGAGCTGAACTTTCGGGTTGTCCATCGTCCCCCCGATGTTGAAATCAAGCCTGAAGCGGCCCCCCTGGTCCTTGAACAGGTTGACAGCGTCGCCTGCGAACCCGGCGATACTCAGTTTCGGTCCCGCGCTCTCCGGGAGATACAGCGTCATGCGATAGTCGAGCGATCCGTCGAGCCCCTGCGACCCGTTGATGACGTATTGACCGGTGGACGCGGTGATCGTGAGGTCTTTAAGCACGAGGCGGCCGTTCTGCACCGTGTATGCGTTCGTCCAGTCCTTGAACTGGATCGTCTCGAGATCGGGGAGTTTGAGCTGGCTCGCAAGCGCCTGGTTCACCTTGACGCCTTTCAGGGTGCCGTTTTTCACGCCAACATTTCCGCCTCCCCGAAGCGAGTCGGGGACGAGACCGAGGGTGTCGTTGAGGGCCCCTTTCAGCTTCGTGCTCGTCGTGAGGGAGCCGCTCAGACGCTGGCCGAACGATGTGAATTGTGAAAGAAGGGCGTTCGCGTCGACCCCGTTCAAATTGAGCGAGAGATCGAACAGGGGCCTTTCGGGCTTGTTGAGGTCGAGCGACCCGCTGGAGACGACGGACCCCCCGAAAGCGCCAAGCGAGAGATTTTGCATCGTCACGATGCCGCCGGCGACATGGAGCGCGCCGCGGAGATTGGTAAATTCGAACTTCTCCATCGTGAGCGTGCCGATCTCGGCGTTCGCGTCGATCTGCACCGGGGGGAGCGGGAATGCGCTCCTGCCGGATGCAGCGCTGCTCCGTTGAGCGGCGCCGGCGGGTTTTGACGGTGGCGTCGCGGCGGGTGACACCGCTCCGGCAGGCGAAACGGCCGAGGCAGGCTGAGCGACGCTCCCTCCCGCAGCAGGAGCGGGGGTCGCCATAATATCGCTCGTATACAGGTGGTTGCTATGAAGCCCCATCGTCGCCGTGCACGGAGGGGATTTCTTGTCCCCCATGACGAGCGTCAGGTAGTTCTTCACGGTGCAGGACAATGTCATGTCCGACCGGCCGATCACAAGCGAGAGCTGCTTTGCCGAGGCGGCGTCGTTGTCGAACGTGAGAGTTCCGTTCAGGTTCGTGACCGCCTTCGGCGACGCCGCCGTTTTTACTGAGACGTTCTTCAGCGTCATCGACCCGGATGCGCGTATCGACGCGGGCGCACTGACTTTTCCTGTCGCTCGGAACGCGGCACGGACGTCCCCCGCAAGCTCCGTCCCCTTTTCCAGGGGATAGAACTCGTGCACCGTAGCGAGATCGACCGATCCGTCCGCCTCGCAATCGACGGAGGGGTCGTTGAAATTCGAGAGGGTGAGCGACATGTGCACCGGCGCCCCCCCGAGATTTGCAGTCAGGTTTTCGATCCGGAACTCCTGCCGTTTTGCTGTTCGCGAGAACCCGGAGACGATGGAAATATCCGTGACTGGATTCGGGAGCTGCGGATACCGGATGCTCGCACCGGAGGCGGTGACCGTCCCCGTAACGTCCGCAGACGTCGAATCCGTCACGGTCCCCTTCACGGCAATGCGAACATGCGCGGTGCCCTCCCCTTTCAGGCCCTCCACTTTCTTGAGGTACTCCGCGGGGATGAGCGAAAAGAGATCCGCGATATTGAGGCTGTCGGCGCTTACCGTCACGTCGAGCAGTGGAGCCGCGTGGAGATGGCTGATAGTGCCGGCTGCCCTCAGCCTCATCGCCTGGAACATCATGTCGCCCCTCTCGATGACGACGCGATCTTCGGGGACGACGTATCTCGCACGTGTCGCAAGGGCGAGATGGAGGCCAGAGAAGAGGGGGGCATCCACCGGGCCGTACGCCAGGCTGTCAGTCGCGGCATCGGCGGTGAGGACCAGATCGTCCCCCTCCTTGCCGAGGTCCAGTGAGAACGAAAGGTCATTAGCACCCATCGCCGATTTCTCTCTGTGGTTGACATACTCCACTGACCCGTGATTCACGACGAGATTCGAAACCAGGAGCGCGGCCGTGCCCGCCTTAGCGGATGAGGAGCCTCCCGCCGGAGATGGGGTCGCCGGTTGGCCCGGTGCCGCGCCCGGAGGCGGAGCTCCTCCGGGGGCCGCGGGTGACTTCGCGCCCCCGGCGAGGTCTTCATAGTTCGTCCTGTTCTTCTGGTCGACTTCGAGAAAGAGCTGCGGGCGGTCAAACTCAAGCGATGTGACTTCAATGCTCGAGTGGAGAAGGGGGAGAAGCTTTACGGAGACGCGGAGTCCGTCGAGCGTGAGGAACGGACGGTCGGAGAACCCTTCGCCGCGCCTGTTCGACAGTGCGACGCTGTCCATCCGGAGCGCGATCGATGGGAACACGCTGAGCGACAT
Organism: Bacteroidota bacterium; assembly: GCA_035516035.1. Lineage (GTDB taxonomy): Bacteria > Bacteroidota > Ignavibacteria > UBA10030 > UBA6906 > Fen-1273. The sequence goes on along the minus strand of DATJAS010000127.1, from coordinate 75,213 downwards.
GTCTCCCACGGCGAACGACCTCCCCGTCGCCGACTCCACCCGCGGGATGACCAATGCTTTCAGACGTTCCCCCGTAAACATGAGTTTCAGCACGACGACTGCGGCCACGACAAGCACGATGGGTACTGCGAGAACAACCAGCCACAGCCTTCCCCTCCGCGAGATGCTCATACATTCCTCCGAGAACTGACGCGTTACGGCTCTATCTGCACATAGCCCTTCTGGACAAGCTGGACAATCCTCCCCACGGCGCCGGAGTTCACCTTGACGCCCGGGAGCAGATCTTCATTTCCCCAGTCGTGGTTCTTCATCGATACGGCGCACTCCTCGAAGTGGACGCCGGCCACGATCAGCGCGGCAATGTAGGCCTTGTACGGATTGCCCGTGCTCACTTTCCGGTACGCGTTATATGCAATGTCATTCAGCGTCATATATGCCGCCTCGCCGTGAAACACGGCGATGATCTCTCCTTTTGTGCCCCAATCCCTGAAACGCCCCTGCATGAGCCGCATGTAGTTCAATCCCACGGGGAGATCGCCCACAAACGCCGCGTGATCCATGTTGAAGACGACATCCGCCTTCTCGAGCACGACGGGAATATCGACGCGAATCGCGTGTTTGGTGTTCACCCCGGCGGTGTCAGCCGCACGGAGATACCCGCCGGAGTTGACGCAGGGAACAAGAACCGCCACAAGAGCCGTCGCCAGCATGCCGCGCCTGTCCATCGATGAGGCCTCCTCTCTGCTATTGCGGTTGAAATCAAATGCGTGTATACTCGACTGGATTCGACTCATGATAAGGAATCACAGGATGAGAAACCTCAATGAGATTGCTTCGCAAAAGGCGCTCGCAATGACGGGGGGATGTGGGATTGCCCCGCCTGCGGCCCCTGCGGCGCCGCAAGCGGCGGGACGCAAAGAGCGCGCTTCGCGAAAGGCGCTCGCAATGACGGGGGGAGGTGGGATTGCTTCGCTAAGAACGCTCGCAATGACGGTGCTGGTGGCTACGACGCTCGCGCAGGCGGACTGGATTGCGCCGAAGGCCGGACCTCAGGCGATCGGCAGCACGCCGTGCCCGATATTCCGCAATACGTTTTCGCTGGATGGAGAGCCTGCGAGCGCCACGGTGCGCGTGGTGGGACTCGGACATTTCGCGCTCTACCTGAACGGTGAGCAGGTCGGGAACTCGCTCATCGATGAGCCCTGGTCGGAGTACAACCGCACGATCTACAGCCAGCAGTTTGACGTCGGCGCGCTTCTCAAGAAGGGGGAAAACGCCTGGGCCGTCATGCTCGGGAATTCATTCTGGCGCGTGGAGAAGCCGGTAGATACGATGCGCTACGTGAAGACCGACGCCATGCCTGATTTCTCACAGGGGCACCCATGGCTTCTCTGGCTGGAGGCGCGCATCACGATGAGGGACGGGTCGGTCCATGTCGTTACCAGCGACGCGTCGTGGAAGTGGCACGACGGCCCGCTCACCTCCTCGAATCTCTACGGCGGCGAAGATTACGACGCCCGGCTGAACCCCTCCGGCTGGATGAAACCGGGGTTCGATGACAGGGAGTGGAACGATGTGAGCGTCGTCCCGGCGCCCCCGGGGACACTTCGCCCGTTCACCGCGCCGGCGATCACGGCACACGAAGTGTTCACCCCGGCAAAGATCCTATCCCCGCGCCTGGGGGAGTACACGTACATATTCCCGCAAAACTGTTCCGCGCTTCTCAGGTTCACCGTGGAGGGAGCGGCGGGAAGAACCATCCGTTTCAAGCCTTCGGAGTACGCCGATTCCACCGGCCACGTGAAATTCACGTACACGTGGGGAACGGGAAAAGACATATTCCACGACTACACGCTGGCAGGGAACGGCCCGGAGACGCACCAGATACTCTTCTGCTACGTGGGGTGCCAGTACGTGGGCGTGACTGGCGCCGTGCCGCAGGGCTACAAGAACCCGGGCCACCTCCCGGTGATCAGGAGCCTCGAGCTGGTGCACACGCGCGCCGATTGCCCCATCGCCGGCACGTTCACATGCTCGAGCGACCTGCAAAACAAGGCGCACCGGTTGATCGACTGGTCGATCAGGTCGAACATGAGCTATGTCGCCACGGACTGCCCCCACAGGGAGAAGAACGGCTGGCAGGAGCAGAACTGGCACATGGCCAGGGCGATCAGCTACGGGTATGACGTACAGAGCTGGTATAACAAGATCGAGAGGGACATCCGCGACACGCAGCTCCCCGACGGCCATATCCCCACGAACTGCCCGAACTACCTTGTGGGAATCCCTCCTCACGGGTACTGGAACGAAGCGCCCGAGTGGGGGATTTCCGGCGTCTTCGTCCCGTGGCATCTGTACGAATGGTACGGCGACAGGGCCGCGCTGGACTCGGCGTATGAGAGCATGAAGCGCTACGTCGACTACCTCTCGCTCGGCGCAAAGGACGGCATCATCAACAGCAATCTCGGCGACTGGTACGACTACGGGCACGGGAAGGGAGACGGGCCTGCGCAGTGGACGCCGACGACGCTCACGGCAACGGCGATATGGGAGATGGGCGCGACGACCGTGCTGCGCACGGCGGAGCTGCTGGGGAATGCCCCCGACGCGTTTATCTACGACAGGCTCGCCACGCGCATCCGTGAAGACTTCCAGAGGAGGTTCTACGACCCCGTCCGCAAATCCGTGCTGAACCACGGCTCATGCCAGGCGGCGAACGCCGTGGCGCTCTGCGCGGGCCTCATCCCCGAACAGGACAGGAAGGAGGTGCTCCAGGCGATCGTCGAGGATCTCGAGCGCCGGAATTACCAGCAGACCGTGGGGGAGGTGATGCAGGTGTTTCTCATCCGGGCGCTCGCCGAAGGGGGCCGGAGCGACGTGCTGTGGAAGATTTACAGCAGGGAGAACCAGGGAAGTTACGGGTACATGGTGAAGCAGGGACTGACGACGCTGCCCGAAAGCTGGGACGCGAAGCCGGGCACGGGCAACAGCATGAACCACTTCATGCTGGGACACCTGGTCGAGTGGCACTACGCCTACGTCGCGGGGATACGCCAGCAGCCGGGGAGCGTCGGCTGGAAACACGTGCTGATCGCCCCGGAACCGGGGCCGCTCGACAGCGCCGCGGCGACGTTCAGGAGTCCCGCAGGACCCATTGCCGTCAACTGGCACCAGCACGCGAAGGAATTCTCGATGACGGTCTCGATTCCCGAGGGGATGGATGCGGTCGCGGTGCTCCCCAACGGGGAGCGGCACACGCTCAGCCCGGGGACAACGACGCTCCGGGCCGGGGCGAATTGATCATGAGCGGCCGGGCGACGCGTTCACCCGGGCGGACCTGGCGACCGGGCGACGCACCCTTCCGGGTGACGCATCCGTCCGGGTGACGCGCACACCGGCACGTTATGGAACTATCGTCACCGAGTTCCCCGGGCAGTTCCACGCACTGACATCAAACGTCAGCCCGCCGCGGGGTGAGGCAGACCTTTTGGGCACAATGGTCACGTCGATCGATTTCGTCTCGCCGGGGAGGAGCGAGATGAAATTGTCGCTGTACGACGTCGTGTATTCAGTCGTCTCCCCTTCCAGCATGAGCCTGACGAAGTAGGCTATTCTCTGCGTCGGGTTTGTCAGGTTCACCGTCAGCCTCTGCAGGCCGCCTGCAAACTCGTGGGGGCCGTCCCACGTCTCCTTCACCGCCGCCTCGGGCATGGGGCTCATGTCGGCAAAGATGTCCCTGTATTCATTCATATCCCCGGACCTGCTCACGGCGATCGGGTAGAGCGCATCGGAAATCTCCTTCCCATCGCTCCCCGCAAGCTCCACAGAAACGAAGAGCGATTTCCCCGCCATCGAATCCGGCAGCGTGTACTCGATCTTGCCGATCCGGGCGGATGCGTCCGGACCCACGCTTGCCGCGCCCGTCACCGTCGCAATGACCCGGCTCCCGATATCGAAGAGCTTCGCCACGTACGTGACGTCGTGGACGGGAGCCTTCGTGTCATTCAGGAGATAGACGTCCGCCCGGAACTTCTCTCCCGTCTTCCACAGATACCGCTCATAGTCCGCCGCCACGTGCACCGGGCTCGCGGCACGCTTCTGGAAGTAGTAGGATGGCTTGGGGGCGCCGTACCAGTCGACCATCGACCAGGAGATGCACGGCCAGATGTCGTCGTACTGCCATATGAGGAGCCCGCTGTTCTGGTACTTGTGCTCCCGGCAGTATTCCAGGTTGAACGAATTCGCCAGCGCCTGGTACAGCTCGCTCTTTTTGATAACGTCGTCGGCGGAGACCGACGCCCCGAACTCGTCCGCGTAGCGCATAAGCTTCTTCACGTGCATGAAGCCGGTATTGTACTCCCCGTGGTACTCGACGAACGTGGTATCGAGAGGCCACTGCTCGGCTTTCGGCGTGAAGCGGACGTAGTCCTCGGGGACGGGGAACGTGTTCACGCCGGCCTCGCTCCTGAACGGCCGCACGATGCGGTAGGTCGTATACGGCTCCTGCACGTGCCAGACGCCCCAGTGGTGGTCGTCCCCCTTGTAGGGGGAGGCCCGGTGGAACTCGCGCGAGGGATCGAGCTTCGCCAGCAGCTCTCCCAGGGCGTCAATCACCTCCTTGCTCCCGGTGTCGTCAGGATCGAACTCGTTGCCGCCGCACCAGAACGTGAGGCTCGGGTGGTTCCTGAGACGATAGACGGCGGACGCTGCGCCCTCGAGGAAGTTGTCCCTGTCGATACGGGAAAAACTCCTGTTGCTCAGGAATTCCTGCCACGCAAGTATGCCGTAGCGGTCGCACAGGTCGTAGAAATCGTCCGTCTCGTACAGCCCGCCCCCCCAGACGCGGAGAAGATTGAAATGCGCGTCCCTGGCGAGCGTGAGAAGGCGGTCGTATCTCCCCCGGTCGAGCCGGAGGAGCTGATCGACCGGGATCCAGTTGGCTCCGATCGCGTACATCTTCTTCCCGTTTACCTGGAATGTCCAGGGGTAAGATGCCACGACTTTTCCCAGATGGTAGGGATTCCCCGCCTCCTTCTTCATTGACTTGAGAAATGCGGCAACATTCTCGTTTTCGACGAGCTTGAGCTCCCGGATGCCGAACGTCGCCGACGCGGATTCCGAGACGCTCCCTCCGGCCGACACTTCGGCGTTCAGCCTGTAGAGATCCTGGGCTCCCATCCCGTTCGGCCACCAGAGCCTGGGATGCGACACGGTCATGTCGAACGACACGCGGCGGATCTCCCGGGCGGAGAGCTTTACGCTCTTTGTGACGTCACCCGCCGCGCGGCCACCCTGCTCTTCTACAAGCGTGCACGAGAGCGTGCCCTCTTCGCCGCGATCGGTCATGTTCTCCACCTCCACCTCGACGGAGCAGACGGCTTCAGAGGGAGAGACGATCCTCGTGCGAACGTACGGGTGCTGGACGCGCAGGGGGCCCGACACCCGCAGCCGGACCGGCTTCCAGAGTCCCACCGGCACCCCGTGCGGACCCCAGTCCCACCCGTACATGCACTGCGCGATGGAATAGAGCTGATCGCGCGGAGTGTCCCATGTAAGGCCCCGCGCCATCTGGTTGATGCGCGCGTCGGGGGTGGCCTCCAGCCGGACGGCGATCTCGTTCTCGCCGCCGTAGTTGAGCACCGTCGAGACGTCGAACGAGCGGGGGTTCAGCATCCCTTTCAGGTCGCCCACCCGCTCGCCGTTGACATACGCCTCACCCTGGAACGAGGACCCCTCGAAGACAAGGTCGACGTGTTTTCCCCGCAGCGTGCTGTCGACCGCGAACGTCCTGAAGAACCACCACTCCTTCGCTTCGACCCAGAGGGATTTTTCATTGTCGTAGCCGTAGTATGGGTCCGGGATCTCCCCGTCGTTCAAGAGGGCTGCGCGAACGGTCCCGGGCACAGTGATCGGCAGGCAGTCGGTGGGCCGGCCCCCGGGCTTCATCACCTGTTTCATCACGCCCACCCCCTGCGAGTAGTCCTTCATCAGCCAGGCTCCGTCGAGGCTGATCGAGCCTCCCGAAGAGGGCTGGTCAGGAGCCACCGGGGTGCCGCGCCCTTCATGCGCGCGGGCAGGGCAGAGCGGCAAGGAAAGTGCCAGGCAGAAAAGGGCGAGATTCACGGATAGAGACGAGAGGTGTCTTCCACGGTATGACGCGGTCTTCATGGTGAAATCAGCTTATTGAGTGATGGTGAGTGTGCCGCCGGGCGGCAGTGCATTACGGCCGGGCTGCGAGGCGGATGTTGTGCCACACGATAAAAGGGAGGATCGAACTGACGCCGTCCCCGGTCGTGCGCGTAGCGCGCGTCTCGATGCTGATGCCGACAGTCTCGCCGGGAGCGACGTCAAGCGCGTAGGCGTCGTGCCCCTGCCCCTTCAGCGGGACGGTCAGCTCATACGTGAGCGTATCCGCGCTCAGCGCGAAACGGGGCTCCAGCCCCGGCACGTCCATCTTCGCGTACCGTTCGTGCTCTCTGAACCCGTCGGTGTAGACTTCGAGGTCGTCGCCCGCCCTGCCTGCGCCGGGGCCTTCCACGCTCCCGGGTTCGCCGGGGACGGCATCGATACCTGTCTGATGGCCGCTCCACGCGACGGGATACCGGACACCGAACGTGCGGGTCTCGCCCCCCCCGGGGTCGAACCAGATGAATATCCCCTGGTTGGCAAACCGGTCCTTGAGCCCCGGATCGGTCGTCCGGAAGACGACCTCCACCCGCGCGCTGTCGTTCCGGACCGCGAGCCAGGCGTCCCTCTCGCCGAGATACATGAAACTCCCGGGCCGGAAGGGCGGCCGCGCCGGACCTGCGGGGGTGTACCAATCACTATGCATCACGAGCGACATGCACCCGGCTGCACAGACAAGCGAGACAACGAGCGCGAAAAGGCGCGTCCCCACGCGTCAGACGGCCGGCTGCGGCTGGAGGAGCATCGAGAGCGTCGAGGAATACCCCGCTATCTTCACCCAGTACATAATGCCACACACGACGGCGGCGATGAAGCAGGGAATCCCGAGGATCGGGATGACGGCGCAGAGAAAGAGTATGCACGATGCGAGACCGATGCTCTTGCCCGGAGCGGGCTCGACGGGGATGTTCCGCCGTTTAAACTCCCGTTCCAGCGATGCGGCCATCTGCGTCACCAGGACAAAATCCCAGACGAGGTTGAACAGCGGGATCAGCAGGAGCCATGTTGCACCGGGAGACATGACCTGGTTCTCGGGGGCGCAGCGGCGAAGGGCTTTCTGCATCGTCAGGATAAAGAAGATCGCGGGGATGACAAAGATAATTGACCCGATGAGCGCCGCGATGAACAGGACTGTCATGCCAAAGAGTGCCATGGATATTGCCTCGACAAGTAGGGAACGGAGAAGGGATCCGGACGATCAACGAACAGGATGCACGACGTGCGTGTGATCCAGAAGTGATGCGCGACAGGGACGACGCGGACGCGCGGTAAAACGTACCATTCGCGGGGCTGAGAATCAAGATCCCGGGGCGTGCCGGTGCGTTACACCTGTGAGCGCGCTACCTGAGGCCGAGCGCGTCGAGCTGGTAGCGTACCTGGATCAGCTTCTGAACCGAGGTGACCGCGTCGAACTGCGAGCGGAGCCGCTTGAGGTCCTGCCTGCTCATCCGGGCCAGGTCGAGGTACCTGCCGGCCCCCTCTCCCCTCTCGCCAAAGAGCACCCTGTAGCGCATGAAGAGCTCGTAAGCTTCCACCACGCCGGGCGCGATTTCGGCAAGCGCCCTGTCGCCCGAGGCGACGTGCTCGAGCCGGTCGAGCGTCCCCGTGAGCGCGTGCCCGCCCCGGTCGAGGGCAAGGACGCGCGCCGCTTCGGTGACCGGCTTCATTGCGCGGAGCTTGAGATCGAAGAAGCCCCTGTGGGATCCCCGCCGCTCCACGTTCAGGCGCTCCCAGAGTCCGGTGGCAGGCTGATTGTGGACCGCGTTCCTGGCAAGCAGAACGAGCGCCCTGCGGTCGGCGGCGATCTCCGCGTCGATGCACGAACGGAGTTCCGCGGAGAGATCCTCCGCGCCGAACACTGGCCTGAAATCGAGAACCGTGCCGGCGTTGAGCAGCGCTCCCTCGTCGGGCGTCCGGAACCACGAGCGGAAGTGTCCCCTCCACGCGCTGAGCGGCTGGCACCAGGAGGGATTGTCTGCCGTGGTGTCGCCGGGGCACCGGGCGAACCCGCACGCCTCGAGCCCGGCCGTCACCTCGGCGCCCAGGCGCAGAAAGTACGCGGCAGCCGGGGTCGCCTCGGATGGCGGAGTGTCTTCGTAGACGAGCGCCGTGTCCTGATCAGTTTGAATGAGCTGCTCCCGCCTGCCGTCGCTCCCGAGGGCGAGCCAGCAGAATCGCGCCGGAGGGGCTTCGATGCCCGCCGCTGCCAGGGACTCCCCGGCGAGCACGATGAGCCGCGACGTGAGCGCGTCATTGACCTCCGCGATCATGTCGGCAACGAACCTGACCCCGACGCCTTTGGCGACGTAGTCTTCGACGAACTCCCCCCCTTTTTCCCGCAGCGACGCAAGCCTCTCCACGTCCGCGGCCTGGCCGATTTCCTTGGCCAGCACGGCAGGGTTGTTTCCGTGGAGCAGGACGACGTCGTGTTCGGAAATGATGCCGATGACGGGCGAGCCTGAGGTGCCGTCTTCGGTGATGCAGAGGTGTCGGATCCCGCGACGCATCATCGTGATGATCGTCCCGGCCGCCGTGCTCCGGACGGGGACAGTCACCACCGGCGTGCTCATGATCGCGCGGACGGCGTCATCGGCGGAGACGCCACCCGCGACGACCTTCTTCCTGAGATCGGTGTCCGTCACGATGCCGAGCGGGCGGCGGGCTTCATCCACCACCACGATCGAGCCGACGTTCCGTGCCGACATGAGCTCGGCGGCGGCGTGTATCGTTTCGGTGGGGCCGCACGTCACGACCTCGCGGACCGGGGTGAGCGGGAGGAGGCCGTCGTCAAGCGAGGCAGGCTTCGATGAATCCGGGAGGGACATGAAGGAAATATAGCACAAGTTACCGTGCGGCGACAGGGGGATTGCCACGCTAGAGAGCAGCGTGGTCCAAAGCACGGACTTCGGGGCGCCTTTGGCGCCCCTCGCAATGACGACAGATTACGATCGTCCCGCTGACTTCGCTACGGCGTCTCGGCGCCGAAGTGGACCCGTTCCTCGACGACCGTGAATTTCTCCTCGGCTGTCTTTTCGGCCGTCAGGAGCGAGGCGACAATCCCGATCACGAACGAGAGGGGAATCGTCACGATGCCCGGGTTCTTCAGCGGGAAGGGTGCCGAGGCATTTTTCAGTATGTCGACCTGGACGGTGGGCGAAAAGTAGATGAGGACGACCGTCGCCACCGTCCCGAAGAGCATGCTCCAGAGAGCCCCGCCGGTCGTAAACTTCTTCCAGAAGATCGACAGGATGAGCGCGGGGAAGTTGGCGCTCGCCGCGATGGCAAACGCGAGACCGACCATGTACGCGACGTTCTGACCCTTGAACGCAATTCCGAGGACCATCGCGAGTATTGCCAGGGCGACCGAGGCGACACGCGCCACATTCAACTGCTCCTTTTCGGGGACTTCACCCTTCCGCACCACGTTCACCCAGAGGTCATGCGAGAGCGCGGCGGCGCCGGAGAGTGTCAATCCCGCGACCACGGCGAGGATCGTCGCAAACGCAACGGCGGCAATGAAGCCGAGGAAGGCCGTCCCCCCGAGTGACTCGGCAAGAAGCGGCGCGGCCATGTTTCCCCCCTTGTCGACGGTGCTTATGACCGACTGGCCGACGTGCACCATGGCCCCGAACCCGAGAATGAACGTCAGCAGGTAGAAGAATCCGATAAAACCGGTGGCGTAGAATACGGACGTACGGGCCGCCTTCGAATCGGGCACCGTGTAAAACCTCATGAGAATGTGGGGGAGGCCGGCGGTGCCGAGCATCAGCGCGAGCCCGAGAGAAATCGCATCCCACGGATTCGACACGAGCTTCCCCGGGGCCAGGACGTTTTGCGCCGGGTACTTCTGCGCCGCGGCCTGGAAGAGCGCGACGGGGTTCATGCCGAACGACCAGAGGGTCATCACCGCGAGGATGAGCGCGCCCCCGAGGAGCAGGACGGCCTTGATGATCTGCACCCATGTCGTCGCCAGCATGCCGCCGAAAAGGACGTAGAGAAGCATCACGAACCCCACGATCACGACGGCGACTTCGTAGGGGAGGCCGAACATCAGCTTGATCAGGTTGCCCGCGCCGACCATCTGCGCGATCAGGTAGAGCGACACCGTGGCCAGCGTCCCGATCGCCGCCGCGATCCGGGCGGGGGCCGCCTTGAGCCGGAACGCCACCACGTCCGCGAACGTGTACTTGCCGAGGTTCCGCAGGGGCTCCGCAATCAGGAACACGATCAGCGGCCAGCCGACGAGCCACCCGGTCGAGTAGATCAGACCATCGAACCCCGAGAGGGAGACGAGCCCGGCAATGCCGAGAAAGCTTGCCGCGCTCATGTAGTCTCCGGAGAGCGCCAGGCCGTTCTGGAAACCGGTGATCCTGTGTCCAGCCGCATAGTACTGCACGGTGCTTTTCGTCCGCCGGGCGGCCCAGTAGGTGACGCCGAGCGAGATCGCGATGAACACGAAGAAGAAGACGATCGCCTCGGTGCTGACATTGCCGAGCGTCGTCGCGGGAGCCGCAGCCTGGGCCGGGTTCATGACCTGCTCCTGAGCTGTTCGATCTTCTCGTCGTACACGCGGTTCGCCCACCGGACGTAGACTGTCGTCAGCACCCAGGCCGAGACGATCACCAGGGCCCCGAGCAGGATGCCGAGGCTGAGCCCGTCGGTGAGGAGCGACCCCATGAGCGGCTTGTCAAACGCGATCAGCAGGATGAAGCCGAAGTAGATCACCAGCATGCACGCACTCAGAACGATCGCGATCCGCCATCGCTCGGCCGAGATCTTCCTGAGTGCCTCCTCGCGGTCTTCCATTGCGACCTCCTGTAGTGGTGGGCTAGATTGCCACGCCTAAGAGCGGCGTGGTCCAAAGAGCGGACTTCGGGGCGTAGGCGCCTGCGGCGCCCCTCGCAATGACAGTTCCAAGCGTTCGCAATGACAAACTTCTGAGCGATCAGTCTTCCAGGGTCGAGAGGTCTCCCTCGTCCATGCCGAGCGCACGCGCCTTGAGGACGCGACGCATGATCTTCCCGGATCGCGTCTTGGGGAGCGTGGGAACGAAGTCGATCGTCTCAGGCTTCGCAATCGGCCCCACCTCGTGCGCGATGTGCTGCTTCAGCTCGTCGACAAGCGTGTCCGACTTGTCAATCCCGGCCTTGAGCGTCACGTAGGCGTGGATCGCGACCCCCTTGATCTCGTGGGGAAGGCCGATCACGGCCGCTTCCGCGACGGAGGGATGGCTGACGAAGGCGGATTCGAGTTCGGCCGTGCCGAGGCGGTAGCCGCTCACCTTGATCACGTCATCCACGCGGCCGATCACCCAGAAGTAGCCGTCCTCGTCCTTGCGCGCGGAATCCCCCGTCGTGTACATGCCGGGATACCTGCTCCAGTACGTCTTCACGTACCTCTCCGGATCCTTGTAGACGGTGCGAAGCATCGCCGGCCAGGGCTTCTTCAGGACCAGGAACCCTTCCTCGCCGGGCTTGACGGGCTTCCCGTCTTCACCCACGACGTCGGCTTCGACCCCCGGGTAGGGCCTGCTGCCGGAGCCGGGCTTCAGCGGCATCGCGGGCATGGGGGTGATCATGAACATCCCCGTCTCGGTCTGCCACCAGGTGTCCATGATCGGACATTTCTCTTTGCCGATGTTCTTGTAGAACCAGCGCCAGGCCTCGGGATTGATGGGCTCACCGACGGAGCCGAGAAGCCTGAGGGAGGTGAGGTCGTGCCTGTTCGGCCACGCGGCCCCGAACCGCATGAGCCCGCGGATGGCCGTCGGGGTCGTGTACATCACGGAGACGCCGTACTTCTCGACGATCGTCCACCAGCGGTCGGGGAACGGGTATGTCGGCGCCCCTTCGTACATCACGGACGTCGCGCCGGCGATGAGCGGCGCGTACACGATGTACGAGTGGCCGGTCACCCAGCCGGGGTCGGCGGTGCACCACCAGCGATCCTCCTCCTTCAGGTCGAACACGTCCTTGAGCGTGGCGTATACGCCCACCTGGTATCCCCCGTGCGTGTGGAGGATGGCCTTCGGCTTGCCGGTGGTGCCGGACGTATAGAGAATGTAGAGCGGGTCTTCGGCGTCCATCTCTTCCGTCTCGCACCGGTTGGAATTCCGCACCAGGGGCATCGCCATGAGCTCGTGGTACCAGTAGTCCCGCCCCGCTTCCATCGAGACTTCCTTCCCCGTGTGTTTGACAACCACCACGTTTTCGGGGGCTGCCGTGCGCTTGAGGGCCTCATCGACGATCTTCTTCAGCTCGATCGTCTTCCCGTTCATGAATCCGCCGTCCGCCGTGACGATCACCTTCGACTCGCTGTCCTCTATGCGGCCGTGAAGCGCCTCGACGGAGAAGCCGCCGTAGACCACCGAATGGACCGCGCCGATCTTCGCCGTGGCCAGCATGGCGATGACCGTCTCCGGGATGCGCGGCATGTAGATCGTCACCCGGTCCCCCTTGTTGACCCCCATGCTCTTGAGGACGTTGGCAAACTTGCATACCTCCCGGGCGAGGGCGTGATAGGAAAACGTCCGGAGGTCCCCTTTCTCACCCTCCCAGATGAGGGCGAGCTTGTTCCGCCGCCAGGTGCGGACGTGCCTGTCGATGGCGTTCGCCACGATGTTCGTCTTTCCGCCGACGAACCACTTGTAGAACGGCTTGTTGGAATCGTCAAGGACCCTGTCCCACTTCTTGTACCAGAATAGCTCCTCCGCGCGCTTCGCCCAGTACCCTTCCAGGTCCCGGGACGCGTCCTTGCGTGCTGCTTCGGGGTCGTTGACGTTTGCCTGAGCGACGACCTCGCTGGACGGTGAGTAGACTTCACCCTTGAGCGTGGATGCAGTGTTGCCGGCGGACATTGTCCAGCCCTCCCTCTGATTGATTATTGACGTGATGAAATTTCAGCCCAAAGAACGATGCGGTGCGTCCTGATTCGGATTCTGTCTGATCACGAGCGACTACGGGATTTTCGGGTTGGAACGGGAGGATTCCCTGGAAGCTGCTGCGAGGTGCGGTCTTTTCATTGGAGGTGTGATACTGCCTTCTGTCGGAGGAAAGACGCCGGAAATTACGCGATAGGGCCAAGATAGAGAGGGTGCGCGTAAAAAGCAATAATTTGGGGGATTTTCGGTCTAAACACCTCTGTCCGTTCCGTCACTGCCTGCATCCGGTTCGTCACTGCGGGCACCCGTCCGGCACTATTGGATTGATTGAGACGGTTTGATCTCGCTATCCTCCCTCCCGACATGACCTTACACACCATCGGAGGACGTATGCGACAAACCCGCGCTGTTTTCCGCCTTCTTTCCCTCCTCGTTGCGACCGCGATCCTGGCAACAGCGGCCGAGGCGGCCGACAAGATCCCCGCTACATCCAACTCGACGAAGGCGGTCGGGTTCTTCATGGAGGGGAGAAAGCTCGTCGACGATCTGCGGCTTACAGACGCCATCCCATACTTTCAGAAGGCGCTCAAGGAGGACGGGAATTTCGCGCTCGCCCACCTCTTCATGGCCCAGGCGGCTCCCATCGCCAAGACGTTCTTCGAAGAGATGCACAAGGCCGAAGAGACGTCGGCCGGCACGTCTCACGGTGAGCAGCTCATGATCAAGGGGTTCATCGCGGGCGTGAACGCCAGGCCCGGCGTACAGCTCGAGTTGTACCAGGAGCTGGCAAAGGAGTATCCGGACGACGAGCGGGCACAGATGCTGGTGGGAACGGCATACTTTGCGCAGCAGGAATACACGGAAGCGGTGGATCACCTGAAAAAGGCGGTCGACACGGCGCCGGGGTTCGCTCCCGCCTACAACCAGCTCGGGTACGCCTACCGGGCCCTGGAGCGGTACGACGAGGCGGAAGCCACTTTCAAGAAGTATACCGAGCTTCTCCCCACGGACCCAAACCCATTTGATTCGTATGCGGAGCTGCTCCTGAAGATAGGCCGGTTCGACGAATCCGCCGCGCAGTACCAGAAGGCCCTCGCGGTCAATCCCCATTTCGCCAACTCGTTTACCGGCATCGCCGCGTGCATGATGTACCAGAACAGGCACGTGGACGCCCTCGCCGAGATCCAGAAAGAGATAGACGCGGCGCGGAACCCCGGTGAGACGCGGCTCGCCCTCTTCACGCGCGCGGTCGTGTATATGGACGAGGGAAAGTCCGACATGGCCATGAAGGAGATCAACAGGGAATGCGCAATCGCGGAGAAGCTCAAGGACGCGGGATCAATGTCGGGGGACAGGTTCATGATCGCGACCATCCTGTTGGAGGAGGGGAAAAGCGACGAGGCGATGGCCGAATTCAAACGCTCAAACGACATCGTACAGGAATCGTCACTCGCTGCCGACGTCAAGGCGGCGAACGCGCTGTTCCACCACGCAAACGTAGCCAGGGTGATGATCCAAAAGGGGGACCTCGCCTCGGCGCGGACGGAGACCGACGCGCTGCGGCAGGAAGCGGAGAAGCGACAGAGCAGGAACCAGATGCGGCTGGCGCACGAGCTATCGGGATTGATCGCGCTCGAGCAGAAGGACTACGCTGGGGCGATTACCGAGCTGAAGCAGGCGAACCAGCAGGACCCCCGCGTCCTGTACAACATTGCGCTCGCCTCACAGGCTTCGGGGAAGACAGACGACGCCCGCTCCTACGCGAAGGCCGCAGCCAAGTTTTACGGGCTCCCCTTCATGAACTACGCGTGCGTGCGGACAAAAGCAGAAAAGCTGCTCGCCGCGCTGTAGGCGGGATTGCAGCGTGAAAACTGCTCGCCGCTCAGTATGGGCGAGATCGCCACGTGGCGGTGGCGCCTGAAGCGCCACCGCCACTCGCGATGACGTCGTCAGTGCGAGCGGAGCATTCTCAATGTAGATTGCTCCGCGAAGAGCGCTCGCGATGACGGAGTGTCTACTTCTTCGCCTGCACGATCTTTCCGTTTGACCGCACGGCGAGCGCCGAGATGCCTTCCGCGTGCGCGGGCTCATGGGCGCGGGGCGCGCCCGCCGTGCCGGGGAGCCTGAACCGTGACGTAAGGCGCTGCAGGTTCTCGGTCAGCCGGTTAAGATCCTCCGCCGCGCGCGCAATCTGCTGCTCGCCCGAGGCGGTCTCTGCCGTCACCGTGCGTATGGCTTCGACGTTCTTCGCAATCTCCTCGCTCGTCGCCGACTGCTGCTCGCTCGACGCGGCAATCCCCGTGATCCGGTCCGTCACCTCCTGGGAGATGCGCACGATTTCTGCAAGGGCCGCCCCGGCGTGGTCAGCCAGCGTGATCCCCTCCGTCACCTCCTTCGTCCCCTGGTTCATCGCGGAGACCGCCCCCTTTGTTTCCGACTGGATGGTGCGGATCATCCCGGCAATCTCCTTCGTCGCCTTCGTGGTCCGTTCCGCAAGGCGCCGGACCTCGTCGGCAACGACGGCGAAGCCCCTCCCCTGCTCCCCCGCACGCGCGGCCTCGATGGCCGCGTTCAGCGCCAGGAGATTCGTCTGGTCCGCGATGTCGTCGATCACGGAGATGATCTCGCCGATCTGGTCCCCGGATTTCCCGAGCGTCTGGACGGTCGCGGCGGAACCGTTCACGACCTCCGCGATGCGCCGCATCCCGCCCACCGTCTTCTGCACCACCTGGCCCCCCCGCTCTGCGGCCTCTTTCGCCTTCCTGGCCGTCGAGGCCGCTTCCGCGGCGCTCGTCGAGTTCTCGGCGATCGATCTGGCCATCAGCCCGACTGCGGAGGCCACCTCGCTCGCCTGCGAGGTCTGCTCCTGCGACCCGGCGGCCATCTCCTCCGTGCTGCTCGAGATCTGCGTGCTCGCCCCGGCGAGCGTGGCAACCGCCTCGATGATCCCGCCGATCATCTCGCGGAGGTTCCTGATCATCTCGTTCAGGCGCTCCGCCATCACCCCCAGCTCATCCCGGCTTTCCACCGGAAGCTCCCGCGTGAGATCCCCGCCGGCGAGCACGTCAATCAACCCGGTCATTGCGCTGACGGGCGCGGTGATGTGCGCGTTCACACGGAGCGTGATCAGGAGCGAGAGGGCGAGGGCCCCGATAAAGACGCCGAGGAATACCGTGACCACGACACCGTACGACGCCACCGCGCCGTCGTACGCGGATCGGCTCAGCGCCGCCTCATCCCGCTCGAGCGAACCCAGCGTCTCGGCGAGGACCGCGTACTTGTCCTCCGCGGTGCCCATGGCCATCGTCGCGGTGTTGAGGTCCACCCCCGCGAAATCCACCACAGTGAAAACCGCTTTCCGGTACTCGGTGGCCTGCGCGAGCGCCCGGCCGTATGTGGCGGCACTGGAGAGGGACGCCGACGCCTTCGCCCGGTTCGCAATCGTCGCGATAGCGCTGTCGACTTTCGCCATCTGCGCCTTGCCGAGCACGTCGATCTTCGAGGGGTCGTAATTCGCGCGCGACCACGCGATGAGCTTGTACACGCTCCCGTGCGCGTCGGTGATCAGGTCGTTGATCGCCGCGGCATCCTGGTACGTCCTGAAGCGCGTCGTGTAGATGTCGTCCAGGGCAGACCGCTGGGCGCGAAGCCCGAGGTACGCGATGGCCCCGATCGCGATGAGGAAGGCCACCACGACGGTGGGCCCCACGAGAAGCTTCCTGGACAGCGTCAGACGCGCAAGTATGGTTTTCAGCATGGTGTCAGTCTCCGGCCCGCACGGCCGGCCCCTGGATGTTCGTGGATTTGGTGCGGGTCCCGCCCTACGGCTTGTAGGCGCCGGCACCGACGATGATGTCCTCGAACTTCTCGATGTACGCGGTCTTGTTCTCGATCTTGTTCACCGCGGGGTTGTTCCACTTGTAGTTCTGCCACCCTTTCCCCGCCGACGTGGCCATGTCCACGCGCTCCTTGACGAACAGCTTCCCGTCGGCGTCCTTGAGGTCCATGAGATCCTTGCCGACCATCCGCGCGTTCCCGCCGTGCGCCAGGCACTTGCCGGTCATGTCGTACACGAAGATGTACAGGTCCCCCTCCACGAATTTCCCCTTCGGGTTGCTGAACTCCTCGAACGCCTTCTCCTTCCCGTTCGCCTTCACGAAGGCGATCGCCCGCTTCACCAGCGCCTCGGCTTCCGCCGGCGTCCCGCGTTTCTCCCCCGCGACCCCGACGCCCGCCGCGATGAGGGCGGCGAGCATCACTGCAAGAACCTGTTTCATGAATCTCTCCTTTCCTGTGAGTGAGGCGCTCCAGCCGTCGCCCCTGGTCTAGAATATCAGGATCGCATGGAGGAACCAGCGCACGTCGGCGTTGACCATGGTGCCGTCGGTGGCCTTCTGCGTCGCCGACTCCGTGAGGTATTCCTGGTGATCGATCGTCCACCACACCCTGTCCGTCGCCTTCCAGACGAGTCCGACCACGTAAAACCGCGTGACATCTCCCCCCTTGTTCACGTTCGGCTCGTTCACGTCGAACCTGCCGATGAGCGAGAACTGCGACGCACAGCCCGCAAACGGCGACTTGAGCTCGCAGAACACGGAGAGGAGGTTCCCCGACACGATCGTGTCCGGGTTGGTCGGTGCTCCTTTCACGACCAGGTATTCGCTGCCGAGTGTGACCACGGGCGAATTGTAACCGACGAACCCGCCGATCCTGTTCTTCTCGAGCGCCACGGTCGTCCCGTTGGATCCAAAGTAGCCGAGCCCGCCCAGCGTGATGCCCTTGAGGTCGTCGACGTTCGGGAAGGGACACACCGTCGCGCGCAGGACGTAGTCCTTGAACCGGTTTGCCTCGGGAGCCGCGTATCCCGTGCCGTTCAGCATGTAGAAGCTGACGTCGCCGTATTTCGCCGGGAGGACGTACGAAGCCGAGAGGCCGAGGTCCGCAGTATTGATCAGGCCGAACTTGTCGCTCGCAGTCTGCGCGACGCCGCGGTATTTCCAGAAGGTCTCCACGAGGCCGTTCCACGGCCCGGGGATCATGCCGAACTTGACCGAAAGCGAGGTGACGGGAGTATAGTCCACGAATGCGAATTTCAAACGGACGTCGAGCCCGTTGTAATACGACGTCGTCCCGGCGTTCCGGTAAATATCCGTGGTCGCCTGAAATTTCCACTCGTCCGAGAGCGGGGCCTTCATCGTGAGGTACACGCGGTCAAGGTCGAACCGGGTGAAGTATTTTCCGTCTGTCCCCTTGACGCTGTACATGTAGTTGGCAAAGAGCGTCGCGCCCCAGGTGGGCGCAAAGGCGCCCTGGCTCTTCGGCGCGTCGGGGACTGTGCCGTTCTGCGCCGGGGTCGATTGAGCCAGCGCGCCGGCGTTAAGCACGACGAGCGCGCAGAGCATGGTGAACAGGTTTGCTGCCGATCTTTTCATGCGATCCTCGCTGAGTGATTAAAGCACGCCCCTCCCACCCCGCCACATCAGACGAGGCCATCGGGCGCGAGAGCATGAGCAAGAGGCGTGCCTGCGGGGCGGGAAATGACGGTAACAGCAAAAGTCGTTCAGAGAAAACAGTTTAGAGGGGAGACCGGCGAAGGGCAAAAATCTGCGAGCGGCGCGACTGCGGAATTGATGGCTAATATGAAGCAGGTGGAGAGAAGAGACTCCACGGGCGCGGAAGAGACATGGTCGTCGCTCGCGCGCTCGTGTTCGCCGACGTGGGGCGGATCAGGGGTTGATGAACGCCCGGATTCCGATGATCGCGAGCAGGATCAGGACGATGATGCCAATGAGCATCGGGAGCATTTTGCCGAGCGGCATCCCTTCCTTCTTCCCCTGGAATTTGCGGAAGGGCTGCGTGGCAATCCTGGAGGTGTTTCCCACGGGGCGCGAGAAGACCTTGGAGATGGAGAACGACGCGCGCTTCAGATGGCGCAACTCGGCGAGCATCTCGTCCACGGACTGGTACCTGTCCGCCGGTTTTTTCTCAAGCGCCCGCTCGATGATCGAGACGAACCCCGGCGAGAGATCCGGGCGGTACTGACGGATAGAGACCGGCTTCTCGTTCTGGATGGCGTAGAACATGCCCGCCTCGTGGTCCGCCCGGAACGGGAGCTGGCCGGAGAGCATATGATAGAAGAGGACGCCGATCGCGAAGACGTCGGACCTGCCGTCCAGGGCCACGCCCTCGATCTGCTCCGGTGAAACGTACGCGGCATCTTCCGGCGTCCCGGTCGTGCGGGCGAGCTTCAGCACGTCCTTGAGCGGCGCCTCGCCGAAGCCGAGGACCCTCACGCGTTTCTTCGCGCTCACCATCACGCCTTCCGGCCGAAGATTGCGGTGAAGGAGGCCTTTGCCGTGGGCATCCTGGAACGCCGAGCAGATGTAGATCGCGTAGTTGATCGCAACCTGCTGGCTCTCGACAGGCATCAGCTCCTTCAGCGTCTTTCCTTCCACGTACTCCAGCACAACAAAACACTCCTGTTTCTCGAACTTCAGCGAGTAAAACGCGCGGATGTTGGGGTGCTGGAGGAGGGACGCCTTCGTTGCGTCCGCCCTGAGGCGGGCTTTGTCGGCTTCGGTGAGCTGGATGCGCGTCGGAAGGAACTTCAGCGTAACGTCCCGCTCACGCTTGGTGTCACGGGCCCTGTAGATGGTGCCCGTTTGTCCCTCGCCGAGTTTCTCGAGGATGGTGTAGTGGGAAACGGTTTTCTCGGGCATGGGGGCTCCTGAAAGAACAAGTGCGCTCGTGGCGCCTTCGGCGCCATCTCGCGGTGGCCTGGTGCGCCACCGCTCGACAATGACAGCGTTCAGGGGGTGCGGAGCTCGGACGGCCAACCGGTGACAAGTGTCAGATCGGCCGGGCGGACGTCCGAAGGGTTGTACACGCCGAGCAGGCGCTGGTTGTCCGGCGTGAGGCCCCGCAGGAAGCGAATCCCCCGCGAGCGGGCATCGAGCACCTCCCGCAGCTTGCCGACCTTGAGCGACGAGCCGGAACGGGAGACTTCGGCCGCGATTACCCTGAAATCCATCGACATGTAATAGATCTCTTTCCCGTCCCTGCGCCAGAAGGCCTCCCCGTTGCAGCCGTGAGCAGATACCTGGACGCGACTCCCCGGCCCGGGGAAGGGGCGGACGAACACCTGCTGCTCCCCCTCTTCATCGGACACATACGCCATCCAGCGGTTGTCGGGGGAGAACTTCCCGAGCTGGACGTCGGCACCGCTCTTAAACCAGAGATAGGGTTTCTTCCCGCCCGCGACCGGGAGTATCCAGATGCTCCATTTTTCCTCTTTCACCGGACCTTTCTCGATCGCGATGTATTTCCCGTCGGTCGACCAGTCCGTGGGAAAGAGGTTATTATCGGAGGACATCAGGGGCTCTTCCCCTCCCGTGCCGTCGGCGTTGATCCGGTAGGGATTGGCCCGACCGCTCCGGTCCGAGGCAAACGCGATCGCCTTTCCGTCGGGCGACCACACGGGGTTCGTCTCGTTACCCGGGTCGGACGTCACGTGCGAGGGGACGCCGTGCGACCGGTCGAAGACCCAGAGGTCCATGGTGAGGTGGCGGTTCGCCTCCTCCTCGTCGTCGTTGGAATATGCCACCTTCTGGCCGTCGGACGAGAGGCGCGCATCCACGCTTCTCACCGAGCGCGCCACGAAACCCGAGAACGTCCCCGCCCGGTCGAACCACGCCAGGCCCGCGCTCTCCGAGCCTCCCTCCCTGTAGACAAGCTCGCCGTGGGCTGACGCGGTGAACTCCCCCCTGTCGTATCCCGGGTCGAACCGCACGTCCTCCGCCACCGTCGCCGGGAGTCCCTTCAGCTCGAGCTGGCCCGCGTCGAAGGGCTGCGCGATCAGCGAGCCCTGTTCCATGAAGAGGAGGCAGCCGCT
The DNA here is from genome assembly GCA_035516035.1 of Bacteroidota bacterium. Taxonomy (GTDB): domain Bacteria; phylum Bacteroidota; class Ignavibacteria; order UBA10030; family UBA6906; genus Fen-1273. Next base: position 54,256 of record DATJAS010000127.1, on the reverse strand, counting down.
CGCGTAGAGGATGTTCGAGTGCTTGCGAATGAGCTCCTTTTCCTCCTTGCCGTCAAGCGACGCCGCGTAGACGATGTCGGCGGCGGAGGCGCGCGCAAGGTAGAGAAAGTGCCTCCCGTCGGGAAGAAACCAGGGCCACCGGTGGGATTGCTCGAGCCGCGAGGGATCGAGCTTCGTCGCCTGTGTCGGGGTTCCCCCCCCGGCGGCGATGCTGCTCAGTCCTTCCGTCGGCGAGGGGGCAAACACGATAACGCCGCCTGATCCCCAGGTCCCCCCCCGCCCCGCAGGGGCGTCGCAGAGCACCGCCACGGGCCCGCCGGAGGCCTGAACCTTCCTGAGCTTTCCTCCCGAAAAGAAACCGATGAACCTGCTGTCCGGCGACCAGAAGGGGTAGGAGCCCTCTTCCGTCCCCGGGAGCGGGACGCAGCGCAGCGACGAGAGTGATCTCACCCAGAGTCGCGCAGCGCCGGTGGAATCCGTCGCCGTGAATGCAAGCTGCGTCCCGTCGGGAGAGAGCGCGAAATGTCCTCCGCCCGCTCCCCCCGACATGCCGGCAAACTGCGAGTTCTCCGGCGGTCGCACGTAAGTGCGCACGATGCGGGACTCGGGACCGGAGCCCCGCGAGCCGATAAACCCGAACCAGGCCACGGCGCAGAGCAGAAGTGCCGAGAGGACCCAGGGGGCATACTTCCATAACGGCGACGCCGGCCGCGGGGAGCCCTCTCCTTCTGTCGCCTCCAGTGGCGTAGGCTTGATACGGAGGAGCGCCGTCTTCGTGTACTTGATGATGCTGACAGTCCGGTTGGACGCGGGGTCCGCGGGATCGCCGCCAACCTTTTTGACCGTCTCCACCTTCACGAGCCGGTCGGCTTCAGACCGTGACATCGTCCTGACGTAACGGCGGAGGTCTTTGGCCAGTTCCCGCGCAGACTGGTAGCGCTCGGCGGGGTCTTTTACCAGGCATTCCATCACGATAGCGTCAAGAGCGCCGTCGATACCTACGGTGAGCGTCCCCGGGGCGGGGGGCTCCACGCTGAGTATCTCTTGTATTACCGCCGCGTCATCGGACCCCCTGAAGGGAGCCTGGGAAGCAAGCATCTCGTACAGGACTACGCCGAGCGAGAAAATGTCCGTCCGCTGGTCGGAGGGATGCCCCTGGACGAGCTCGGGCGACATGCATGAGGGGTTGCCGGTGGGTATGGCCGACTTCACGCGGGGGCTGAGCGTTCCGCGCCAGAGGATACCAATGTCCATCACCTGTACGACGCCGTCCTTCCGGATCATGACGTTCTCCGGCCGGACGTTGCGGTGGATCATGCCGTGGTCGTGCAATATGGCGAGTCCCTCGGCAATCTGCATCGCGATCTCGATCGCCCGCCTGACCTGGAGGGGGCCAGACTTCAGCTTCGCGCGGACGGTCTCGCCGTCGATGTAGTCAGAGACAACGAACATGGCCCCGTCGTGCTCCTTGATCGCATGCACGGCGCAGATGTTGGGATGCGTCAGCGTCGCGGCGGCCCTGACCTCAAGAATGGAACGCGCGCGGTCGATTTCGGCTGTCGAGAGAATCGGGGGGAGGAAGCGAAGCGCGAGCGTCTGGCTGAGCGCGACGTCCTGGGCTTTGTAGACAATCCCCATGCACCCCTCGCCGAGCTTCTCGAGGATTTTGTAGTTCAGGATCGTCTGCCCGAGCATCGCGCCTCCAGCAAGTCGAAGCGCTATACCATACCAAAAATCCGAGACATACTCAACGGAGGGGTTTTCCTGCGAAAATTGGGGGAACTTACGTTCGAGAGGGGACTAACGCGAAAAACACTCAAAAAGTGAGATCGCGTCGCACAAGGCGCTCGCGATGACAGAGATCGAGTCGCACGAGGCGCTCGCGATGACACGATTGTGGCATCGCGATGACTGCGGAAAAAACCGCGCCGGATCCCCCGGAGCCAGGACTACCGGGGGACCCGGACGGGCACAGCAACCGCAATTTTGCTAGATTGCTTCGCTTCGCTCGCAATGACGAGCGGATTGCTTCGGCAGCCTTCGGCTGCCTCGCAATGACGGCGTCACTCGTTACGGGCCATGGGAGGCTCGGCCGCAGGATGGAATTCGAAGCTTCCTTCCTGCACGTACGTATTATAGAACCAGGCCGCGACCGTACGGACCTTTTCACTGCCGTCGAATATGGCAGCGCGCTTGACCGCGAACGTCCCGCGCTCATCGCCGATACGGCAGAGAGCGAGCGCGGCAACGATGCGCGTGGTCTCGTCCGGATCCGTGTGGAGCACGCCCATGAGGGGGATGACGGCCTTTTCGGAGCGCAGCTCACCGAGATCGTAGATGGCGTCGTCCCTCGTCTGGCAGTTGTCACAGGTGACGTCGTCGAGGAGCTTCGCCTCCGTAAGCTCCGCTTCCGGGGCCGAGCGGTACATCTCCCCCGGGCCCGCATACGCCAGCGCCGCAACGAGCATCGCAGCACCGACAACCAGCATGGACTTCATAGCACCCTCCTTTGTTGATGAACTCTTCCCCGATCTGCACTAGAGATACGAAACGGCGGGGACATGGGATGCAAAAATGTGACGGGAGGGACTCATCCTGTGACGGACTGTGCGTTTTGCCGGCGAAGAGCCCTCAGCGGGGCGACGCGGCGCCGGGGCCCGGGAGCAGCCGGGTGCGAGGTCATTCCGCTTCGTCACGCCGGCACTCCACTTCGTCCCAAAGTGTTTGCTTCTGAGGAGACCCGCCCGTATAGTCGGTTCGCAACTTTCCACCGCCAGGCCTCCCCCAGCCCCGCGACGGACATCGCCGGCGGGCTCTTTCACGAACGCACACAGAGGACTCACTCCCGATGATCAAAGGGGAAAAGAATCCCTTTACCTCGTGGGGATGGAAGGAATGGCTGATCGTGTTCGGCGCCTCCACGGGAATCGGACTCCTGTTCGCATTCCAGAACTACGTGGGAATGTCGCAGGAAAACGGCCACGCCTACAGCTGGTACGAGCTCCTGGTGGGGCTCCTCTCCTACTGGTACGTGTGGGCGATCCTTTTTCCGTTCATCGTCTGGCTCGGCAGGCGGTTCCCGCTGGGGGCCGGACCCTCGGCCGGGGCGCTCCGGTGGCACATTCCCGCGTTTGTGCTCATCCCCGTTCTCCACATCCTCATCTATTCACTCTTCCTCCACGCGGTGGACGGCGACGAGCGGCCGTTCCTGGCGACATGCATCGCGCTCATGAAGAGCGGGCTCTTTTTCCGGTACCTCACGTACGCATTCCTCCTGACCACGAGCTACAGCATCGATTACTACAGGCACTACCGGGAACGGGAGCTGAGGGCATCCCGCCTCGAGGCCACGCTCGTCGAGACGCGCCTGGAATCGCTCAGGAACCAGATTCATCCTCATTTCCTCTTCAACACGCTGAACGCCATCTCGTCGCTCATGCACAAGGACGTCGACGCGGCGGATGAAGCAATCGCGCGGCTGGCCGAGCTGCTCCGTGTGACGCTGGAGGCCGACGGGACGCAGGAGGTGACGCTCAGGCAGGAGCTGGACCTGCTCCGCCAGTACGTCGAGATCGAGAGGCTCAGGCTGGGAGACCGGCTCACCGTCGTCGTGAACGTGCCGGAGGAGGAATCACTTGCCCTCGTGCCGAGCATGCTCCTCCAGCCGATCGTCGAGAACGCCATACGGTACGGGATAGCGACACGCAGCTCACCCGGCACGGTGGCCGTGACGGCCCGCCGGGAGGGGGGAGAGATGGAAATCAGGGTCCAGGACGACGGCCCGGGCCTCCCCGAGGGCTACGTGGAGGGGATAGGAATCGGCAATACACGGGGGCGCCTCGCGCAGCTCTACGGGGCGCGCCAGTCGGTGGACGTCTCCGGCGGATCGTCGGGAGGGTGTTGCGTAACATTACGCATCCCCTTCCGTACAGATTCGTATGAGCCCTTCCCCGTCGACCGTAGCGAACCAGCCGAAGATCAGGACACTCATCGTCGATGACGAGCCGCTCGCCAGGGAGAAAATCAGGATGTTCCTGGAGCGCGATCCCGAGATCGAGATCATCGGCGAATGCGTGGACGGCCACCACGCGGTCGCATCCATAGAGGATTCGAGCCCCGACCTGGTGTTCCTGGATATCCAGATGCCGGGCAAGGACGGCTTCGAGGTTCTCCGCACGGTGGGTGTGGACAGGGTCTCCGCGGTCATTTTCGTGACCGCGTACGATGAGCACGCGCTGCGCGCCTTCGAGTTCCACGCCCTCGATTATCTCCTCAAACCATTCGCCGCCAACCGCTTTCAGGACGCGCTCGCCCGCGCCAAGAGCCAGCTCCGCATCGACCAGGCCGACCCGTTCAGGAAACAGCTCATGACGCTCCTGGGGAACGTGGACGGCGGCTCCAGGTACATCACCCGGCTGGTCGTTAAGACGAGCGGGCGCATCGTCTTCCTGAAGGTCGAGGAAATCGACTGGATCGAAGCGGCAGGAAACTACCTCACGCTCCATGTCGGCACGGCCTCTCACCTCATCCGCGAGACCATGAACGACCTCGAATCCCGTCTCGATCCCGCCCAGTTCCTCCGCATCCACCGCTCGACGATCGTGAACATTGACAGGATCCGGGAGATGCAGCCCCTCTTCCACGGCGATTTCACCGTGATCCTGATGAACGGGACGAGGCTGATGTTGAGCCGGAACTACAAGTCTCGCCTCCCCAGGCACCTGGGCAAATCCAATTGAAAAGGGAGAGTCTTGCGGTGCCACGGGCGCCGCTAGGCGAAGGGTGCGCTTCGTATATGGGCAGCGCTCCTCGCAATGACATGCCGGGGTCATTGCGAGCCGATTCTCAGACGAAGCAATCTAAGTCATTGACTTTACTTATTCCCCTTCCTACATTCTCTCCCAACGTCGTTTGAAGGGCCACCCGCGGTGACACGCCGCGGGTGACTCCTCCCTTCCGCTTTATCCTCGTGAGGCATCATATGAATGCCGGACCGATCGACATTCTTCCCGCAGCCGTCGTTATCGTCGCGCTCTTCGTCTTCGCCGCGCTCGCACGAGTCGCGCTCCATTTCTTCCTGCGCGTGCACGTGGCCGAGAAGATCGGCGGCGACCATAACGCGGCGCTGGGGTATGAGTACGCGGGATACTTCCTGGGTGTTCTCCTGGTGGCAGGCTCGGTGCTCGACGGGATCGCGGGGAGCGACACGAGCGCGGGGGTCGCCGGAGGGAGCGGGGCGGCGGAAGTGTGGACGTACGCGCTCCAGGCGGGTCTCTACGGGATATTCGGGATACTGGTACTCGCCCTCTTCGCCCGGCTGGGGTTCCGCCTCCTCCTGAAGACGAACATCGTGGCGGGAGTCAGGGCGAACAACCCATCCGCGGGCATCGTCGCGGCCGGAGGCCACATTGCGGTGGCGCTCGTGGTCGCTGGAGCCCTCTCCGGGGACACGCAGGGAGGGGACTTCAGCGTGGCAGTGCTCTTCCTGGCGCTCGGGCTCATCGCGCTCTGGGCGATCACGTATCTCTACCGGTTCATTATCAGGTACGACGATTCCCGGGAGATCACCAACGGCAACGTCGCGGCCGCGCTGAGCTATGCCGGCATGATGGTCGCAATCGGCATGATCGTCGGGCATGCGCTCAACGGCAATTTCACCGACTACGCCACGTCGCTTGCACTTTCCGGCAGAGCGCTCCTGTTCGTCCTGATCCTCTATCCGGTCAGGCAGTTCATCGTCCAGGGGGTATTGCTCGGTGACGGATTTACGCTTTACGGCGGTCGCCTGGACAGGGAAATCAGCCACGACCAGAATACGGGAGCAGGCGCCGTGGAAGCGGCAGCCTATATAGCTGCGGCGCTCGTCGCGTTACAGGTCGGTTCCTGAACCGGAAGGATCGCCCCATGCCGTACGGCCGCACAGAAGCGGGAAGGAGGTCGCTCTTCACGGTTGCGAGCGACTACGACCTGCGGGCCTGGCTCCTCCAGCGCGGGATTCCTTCTCTCCCCTACACGGTCGGCAAAGCGAGACTCCGCGCCCTCCCCTGCTTCATTCCCTCGCGGCGCCTCAGGGCGCTCCGGGCAGCCGCGATTGCCGTCTGCCGCGCATACAACGAGCTTTGCGAGATACTGATCCGGGACCCTTCTCACCTCGACGAGTTCTTCAGGCTCACCCCGATGGAGAAGATGCTCTGGTACTCATCGGGCGGATTCTGGCACGGCATCGCGCGGGCGGATGTCTTCTGCACGACGGACGGGAACCTGGCCGTGGCCGAGGTGAACTCGGACACGCCGAGCGGCGCCGACGAGGCATGCCTGCTGGGTCGCTACGCGGAATCGCGTTACCCGGGATTCGTGGACCCCAACAGGCATTTCCGCGAGGCTTTCCTGCGCGTCATGATGAGCGCTGTCACCGACATCGAGAGGGCGGTGCCGTCTCCCACGGTGGGGATCGTCTACCCGACGGACATCCCCGAAGACCAGGGAATGATCACGCTCTACCGCGCGTGGCTGGAGAGCGCGGGGTTTCGCGTGATACTGGGCGCTCCGGCCAACCTCGACAGGTCTCCCCGCGGGTTCACGACGCTCATGGGCAGGGAGATCGACATTCTCTTCCGGCACTACAAAACGGACTGGTGGTGCGAGAGGACAAACGTCTGGCAGGACGCGCGGCCGATACCGGACGCCGCGCCGCTCTTGCGCGAAGTCCAGAGCGTCGTCGGGCCGATGACGGAAGGGATGCTCGCCGTCGTCAACCCGTTCGGCGCGGTCGTCACGCAGAGCAAGCTCTCGCTTGCGTTCTTTCACGAGCGGATGGAGCTGTTCTCCCCCGCTTCCCGGCAGGCGATCCAGAGGTACGTGCCGGTCACCAGGAGGTTCTCATCGTTCAGGCCGGGAGAGCTTGCCCGGGAAAAGGCCGACTGGGTGCTCAAGAGCGATTACGGGTGCGAAGGCGCGGAGGTCATCATCGGCCGCCACGTCGCCGCGGAGGCCTGGGCGAACGCGCTTCGCCTCGCCGTACCCGATCACTGGGTGGCCCAGCGGTATTTCGAAGCTGAGCAGGAAGAGGGGGGCCTGACAGCCAACTACGGTGTCTACATCGCGGGAGGCGAGGCCGCGGGGATGTACGTGCGCCTTTCGGCGGGTGTCACGGCGAGCACGGCAGTCGTTGCCCCGGCGCTTGAGCGATTACCCCTCGACGGCGCGGGCCGCCGGCCTCCGTTCGAGATCCAGGACAGCCTGCCGTCACGCGGGGCCCTCGTGGCCGAACTCATGGACGCATATACGCCAGGCACCGCCTGGCTCCCCCACCGGATGTCCCTCATCCTCCGCTCGGCGGAAGACCCATCACTCGTTGAACCGATCGATTACACGCCTGCTGCTGAAACGGCCCGCGCGGCGGGGGCCGCGCTCGCTTCGCTCATTGCGCACGCCGAGGGCCCGGCGGCCCGGTCGCTGCTCGTCATCTGCGATCTCGACGGCGTCGAGGCCGTCGCGTTCGCCTCGGAATCGGCCGCAGCCACCGAGATCGTCCTCCAGATGGAAAACATCGCGCACCCGCTTGAAACTGTTCCCCTGCGCTCGACGCTGGGGGCGCTCGTCCGCTTTGCCCCCCGGGTACGGGAGCTGCGCAGGGGGCGCGCGCGGGGAGCCCCCGCGACAATCGTGCTCGACCGGAGGAGACTCGCTCCCCTTGCCGACGAAGCCCGCCAGTTCAACAACCGGCACTGGGGATACCTCCCGGCGACAGAGTCGCTTGAGGCACTCGGCGTCCGCAGGATCCTCTGCATCCACCCCGAAGGGGACGCGCGGGAAAGCGACGACCTCAACGAGGACCTGGCCCTCTACCAGGATGCCGGCCTGCGGATTTCGTTCGCTTCCCCCGCGGCCATACTGGTTCTCAGGGAGCGAGCGCTCGGCGATCTTCTCCTCGCCACGGCCAGGGATGTCCGGCGCCGCGAGACCGTCTTTTCGTACATGCTCCCGCCGGCGGGGGACCGGGGGGTGTTCACACATCATCATGAGGGGGCAGCGCGGTGATACAAGGAACTCCCGAACTGGCCGCGGGGTCGGGCGTCGTGGTCCGCCCTGGCGTGACGCACCCCACGCTTGGCGCGATCGGCGGATGGGAAGGAACGGTTCTGCGGGAATTCTCCGCGGGGGGGACGCGCTATCTCGATATTGAGATCTCCCCCTCCACGCTCGGCGCAATGGGCACGAAAGGGCGCAGCGCGTTTTACGAGCGGAAAATCGTGTTCACGCGATTCCGCGTGAAGGCGGACGACACGGAGCCCCTCCCCGCCGCCGTCCAGCCCCAGAAGGAACTCCTGGAATCCCGGGCGCAGCACGAATGGTTCCAGGAGGTGGGAGCAAAAGAAGCAGACCCCACGAAACTCGTCGCCGACCGCACCGCCGGGGGAAGCGCAGGCGTGGACCTCGGCCGCAGGCAGGCGCTCCGGATGATGATGGGGGTCGCGGGATCCATGATGCTCCTTGCCATCCTGCTGAACCGGGACTGCAACAACGGGAGGTCCGGCAACGGAAGCTGGGGACGATCGGGCGGCTTTTCATCTTAGGGGGGAGCGATTGCCATGGCACAACGGTACGGTCTCTTCAACGACGCGCGTACGGCGGAAGGAAACACGGCGTTCTTCGCGTTCCAGGCCGCCGTGTCGACGTACCCTGGCGATCCGCTCCGCGCAAGCCTCGACAGCATCGTCAGGGAGATCTCCTCATCCGCCGACGCGGAGGCCCAGACAGCCGCGGCGGCCAGGGGGACCCAGCTCCTGGCGGGGGCGCTCCCTCTCATCGAATACTGCGTCTGGGACTATACGCTCGTTCCGACCGTGGCGTTGAAGGAGTTCGCCTCGTGGGTGGACGACCTGCAGGAGGTGGCGGGGGGTGCCCCGGAGAGCGGCGATGTCACGCCGTTTCTCACAGACGACACGTCGTACTTCGTGGCAACGCTCGCGGTGCTTTCCTCCCACCCGTCCCTCTCGAGCTGGCTCGAATATTACCCCGAACACCTGAGCGGCGAACAGTACTTCGAGCGGAAGACGATCGGGGCAATCCTGAAGAGGCTGGCCAACATCACGCCCGGGCCACTGGCTCACTGCGCGAATGCGATGTTCGCGACGATGCCCGCGGCCCCGGCGGATTTCTATTCGGGGAACCGGCTGAGAAGCGAGGACTGGAGCTACCTCAGGCCGGTGTACTGATCAGAGGATTGCTTCGGCGCCTGCGGCGCCGCGGGCGCCGGCCTTCGGCCGCCTCGCAATGACGGGGAGACCAGTTGCGATTCGCCGGCGCCCTTCCATACCGGCAAGATCTCCCGCAGAGATACGGATCACCATCACCTGGCGGGGCCTCCGCTGCGACGGTCGCGCACCGGGCAGGTCATCCTGGATTTCCACCGGGACGAGATACGCGTTCCTCTGCCAGTGATGCGCCTGCCTCCCGGAGCGGCGGGCGTCGCCGACAATCTCGAACGACACGCCGTACGCCCCGCAGAGCCGGAGCAGAACCTGGAGCGACGGGAGCGCGGCGTTCCTCTCCCATCGTTCGATCACCACCCAGGAATACCCGATGTTCCGGGCCACCTCCTTCAGCGTGAACCCCGCGGACCGCCGGGCAGCGCGCAGCCGGTCTCCCAGCGTGCGGAGGTGCATCTCCCTCTCGATAATCAAATCGATCGTCTCGTCGATCAGCCGGGCCTTTGACGCGGAGAGCCGGTCAGGGGTGTTGAGGACCTGCCAGACGTACTGGCGCGAGACACCGAGACGGGCGGCCAGGAACGTGTGGCTTATCCCCCACTCGGACATCTTCGCGCGCATGCCGCGCACTTCTGCTGAGAGGTCCATTTGCGTGTCGTTCACTCCTGCTCCTCCCGCGTCGTCTCATTCAACCTACGGAAGAAACCGCGACGCGCCAACGGATTTGGGACAGGAGGGAGAAATCAGGTGTGAAACGGTTGGATTGCCACGCCCAAAGGCGGCGTGGTCCAAAAAGCGGACTTCGCACGGAGTGACGCGGGGGGTCAGATCCAGGCGCGGCGGAGAAGGACGACCTTGACAAGCTGCGTGAGGGACACGTAGCAGAGTAGCGTCAGGAGGAGGAGCGGCCAGTAAAGCTCGGGAAGGCCGGTGAGGCCGAGCGAGCCGGCGAACGGCGAATAGGGGAGGATCATCCCGAATATCATGATCAACGACGAGGTCAGCACGAGCGGCAGGCTGGCGCGGCTCTGGATAAACGGAATCTTGTTCGTGCGGATCACGTGGATGATCAGCGTCTGCGTCATCAGGGATTCGACGAACCATCCTGACTGGAACAGGGAGGCACGCGAGGGATCCCAGCAGCTGAACACGTAGAGCATGATGAAATACGTGGTGTAGTCGAACACGGAGCTGATCGGGCCGATGTAAAGGATGAACTTCCGCAGCTCGTCCATCGACCAGGGTCGGGGACGGGTGATCTGCTCCGGGTCGACGTTGTCTGTGGGGATCGGCACCTGCGAGAAATCGTACAGCAGGTTGTTCGTCAGCACCTGGATCGGGGCCATCGGGACGTAGGGGAGGAACGCGCTCGCGCCGAGCACGCTGAACATGTTCCCGAAATTGGAGCTTGCGCCCATCCGGACGTATTTGATGATGTTCGCAAACACCTTCCGTCCCTCGAGCACCCCCTCCTCCAGGATCATCAGGCTCTTCTCCAGCAGGATGATGTCCGCGGATTCCTTCGCAATGTCCACCGCAGAATCCACGGAGATGCCGACGTCGGCGGCCTTGAGCGCCGGGGCGTCGTTGATGCCGTCCCCCATGAAACCGACCACGTGACCCCTGCCGCGGAGCACGTGGATGATCCGCTGCTTGTGCGCCGGTGAGAGCCGCGCGAAGAGCGTCGTCCTATCCACCGCCTCCGCAAGCTCCGCGTCGGTCATCCTGTCGATCTGCGTGCCAAGCACCACCTTCTCCGTCGGCAGTCCCACGTCGTGGCAGACCTTCCGGCTCACCAGGTCGTTGTCGCCCGTGAGGATCTTCACCACCACGCCGTGCTTCTGCAGGGCGGCGATGGCCGGCGCCGCGCTGTCCTTGGGCGGATCGAGGAACGCCACGTATCCCTTGAGGATCAGCTCGCACTCGTCGTCCTTGGAATACGCGGATTTCACCTCCGGCTCCTTGTACGCCACAGCAAGGACGCGGAACCCGTTGGTGCTCAGGCGCTCGTACTCTTCCTTCAGGTCCTGGATCAGGATCGGGTCCATCGGGAGGATATCCCCCTCGAGCTCGAACCGCGTGCAGCGGGGGAAGACCTCCTCGGGCGCCCCCTTCGTCAGCAGGCGGTGTCCTCCCTCGGGCGTCTCGACGATGACGGACATGAGACGGCGCTTGAAGTCGAACGGGATTTCGTCCACCTTCCTGTACGCGCCGAGCGAGTCCTTCCCCAGCACTTCCCGGTGATCGAGGATGGCGCGGTCCAGGACGTTGCGCAGTCCCGTCTGGAAGTGGCTGATCAGGTACGCGTCCACGAGCACCGCGTCGCTCTCCTCCTGCACCACGTCGCAGTGATGCTCCAGGATCACCCGGTCCATCGTGAGCGTCCCCGTCTTGTCCGTGCAGAGGATGTCCATCGCCCCGAGATTCTGAATGGAGTTCAGCCTCTTGACAATGACCTTCTTGCGGGACATCAGGAGGGCGCCCTTGGAGAGGCACACGGAGACGATCATGGGGAGCATCTCGGGAGTGAGCCCGACCGCAACGGCGAGCGCAAAGAAGAACGCCTCTCCCCAGTTTCCCTTCGTAAACCCGTTGATAAGGAAGACGAGCGGCACCATGACCGCCATGAACTGGATCATGAGCCAGGTGAACCGCTTGATCCCCTTGTCGAAGCTCGTCTCCACCATCTGCCCGGCGATGGAGGAGGCCATGCTGCCGAAATAGGTCTGCTTGCCGGTGGTCACCACGACGCCGGTGGCCGAGCCGCTCTCCACGCTGGTGCCGAGGAAACAGACGTTGGACATCTCGATCGGCGTGATGGCCTCGCGCGTCTCGCGCGCGTCGAACTTCTCCACGGGAAGCGATTCGCCGGTGAGGCTCGCCTGGACGATGAAGAGGTCTTTCGACGTGACCACGCGGATATCCGCCGGGATCATGTCGCCCGCGGCCAGTGCCACGACGTCTCCCGGGACGAGGCGGGAGAGGGGGATCTCGGCCTGCTGTCCCTCACGGATCACGGTCGCCGTCACCTTGATCATCGCCTTGAGCTTCGCGGCGGCGGTGTCGGCACGTTTCTCCTGCACGAAGCGGAGCAGGACGCCGAGGATCACCATCATGAGCATCACGGTGCCGGCGCGGACGTCACCGGTGACGTAGGAAATGGTGGCCAGCGCGGAGAGGAGAATCACCAGGGGGTTGCGGAGCGTGATCAGGAGCCGGAACAGCCAGCCGTGGTGCACCTCCTGCGCGACTTCGTTCGGGCCGTGCTGCTCGAGGCGGGATTCCGCCTCGGCCTCGGTGAGTCCAGCCTGGGATGTGTTGAGCGAGGCAAAGACCTGCGCAGCGTCGCTCCGCGCCGACTCGACCAGGCGCGGAGAGACCTGTATCGCTCCGGCCGGCCTCTTCAGGGGAGGCGCAACGGGGGGGGCGATATTGTTGGTCTGTGGTTCCTGCACCGGGGGCTGCTCTGGCCGAATGGATGGAAGGAAAATTCAGAAAGAGAAGATACGGCGTGAAGCGGAAAGGGTCAACAATAATGGGGGCGCCGACAAGCCCGAAATTGGGAAATTTGGCCCAAAATTTTGTACGCGACATGGTAAACTTTTGTGGCACCTTGTTTGTCAATAATCTGTTACTCTGGCCAGTTCTTGAGCCAGTTCCGCACTTCGTTGTTTGAAAACGGGCTGTATCAAGCGGTGGGGGATGGTATGAAGGGTCGGCTACCTGCGACTGTTCTTGTGCTTATTTTTGCCACAGTCTGCCCCGGGGTGGGTGCCAGCGCTTTTGCCACGCACACTTCACGGGTTCGCCTCGAATACACCTCCCCCCTTCCGGGGTCGCGCTACATACTCCCCTCCTCAACGATCATATTGAAGGCGGATCACGCACTGAGCCCGACGGATGCCAGGAGCGTCATCGTCGGCATCTCGGGCACCTCGACGGGTTCGCACTCATGGCACAGCCGGCTCTCGGATGATTCCCGCACGATGATATTCACCCCCGACGTCCCGTTCGGGCCGGGGGAGGATGTGACGGTCCGCTTCAACACGGCGGTCGCCCGGATGGAGGGTGCTGATCAGGCGGGGGCGTTTTCATTTTCGATCGCATCCCACCCGGTCGACAACCGGGCGCTCAGGGACCGCCTGAGACCCGCGGACTTCCCCCCGTCTGTCTCCGTGCGGCAGCAGGCGCGCACGAACGCGCCGGCCTCGACGCTCGGAGGGGGCATCCAGCTTCCGAATATCTCCGTCTCGGTTTCCACGCCCACGTCCCCGGGATACCTGTTCCTGGCAAATCTCATCTGGAGCAACCCGATCATCCCGTCGCTCCTCGTCCTGAAGAATGACGGCACGCCCGTGTTCGCGCGCAACCTCGCGGCCAACGCTTACGATTTCAAGCCCCAGCCCGACGGGACGCTCACGTATTACGACGACGGCTGCCAGGCCTTTATCGTGATGGACAGCACCTGCACGGACATCGATACGATCGCGTGCGGGAACGGGTACGGCACCGACCCCCACGACCTGCAGATACTGCCGAACGGCCACGCACTCCTGCTCGGCGTGGACAACGAGATCGTCGACATGTCGAAACTGGTCGCGGGAGGCAACCAGTCGGCGACCGTGGTCGGCTATATCATCCAGGAGCTTGATGCCCAGCGCAACGTGGTCTTCCAGTGGAGAAGCTGGGACCACTATAATATCACGGACGCCGAACACGTCGACATGGGGGCGGTCTGGATCGATTACGTGCACGGCAATTCCCTGGACGTCGACACCGACGGCAACATCCTCTTCTCGAGCAGGCACATGAACGAGGTCGACAAGATCGATCGGCAGACAGGAGCCTTCATCTGGCGGCTCGGCGGAAACAACAACCAGTTCACGTTTTTCAACGACTCCATCGGCTTCTCCTACCAGCACGCGGTCAGGCGGATCGCCAACGGCGACATCACGCTGTTCGACAACGGCGACTTCCACGTCCCCGCGTTTTCGCGGGCGGTTGAATACCGCCTGGATGAGGTGAACAAGACCGCGACGCTCGTCTGGCAGTTCCGCGACACGCCGGACGTCGAGGGGTTCGCCATGGGATACGTGCAGCGGATGGAAAACGGCAACACGCTTATCGGCTGGGGCGCGGGGAACCCCACCGTCACGGAAGTGGGCCCGGGCGGCACGAAGCTCTACGAGATGTCGTTCGACCCGGGGATCTACAGTTACCGCGCCTACCGCTACGAGTGGACGCCGGCGGTGACGTCCGCTCCCATCCCGCCCCCGCCGCAGACGTTCTCGCTCGCGCAGAATTACCCGAACCCGTTCAACCCGACGACCACGATCAGGTTCTCCCTCGCCCAGGAGAGCCATGTGAATCTCACGGTGTACAATCTCATCGGTCAGCGCATCATGACGCTCGTCAACGATACCCGCGAACCGGGGAGCTATTCCGTGACGCTGGACGGCTCCCACCTGGCGAGCGGTGTGTATCTCTACCGCCTGGAGGCAGGCAACTCTGTTTCAACAAGAAAGCTCGTGCTCCTGAGATAGCCCGGCGGCGCGGCCGCGCCCCGGGGTCCGCACAGCAATGCGTTTCCTGAAGTCATCCGGTCACATACCAGAAGGGGGGAACAGTGAAACGAGTCGCGGTAGCTGTGCTTGCGGTTGTTTTCACGGCGGCGCTCCAGGCGCATGACAGGCCCGGGGGGTTTCTCTACGTGTCGCCGATCCCGGGTTCCAGGTTCGTTTCTTCCACGACGAACCTGATTGTCCGGCAGAAGGAACGGTTCGACGCCCGGGAGGCCGAGGGGCTCCGGGCCGCGACGATGACGGGCTCGGCGAGCGGCGCGCACGCCGCGTCGTTCAGGATCTCCGACGACGGGAAGACCGCCGTCTGGGTCCCCTCCTCGCCGTTCATCCCCGGGGAGACTGTAACGGTGAGCGTGCCGGCATCGCAGGCGGCAGGTGGAAGGCCCGCCGCAACATGGACGTTCACGGTATCCTCCGTGACGCCCGGGTTTGCCCCGGCACGCGCTCCCGAGCCGTGGGAGAACGCGCCCGTGCAGATCGCCGGCACGCGTCCCGCGCAGACATTGGCCCGCCCCGATTCGGTGCCGTCCGATTTTCCCCCGCTCACGGTGGATAGCTCCAGCAGCCCTTCCGCCGGCGCAATATTCCTGACGACCACGGACGAACTCCCCCCCTACGGCCTCTACTCGATGGCATTTGACAACACCGGTAACGCGGTGGGATATACAGGCACCGCCCCCTATTCCGCCAACGACTTTAAAGTGCAACCGAACGGCATGCTCTCCTATGCCCGGGTCACGGGCATTGCGGGCGCGGTCGGCATCGCCCCTACCGTCGAGATCGTCATGGACAGCACGTTCGCCGTCGTCGATTCGTTCCAGTGCGGCAACGGGTACACTGCCGATTTCCACGAGTTCACGTTGCTTCCGAACGGGCACGCCATCATGATGGCATACGACCCGCAGGTCGTGGACATGAGCCAGCTCGTGTCCGGCGGCAAGCCGAACGCCGTCGTCTACGGATCGATCATCCAGGAGCTTGACGCGGCGAAGCAGGTGGTGTTCCAGTGGCGGAGCTGGGACTACATCCCGATCACCGACTGCTACGACGTCCTGACCGGGACCACGTTTGACTACATCCACGTCAACTCCATCGACGTGGACAACGACGGGAACCTCATCGTCTCATGCCGGGAGACTGCCGAGATCCTGAAGGTCGACCACATCACGGGAGACATCATCTGGCGGTGGGGGGGAAAGCACAACCAGTTCACGTTCATCGGCGACCACTCAGGAAACGCGCCGAATTTCTTCTCCTACCAGCACGACGTGCGGCGGATCGCCAACGGCGACATCACCATGATGGACAACGGCAACCAGCACGTGCCGCCGTACTCGCGGGCCGCCGAATACGCGCTTGACGAATCGGCGATGACGGCCACGCTCGTCTGGGAATACCGCCACACGCCGGACATCTTCGACCCCGCCGCGGGCAACGTGCAGCGGCTCCCCGGCGGCAACACGCTGATCGGCTGGGGGACGTCGAATTTCCTCGGCGTCGGCAACCAGGCGCTCACAGAAGTGCGGCCGGACAAGAGCCTTGCGCTCGAGATGACGCTCCCCAAGGGGCTCTTCAGCTACAGGGCGCGCAAGTACCCCTGGAAGAGCGGGCTTCCGTCGGCGTCGTTCAGCCAGCTGGACCTCCATCCCGGCGTGAACTACGAGTTCAACGGGACGGGAGAGTATACCGGGGTCTCCATCGACCTCTCGAGCGGCGACGCGGTCTACAGCAGGGTGACCGTGACGCGGTATCCGTTCGCCCCCGTGAATCCCTCGTTCGGCACAAATCCCCCGGTGCTCGCCCCCGTCCGCGCCGCCATCGCCCAGGCGGGATTCAGCTCGTACACGGGGACGGTGACGTTCGACAGCACGTTCGCGTCGATGTTCCCCACCCCGTCCGACGTGTTGGTCTACGCACGTGCGACGGAAGGGAGCGGGACATTCTCCCCCATGGCGACGACGTATAACGCGGGGACGCGATCGCTTGCCGTCACGACGTCACAGTTCGGCGAGTACGCATTCGGCTGGAGCAGCGGGACCGCATCGCTCACGGCGCCCGCGCTCTACAGTCCCGCGAACGCCGCGTTCGTCGACGAGCTGCTCCCGGTGAAGCTTGCCTGGAGCTCCAGGGGCCGCGCGCTCTCGTACCACCTCCAGATCGCGACCGATTCGGGGTTCGTCCACGCGACCGTCGTCGACACCACGGTCTTGCCGGCATACACACTCTCCGTCCTTCTCCACGACACGACGTACTACTGGCGCGCCCAATCCGTCGGCGATTCGGGTACGAGCGCCTGGTCGCAACCGTGGCGATTCATCTCCCGGGCCCCGTTCGTCGGCGTCACGTACCCCGTGGGGGGAGAGACGTTCTACAAGGATTCGGCGTACGTGGTGCGCTGGCAGTCCAACGAGCCCGGCAAGGCGCGCCTCGTCCTGATGAACGGCAGCACGCAGGCGGCAGTGGTCTCCGATTCCACGCCGAACTCGGGCGCGTTTTTCTGGACCGTCCCGGGAACGCTCGCGGCGGCATCGTCGTACAAAATCTCCGTCATCAGCCTGACGGATACCACCGTGACGGCGCAATCGGCGAACGCGTTCAACGTCAGGGATTTCGTCGCCTCCATCGCCACGGAGACGGGGACGCCGCGGTCATTCGCGCTCGAGCAGAATTACCCGAACCCGTTCAACCCGACCACGCAGATCCAGTACGCGCTCCCCCAGCGCGCGAGCGTCACACTGGACGTGTATAACGCGCTCGGGCAGCGCGTCGCCTCACTCGTGAACGAATCAGAGGATGCCGGCTACCACGAGGTGCGGTTTGACGGCACGAGCCTCGCCACCGGCGTCTATTTCTACCGGCTCCGGGCGCACCCGGTTGCAGCAGCCGCGATCGCAGCCGTCGCGGGGGACTTCGTCCAGACGCGGAAGCTCTTGCTCGTGCGGTAGCGAATCGATATATTGGTGGGCAGTCACGTTGCATTGACAGGCCACCCGGGAGCGCTCCTGGGTGGCCTTTTCATTTTCAGGAGACCCCTCATGAACTCTCTCCCTCTTGCGCTCGCCATCATTGCGCTTACGGGCGCCGGAACGGCCGTCGCCCAGGATCTGAAACCGGTGACCCTCCCGGCTCCAAAGACGGACGGCGGAATGCCACTCATGCAGGCGATCGCCGCACGCCATTCCACGCGTGAATTCTCAACGAAACAACTCCCTCTCCAGGAACTCTCCAACCTCCTCTGGGCGGCCGACGGGATCAATCGCCGGGAAAGCGGCAAGCGGACCGCGCCGTCGGCGATGAACTGGCAGGAGACGGACGTCTACGTGCTCATGGCCGAAGGGGCATATGTCTATGATCCGGCCGCCAACGAGCTGAAGCCGGTCGCCGGGAAGGACCTGCGGCCGCTTGCGGGAACGCAGGAGTTCGTCGGTACCGCTCCCCTCAATCTCGTCTACGTGATCGACCGGGGAAAAATGTCGCGGGCGGGTGAGGATGACAAAAGGCTCTACGGAGCAGCGGACGTCGGGTTTATCGCCGAAAACGTCTATCTCTACTGCGCCTCAGAGGGGCTTGTGGCGGTCGTCCGTGGATCCGTCGACAGGCAGAAGCTGGGCGCCGCGTTGAACCTGCGTCCCGACCAGTCCATCATACTCGCCCAAACGGTGGGCTACCCCGCAAAGTGAAGTGCCGGCCGCCGATACGGGGGGAAGATTGCTGTTCTGCTGGGATGATCTTTGATAACCAGAGTCCGGCCGAGACTGCGAAGATCGCAGGAATTGGTGGTTTCCGTGCGAACTTCCCGGAACCCCTTGTATGTTGGAGACGTGTCCCCCGCGCTCGCCAGACTCCAATGTCTCTTATCACCTGAGGAGCGATGGTCACCCACGCACGATGCATTCGCACGGCCCGTGGAATGCGGTTCCGAACAGTGTTCGCTCTCTGTTGTGCCGCGGCGCTCGGCCTCGGTGTCGCGTCCGCGCAGCCTGAGAGGATCGGGGTCCACAAAGTCATCCCCCCTTTGAGGAGCACGCTTGACACGCTCGGGTTCTTCCCGCCCGGAGCGATCTCGCCATCAGGGAGCAATGGGCTCAGCCGTGCAGTCCAGAGAGTCGCGGTGCGGCTCGACACGGTCAACTTCCCACTCGATGAGGCACTTGATATCCTGCTGCACCACGGCGGACTCGTCGACACGCTCGTGCACGGGCTCAGGATCGGGGGCTCCAATTTCCGGAACGCGAGGCTCATCGATACGGCCCACGTCGCGGTGGACACGGGGGCGCCCCCCTTCACTGGAGATTTCTCGCCGGCGCATCCCCTCTCGGCATTCGACGGCAGCGAGGCATCGGGACTCTGGGTGCTTGAGATCTACAACCACTCCCCCGACCGGATGGGGGTCCTTGAGCAGTGGGGAGTCTCCGTCGAATTCACGCTCACGCTGACATCCGTCGGCAGCGGCGGAAATGCGGGGCCAAGCCAGTTCAGCCTGTCACAGAATTATCCCAACCCGTTCAACCCATCAACGATCATACCGTACAGCCTCGCGGAGAAGTCGACAGCCTCTCTCGCCATATTCAACACGCTCGGTGAGCTGGTGACGAAAATCGCGGTCGGGGAGCAGGACCCCGGACCCCACGAGGTCCGGCTCGACGCATCCAAGCTCTCCAGCGGCGTCTACTACTACCGGCTGCAGGCAGGGCGATATGCGGCCACAAAATCGCTTGTGGTCCTGAAGTAGTCCCCGGCACCACAAGCCCCATCCCCTCAATTCAGTTTTTGGTCCGGCAATTGGCTACATTACGCGGCGCTCGCCGGGCAGGGACCGGATTCTCCGGGCGCAATCCCCTCAGACTTGACAAAGGACTGACGCGTATGCGAGGCTCGTCTTTCTTCCTCTTGACGCTGACCGTTTTCTGCACGGGATATGGGGCCCGTGCGGAAGTCATCGATTCTTCAGCGTCCGGATTCACCGTGAAGCACACGGTCAAGATCGCCGCTCCCCCGCAGGAAGCATATCGCCGGATGACAGGCGACGTCGCGCGCTGGTGGGCGTCTGACCACACGTTCTCCGGGGATGCGCGCAACCTCTCAATCGATCCGAACGCCGGCGGTTGTTTCTGCGAGAAGCTCCCCGGTGGGGGGAGCGTGCGGCACATGGTCGTTGTCTACGCCGACCCTGGAAAAGTGATCCGGCTCCAGGGAGGGATCGGACCGATGCAGGCGTTGGCAGTCAACGGCACGCTGACCTGGACGTTTCTCGCCGAGGGGAGCGGCACCCGGCTTGAGGTCGTCTACACGGTGGGAGGGTACAGCCCCCATGGACTCCAGGCGATGTCGATCGCGGCCGACAGGGTACTTGGCGTGCAGGTGGAACGGCTGAAGCGACTGATCGAGACGGGGGAGGCGGGAGCCGCCCCGGCACAGAAGTAGTGACGCTGCAGGGAAAGGGGGTCACCACAGCTGACTCCTATGCTGAGACGCGGAAGGCGTTCGACGCGGCCGCCCCTGCATATGACGCCGCATACGAACACCTCCCCGGGATCCGAAGGATCCGCTCAATCACCAGGCGAATCTACCTCGAAAACTTCACCCCTGGGTCCCGGATCCTCGAGCTGAACTGCGGCACAGGGAACGACGCGGTGTTTCTCGCGCAGCAGGGAATGCACGTGCTTGCGACGGACATCTCTCCGGGGATGATGGCACAGGCGGAGAAAAAGCTTCCCCTGGCCGGCGCCACGAAGGGGTCCGTGCGCCTGAAGGTGATGCCCTTCGAGGGAATCCCGGACTTAAGCGGCGAGGTGTTCGACGGGGCGTGCTCCAATTTCGGGGGGCTCAACTGCACGGAGAGGCTTGAGGAGGTCTCCCGGGATCTTGCGGAGCTCATCCGACCCGCGGGGACATTTATCGCGACTGTGATGCCTCCGTTTTGCCTCTGGGAAACCGCCGCGTTTCTTGCGCGGCTCAGGTGGAAGCAGGCGTTCCGGAGGATGTCACGGGGGGGAATAGTTGCGGACCTGCACGGAGGGCACGTGCGGACCTACTACTTCGGACCCGGAGCGTTCCGGAGGGCATTCTCAGAACACTTCGACCACGTGAGGACGCTCGGACTGGCGATACTCATGCCGCCCCCCAACTTCACTCGCCTCGGCGGCCTGACGGACTTCATGGGGAGGGTGGATGACATCGTGGGGAGAATCCCCCTCGTCAGGGCGATCGGCGACCACTACACGATCGTCCTCCGCCGCAAGGGCTGATCTCTTACCTATTTTGAATCCTTTTTGTCGGAATTCTGCACCGGCTTTTTCTCGGGGGTAACGACCCTCTTTGTGTCCGTCCTGGCCGGAGCGGGCGCCACGTGGACCGGGGCGGGGACGGGCGTCACGCGGACCGGCGCAGGCAACGTGGTCACAGTCCTGCCGGGGGACGGGGCAGGCGCAGGTGCAGGGGTTACGACAGCAGGAGAGCGCGGAGCCGGCGCCGTGGGAGCGGGCGTCGGGAGCGACCTCGATGCGCCGGGGAGATAGACGGGCGCAGAGGGGGGCTGCGTGACGGGGTCAGGACGGGCAGGAGCACTGTAGACGGGTGCAGGCTGTGTCCGATTCTGCTCCGCGACCCGCACGCGTTCCACGGTCCTCCGGCCGGTCCTGACGTTTTCCTCTTCAGTCTTGACGGGGCTGATCAACTGGTGCGTGGCTCCCTGGATCGTGATGATATCCGGCGGCCGCGTTGCCGCCGGCTTGCCACGGCTCCCCCCCGTGGTCCTTGTCGCAGGCTGCGGGGTGACGACCCGGTACGCGCCGACGTTCAGGCGCGTGAACTGCGGAGCGGGGACCACCGTCCAGTAGTTTTCATACCCCGGTTGATATGCCTCGGGGTAGCTTGCCTGCGGCGGACACATCGGGGCCCAGCCGACGTAGCCGTTGTCGCAATACCAGTCGACCCGCGCCGGCGCCCACTCGTTGCCCGGGACCCACACCCACCCGAGCCCGCCGATCTGCGTCCAGTACCCGTAGTGATACACCACCCAGCCGAACGGCTCATCGGAATCCCACATCCAGCCCCTGTCGGTCCAGACCCAGCTGCCGAGCGTGTAGGGTCTCCAGTCGGAGAGCACAGCAGGCTGCCAGACGCGGCCGTAGGCGCCGGCATCGATCCACGTCCCGTACGCGTTGAGCACGGGGAACGGCTCTTCCGATGCGGCGTACGAGGTAGGCGGAGCCTCGTCGGATCTGTACGCGGTGCCGCTCCCGACACACCCGGAAAAGAGCAGGGCGGCGCCGGCGATGACGAGAGCCAGAGGTTTCATGAAATCCCCCTTCGGTGGAAAAATTCCATTATATTCTGAGAGCAATGTAACAAATCGGGCAACGAAAAACACAAGGGGATCTCCACCTGCATGAAGGAACACGCGTGGGTCACGGAACTACCCGCCGCCATCACCGTCTGCGACGCATCCGGGGTGGTGCTTGAAATGAACGACCGCTCGCGAACGTCGTTCGCATCAGACGGCGGCGCAGCGCTCATCGGCACAAATCTCCTGGGCTGCCACCCCGGAGCCTCGCGCGACAAAGTGGCCGCGCTCCTCGCCTCGGGTAAGCCCAACTGTTACACGATCGAGAAACAGGGGCTGAAAAAGCTCATCTACCAGGCTCCCTGGTTCGAGGGGGGATCGTACAGGGGGTTCGTGGAAATCTCCATCCCGCTCCCGGACGAGCTCCCGCACTTCGTCCGCTCCTGACAGGGAACAATGGCGACGACTTCAGAAACCACGCTGCTCAGCCCGCTTGCGATACGGGGGCTCACACTTCCCAACCGCATCGCCGTGTCGCCCATGTGCCAGTACTCCTCCACGGAGGGGCTGGCAAACGACTGGCACCTGGTGCACCTGGGGAGCAGGGCCGTCGGGGGAGCGGGCACGGTGTTCGTCGAGGCAACCGCGGTGACGCGTGAGGGGAGGATTTCCCCGGGCGATATGGGTCTCTGGAGCGATGCGCATATCGAGCCGCTCGCGCGAATAGCGCGATTCATCGGCGACAACGGCACCGTTCCCGGCATCCAGCTCGCGCACGCGGGGCGGAAGGCCAGCACGCTCGCTCCGTTCGAAGGCACGGGGCCGTTGAAAACCCGTGAACAGGGGGCGTGGGAGACCGTGGCACCGAGCCCGATCCCGTTCGACGAGGGATACCCGCCCCCGCGCATGCTCACGGCACGGGAAATCGAGTCGGTGGTGGATTCGTTTGCACTCGCGGCAGCGCGCGCCGTGCACGCCGGGTTCCGCGTCATCGAGCTGCACATGGCGCATGGCTATCTCATCCACGAGTTCCTCTCCCCATTCAGCAACGCCCGCACCGACAGCTACGGCGGGTTGCCGGAGAACAGGATGCGGCTCGCCGTCGAAGTCGCCACCCGCGTCCGGGGGGTCATCCCCGCCGACATGCCGCTCTTCACGCGGGTATCCGCGACGGACTGGGCGGAAGGGGGCTGGGACCTCGAGCAGACAGTGGTGCTTGCCCGGCGACTGAAAGAGGCGGGCGTGGACCTCGTCGACTGCTCCAGCGGGGGTCTTCTTCCCCGCGCGGTCGTCCCCGCGGCACCCGGCTACCAGGTGCCATTTGCGTCTGCCGTGCGGGAGCGCGCGGGAATCCTGACAGGCGCCGTGGGACTCATCACGGATGTGGCGCAGGCAAACGAGATCATCGCCTCCGGGAAAGCGGACATCGTCCTCCTCGCCCGGCAGATGCTTCGCGACCCCTACTGGGGATTGAAAGCCCGCCATGAGATTGAGGGGGAGATCCGCTGGCCGAAGCAATACGAGCGGGCGAAACTCAGGAAATAGCCAGAACCCACAATGACACGCGAGGCACACATGAAAACTCCGTTCGTTCTCTGCATGACGACCGCGCTCGTCTTGAGCGTGGGCGGGCCGGCAATTGGACAGCCAAAGAAGTACGATATCAAGTCAGGCATCCTGACGCTCGACATCACAGTCGCCACCGGGGGCATGAAGCTCAGCAGCAAGGCGATCGTGTATTTCGACGACTAC
Organism: Bacteroidota bacterium; assembly: GCA_035516035.1. Classification (GTDB taxonomy): domain Bacteria; phylum Bacteroidota; class Ignavibacteria; order UBA10030; family UBA6906; genus Fen-1273. The sequence continues at coordinate 30,425 of DATJAS010000127.1, read as the reverse complement.
GGCGCGAAGGAGTGCAGGGAGAAATACACCGGCGACAAGCTGACGGAATCGAATTTCAGCGACGGTAAGACGCTCTACACGGTCATCCACTCAAAGAAGACCGCGTACAGGCATGGCGAAGCGTTGCGGGGAACTGAATTGCGGTTCGACCAGAACGAGATGCCGGAAAAGGACAGGGCCGTCGAGAAGATCAGGCTGCTCCCGAACGTGGTTATCGCCGGGAAGACATGCGCCTCGTTTATCAAGGAAGGCATCTCCGAGAATGTGACGTTCGCGGGCTGGGGACACATCACGTTCCTGGTTGACCTCCAGGGCGCGAGCGTCAAGAGCACGACAAAAGTGACGTCGATACAGGAGAACGTCAGTATCCCGCCGGAGAAGTTCGCCGTCCCCGCGGGCTACGAAGTCAAACAGTCACCGATCTGACCGGGGGGAGAGGCCGGATCCTTCAAGGGGGGGTCGCGCAGCCGCTGCACGTCTTATTCCCATCCTTCGGCCGCAAGCGCGGCGTGCAGGTCTTCGGGGTTTCGCCTGCACCGCAGCTCAAGCCGGGATGAGTCTTCATGGGCGCGGTCGTACTCCCACCCTTTGGCCATCAGGTTTCGCTCGTGCAGCTCGTGGAGGAGAATGTAGGGACGTTCCGCGTCGGAGACGTCGTTGTCGATCCAGACCTCATTCGGGGGCACAAACTCGTAGACGTGGTCGTGTCCTCCCTCGGTGAAGTCGACGTCAAAGACGCTCCTGACAAGCCGGCCGTCGACGATCCAGACGGTGACGCCCGAGGCAAGCCGCTTCCAGATTTCCGTGTGGACCGCCTCCGGATCGGGCAGCTTCCCGCCGGCCGTCAGCTTCGCGACATCGCCCGCGGCCTTCCGTTCCCCCCGTTCCAGGCTGTCCGCCGCGCCAAGCGCGTCGTCGTAGGGAACGCCCCGGGCCATGAGCTTTCGTTCCAGCACTAGGTGGTCGACAAAGAAGCGCATCTCGTCGGGGACGGCCTCCCGGTCGATCCAGAACTCGTAGAGGGGAATGAACGGAAACGCGAAGTGCTGCCCGTAGTTCGTGAATTCTTCGTCGATGTGCGTCCGCACCCAGGACCCGTCGACCACCCAGATTGTGATGCGACCGCGCATCCCCGCTTTCTCAATGTACGGGAGCCGGACAGCGGGGTGCCCGGCTGTATCGGGACCGGCGGCGCGGGCAACCGGGACCGCGAGCGGGATGAGCAGTGCCAGGAGAATGAGAGTGAGGGGGTGCGAACGAGACGGCATGCGTGAGAGCCTCCGTTTCAATCTGCCAAAACGGGGGCGGAAACTCAAGCAGCATCATGGAACACGCATGCCCGGTTTGTGGTTTCAATCGGTACAGGCGTTCCCCGGGAAGGCGTCTTCTTCCATCTCTCCCGGGCATCTGACAGGGATATAACTGTTGCCTCACTCGAAAAGACACATCCCGGGCGCACTCCTCGCCGGGCTGCTCTTACTATCCCTCTTCGCCCCTCTCGCTGCGGGAGGGGACGATAAGACACCGCTCGTCATCGACGGCCTGCGCCTCATCAACGGCACGCAGCTCTACTGCAAAAGCATCGGGACCGGCATCCCCCTCCTGATCATCCACGGGGGCCCGGGGCTCGACCACTCCTATTTTCTTCCCCAGATGGAGAAGCTCGCGGACACGTACGAGCTGATCTTCTACGATCAGCGCGGCTGCGGCCAGTCGACCATCCACGTGGACTCGGCCTCCATGACGCTCGACGCGATGGTCGAGGACATCGACAAGGTGCGCGACGCCTACAACCTGAACACGGTGAACCTCATGGGGCATTCCTGGGGAGGGTTGCTGGCGATGTTCTATGCCATCAAGCACGGAGACCGGCTTAACTCGCTGATCCTGGTCAACAGCACGCCCCCGACATCGGCCCTGCGCGACTCATCGTTCAGGATCATGGCTGCACGGACTTCACGGGCCGACAGCGCCGAGGAGGCGTCGGTGGTGCAGACGGCCGAGTTCAAGAGACGGGATCCCGCCGCCATGCAGGAGTATTTCCGGCTCATGTTCCGCGGGGCATTCTATAATCCGCACGACGAGGACGAGCTGAACCTGACGTTCAGGCCCGATTACGGGGCACGGAGCGACCTCCTGAAGTACCTCGCGAGGGACACGACGCTGCAGCACTACGATCTCCTCGGCCAGCTCGAAAACATTTCCTGCCCGGTCCTCATCATCGGGGGGGACTCAGACATGATGCCCCCCTCATCCAACGAAGCCATACACAGCCACATCCCCGGCTCGCAGCTCATCATCATGAAGAACTGCGGCCATTTCCCGTTCATCGAAGCGCCGACGCAGTTCTTCCCCGCCGTCCGTTCATTCCTCCAGAAGGCAGAGGAGCACTGAGCTCAGTGCGCGCGGCCGCTGCAATCCACGCTGCTGGTGCGTGCCGAGGACCCGCAATCGGACTCCGCGTCTCTCTCGGCTGACATGATAAGAATGGCCGCCGTGAGATCCACCGCTGCGCCCACCAGGAAGCCCGCCAGCGCGCCGCTCGAAGTCGGCATCACTTCGACCAGATCAACCCTCTCGTATTCGACGTCGACTATCCCGTGATCTACCTCGAGCTGCACGTCGTAACGCCCGGGTATTGAACCGGCGTGTACAAGCTTCAGGAGCACATTCCCGTCCAGGCGGTTTGAATCTGCGGACTGAATCCACCGGATTTCATCCAGGGGCACGCCCACGGTATCAGGCCTATTGGCCGGCTGCACAAGGGCCTCACTCAGCGAGATGCCGGCAAACTCTCCCGAATCCGCCCCCGTCTGCGAGAAGATAACCACGTGCTGGCCGAGCCTGGGAATCAGCCGCGAATACCTCGCCTTTGCGATGACCGTGTCATATGTCTTCTGGTAGATTCTGTTCGGAATGGGGGCGAGCTGAACAAAATCCCCCCGGAACGATCGTCTGTCGTACAGGACGAGATTTACCCCTGTGCCGCGACTCAGCGAATCAAGCCCTGCGCGGACGGCCATGTGTCCCGGACGCGAGGGGGATATTGCGCTTCCGGCGACCAGTCCTACAACGCTGCAGCCGACGAAGAGAAAATGGGGAAGGAAAAGCGGGACGAGTATGCGTTTACAGAATGAGCGGGGCGACATGGCATCCTCCGAATCCTTATCCGGAGGAAATATATCCGCCCCAGGAAGAGAGGTGTCACGGTTATGTCATATCTGCGCATAAAAAAGGGGCCAGTGATTCGATCACCGGCCCCGGTGGGTAGAGCGCTTTCCCGTGCAACGCGGCGCTAAATGCCGAGTTTCCCCTTCAGGAGGTTCAGCCCCTGCTGCAGCATCTCCTCGTTGGGGAGCTTGCCGTTGGGCGTCAGCTTGTCCACCAGCCCCGGCAGCACGTTCGCAAGCGTGGTCGTGACCTTTTCAGGCTCGATGCCGACGCGCTGCGCAAGCTGGCTGACCTGCTGGTTGCCAAAGACCTTCTGGATCTGATCCGCGGAGATGGGGAGGTTTTTCCCCGTGCCGATCCAGGAGGAAACGACGTCTCCCAGACCGTTCTTCTGGAAATTCTGTACGAGACCGGCGAGACCCCCGGACTGCTTGTCCGAGAGCATCCCCGCGATCGCACTCATGACCTGAGTTTCCGCCGAGTTCCCCGCGCCGCTCCCCCTTCCAAGCGTTCCAAGAAGATCGCCAAGTAATCCCATTGCTTCCTCCAACAGTTGTGAATCCACGCAGGAGTGTACGCGTGAAGATACCGAATTGCGCGGGGATAAACAAGCGATCAGCCGGGAGATTGCCACGCCAAGAAACGGCGTGGTCCAAAGAACGGACTTCGTGGCGCCTTGGGGCGCCACTCGCAATGACGGGATCCGTGCGCTCACAATGAGGTATCTCGTCGCGATGGAAAGCGGATCACCGACGACGCGCGGTGCGCCGGGTGGGAGTCGCCCCCAGGGGATCCTCGGGCCAGACGTGTTTCGGATACCGTCCGCGCATTTCTTTGCGTACTTCGCGATATGCGTTCAACCAGAAACTCTTCAGGTCCTGCGTGACGGCGAGCGGCCTGCCCGCGGGGGAGAGAAGATGGATCACCACGTTCACGCGGCCTCCTGCGATCGCGGGCGAGTCCGTCTGCCCGAACATCTCCTGCAGGCGGACGGAAAGGACCGGAGTGTCACCGGAAGCGTAGTCGAGCCGGATGCGCGAGCCGGTCGGCACGGTCAGCGTCTCCGGCGCGAGCGCCGCAACTTCGGTCCACTGCCGATGCGTGAACATGCCGCGCAGGATCGCCATCATGTCGAGCTTCTGGAGATGAGATTTCCTGCTGACATTCCCGAGGAACGGCCCGAGCCAGTCCGGCAGCGTCGCAAGGAGCCGACCGTCGCTGAGATCGGGCCAGTCCTCAGACACCAGGCCGCGCAGCCGGAGCCACTCGCTCCGCGAGCGGAGCGAGACAGCCTCCTTCCCCCATGGGAGTGAGCCCAGCCCCATCTGCCGGATCCCTTCCAGCATCGCCTCACGCACCGGCTCCCCCTCCGGAGGAATGTTCTTCTCGTCGATGATCGCAGCGCCAAGCCGCCTGACACGCCGCGCCACAACTGATGCGGCGGGAGCATCCCAGAATACCTGCTCTTCGGCAACGATGCTCTCCGCAAATCCCTTCTCCAGTTCACGCGAAGTAAGGGGAGCGGCGAGATAGACGCGCGCCTCCGTGCCGATCCCGTCCACGTCCGCAACGGCCAGGAACTCCTCCTTCGCAAGCGGACTCCACTCCGGGATTACCGCCCCCGTGCCGCCGGCCATGAGATATCTCCCGGCGGACCCTTCTCTCCTTCGGGCAACCCGTTCGGGATAGGCCAGGGCGACAAGGAGCCCCGTCCGTGCGGGATCGGCACTTCCCCTGCCGGCTCCCGCAGCCTTCTGCAGCCTGAGCGACTCCGCACGGACGCGCGAAAGCACGTCGCGCTCAGCCCCTTGTCCCGAGCGGAGTGCCTCAAGGCGCGACGTGATATCGACATCCTTAACCCCGGCCCCCCGAAGGATGTCCCGTTCTTCCATAAGCGCGGCGATATCGCATGCAAGCGGGCCGGAGGAGAAAGCCACTCCGCGGATAATCATGTGTGCCAGACGTGGATGGACAGGGAGGTCCGACATCTTGTTGCCGAGCGGCGTTATTCTCCCGTCCGCGCCAAGCGCACCAAGACGGGTCAGCAACGCACGGGCCTGGGAGAGGTGGGCCGGGGGAGGCGGGTCGATGAACCGAAGGCTCTCCCCGCCCCCCCAGCGGGCGAGGTCGAGCGCAAGAGGGGCGAGATCGGCGGCGAGTATCTCCGGCGTCCCGAACCTGGCGAGCGCTTCCTCGCCCTCCGCCGTCCAGAGCCGGTAACAGACGCCGGGCGCCTGGCGGCCGGCGCGGCCCCGCCGCTGATCGGCGGAGGCAAGCGACACGGGGACAGTCTCGAGGCCCGTCATCCCCCGCCGGGGATCGAACCGGGGGACGCGCGAGAGCCCGGAGTCGACGACGACGCGCACACCGTCGATGGTGAGACTCGTCTCGGCAATGCTCGTGGCAAGTATCACCTTGCGGACGGCGGATGGCTCCAGCGCCCTGCGCTGCGCCTCCGGGTCGGCGTCTCCGTAGAGCATCAGGACGGTCACCCCCTCCGGCAACCGTGATTCGGCGATGATCCTGTCGACCGTGCGTATCTCCCTGACGCCCGGAAGGAACACGAGTATGTCTCCCTCCGTCTCCCTGAGCGCCCGGGTGACCGCGCGCGCGGTTTCCCGTTCGACCGGGCCGCTGAATGGGGATTCGAGGTGGACCGTCTCAACCTGGAAGCTTCGGCCGGGACTGTCGATGACCGGAGAATCGGCGAGCACGCGCCGGAGGGAGACGCCGTCCAGCGTGGCGGACATGACGAGCACGCGGAGGTCGGACCGGAGATGATCACGGACGTCGAGCGTGAGCGCAAGCCCGAGATCGGCGTGTATGCTCCGCTCGTGGAACTCGTCGAATATGACAGCCCCGACGCCGGGGAGATCGGCCGCTGCGTGGAGAAGGCGCGTGAGGACTCCCTCGGTCACCACCTCCACGCGGGTCCGCGGGCCGACAACTGCATCTCCCCTGATCCTGTAGCCGACGGTCTCGCCGACGCGCTCGCCGAGCTGCGAGGCCATGAACGCAGCAGAGCGCCTGGCTGCCAGTCGGCGGGGCTCGAGCATAAGGACTTTCAATCCCTCCATCCAGGGCGCCCGGAGGAGCGACAGAGGGACGCGCGTCGTCTTCCCGGCCCCGGGGGGAGCGCTCAGGATCGCGGAGCGGTCACTCTCAAGCGCGGCGAGGAGGCGGGGAAGCGACTCGTCGATGGGAAGCGCAGTCATGGGAGAATATGCCCATTCGTGCGGAAAATTGCACGGGGGAGGGGAAATCGGTATCTTCAGGCGGGGAATGGACGCTTAGCTCAGCTGGTTCAGAGCGCCGCCCTTACAAGGCGGAGGTCGTAGGTTCGAACCCTACAGCGTCCACATGGAAAGGGCGCGCCGGAGGCGCGCCCTTTTAGATTGCTTCGCAGAAGACGCTCGCAATGACAGCGTGTTGCGCTCGCCGTGACGGGGCCTCGTGCTTACAGCGACCGTCACTCGTACCAGGAAAGGACCTGGTACGTATTCGTCCCGGGGAAGTAGGGGGGCGACTCGACCCGGTAGCGCTCGTCATACGTCACGTTGACGGGCAGACCGGCGGTCGTCCCGTTGGACGTCGCGTAGATCTGCGTTCCGCACCACCCTCCGAGCACGTAGAGGTTCCCGCGCGGCCTCGTGCTGTAGTTCTTCACCTGGACCCCGTCCGTCTGGGAGTACATCGATCCCTGGACGGTGAAGTTGTTGTGCGAAGCGGTCGTGTCGATCATGACCGTGCTGTAGGCCACGATACCGAGCATCGCCGCGCAGTTGGGGTCGGTCCGGGGGTCGGTCTTGTACGTCACGTTGTCTTTCACCGTCACCGTGCCGCCGCTGCTCCCGCTCGATCGGAGCGAGGCCACGGTCAGCCGCGTGCTCAGTTCCCCCCTCACGTAGAGCGTCCCCTTGTCGATGGCAATCACCCCGTTGGGGGCGATCTGCGAGATCGCCTTCGTGGTCAGTCCGGACGACCACCCAGACGTGCTGTACTGGACGCTGTCATCTTTGAGCGTCAGAAAGAGATTACCCCCGGAGAACATGTTCGCACCCGCCTCCGACACGAGCTGCGAGGTGTTCAGCGTTAGGGGAATGCTGACGCCGTTCTGGAGCCCCCCGGCAAATGTCGGCATCTTGGCCGGATTCGTGAGTGCCGCTATGCCGCTCTTGGTGGTCACCTTCCCGCTGAAGTACGCGCCGTACGCCTGCGTCCCGCCCGCGGGATTGCCGTAGTTGAGCGTGCTCTCGATGTGACAGGGGCCGAACACGGAGTCCGATGGCTCGAAATACACGCCCGTCATGGAGCCTGCGTAGAGTGCGAACTTCGAGAACTGGCTCGGGTTAAACAGAACGATCACACTGTACGTGCTGTCGTTGTAGGTGGCGGTCGCCGTCATCTGGATCCGGCCCCAGTTCCCGTACTGATCCTTCACGGAGTCCATGCGCACCGTGAACGTCCCGCTGTTATAGGCCACAGGCGTCGACCACCCGGTCCACCATGCGTTCCCGGCGATGCCCGGTTTGTGCAAGAAGATGTAGTTTGCCGCCATGTTCGCCCCGGAGATGGCAATGTTCTGTAGCGTGCCGGTATCGCTGTAGTTCATGGCGTTGTTGAAGGCGTCGACGGTCGCGCTCGCCATCATCGCCCCGGTGAGGAGGAAGATGAGGCTGTATGCGACAACCATGATGATTGCTTGCCTGCCCATGACTCCCCCCTATCGATTCAGATAGTTGACCACTGCAAGCCGCCGCTGCATGTAGAAGGCGGTCTGAAACTGCTGGTTGATCGGCGCGGTCGCCTGGAGCGCGCTCGCCACGACGTTCTGCACACTGAGCGAAATCTGCACCGAGAAGATCGTTTTCAACAGCGCCTGGGGGACGGGCGTCGCAATCACGTTGTTGTTCTGATCGTAGTACGTCAACTTGAAACTGGTCACACCGAGGTTCGAGCCGGCCGCCGGCTGGTTGTTCACCACGCGGTAGAGGATGCAGGTGTTCGGATTGTTCGGCATCGTCCCGGCCGGGCCGAGGTAGTAGTAGAGCGAATCGAGATTGCCGTCGGGACCCGTCCCGTCGAGGTCCAGGTCCGTAAGGAACTTGATTCTCGTCGAATCGGCGAGCAGAAATGCGAGCGTCGGGTCGGGAAGCTTGTCGGGCTCCTTGCAGTAGCCGATCTTCCGAAAATCGTATTCCAGGAGCTTCGTCACCTCGACGAGGTTTTCCTGGCAGAGGAGCTCTCCCTGATTCGTCTGGAAATCCTCGTTGTTCGCCGTCTTCGTCGTCAGGCCGATGAGGAACAGCCAGCCGAAGATGACGGTGGACGCGATGAGATCAATCACTGTCTGCATTGCCGCGCCTCCCCGTGCTTACCGGAAGTACCAGTAACTGTAGATGGTGGACGCAGAGATCGTATCCGTCATATACGGACTTGCCACCCACACCTGCATGCGCTTGCTGTACGTCGGCGCGCCCCCGGGAGACGTGATGATGGCGTTTCCCGAAATTATCACGTAGTCGACCTTCGCCCAGACATAGAAGTCCGCGGAGCGGAAGAAGACCGTGTCTCCCCTGACCCATTTGTGCCAGTTGTTGTAGTCGTCGAAATCGTTAAACGTGTTCTCGAGCGTGTCCACCTCGCCCGTTTCCCGGCCCAGCGACACGGTGAGCTGAGAGAGTGAAGTGTCGTTATTGGAGACAGTGGACTGATCGAACGCCAGGCCGGTCGCGCGCTGGATCGTCGACGTCGCCAGAGACGCCGCCATGATCCGATACTGGGAGATCTGGACGGCATTGTTGCTGTCCTGCGTGTTCGTGTTGACGGTGAGCATCACGGTCGCGAGCATCCCCATCGCGAGGACCGTCATCATCGTCTGTCCGAGTCCCATTGGCTACCCCGTTGTCACATTTTTCGTGTCCGACTCTTATTCCGCACTTGGCTAAGTGCAAATAGCATACCACCGATTACCGCGCTGGGAAGCGCAGAAATTCCCTTTTTCCAGACATGCTACACAGTCGGGGGACAGGTTTGTAGAAAGTACAACGTCAGATTAACCCCCGGAGGCGGCAATCGGGAAGGTTTTACCTCTTCCAACTTTTCCAAAGAACATGCGTATAACTAATACGGGACGTTAAGAAAACACATTTGTGGGCGAGAAGGAGTGACGGTGGTCATGAGGCGAGTGCCGGAGGTCGACGAGATCGTTCAGAGGATACAGAAGAAGATGAAGCCGTGGGGAATAACGCTCTCGTACCTGGCGCAACGGCTGGGCGTGTCGCGGCAATATGCGTGGCAGATCGTCCACTACAGGACGATACTTTCAAGCGCCAAAGCGCTCGAGATCGAAAAGGCCGTGGACAGCATTATCGACGAGAGGGCTCATGTCCGGACATTCGGCGACCGGCTGAGAGCCGCGCGGATTTCCGCGGGATATACGCTCAAGGAAGTCGCGTCAATGATCGGCTACACGTGGGTGGGCGTCGAGAGGTGGGAGAAAAACCAGTGCGTGCCGAAGCCGGGCGTGCTCTGGCACCTGTGCAACCTCTACTGCGTGGGTGAAGACTGGTTCAGGGAGTGCTTCCCGCAGGGATCGGCCCAGGGAAAAGGCCCGTTCCGTCTTGATCACCGCATGGGTATCCGCGGGGAGCTGGCAGCGATGTACCTCACTCCCTCCGGCGCCGCCAACCATCACCGCATCGGCCCCGGCGCGGTCATTCCCGCGCGCCGCCGGGAACAGCTACCCTCTTCGTAATCCAGCCGCCGACCAGGTCGAGAAACCCGGGGGCGAACGTCTTTTCGAGCGACGGGTATTCCGCGGGGGCGCCAGTCTTCGCCGGAATGAACAGGTGGTTTGCCTTCGGGATCACCTGGATCTTCCAGTCCTTCGTCGATCCCCTCTTCAGAGCGGCTTCCATCGGCTCCACGTTGAGCGCAACCGGAACCTGCTGATCCAGCTCGCCGAATACGGCAAGCACGGGACACCGGACGGCCGAGAGCGCCGGGGCGGGATCGAAATCGATAAAGTGCCTGAACCAGGGCGTGCGTACGCCCGCGAGCCTCGCCTCCCCGTTCGCCTTCACGAAGGCCGCGGAGTCAGCAATCCCCTCCCTCTGTTCGCGCGGCAGCGCCGCGATCCTTTCGGCGGCATCCTGCATGAGAAGCTCTGAAAGTCCCTCCCAGCCGGTATCCGCGCGGACGCAGTTGAATACCCGCTCCTGCCGGTGGAGCTCGTTGCGCATCTCTTCGTCCGGTGCGCCGTCAAAGCGCATCTGCGATTCAATCTGATACATGATGAGCCTCGCCCCCGTGATCGACGGCCCGGCCATCAGGACGATGAACGCGACGTCGCGTGATTCCGCCGCGGCGACGGGAGCGATGATCCCCCCTTCACTGTGCCCGATGAGGCCAATGCGCCTCGGGTCGATGTCTCCCCTCCCCTCCAGGAACTTCACCCCGGCAAGCACGTCCAGGGCGCGGTCGGTGCTCGTGCATGCCGACTTGTTCCCCCCCGATCCCCCGACACCCCTGTCGTCGCACCGGAGCACCGCAATGCCCCGTCGGGTCAGGTAATCCGCAATCACACGAAACGGCCTGAAGTTGAAGAGCTCTTCGTCGCGGTTATGGGCGCCGCTCCCCGTGATGAGGACAGCGGCCGGATGGGTCCCCTTCCCTCGAGGCACGGTGAGTGTCCCCGCGATTGTGACACCCCCTGACTGATACGTGATGTTCTCCTCGCCGTACGGAGGCGGCTCCGGTTCGGGCGCCGGCGTTTTCACCGCCTGGCCGGCAGTTTTTCCCTTCTCGAGCCGGAACGTCCCGATAATGCCGGCCTGTGTAAACATGCCTGTCACGCTGTCCCCGGCAACCTTCCCGTCAAAGACCGCAAGCCCGGGCCCCGCCGGAAGCTCAAAGTGGGCCTTCGGCGGCTTCCACGACACGTTCTTCAGCGCGAGCCCCAGCGCCATCTGCTGGGGGATATCGATCGTGGCCGAGACTGAATCTCCCTTCGATGCGAACGTCACCATGATGCCCAGCTCCGTGCCCATTACGCGGATCTCGCCGAGCCAGGGTCCGTCGGGGGATTGCGCGAGTGCAGAGGCGACGGAGAAGAGAAGCAGAAGGAAAAGCAGATTTGCCAGATTGCTTCGCGACGCCTCCGGCATCGCTCGCAATGATAAGCGTGGGAGAGCATCCGTGATGCTCATGGTAACTCCAGTCAGGGAATGAACGGGTGAGGATCAGCGGGCGCCGGCGTCCGCCGGGGAAGTACGGCACGCGAGAACGAACCCGGCGATGTACGCGAGGAGCCCGAGAACAAGAAGCTCATAATGATACGCGGCGGGCAGCGATCCCCGGAACCCGGCATCGGTGTCCGCCACGAACGACCAGAGGACGAGGATCGTTGCCGCACACCCGAGCGACCAGGAGATGAGTCCCGGGCGAAAACCCATCCCCGCCGCTCCCCGGATGGCGATGATCCCCCCGCAGGCGATCATCAGGAGCGAGACCAGGACGGGGGCGATCACGGGGCCGATCCAGGGCACCGGGATCAGGAAGAGTATATCCCACTCGAAGAGGGAGCCGGGCCACCCCGTCGTCACCAGGAGCCAGAAATAGAAAAGGAGGTCCCACGCCCCGAACGCGAAAATGAAATACCCGAACCTCTCCCAGGGCTTCTGACCGGCAATCGCTCCCACGGCCAGGAGCATGAGGAGCGTCGCCGCTTCGCGGGCGACCTCAAGCCGCAGGAAACCCGGCGGGAGATCGCGCAGGGGAAACGCAAATCCCCCGGGGTAGTAGAGCGCGCGGAGATAGATCACCACGCTTGCCTCGACAAGCGCAAAGGCAGCCGCAAAGACGGCCACCCATGCCAGCGAGGAGGGGATGCGACGCGTCACCGCGCGCTCCGCTCGCTCAGCTCATCCAGGAAGGCGACGGCCCTGCGCAGGTGCGGGACAACGATCGATCCCCCGACGACGAGCGCGACGCTGAAGATATCGTACATCTCGGGATCCGTCACTCCCTCCTGCTTGCACTGCTGGACGTGGTACGAGATGCAATCGTCGCAGCGAAGGACCATCGAGGCCACGAGGCCGAGCATCTCCTTGGTTTTCGCGTCGAGCGCGCCGGGCTCGTACGTGAGCGTGTCGACGCCGAAGAACCGCTTGATCGCGCGGTTATCGACATCGAGAATCCGCTTGTTCATCTTCGAGCGGAACTCGTTGAACTCTTCCACCCGGCTGCCCATGATGCAATCCCTCCGTTAGTGAATGTCTCCCGCGCACTACGGAACCGGGGGAAGCCCGAACCGCACGGCCATGGTTTCGAGCACGGCGATCGCGGCAAAGGCGTCCTGCCAGCCTCCCCGTTCGATTTCTCCCATCAGGCGGGCGCTCTCCTCCACGGCCGCGGCAAGCGTTTCGGGCGCCGCGCCGGGTCCGGGCCGCGGGTACGGAATGCGCACGTACTGGTCGAGCGCCGCAACGGCCTGCTGCACGAGCGCGAGTCCCGCCACGAGAGCCCCCGCGGCGACCGCAAACGCAATGAGCCCTTCGCCCCTCCCCCACGCAAAGGCCAGGCCCACCACGCCGAGCGCGGCCGCCCCCCACCCCTGGACGGTGAGCCGACGGAAGCGTACAAGCGTACGGTGGAACCCGAAGTAGAAGAACTCAAGGAGGTCGTCCCGCTCTCCGCTCATCGCCTGCCTCCAGTCCCGCCGGGCGGGCGGAGATCGCCGATCACCGGGGAGTGATCCGAGCTGGCCTCCTCTTTCTGTATCCAGCATCCCGTGGACGCGCGCGCAACCGCCTCGGGGACCATGATGTAGTCGATCCGCCATCCGACGTTTCGTCCCCTGGCCCCGCCCCAGTAGGGCCACCAGGAATAGGCCCGCGTGTCGTCCGGATGGTGGACGCGGAAGAGATCCCGCATCCCCAGCGCGTGGAGCGCGTCGATCATCGCGCGCTCTTCCGCGCGCGTGCAGAGCATGTCCTCGACGTACATCTCGGGATGGACGTCAGCGTCACGGTGCGCCACGTTGAGGTCGCCGCAGAGGATCACCTGTTCCCCCTCCGCCGTGAGCGCGTCGACATACCGGACGAGCGAGCGGAGAAACTCGATCTTCTGCTCGTAGCTCTTCTGCCCGAGGGGGGTGTAGACATTCACGACGGTGAAACCGCCGACCTGCGCCTGGAGTGCACGGGTCTCCTCGTCGAACCAGGGGACGTCGAATGCGGCAGTGCCGAACTCCTCGCGGACGTGGATGCTGACCCCGCTGTAACCCCCGCGCGCCCCGTGCCAGCGGGAGACGTATCCCCTGAGCTCCCTGAGCGGCTCGGGGATCTGGTCGGGATGAGCCTTGATTTCCTGCAGGCAGAGGACGTCGGGCCGGTGGGCAAGGACCCACCGCTCAAATGCGGGGGCCCGGGCGCGGATGCCGTTGACGTTCCATGTGGCGATGGTCACCTGGCGAGCGGAGCTTTCTTGGCCTCGAGGTTCTTGTAGAGCCCGTCGAACGATTTCTCGAATGCGGCCACCCCATCCTCCTCGAGCTTCCGTGTCACCGCGTCTATGTCGATCCCCGAGGCGGCCAGGTCGCGGAGCACCCTGCGGGCCCCATCGAGATCGCTCTCGATCGAGTAGGCGGGACGGCAATGATCGATGATCGCGGCGTAGGTCGCGGGAGGAACGGTATTGACGGTGTGGGGACCGATCAACGTCTCGACGTAGAGCAGATCGCTGTAGGACGGGTTTTTCGTTCCCGTGCTCCCCCAGAGCGGCCGCTGCACCCGCGCACCCTTCGCCTTCAGCGGGGCGAAGCGGGGGCTCTCGAAGATCTCCCTGAACGCCTGGTAGATCATCTTCGTGTTCGCGACCGCCACCTTTCCCTGCAGCCCGCTCAGGCGCGCGTACGCGGTGGGATCTTCAATCTCTTCGATCCGCTTCTTGAGAAGGTCGTCCACGAGCGTGTCGATGCGGCTGACGAAGACGCTGGCCACGGACGCGATATGGTCGATCGGCTTTCCCCCGTTCACGCGCTGCTCCATGCCGGCCACGAAGGCCTCGGCCACCTCCCTGTAGCGCTTGAGGGAGAAGATGAGCGTCACGTTGATGTTGTGCCCCTCGGCAATCGATTTCGTGATTGCCGGGAGTCCCTCCCGGGTCGCCGGGATCTTCACCATCAGGTTCTTCCTGTCGATCATCCCCACGAGCTGGCTCACCTCGGCGATCGTCGCCGCCGTGTCGCGCGCTTTCGAGGGGGTCACCTCCACGCTCACGTAGCCGTCCAGTCCGGCGGTGCGGTCGAACACGGGACGCAGCACATCGGCGGCCATCTGGATGTCCTTCACCATCAGCGCCTGGATGACCTCCGCGGTGCCGATGCCCGGCTTCGATTTCAGGACGTCGCGGAGCTGGGCGTCGTAGTCCGTGCTCCCCGTAATGGCCTTGTCGAAGATTGTCGGGTTGGAGGTCATTCCCAGCAGTCCCTCGTCCACCAGCCGGCGCAGCTCGCCGCTCGTGACGAGCGAGCGGCTGATATTGTCGTACCAGATGCTCTGCCCGAAATCGCTGATCAGCTTCAACACCTTGTTCATCGTTGCTCCCCGGTTACCCCTGGTTCTGTTCGATGGCCCGCGTCTTCGCGACGCGCCTGGCGTGGCGCTCCTCGTTGGAGAAGCGCGCCGCCAGGAACGCCCTGCAGATCTCGAGCGCGGGAGCGCTGCCGATGACGCGCGCGCCCAGGCAGAGGACGTTCATGTCGTCGTGTTCGACCCCCTGGTGGCCCGAATACGTGTCGTGGCAGGTGCCCGCCCTGATGCCCCTGATCTTGTTCGCCGCCACACACGCGCCAACACCGCTCCCGCACACGAGGATCCCCCGCTCCGCCTTCCTCCCGTTGATCGCAGCGCCGATGGCGAGGGCATAGTCCGGGTAGTCGACCGGCTCGCGGCTGTTCGTGCCCAGGTCGATGATCGTGTGCCCGTCGCCCGAGAGTGCGGCGGCGAGGAGCTGTTTCATGTCGTACCCGGCATGGTCAGCCGCAAGGGCGACGGTCATTGCATTGCCTTTCGCGCTGCGGCGATCACCGCGTCGGCGGTGATGCCGAACCCCTTGAACGCCGCCTCGGCAGGCGCTGAGGCGCCGTAGGAGGACATCCCCACGAATCCTCCCTGCGGGCCGATGTAGCGGTCCCATCCGAGGCGCACCCCCGCCTCCACGGCGACGCGGGCCCTGACCGCAGCGGGAAGGACGCTCTCCCTGTACGCGGCGTCCTGCTGTTCGAAAAGCTCCCACGAGGGCATGCTCACCACGCGGACGCTGATCCCGGCGCCCGTGAGCGCGCCCGCCGCAGCGAGCGCGAGAGAGACCTCCGATCCCGTCCCGATCAGTATCACCGCCGGTTTGGGCGGGCCCGAGAGGACGTACGCGCCTTTCGCGAGGTTGTCGGCCGCGGGATACTTTGAGCGGTCGATCACGGGGACTTTCTGGCGCGTGAGCGCGATCGCCACGGGTCCGGAACGGTGCTCGAGCGCGAACTTCCACGCCGCAACGGTCTCGGTGGCGTCCGAGGGACGGAGCATGACGAGGCCGGGCATCGCCCGGAGTGCGGCCAGATGCTCGACCGCCTGGTGCGTGGGGCCGTCCTCCCCGAGGCCGATCGAGTCGTGCGTGTAATCGAAGATCACCGGGTATTTCGACAGGGCCGCCAGGCGGACAGTCGGCCGCATGTAATCGCTGAAGACGAAAAACGTGCCGCCGTACGGGATCAGCATGTCGCTCACCGCGATCCCGTTCATGACCGCGCCCATCGCGTGCTCGCGCACGCCGTAGCGGACGTATCGCCCCTCAAGGTGCTCGGGGGTGAAGTCCACGGCCCCCTTGAACCGCGTGTTGTTCGACGGCGTCAGGTCCGCCGAGCCGCCGATCACCAGCGGAAGCTTCGGCATGAGCTGATCGAGGAGCTTTCCCTGCGCCTCGCGTGTCGCGATGGGGGATGCGGGGTCAAACGCGGGGACCGATTCGCGCCAGGTCTTCTCCCAGTCGGCCGGGAGCTGTCGTGAGGCGGCCCTGCGAAACTCTTCCGCCTCCGCCGGGTAGCGGGAAGCATACCGCGCGAAGAGGTCGTTCCACTCCTTCTCGAGCGCCTCCCCCTTCGCTTTCCGTCCCCCCATGAAGCTTGCGACTTCCGGGGGAACGTAGAATTTCTTCTCCGGGTCCCATCCGTACCGCTTCTTGGTGAGGGCGATTTCTTCATCCCCCAGGGGCTGCCCGTGCGCCTCCGCGGTGTCCTGCTTGTGCGGGCTCCCGAACCCGATGTGCGTCCTGAGCTTGATGAGCGACGGGCGGCCATGCTCCTTCTTTGCCGCCCCCACGGCGTTCCGGAACGCGCGCATGTCGTTCCCGTCCCCTCCCACCGTCTGCACGAACCAGCCGTAGGCCTCGAACCGCTTCGCGACGTCCTCGCTGAAGGCGATCGAGGTACTCCCGTCGATGCTGATGTGGTTGTCGTCGTAGACGACGATGAGGTTGTCCAACTTCAGGTGGCCCGCGAGCGAACAGGCCTCGGAGGACACCCCCTCCATCATGCAGCCGTCACCGGCGACCACATAGATTCTGTAGCTGAGGAGCCGGAAGTCCTCCCGGTTGTAGCGATGGGCAAGGTACTTCCCCGCGATCGCCATCCCCACGGCATTGGAGATTCCCTGGCCGAGTGGTCCCGTGGTGACTTCCACACCGGGCGTATGGCCGTATTCGGGGTGCCCCGGCGTGCGGCTTCCCCACTGCCGGAAGTTTTTCAGCTCGTCAAGTGCGAGATCGTACCCGGTGAGATGCAGGAGAGAATAGAGGAGCATGCAGCCGTGCCCCGCCGAGAGGACGAAGCGGTCGCGATTGGCCCACTTCGGGTTGGCCGGGTTGTAGCGCATGACCTCGGTCCAGAGGACGTACGCCGCAGGCGCCATGCCCATCGGCATCCCGGGATGCCCGGCTTTTGCCTTCTGGACCGCGTCCATCGCGAGACAGCGAATCGTGTTGATGCAGAGCTCATCGAGCTCGGAGAGGCTGGGATCCCGCGGGATGACGCCTTCAGGAATCCCGGTGAGCGGAGCGTTCATGCTGACCAAAGAACGATAGTGAGAGTGATCGTCCCGCGGCGGGTTCGCGGTGCACATGCAAGATAGCGAAAATCGGCAAGATTGTCACCCGGCGATGAGATTGTCACGCCATAGAACGGCGCCTGCGGCGCCGCAGGCGGCGTGATCCAAAGAACGGACTTCGAGGCGGTTGAATCACGCCCTGTTTTCCCTGTAATAGTTGATGAGTCCGCGCGTGGAGCTGTCGTGCGTCGTGACGGGATTCGGCGAAGACATTTCGGGAAGTATCTTTCCGGCCAGCTGCTTTCCCAGCTCCACGCCCCACTGGTCGAACGAGTTGATGTTCCAGATGATCCCCTGCACGAAAATCTTGTGCTCGTACATCGCCACGAGCTTCCCGAGCGAACGGGGGGTGATTTCCCTGACGAGAATCGTCGTGCTCGGCCTGTTCCCTTCAAACACCTTGTGGGGGAGAAGACGTTCGAGCGACTCCCCCTTCATCCCCGCGGCGGCCAGCTCGGCCCTCGCCTCCTCTGCGGTCTTTCCCCGCATCAGGGCTTCGGCCTGCGCGAACACGTTGGAGAGAAGGAGAGCGTGGTGCGTCCCGACGGGGTTGTGCGTCTTCAGGGGCGCGATGAAATCCACGGGGATGAGCCTCGTCCCCTGGTGAATGAGCTGGTAGAAGGCGTGCTGGCCGTTTGTGCCCGGCTCTCCCCAGATCACGGGACCGGTCGTGTAGTCGACGACCTCCCCCTCGCGCGTGACGCGCTTCCCGTTGCTCTCCATGTCCCCCTGCTGGAAATAGGCGGGGAAGCGGTGAAGGTACTGGTCGTACGGCAGGAGGGCATGAGATTCGGCGCCGAAGAAGTTGCAATACCAGACCCCGAGGAGCGCCAGGATGACGGGGATGTTCCGCTCCAGCGGGGCCGTGCGGAAATGCACGTCCATCGCGTGGGCCCCGGCGAGCAGCTCCCCGAAATTGTCCATGCCGATCGCGACGGCGATGGAGAGCCCGATGGCGGACCAGAGGGAATAGCGCCCGCCGACCCAGTCCCAGAATTCGAACATGTTCTCCGGGTCGATGCCGAACTTCACCGCCTCGTTCTCGTTCGTGGAGAGGGCTACGAAGTGCTTCGCGACCGCCGCGGGATTCTGCGCAGCCTGCAGGAACCACTCCCGCGCGGTGACCGCGTTGGCAATCGTCTCCTGCGTGGTGAACGTCTTGGAAGCGATGATGAAGAGCGTCGTCGCGGGGTCGAGCGGCTTGAGCGTCTCGGCGATGTGCGTGCCGTCCACGTTGGAAACGAAGTGGACACTCGGCACGGCCGCCGCGTAGTGTTTCAGCGCCTCGGTCACCATGACGGGACCGAGGTCTGATCCCCCGATGCCGATGTTCACGACGTCCGTGATCCGCTTGCCTGAGTACCCCTTCCAGGCGCCGCTGCGGAGGGCGTCGCTGAACTCCCTCATGTGGCCGAGGACGCGACGGACGGCGGGCATCACGTCCGCCCCGTCCACATGCACGGGTTCCCCCGTCGTGTTCCGGAGCGCCACGTGGAGGACGGACCGGTTCTCGGTCACGTTGATCTTCTCGCCGGCGAACATCCTGTCGCGCCACGCTTCGACCCCCGCCCCGCGCGCCAGCGCCACCAGGAGCGACAGGGTTTCCGCGGTGGTCCTGTGTTTGGAATAGTCGACCAGGAAGTCTTCCCACCGGATCGAGAACCGGTCGAACCTCCCCTGGTCCGCATCGAACAGGTCGCGCATACGCACTGCGGCCATCGCCGCGTGGTGGGACCGCAGGGCCTTCCATGCCGGGGATTGGGAGCGCGACGACATAGGCGGAGTCCTCCTGATGTGCAAATTCAATATAGGGAGTTTCCGCCGAAAAACCCTTTCGTTTGTTGCGGTTCACCCGCGCGTTGGGTACTATTGAGAACATTCGGACGCACGCGAACCCCACCACATGCCACTCACGCTGAACAGACCACTCGTCTTCTTCGACCTGGAGACGACGGGCACTGACGTTGCCCGCGACAGGATCGTACAGATATCCGCGCTCAAGCTCCACCCCGGTGGGCGGGAGGAAGTGAAGACCCGGCTCATCAACCCGGGAACGCCCATCCCCGCCGCGGCGACCGCGATCCATCACATCGCGGACGCGGACGTGGCGGCGGAACCGAAATTCCGTGACATCGCGAGGGGGATGGCGGAGTTTTTCCACGACAGCGACATCGCCGGGTTTAACTCGAACAGGTTCGACATCCCCATCCTGGTCGAGGAGTTCGGGAGGAGCGGGATCGCGTTCCCCGAACCCGGGACAAAGCTCATCGACGTGCAGGTCATCTACCACCGGAAGGAAGAACGGACGCTCGCGGCGGCGTACAAGTTTTACTGCAGCAAGAACCTTTCGGGGGCGCACGACGCCGAGGCGGACGTGAGGGCCACGATGGAGGTGTTCCGTGAACAGCTCGAGAGGTACGACGACATCGGCACGACGATCGACGACCTCCACCGTTACAGCAACAGCGACATGATCGTGGACTATGCGCGAAAGCTGGTGCGGAACGAACGGGGGGAGATCGTTTACGCGTTCGGCAAGAACAGGGGGAAACCGGTGCTCGACGACCCGGGGTACGCGGAGTGGATGCTCGCGGGGGATTTTCCCGAATCGACGAAGAACGTGCTGCGGCAGATCCTTGCGAAGAGCGGAGGGTGACGGATCGGCCTGAGATTGCTTCGCTTCGCTCGCAATGACTGCGGGGGCGATTAGTGGTAGACCGCCTCGCCGTAAAAGAGGAGATTGATGATCACGAGGTGGAGCGGGCTGTACACGAAGTCAAATAGCTTCCACGCGATCAGAATCCCGACGAGGGAGAATGAGGGGTTGCGGACGAGGGCAAGGTATTTTTGCGCAACACTCTTGCTGAGGAACATCGGGAGAATCCCGCTGCCGTCCAGCGGCGGAACGGGGAGCAGGTTGAAGATGAAGAGGAGGATGTTCAGCGAGAATACAACGTTGATGAATGCCACGATGGTCCCGAGCGTCCCTCCGCGGGTCCCTTCAATCACGTGCGCAAAATCTATCGACTGAGGTGCGGCAAACACGCCCCCCAGGATGCCCAGGCGGATTGCCATGGCCGCCAGCAGCGCCAGCAGGAGATTTGCCGCAGGCCCCGCCGCCGACATCTTCGCCGACGAGCGGGGGTTCTCATACGCCCAGTGCGGGTCGTAGGGAACGCTCGCCCACCCGATCATCCACCCCCCCGCGAGAAACGAGATAACCGGCACCACCACCATGCCGAACGGCTGCCGCCGTATGTGCGGGACAGGGTCCATCGTAAGAAGTCCCCCCTCGTAGGCGGTCCTGTCGCCGAGGCGGTACGCCGCGAAGGCGTGGCACACTTCGTGGAGCGTCGTCGAGAAAAGGAACGCCACGTACCAGAGAAGTCCATCTGCGAGTTTATCCATTGTCTCCCCGGTGTCTATCGGGCCGGCGCCCTGTATACGCCGAACGTGGAAATGGCGGGGCTCCAGCGCGCCCGGTCGATGACCAGGCGCAGGTTCGACGTCGTTACCGCGGGAAACCGGAGCAATCGCCTGTAACCGATCGTCGTCCCGCCGGCGACGCGCCTCCACGCGCCGCCGACCATTGCATCGATGTGAAACTCCTCGACCCGCTGACCGATACGGATATTCTCCCCGAGCATCGCGCGGTCGAACGTCCTCTCCCCCGGGAGCGCGCACGTGAGCGTTCCCCCGCAGACGCCCTCCTCCGTTATCCAGTACGTCCCGCCGCCGGGATCGAGTGCGCCGCCGCCGGGATCGAGCGCACACGAGCCGCCGTGTCCCGGGCGCGCGCTCGTCGTCGTGACGCGCGCGTCCGCGGCCAGGTTCGTGCGAAACGTGGCGTCAAGGATATTGCGCATCCCGGCCAGGCTCCTGACATCCGCATCGGTGATCCGGCCCCGCGTATCCGGAGGAATGTTCAGGAGGAGGACGCTGTTCCTGCCGACGGAGCTGTAGTAGATATCGACCAGCGTTTCCGGGGACTTGACCTGCGTGTCCTGGTCTGCATGGTAGAACCACCCGGGCCGTATCGAGACGTCCGTCTCGGCGGGATACCAGAGGAGCGAGCGCGCGTGAAGGATCTTCTCCCTGCTCCCGAGGTCCTCCGCTGTCAGGTCGCGCGGGACGAACCCCTGCTCGAGCGCAAGGTGCTGCGATGAAGCGGCAATGGAGTCGAGGTTCACCACGACGTCGGGGACAACGCTCCACTCCGTCTCCCTCCCGTAGCCTGATTCCGTCCCCACCCAGCGGACATCGGGACCCATGACGGCGATGACGGCTCCGGGCTGCAACTCACGGACCAGGCGGTAGTACGAAGGCCAGTCGTACACCTGCCGCTTCCCGTTCGGTCCCTCGCCGCACGCCCCGTCAAACCAGACCTCCGCGATCCGGCCGTACGATGTCAGCAGCTCGCGGAGCTGGTTCCGGAAGAATTCGTTGTATTTCGGCGAATCGCCGTATGTCGGCTCGTGCCTGTCCCACGGGGAAAGGTAGAAGCCGAATGCGACCCCGTATTCCCTGCACGCGGAGGCGACATCTCCGACCACGTCGCCCTTCCCATCGCGCCACGGGGAATTCCTGATCGTGTGGTCCGTGTACCTGCTCGGCCAGAGGCAAAAGCCGTCGTGGTGCTTGGCCGTGATGATCACGCCGCGCATACCCGCATCCCGGATCGCTCTCACCCACTGGCGCGCGTCAAAGTCAGTCGGGTTGAACAGCGAGGGACTTTCTCTGCCCGTTCCCCACTCCCTGTTCGTGAACGTATTCATCCCGAAGTGAAAGAAGGCGATGAACTCCCGTCCCTGCCAGGCGAGCTGGCGCGGGGAAGGCGCGACGTGCGCCGCGATGCGGATAACCTCCGCGGGACCGGCACCGGGGGGGATGACGGCGTAGTTACGGCCGGTGTCCACCCGGGCGGGCTCCTGGCCGGAAGCCGGCCACGCAAGTGAGAGGACAAGGCAGCACAGCAGCCGCGCCCGTGTCACGGCGCCGAGCTCCCGCCGGCGCGGGCGCCGCGCAGCCAGAATTGCTCGATCTCTTCAAGCGTCTTCCCTTTTGTTTCCGGGAGGAGCTTCCAGGTGATGAGTATCGCCGGGACGCACATGCACGCAAATACCGCGAATGCTCCGGCCCCCCCGAGCGTCTCGAGCAGCCAGGGAAACGCCTGCCCGATGATGAACGTGCCGGACCAGAGCGTGAACGTGGCGATGGACATCGCCCTCCCACGGATGTGCGTGGGGTAGAATTCGGCGAGTATCGTCCACGTGACGCACCCGAACGAAAACGCAAAGCACGTCACGTAGAGCAGTATGCAGACGACGAGCAGGACGCTCGAGTGCGAACCCGCGAGGAAGAACCCCGCGATGCAGAGGAGCGCTGCCAGCATCCCGATCACCCCCGCAAGGAGGAGGGGCTTGCGCCCGAAGTGATCGATCTTCCAGAGGGCGAGCACGGTGGCCAGGACGTTCACGATGCCGATGATCACCTGGCTGTCGAGAGACTCGGAGATGCGGAAGCCCGCCTCCGTGAAGATCTTCGGGCCGTAGTAGATGATCACGTTGATCCCGGTGAGCTGCGAGAGGACCGCGATGCTGACGCCCAGGAAGAGGGCCCTCCTGAGTCCCGGCGCGAAGAGCTGGCGCATGGAGCCCGTCTCCTGGGCGAGCGCCGCCTGGATCTCCGCCACCTCCCGGGCGGCCGTCTCCGGGCCGTTGACCCGCGCGAGGATTGTCCGCGCCTCGTCCGCCCGGCCGCGCGCCGTCAGCCACCTGGGGCTCTGCGGGATGAAGAAAAGGAGGAGAAAGAAGAGCGCCGCGGGAACGACGCCGACGGCGAACATCCCGCGCCAGACCTGCCCGGCCACGATCCACCGGAGCACGGCGCTTTCCCCGGCGTACGTATTCGACCAGGAGAGGAGGAGCGCGTTTGAATAGTAGGCGGCGAGTATCCCCACCGTGATTGCAAGCTGGTAGAGCGTGACCATCCGGCCGCGGTACGCCGGGATGGAAATCTCTGAAATGTAGAGGGGGGCCAGCATGGAGGCGACGCCGATGCCGAGGCCGCCGACGATCCGCGAGAAGATCAGCACGATCTCGCCGGGCGCAAACGTGCAACCCACAGCCGAGAGCGCGAAGAGCACCGCCGAGAGAAAGAGGACCGCCTTCCGGCCGAACCTGTCGGCGAGAATCCCCGCGCTCGTGACGCCGAGTATGCACCCGAGAAGCGCGGAGGCCACGAACCATCCCTCCTGGAGAGCGTTGAGCCCGAACTGCGCCTTCACGAAGCCGACGGTCCCGGAAATCACCGCCGTATCGAACCCGAAGAGAAATCCGCCCAGCGCGGAGACGGAGCAGACGAACATAAGGTACCGCAGGTTTCCCGTGCGATCAGAAGTCATCGGACAATCCTTTCCTGTTCAACGATGATCACGTCAGCAAAGCGCTTTCATTCATTCAACAACCGATACAAACTCACCCGAGCCGATCGACCAGTCGAGACCGAAGAACCCGGTCATGATCATCCCGGAGCGCTCCACGGAAAGGTACGGCGTGCGGAACACGGTGAGATCGGGGAGCCCGAGGCCCGGCTCGAGGTAGCGTACAGTGTTCGCGAGACGGAATCCCTGGATGCCCGTCCCCGAGACCGCGGCGACGGAGGCGACGTCGCTCCCGGCCCGGGGCCGGATGAATATGCAGCAGATGTCTGTCCGGTTCAATGCCCTCTTCCCCAGGACCACGCGGCCCCGCTCCACGAGCACAGGCGAATCCGCGAGGAGCGTCTTCCAGAGCCGGTTCGTCGTGCTGTTTCCGTAGAGAATGACGTTCCTGTCCGGATTGACCGCCGGTTTGAACGCGGTGTCAGGGAGAACGTCAACGAATGCGTTCCCCTGGTACCAGAGCTTCTCGCCGTCAAACCGCGCGCGCTCGAACGCCCAGGCGTTTTCCCCGGGTGTCCCCGACGTGCCGTAAACGAGTGCCACGGAGTTCCTGAACGCCTCCTTGAACGTCCCGTACCTCCGGGCGCCCTTGAGGTTGCCGTCCGGCCTGGCAGTCTCACGCCACTTCCCGCTCCGCTTCTCAAACCAGAGATGATCTTCCTGTATTGCACCCGGGGAAATTTCCACCCGCTGGCTGTCGAGCGTCACCGAGGTAATGGCCGCCGCACCAAGGGCGCTCCTGTTGATGGCGATGCGCGCGACGTTCTCCGTGGTCCCCTCCAGGCTGCCAAGCCCGGGATCGGCGTGCACGCGGACAGTGCTCAGCTCAAGCTGCCGCTCCTGCGCATCGATCGCAATCCAGGCGTCGCGCGAGGAAACACCAGGGTTCTCGGTCGAGAATTCTACCGTGCGCAACCGCTCACTCCCCGGCCGCGCGTGGCGGGCGAAGAAGTCGAACATCGGCCTCCAGTCGACACAGTCGGTGCCGGGCTCAGGGGAAACATCCCACCAGTGGCCGGCCCCCGGCTGCTCGTGGAACACAAAATCCCTCTGGAACGGCCGGATTCGGTCGACCATCATGCGGGACTGGCCGATCGGCACGTTGTCGTCATCCACGCCATGAAGGATGTAGACGCCGAAGTGCCTGTAGTTTTCAGCGAGCGCAAAGAGGTCGCTCGTGTTGGCCGCCCGGGCGAGCATCCGCGCGACCATCGTGGTATCGACGGGCGCCTGCGCGAACCTGTACGTGCGGAACGTGATCCACCCCGCGCTCGGTCCGATCGCGGCGAACCTGTCGGGATACGTGGCGCCCATGAACCACGTGCCGTGGCCTCCCATCGAGTGGCCGGTCAGGTAGACACGCTCCGGGTCGACGGGAAACTTCTTCAACATGAAGTCGAGGACTTCAAGCGCGTCAAGGCGGCCCCAATCCTCCCACGAAAAACCGAACGGCCGGCGGTTTGTGGGCGCGACGACGTATCCCCAGGTCTTCGGTTCGTATGAGCCCGCCTGGTTGATCGCCTCGACACCCGCGCCGTGGAGTGAGAGGAAGAGAGCCGGTCGCTCCCCCGAGCCGCCCGCTGCCGGCGGGAGTACTGCGTAGTACTGGACGCTCCCGTCGATCCCGCTCACGAACGTCTCACGCCGGACGTCATGCTCGCCGACAATCCGCATGGAAATCGTCACGGTATCGATCAGGCGGTGCGCGCGTCCCCCGGCGATGAGAGCCAGTCGGAGCGGGATCTCACATTTCGGCATGCCGCGCGTGAGCCTCACGGTGAACCCGACTTTCCGGACGCCCATGGGCGGAACTCCGGGGACAACCGACGTGTCCGGCGTTCCTCCCCCGGGAGTGGCGATAATCAGAGAGCCGCGGAGCGCCGAAGCCTCCGCATTTATGATCGCGATGCTTCCCGGGGCGTCGAGCGGGCTCCCGGCGATTGCGTCGGGGAGCGTCACGTCATGCGCGTTCAGCATGACCGGGGTGGGAACCGGAACGAGCCGGATCTTCAATCTCCCGCGCGTGTAGCGGAAGAGGAGCAGGTTGTCACCCTCGTGCAACTCGACGGGGAGACTGGAGTAATCGAACCGGGGCTCCCAGGCCTCACGGTAATCTTTCTGGAGATAAGGGTTCCCTGTGCGGGGGACGCCGTTGACGTAGGCGTAGTCGTTCCCCATCCCCTCGAGCAGCATCCTCGCCGGGGCGTCCCTGTGAATCGTGACCGCGACAAACCGTTCGCCATCCGACGCGTCGGCAAACCAACCCGTCGAATCTGCGGTCACCCGCTCCCATTTCACATCCTCCCCGCTGCCGGCGCGGGCGGACTCTCCTTCCCGGGGAAGATCGGAGCGGATGCCGGTGATCCACGGATCGATCGGCGACGCCTCGATGACGGTGGCCGCCGTCCTCTGTGCGAGCGTGAGGCCGAGCGCTTCCCGGACAATCAGCGTGTCGGAAGCCTGTGCGGCCGAAACCGCAATGAGCGCCGCAGCCCCGAGAGCGAGATGGTGGCAGAGGCGGACAGGGCCGCCGGAACCCGCGACGTCGAATCTCATGATCCCTCCACGGCAGACAGCGAACCAGGGATTTCCCCTTCCATCGCCGCGTCGATCAGCTCCTGCACTGTTGTGGTGGCGAGACCAACGACAGTGTCGGCCGCGCCGTAATAAATGGAGACAGGGCTTTCCGGGAGCGCATACCCTTCGGCGTCCGTCCGGCTGACGATCATCCCGCTCGGGAAGACGACGTTCGGCACCTGTCCCGTCAGCTCGTATGCCTCACGCGGCTCGAGTATGTTGCAGCGGGAGCGTCCCAGGAGCCTGGAGGGGTCTTCGAGGTCGAGCAGGAGGACGCCCGCCTGGTATATGTTGCTGCTCCCGAAATGGCCGGCGACGCCGTGGTAGACGTGGAGCCAGCCTTTGCGCGTCTTCACCGGGGGGGGCCCGGAACCGATAAACTCGTCCCAGTAGTGGAAGCGGCCACTCAGGACAGGGGCCACCGGCCGCCACTGGATAAGATCGTCCGATTCCGAGAGCCAGATCGCCGTCCCTGAGGTGGGGCCGCCTGCGTGCCGGGCCTTGTTCGGGCGGTCAAGCCTGAGGTAGCGTCCCCCCACTTTGCCGGGAAAGAGGACGCCGTTGCGCATGTCTTCGGATGACGTTATCCCGAGAAACTCGAACGAACGGAAATCGGACGTCCCGGCCAGGCCGAGCTGGCACCCGCTATCCATGTCGAGCGCGAACATGACGTAATGGTCGTTGCCGATGCGCGTGATCCGCGCGTCGTAAGCATGATAGATCCGCTCGCGCACGCGCTCGATCCCCCGGAAGCGCACGATCTCGGGGACGACGGTGAACCGGACCCCGTCGGCGCTCCGGGCGACCACGATGAACGTCTCGCGCGAGCGTGACTGGACCCGGGGCATAAGAAGGACCTCTCCCCCGAACGCGACCGCGCCGGGATTGAACACGGACGTCACATCGTCCAGGTGCGGGGGGATGGGAGGCACGTCGCTCCGCGTGAGTATCGGGTTGTGCTCGCTCCGCCTGATCACCGCTCCTCCTTTGTCCCGTTCCCGGTCGCCGGCGGGAGGCCGACCGAGCCGTCGTCCGTGTGGTCGCGCACCATCGTCCGGAGGCGGCGCAGCATGTCACGCAGGTCGCGCGTTCCCCCGATCGCGAACCAGAAAAGCACGAACGTCGAGACGACGATGTTAATCACGATGAACGTGTGCCAGAACGACATCCAGTCCGCGTCCGAGGCGCCGCTCGTCAGGTTGATGTATGTGCCGATGACGAAGACGACAGTCCAGGCGAACGTCCAGGTGTAGGCGCCAACGTAGATGATCCTGTCCCCGCGCGTGAACTCCTTCCCCATGCCGAGCATCCGCCATCCCTTCTGCGGTACCTCCTCGATCACGCGCGTTTCCTCCTGAATCGCGTGCGCTCCCCGGTGGAGCATCCTATCCATGTCAAACGGGCGGCGCTTCCCCAGGAGCGAGACCGCGACGTACGCGATGGACGACGTGAGCATGGCCAGTCCCCAGAACTGCTGGCCGTTAATGACAAAATCGGGGTTCACCTGCTTGATAATGATGCCGCCGACAGAGACCACGGCCCCGGTGATGAGCGCGCTCCACGCCGCCGCGGTGGTCCCCCGCTTCCAGTAGAGCCCGCCGATGATGACCGCGCCGGAACCCCCGGTAAATATCGCCCCCGTGATGGCGAAGAAGAGGAATATGTACTCGCTCTGCTGGAAGATCATGCTGAATACGAAGATGAAGACGCAGACACCGAGGATCGCCATGCGGAGGACGAGGATGTGCTGCTCCGGCGTGAAGGGGGTCGTGCGAAAGGGCATCACGACGTCCTGGACGAATATCGACCCCCAGGAATGGAGGTACGCGTCGTGCGTCCCGACCGTGGCCATCAGCATCACGGCCGTCATCGCCCCCATCATGCCGGGGAAGAGGAGACGCGTCAGGACGAGCGGCACGGTGAGCTGGCTCCGTATGGCCGGGGAAGCGACGTCCTTCAGGGCGGCGCCGACCGCCGCCGCCCTGTCGGCGAAGTCGGGGTGGTGCATCACGGTGTAGGCCACGACCGGGACGAAGAACAGCATGAGCCATTTCGGGATATCCCGGTAGTTACCGAGGACGTCTCCCATTTTTGCCTCGTGCGCGCTCTTGGCCGACGAGTTGTACCCCTGCGTCCCCTGCCATGACATCTTTCCGTAGATGACCCCGGCCATGCCGATGAGGAAGTACCAGAGGTTAAAATCCTTCACGTTGCTCGTGTGGAACGGGTTGAGGAGCGAGGCGTCCGGCGGCGCGGCGGTGAGCGCCTCCTCGATGTGCTTCCAGTCGACCATGAAGAGGAGGAGGACGATCAGGACGAGGAACACGGCGTTCGCGAAAATCCCCTGGAGGAATTCCGTGATGAGCACCGCGATCTGTCCCCCGGCAAACACGAAGTAGAGCGCGATCGAAAGGAAGACGAACATCACGACCGGAAACGACGGGACTGCAAGGCCGAGCACGTCGAATGCCTGCGGGAGCCCGCAGAAGTAGATGAAGAACCGCGCGCCCACCGCGGGGAATATGCCGAAGTTCACGATCCCGGAGAGGAACGCCAGGAGTCCCGCGAATATGCGGAACCTCCTGCTGTAGCGGATCTCGAAAAACTGGGCCATCGTCAGCGCGCGCGTCTGACGGAAGCGGTAGAGGACCCACCCCGACACCGTGATCAGCAGGAGCACGACGCCCATCGTGAATTCCCACCAGCGCAGTGAGAACCCGGCGACGTAGTTCATCTCCCACATCCCGACGATCGTGATAGAGCCCAGCGCCGACATCCCCTGCGACACGCTGATCATATAGCGCCCCGCCGCGCGCCCGGCCGAGAGGAAGTCCGCTACGCTCCGCATGTAGCGGCGGCTCACGCTGACGACGCCGATGAGGAACGCCATCGACACGACGACGATCAACCAGTCACCGAGTGTGAGACCCATGGTTCAACGTCCCGAAGTAGTGAGTTTTCCCGACACTGTCCCGGCGGTCCGGGGCGTCAGATCGCCGGTCCGGCAAGGAGCGCCGGTCGCTCCGCTTCCAGGCGCAATATGAGCTCGCCGAAGAGCGTGTTGGCCCAGGCAAACCATCCCCGCGTAAAGTTCGACGGGTCGTCCTTGTGAAACGACTCGTGCATGAACCCCGTCCCCGCGTGCGTGGCCTTCAGCCAGCGCAGGCAACGGAGTATCTCATCCTCATCCGTCGCTGTGAGCGCCCGGACAATGATCCCCATCGGCCAGATCATGTCGAGCCCCACGTGCGGGCCCCCGATTCCCTCCGCGGCCGAGCCACGGAAGAAATAGGGGTTGTCTTCGCTCAGGAGGAACGCGCGCGTCGCCCGGTATCGCTCATCGGCAGCCGTGCACCACCCTATGTACGGAAGCGCGAGCAGGCCAGGAACGTTTGCGTCGTCCATGAAGAGGGCGTTGCCGAACCCGTCGACTTCGTAGGCCCAGATGTCGCCGTGGGCCGGGTGGCGCGCCGCACCGTGACCGGCAAGCGCATCGCGGAGCTCATCGGCGAACGACGCACACGCGGAAGCGAACGCCGCGTCGTGCAGCTCGGCGCGGCAGATCTCCTCCAGCGCGCGGAGGGCGACAACGGCGAACATGTTCGCGGGGACCAGGAAGGGGTACGTGCACGCGTCATCCGACGGCCGGAATGCCGAGTGGATCAGCCCGCAGGCTCGCGCCGGGTTCCCGTATCCTCCCAGGGGGACCGTATCATACGGCACCGCTCCGAACCGCTGGAACCTGTACGGTCCCCGCCCCCCGATGCGCTGCTGTTCCCTCAGCGTCGCCAGGGCCAGGCGCATCGCCTCCCTCCACCGCGAGTCGAACACGGAACCGTCCCCCGTGGCCTTCCAGTAGCCGTGCGCCAGGCGCACGGGATAACAGAGGGAGTCGATCTCGTACTTTCGCTCGTGGAGCTCCGGTTTCATGTCGGTGAGGTCGCTGGCCCACGGGCTCTTCCCGGGCCCGTCATAGAACGCGTTGGCGTAGGGATCGACCAGTATGCAGCGCGCCTGGCGGCCTATCACGCCGGCTATGAGGTCTCGAAGTTTCCTATCGTCGCGCGCGAGCG
>DATJAS010000126.1:0-3070 GCA_035516035.1 Bacteroidota bacterium | reverse complement strand
CTTCGATCACGCCCAGGATGGGCCTGCCGGCGCTCCCGGCCGGTTCGCCGTCGTCGTTGGCCCTCCATTCGGCCCCGGCGGGACCGAGCCTGTACGCGTACGCATGGTGCGTCGCGCCCGCGAGGCGCTTCCGCCGGAGCGCAAGCTCCGCCTCGCATCCCGCGCGTTCGGTCACGGGGATCGCCACCGCGAGAAAACGCGATCCCCGGACGGTCAGCTCGGCTTCCGCGCGCGAGGCGAGCGTGGCATATTCATCGCCGGGGGCATCCATACGCGCACCATAGACAAAACGCGCTTCTTTTGCAAGAATGCTTGCGCCTCATATCCCCCTTCTGTATCTTCAAGCCCTGACAGGAACAACGGCACATGAAAATCGGCATCGTCTGCTATCCCACGTACGGCGGCAGCGGTGTCGTCGCGACGGAACTGGGGAAGGCACTCGCCGCGCGGGGACACCAGATACACTTCATCAGCTACGCCCTGCCGATGCGGCTGGACGGGTACCTCGACAACATCTCCTACCACGAGGTGGAGATGGCGAGCTACCCGCTCTTCGAGTTCCCGCTCTACACCCCTTCGCTGGCGAGCAAGATCGTCGAGGTCGCGCGCTTTGAGAAGCTCGACCTGGTGCACGCCCACTACGCCATCCCCCACGCCATCAGCGCGTACCTTGCCCGCGAGATCCTCCGGACCGACCTGAAGGTCATCACGACGCTCCACGGGACGGACATCACGCTCGTGGGACTGGAGCCCAGCTTCCTGCAGGTCATGCGCTTCAGCATCGAGCAATCGGACGGGGTGACGGCGGTGTCGCGCTTCCTGCGCGAAAAGACGATGACGAACTACAACATCGACAAGGACATCCGGGTCATCCCGAATTTCGTCGATACGCAGAAATACCGCCGGGCGCCGGACACGGATGTGCGGGAGAAGTTCGCACCGCCGGGGGAGCGCGTGGTAGTCCACGTCTCCAATTTCCGCGTCGTGAAGCGGGTGCAGGACGTCATCAGGATCTTCGCCGAGGTGAGGAAAAAAGTGCCGGCTCGGCTCCTCCTCGTGGGGGACGGACCCGACCGCTCCGCGTGCGAGATCCTGACACGGGAGCTGGGACTCCAGCAGCACGTCCGGTTCCTGGGGAAGCAGCTCGAGCTTGTCCCCATACTCTCCTCCGCGGACCTGATGCTGATGCCGAGCCAGTCGGAGAGCTTCGGGCTCTCGGCCCTGGAAGCCATGGCATGCGAGGTCCCGGTGGTCTCCTCCAGCGTCGGGGGGCTGCCGGAGCTCCAGGTGCAGGGGGAGACGGGCTACATCGCGGAAATCGGGGACATCGACAGGATGGCGCGCTACGCGGTGGAGCTGCTCACCAACGACGCGAAGCGGCGACAGTTCGGGCTCGCGGGGAGGGCGCGGGCGGAGCAGAATTTTGACGTCAGAAGGATTGTGACCATGTACGAGGAGTATTACGCTGAATGCCTGGCAGCGGGACACGTGCCCGCCCACCGGGCCTGAC
This sequence comes from Bacteroidota bacterium, assembly GCA_035516035.1. GTDB lineage: Bacteria > Bacteroidota > Ignavibacteria > UBA10030 > UBA6906 > Fen-1273. The sequence goes on along the minus strand of DATJAS010000126.1, from coordinate 1,560 downwards.
GGAGGGCGCCGCCGTGAAGGAGATGATGGATGTCATACGGTGGTCGCGGCCGAAGAAGCCGGCGGTCGAGGAACTGCAGCACCTGCTGCAGGCCGAAGGGCTCGCGTCGGAGATCTACACGGACCGCCCGGGCGTCAAGTACGGCCGGCACAAGCACGACTTCGACGACTTCGTCGTCATCGTGTCGGGTTCCATGAGGATCGCCACCGACGAGCACGAGTGGACGCTCAAGCCGGGGGACCGGCTCAACATTCCCGCGAACACGCACCACAGGGCGGAGATGCTGGGGAAGGAAGACGTCCGCTACCTCTCAGCGGCGAAGTGAAGTCCGGCCCCTTCACTCCTCCGGGTTCTTCTCAGCGGCCCGCCGGGCGTCCTGGCGCGCCAGGAGGAGGCGGAGCGCCACGCGGACAACGAAGAGCGCGGCGGTAATGTAGAAGAAGGGCATGTAGAGGCGCTGCGGGACGAGCTTCGCGGCGACCAGCGTGAGCATCGCCACCATGAGCGCGATCGCCGCGTATCCGTAGATATCGACCATCCTGCGATTGAGCATCCGGGGTCCTTTCACTCAGGTGCGTCGACGATCGCATCGATAATTCCTCCCCCCACGACGTCATCCCCCTCGTACAGCACGACCGACTGCCCCGGCGTGATCGCCCGCCTGGGCTCGCCGAACGTGACGCGGAGCGTACCCTCGCCGGCATCGGCGGCAATGGCGGCTCCTCCCGCATCCCGGTACCTGATGCGGGCCTCCACGCGCCGGGGCGGGGTGCACGAGGCGTACTTGACCATGTTCACGCTCCGGGCAATCAGGCCCCTGTGGAAGAGTGCTTCCTGCGGCCCGATTTCGATGCGGTTGCGCGCGGGGTCGATCCCGGTGACGTAGAGGGGCTTCCCGGACGCGACGCCGATCCCGCGCCGCTGTCCGATCGTGTAAAACGGATATCCCCTGTGCGTGCCGACCACGCTCCCGTCCATCATGATCTCCCCCCCTTCCACGCGGCCGGCAAGATCCGGAACGCGCGCCCGGAGGAATCTCTCGTAGTCGTCGTCCGGGATAAAGCAGATCTCGTAGCTCTCCCCCTTCGATGCGACGCGGAGTCCGTACTCCCGGGCGAGCGCGCGGACGTCAGCCTTCGTCATGCCGCCGAGCGGAAACATCGTCCGCCCAAGCGACTCCTGCGTCAGCGCCCAGAGGGCGTACGACTGGTCCTTTGACGCGTCTGCGCCGCGCGAGACGACGTGGCGGCCGGTGTCACTGTCGCGCCGCACCCGGGCGTAGTGCCCCGTGGCGACGTGCGAGGCCCCGAGCGCCTCAGCCTTCCTGAGCAGCTCCTCCCACTTGATCGTCCTGTTACAGATCACGCAGGGGTTCGGCGTCCTTCCCCGGAGATATTCCGCGACGAAGTTGTCGATGACGCGGGCGCCGAAGGGCTCGCTGAAATCGAGCACGTAGTGGGGGATGCCGAGCGCCGCCGCGACGGACCGGGCGTCCTGGATCCCGTCAAGCGAGCAGCAGCTGCTCTCGTTCCCCGTATTTCCCCCCACGTCCTCGTACCT
>DATJAS010000125.1:0-16143 GCA_035516035.1 Bacteroidota bacterium | reverse complement strand
CCCCGCCGCACGTGCCGTCTGTGAACCCCATGAGTATCGCGGCGCACAGGCAGAGCGCTCTCCCCGTCATTGCGAGCGTTTTCTGCGAAGTCCGTTTTTGGACCACGCCGCATTTTGACGTGGCGCGTTCTTTGCGTCCCGCCACAGGCGGGGCAATCTCGTTTGAATTTCCCCCTTCCCCCCCGTATCTTTGAAGCATCGTCGCGACGCTCTTCATGGTTCTCCGACCCTCGCGCGGATATCGGCGGCGGCGTCTTCGATCTGCTCCCGCGTGACGCCGGCCGCGTCGTACATTGCGAAAATGTTCTCCAGGGGCGTTTCCGGCGGAACGGAATGGGAGGCAGCCAGTATATACCCTCCCCCGTCGGCGGTCATCGCGTCGATGAGCGTGCGCGTAGCCCGGTACACCTCGCCGGGCGTCCCCCGCGGGAGCAGCTCCTGCGTATCGACGCCTCCCATGAACGCGAGCGAAGCGCCGAACTCCCGCTTCAGGTCAGGGGGGTTCATGCCGGGGCAGTTGCACTGGATGGGGTTCAGCACGTCGAGTCCCATGGCGATCAGGTCCGGGATGATCTCCCGGATCGCCCCGCAGGAATGATAGGCGACCGGGAGGCCGTGCGATTTCCCGGCGGCGATGATGCGCGCGAGCCCGGGGCCGATCATCTGCCGCCACAGGCGCGGGCTCACGATCATCGACCGCTGGCTTCCCACGTCGTCACCAGTCCAGAGCCAGTCGAGAGGGAAGCGGGCGCAGGCCTCGTGCGCGAGATGGATCGAGAAATCCGCCGCATGCGAGAGGAATTCCCGCGACGCGTCGGCCGATGCGGCGAGGTCAAGAAGGGCGTCTTCCATGCCCCGGACGCGGAACATCAGCTCGAGGAGGCACGGGGAGATGTCGCAGCCGATGAATTTTTCGCCTGCCGTGCGGACCACCCCGTCCATGGAGGCAAGGAGCTCCGCCGTGTGCCCGTACGGAAAACCGTACGCCGCCAGTTCCCCGGCAGGGGACCCGGCGAGCGGGGAGCGGGCGACCTGGTTGAAGGCACCCTGCCTGATCCATGTGATGCCCCACGGATCGGTGTGGGTCTCCCCTTCGCGCTCGTGGACGATCCCCTCCATGGCGTGATTGTTGCCGACCCAGCGCTGGCGGATATCGTCACCGAGAACGTCGGGGAGGGACTCCGGCGGGATGTCGAGCGCCAGCGCCATCGCGCGCGTGGTATCGGGGTGCAGCCACATCCAGATGGGCACCCGGTCGGTCTGCCGCCGCTCGAGGGCCGCGCGCACGCGCGTTCGTGAATTCACGCTGGTTGCTCCACGTGGAACAGATTTCCTGACGATCGCTCACAACTTACCCCCCGCGCGCGAGAGAATCAAGCCGCGACACGGGAAAGTCTTTCGTATCGCCTGACACGAATCTCCCATGAGCACTGACAGTTCCGCACCTTCCCCTCTGCGCATCATCAACAGCGTCGCTCCGATCCGGATCGCGGACAACGGGGGATGGACGGACACCTGGTTTGCCCGTCACGGCAAGATCTTCAATATCGGCGTCTACCCGTATGCCGAAGTGCAGATCGAGATCTTTCCCTTCGACGGGGAACCGCACCGCGTGATCATCCGTGCCGAGAACTACGGCGAACAGTTTGCCGTCGAGCCCGAGCGTCTCAAGTTCGACAGGCACCCGCTCCTGGAGGCCGCCATCAAGCACATGGGCGTTCCCCCCGACATGAAACTCCAGGTCACGATCCACTCCGAAGCGCCCGGGGGGGCGTCGACGGGGACGTCGGCCGCCGTCTCCGTCGCCCTGATCGGCGCGCTCAACCGCCTGACGCCCGGGAGGATGACGCCGCACGAAGTGGCGTACGCGGCGCACCATGTGGAGATGAACATGCTGGGACTCCAGTGCGGCATCCAGGACCAGATCTGCTCGGCGTACGGCGGCATCAATTACATCGAGATGCACGAGTTCCCCCGCGCCTCGGTGTCGCAGATCGCCGTCCCCAATGCAATCTGGTGGGAGCTCGAGCGGCGCCTGGTGCTGATCTACTTCGGCAAATCCCACAGCTCCTCGGAAGTGCACAAGAAAGTGATCCGCGAGCTGGAGAACGAAGGGCCCGAGGGGCGCAGGATCAGCGACCTCCGGCTCACTGCCGAGCGATCGCGCGACGCGGTGTACACCGGCGACTTTGCCGCACTGGGGAGCGCGATGATCGACAACACGGAGGCGCAGGGGCGTCTCCACCCCGAGCTGGTCTCCCGCGACGCGCACTGCGTGATTGCCATCGCGAAGGATCACGGGGCGATCGGGTGGAAGGTCAACGGCGCGGGGGGGGAGGGAGGGTCGCTCACAATCCTCTGCGGCTCATCGTCGTTCGCAAAGCGGCGCATGATTGCGGATATCGAAGCGGCCAACAGGCTCTACCGCCATATCCCGACGTACCTGAGCCGCTACGGCCTGCGCACCTGGGAGGAAACCCGATAGAGTCATTGCGAGCGCTCCTTGGCGCGTCATTGCGAGCGCTCTTTGCGAAGTCCGCTTGATGGATCACGCTGCTCTCTAGCGTGACAATCTCAGGCTTTCCCTGTACCTCTCTTCCATCTCCTTCATCATCGCGTAGAGCGTCACCGGCATCGCGACGTGCCCCTTCCCCGCTCCGTACCGGATATACCCCCCGGCGGGCGGGTCGGCAAGTGAGAGAAACTCATCGAGCATGTGGACGGCGTTGTTCAGGAAATAGTTGTCTGCGTCCCCCACCCAGATGTGGAGTTTTCCCCTGAGCTTCGGGCCGAGCGTGGTCCAGTCGCGCTCGAGGATCAGCCGGAGGTCGTAGGGTCGCCACGCCGCGGCGACGGCGGGGTTGATGGTACCCGTGTGCGCGTCCCACAGGGGGACGGGGTACCCGTCGGCGCCCCGGGGTCCGTACACCGCATTCCACGCTCCCCACTGTCCCCCGGAGAGCGTGTAGCTGTTCCCGCCGCCGAGGACGTTTTCGATCTGCACCTCGTGCCGCATCGTCCAGAGGACGTCGCCGTTGACCTCGCGCGCGGCAGGCCGCTCGAACCCGGCCCCGTTGATGAATGCGTTCGTGTCGCCGTAGATGTTCACGAGCTCGAACGCACGGAAATCCACGCCGTCGGGTGACTGCGACCACGTGCCGTTGAACGAATCCGGGTAGAACACCTGCAGCGCGAGCGACACCCATCCGCCCGTCGACGCTCCCTCCAGGAACCGGGCCGCCGGCGTCCCCGCGCCGTGGAATCTCCGTTCGACGTACGGGATCAGCTCCGTGAGAAGAGCGTCTCCGTACGGTCCGTTGTTCGCCGAGTTCACCTGGTATGGGTCGCCGAACGGCCCCCGTCCGTCGAGGTAGAGGCGGATCATTCGCGGGAGGGAGTCCGCAAGCCACGCGCGCCGGAAGCGTTCCCCTTCCTTCAATGCTCCATCCATCCAGTCATAGGAGGCGCCGTACCCCCCGATCGAAACGAGGAGGGGATACCGGCGCGACGTGTCGCGCCCGTAGTCACCGGGGAGGAGCACCGCGGCGCGCAGGTATATCGGCCGGCGGTGGAACGCGCTGAGGAGGGGGGAGCGTATCTTCACGTATTTCATGTAGTCGCCGTCCGGCGGGAGGTCGTCCGGCGCAAAGCTCCGGGTCAGTTCAATGGACACGGTATCGTGCGCGCCTGGCGCGATCCGGATTTTTCGGACGTCGCTGTAGAGATTTCCGGGCGCTCGCACTCCGCGCAGGTCGGCGTTCCAGTCGAAGACCGCCTGCGCGTACCAGTCCCCCGCGGGGACTCCCCTGTCGGGCCCGGCGGCGCAGGGGAGGGGATCAATCGGGGAGCGCTCATCGGCCGTGGAGACGAAAAGCGTCGTCCCCGTGAGGGCGCTCCCGGCGTCGCGCCCGAACACGAGGGGCGCTCCCGGTTCCGCGGAACCGATGAGTGCGAGCGGCGCGGGTGACTCCCGGCGGGCGAGCGCGACGAGGAGGCGTCCGGGCGCTCCCGCCCGGTGGTGCATCGCAGCGCCGGTGCGGACCGCAAACACCGTCTGGCATTGCCCCGTTGCGCACAGGCATGCCGCGAGGGCCGCCGCAGTCGTGAGTCGCATATGGTGTGAATCCTCCGGAAAACCGAAAAAATAGAAATTCGGCGGCGGAGAGTCAAGCCGGGGGCGGACTTGTCTTTCCGCGTCCGGTGACGTACATTGCACGGGAGAGATTTTCTGCCCTGTGCCATGAATACTGCGCCGGTTAAGGAGACGGGTTCGCGCCGGGATCAGATTCCTGACCGCCGCGGGGATTTCCCCTCGCTCCTTCGCACGCAGAACGGATTTCCGCTTGCCTTCCTCGACGGGCCGGCCGGTACGCAGGTGCCGCAGCCGGTCATCGACGCCATCGCGCGCCACTACACGACGTGCAACGCGAACACACACGGGCAATTCCCGACATCGGTGGAATCGGACCGCATGCTGGAAGAGGCCCGCGCCGCGGTTGCGGACTTTCTCGGCGCCCCCGGACCGGCATGCGTGTCGTTCGGGGCGAACATGACCACGCTCGCCTATGCCCTTGCGCGGGCGTTTGCCCGTTCGCTGCGCCCGGGAGACGAGGTGGTCATCACGCAGCTCGACCACGAGGCGAACCGGGGGCCCTGGCTCGCGCTCGGGGAGCACGGGGTCGTCGTGCGCGAGGTCGCCATCCGGAAGGACGCGACGCTCGACCCGGACGATTTTGCGCGGGCCGTGGGACCGCGCACGCGGCTCGTGGCAGTCACCATGGCGTCCAACGCCTTCGGGACGGTCAACGACATCGCCTTCGCGCGGGACCTGGCGCGCAGGGCAGGAGCCCTGCTTCTGGTCGACGCCGTCCACTACGCGCCGCATTTCCCCCTTGACGTGCGGGGGTCGGACGTGGACCTGCTCCTCTGTTCCGCGTACAAGTTCTACGGGCCCCACGTGGGGATCCTCTACGCGCGCGAGGGACTCCTTGACGGGCTCGAGCCGGACAGACTCCGCGTGCAGGATCAGCGCGCCCCCTGGCGCATCGAGACGGGCACGCTGAACCATGCGGCGATCGCCGGCGTCGCAGCGGCGGTCGGCTACATTGCGACATGTGGCACGGGAGGGGGCCGCCGCGCCCGGCTCGTGAGCGGCATGGAGGCGATCGGCGACCATGAGTGCCGTCTGGCGCGCCGGCTCTACGAGGGACTTCGCGGGATCGACCGCGTCGCCGTGCACGGTCCCTCGTTCGACGTTCCGCGCCGCGCGCCGACCGTGTCGTTTACCGTGGAAGGGAAAACGCCCGCCGATGTGTCCGCGCGCCTCGGGGAACGGGGGATCTGTACCTGGGACGGCAATTTCTACGCGGTCAGGCCGATGGAAGTCCTCGGGCTCCAGGCACGCGGCGGGGTCACGCGCGCGGGGATTTCGCTGTACAACACCGATGACGAGATTGCGCGCCTCCTCCGGGCCGTGGGGGAGATCGTGCGCGGGTGATCATGATATTCAGCCGGGAGGCGGGATTCCACACATGAGCCGTGTCCACGTGTTCGCGCTGTCGGCTCTCCTCTGCACGGGGACGCTCCCTGCAGGTGCGCAGGTGGCGACGAGAGAAGAGATGAATCATGAATTCATCTTCGATTTTGCCGGCCATGCGAAGCAGCAGATCTATGACCGCACGATGAACTGGATGCTGAATAATCTCCGCGCCCCGAAGGCCGTGATCCAGAGCGAGGACCCCGGCACGGGGACGATTAACGCGATCGGCGTCACGACGATGATCCCCGACGGCGACTCGGTCCAGGCCGGCCTCACGTTCCGGATGAGCGCCGACGTCAGGGAGGGGAAAGAGCGTGTCCGGTTCCTCGACCTCCAGGTGTCCCGCGGCGCCGGCGCCGGGTGGGACGATATGCCCGGCGACGGCGCCTGGCACCGGGCGGCGCAAAAGAAGTTCCTTCAAATGGCGCGGCTGCTGAGCGAGTACGTCCGGAGCGCCCCCGGCGAGTGATCCCCCCGCTTTACCATTCCCATTGACAACAAGGAGCCTGCAATGACACGAGGTGCTCTCCGCGCGCTGGTCTGCCTTCTCCCTGTGGCCGCGCTGCTCCACGCACAGACGGCCCGGAAAGATACAGCCGTATTCACGGTTCCGAAGAACGAATTCCTGGAGACGATCAGGCGCGAATCCGACGCCGCATCGAAGGAGGAGAAACCGCGCAGGGAGCTCCGGATGTCGTTCGAGGGCCTGAACGCCCCCGGCTCTCCGGCCGATTTCACGCAGTGCTGGCACAATCCCCCTGTTTCACAGGGACTCTCCGGCATGTGCTGGTGCTTCTCCGCCACGTCGTACTTCGAGTCGGAAGTCGAGAGGCTCACCGGGCGGAAGCTCAAGCTCTCGGAGCTCTACACGGTGTACTGGGAGTACGTCGAGAAGGCACGGGAATTCGTCCGCACCCGGGGAGAGTCGGAATTCGGTGAAGGGTCCGAATCGAACGCCGTGGTGCGGATATGGAAGCAGTACGGGGTGGTGCCGGGCGACGCGTACACCGGGCTGCTCGCGGGAAGGAAGTACCACGATCACACGGCCCTCATCGCGGAGCTCCGGGCCTACCTCATGAACGTGAAGGCGCAGCACGCGTGGAACGAGGAGACCGTGCTCGGGACGGTCCGGGGGATACTCGACCACGAGCTGGGCGCGCCCCCGGCAACCGTGCAGGTGGACGGCCGGGCGATGACCCCCGCGCAGTACCTCGCGGGCGTCGTGCGGCTTCACCTCGATGATTACGTGGAGCTGATGTCGCTCATGGAGTCCCCCTACTACGCCCGCGTGGAATACGCCGTGCCGGACAACTGGTGGCACTGCCGTGACTACTGCAACGTCCCGCTGGAGGAGTTCATGCGTGTGATCAGGAAGGCGGTGCGGAGCGGCCACACGATCTGCATCGGGGGCGACACCTCGGAGCCGGGGCTTGACGGGCACGCGGGCGTCGCGGTCATCCCGACGTTTGACATCCCTCCCGACGCGATCGACGAGTCTGCCCGGCAGTTCAGGTTCAGCAACGGGACGACGGGGGACGACCACGGTATCCACATCGTGGGGTACGCCGAGCGGGGGGGGAAGGACTGGTACCTGGTGAAAGATTCAGGGTCAGGCTCCAGGAACAACTCGCACCCGGGGTACTACTTCTACAGGGAGGACTACGTCAGGCTCAAGATGCTGACGATCACCGTCCACCGCGACCTGGTGAAGGATATCCTGGCGAAAATCCCGGACTGAGAAGGAATGTCCATGCAGAGGCTCATCCGCGTCGGCGCGCTCGCCTGCGGGCTCCTCCTTGCCGCCGCCCCCGTGCACGCCCGTTCGACAATCGGCGACGCCCTCAGGCGAATCGCCGACGTGCGCGTACCCCCCGATCCCCTTCCGGTAGAACTGACGGTTGCCCGCGAGCTGTGCGCCCGGTGTGAGGCCTCCCCGGGTGAACCCGCGGGGGAAAGCGCGTTTGCGGTCGTCGTTGAGCGCGGCGTGCCGGAGGAGGCCGCTCCCCGCTTCCGGTTCAGGATCACGGCAGACGGCACGGGGGAGCTGAGTGTGAACCATCCCTGGCTTCTGTACGCGGCCCTCTGCCGGGTCAGGGAAGAGTGGGCCGGCGACGACGTCGCCACGTGCCGGGAGGGAAGGGAGGGCACATTCCGGCCCGGCGCGCTCGAAGGGAACGACGGGATCTTCACGGGGGGGCCCAGGCTCATCCGTGGGTATGATCCCGGGGCGACGATCCGCGAGATGGCGCGCCTCGGGTGCTCGCGCGTTGCTGTGAATGTCCTCGCCGCCACCGCTCCGGCGGAAGAGTGGGTTCCCGGCGAGATCTATCCCCGGTTCTACGCGTACAGCCCGGATCTGGACCAGTTCGTCGAAACGGATCTGACCCGGGGGCTCTACCCGCCGGAATACCTCCGGGCAAACCTCGATCTCCTGAAGAGGAACGCCGCGCTGGCGCTCGCGTACGGCCTCACGCCGGGACTGACGATATGCTCTCCGCGGACGATGCCTGAAGCGTTTTTCGTGAAATACCCCTACCTGCGCGGCGCGCGCGTCGATCATCCCTTCAGGAGTTATCGCCCCCGGTACACGGCGACGCTCGGTCACCCGCTCGTCCGCTGGCACTACGCCCAGCTCATGCGTGCCGTTATGCGCGAGGTGCCGTCGCTCGGCTACCTGACGCTCTGGACGAACGACAGCGGATCGGGATTTGAATACGTTTCGACGCTCTATGCCGGCCGGAACGGCGGTGCCTACCTGATCCGGGAGTGGAATTCCGATTCCGTGATCGCGCGCGCCGCGGGTGAAAATGTCGTGCGCTACCTGCGCCTCCTTAGGGACGCGGCTTCGGAAACCAATCCCCGGTTTCGCGTGATCACGTCCCTCGGGTGGTTCGGCGACGAACGGAATGTCATCCTCGGCGGGCTGGGGGAGAGGCTCGATCTCCAGGTGGGTTCTCCTGCGGCGGGCGCGCTGGTCCTGCGTGACGGGCCGCGTGAGGAGGGGCGCACGGCGCCGGCCCTCGAATGCAGCGTGGTGGCGGCGCCTGAATTCGTGATCGGTGTTCCCTCTCCCTGGCTGACGCTCAGCCGGCTCCGCGGGGGCGCGGCGCCGCCGGTGAGCGCGCTCTCCGTGACGTTTGATCCCCCCTCGCTTGCCCCCTGGAGCATCAACCGGGAGGTCGTCCGCGCGTTCCGGGAGGGGGATATTTCCTCGGCCGACAGCGCAGTGGAGGCCATTGCGCGGCGCTGGTGTCCGGATGCCGCCCGTGCACCCCTCCTCTCCCGCGCATGGCGCATGGCGGACAGCGCCGTGGCCGCGTTCCCGGAAGTGCCCCTTTACGGCAACGGCTGGGCGTTCGCATGGTACCGCCACTGGGTCCGCCCGTTTGTTCCCGACATCGGCGCACTCCCCCCGGCCGATCGGGCGTACTATGAGCGGTTCATGATCGCGACGTTCAATAACCCCACGCTTGTCGATTTCGGCGCCGATGCCCTCTGGCTGCTGATGGATGCCCGCACGGCGTCGGCGATCGTCAGGAGGGCGGACTCGACCGTCCGGGGCCCCCTGGACAGGGGGATCGGACTTCTCCGGACGCTGGCCGCCGGCGACACCGGCGGCGGTGGGCTGCTCTGCGACCAGCGCGACCGCCTCATCGCTCTCCGTTGTTTTTACAGGACGCTCCGGAACGTCGCGGCATGGGTGGCGGGAGTGCACGGGTACATCGATGCGCGATCCGGGGTGGAGAGGGAACAAAGGCTGCGCGACGTGCGGGAGATGATCGACGACGAGATCGCCAACGCGATCGAGTTGCGGGAACTCTGGAAGACGTCGCACGCGCAGTTCATGCCCGTGGCGACACTGGGAGAAACCTCGGGGCTCTACGGGGAGAATTTCGGCGAGCTCCTGGGGAAGAAAATCGACCTCATGCGCGCCCACCGGGGGGACACCCCCGCGATCGATCCGGCGTTCATGTGGCAGGTGCCCGGATCCCCGGTGACCCCGGGAGAGTATCTTCGCTACTGACCGGGCGTGCGCCTGCGCTCCGCGTCCTCGAACGCACTGAGCGCCTCGCCCCGGGTGTCGTAAACGGAGAAGATCTTGTTGAGGTTGGTGATCGCGAAGATGACGTGGACGTGTTTGTTCATCGAGCAGAGCTTGAGAAGCCAGTCTCTCTTCGTGTAGCTCGTGTGGGCGGCGACGAGCACGCCTATCGCGGTGCTGTTCAGGTACATGGTCTCGCTGAAATCGATCAGGAGCCGCCGCCACCTGCGGTCGACGAATTCGGCGACCGCGCGTCGCAGCTCTGCGACCTCATCGTCGGCAATCATCGATCCCCTGATTTCGATGATCCCGACCCCCCCGGGCAGTATTTCGGTCCTGATCGCCACTCGCGTTTTTCCACGACGGTGTGTGTACAGACAGGGATAATGTAGAGAACTCCCCCCGCAGATACAACCGCACGCTCAACGGCAGACGGGCGACCGGGCGCCCCGCCGGGGGCCGGGCTACGTCGCCCGGCCGATTTCCCCCGGCCGCTGCATGCCTGCTTCCGGCTATTCAATCGTGTGGCGTGTGCGCCACGCGCCGTCGCTCAATGACGAGGAACGCGCACCCTCGCCTGAGCGGGACCGTCATTTCCAGCCCGTCTCCTGACGCCGCAATCCGTGTCTTCACCGGTGCAGTCGCTCCCGGGAACCAGAGCGAGGCCGAATCGATCCGGGCGAGCCCAAGCTCCCCGGGATGCGTCACGCGGACATGCGCCGAATCCGCGCGGCCGAGGACGACAGGGATGACGACCCGCCCCGGACACGTGAAGAGGTTGCAGAGCGCCTCATCGGCCGGCGCGTCGACGATGCCCGGGATGAGGACCCACTTCCTCCCGTGCAGGAGCGAGAACATCATGCCGTAGTCGAGGTAGTACCGTTCCACGGCAGGGGAGGGGCCGATCGTATGGTCGTTCCCGGGGAAAGGAGCGGTGGGAAACGCCCCCATCAGCAGGTGCCTCTGGAAATACCTGTCCGGCGCTTTCATCACCGTCTCGCTGTCGGGGGTCCAGCACAGGAGCGGCTTGTCCGGCGTGAGGAACGCCGCCATGTTGAGGTTAAAGCCGATGTGGCCGAATTCGGTGTACACGCCGTCGATCCACCTCATCATTTCCAGCCGGCACATGTGGGGGTTGCAGAACATCACCTTCCCGCGGCCGTGCATGATGCGGGAGAGACGGGGGATGAACCGCTTGTACGAATTGAGGAGCGCGCGGGCCGGCCTTCCCGCGATCCACGTGGCGCCGTCGTCGGCGTGCGCGTTGTACTCGTTCAACCAGTCATACCGGTCGATCGCGATCCCCTGCGCGTCGGGGAACTTCCCGACGTGGAGGCGCCCCTGGTCGAGGAGGAACTCCGCGTACGCCGAGTCGCCGACATCAGTCGCGACGGCGCCCCCCCACGACCAGTACGGGCGATCCCGGAATGAAGGACGGGGGAACATGAGCTGGGCGGGACTCCTGGTGCTCCAGCCGTCATCGCCGAATGCGCCGAAGAGGAGTGCCCCCGGGAAGTGGTCATAGAGAAACGCCGTGGGATTCCGCCAGACGTCCGCGTCCCCGGAGGCATGCGGGTCCGGGTAGGCGACGGATTTCCCGAATTCGGAGAACCCGCCGAACTCCGTCACGTTGAAGTAGTTCAGCGTTGCGAAGCCGAGCGATTTCATCCGCGCGGCATACGAGGCCATCCGGGCAATGGTCGTGTATGTCGTCTCGCGCGGCGCGGGCTCGCCGCCGGAGGTGGCATCAAACCGCTTCCACGGCGTGGTGTCGGAGGCGACCGGGGGGATGAACATTCCCATGTAGCTGAAATCGAACGAGGCCTTCCAGTTCACGATCCCACCCATCGCCCTGTATTTTGCGGCGTCGATCGGTCCTTCCCACGAGGAGTAGGCCCCGAGCCCCGAGACCCGGTCGGCGTTCGGCGCCGGCGGGAGGAACCAGGCGGGATAGCGGGCGGTCATGAACGCCATGATCCCCCTCCAGTCACAGGGGCTGAGGAAGATGTGCATCGTGAACCTGACGGGTCGCCCCGCCTGGAGCCTGTTGAAGTTTCTGGTCTGCCTCACGTCGCCCCCTGCCGTCGTGACCATGTGGACATCGAGCAGCGGGTCTTCGGGCGACATCGCGAGCACAATCGCCCTCCCCTGGGCCGGGTACATGAGTCCGTAGACGGGGACTGAGTAACCGCCTCCCTTGCCGAAATGTCCCCCGTAGATCAGGTGCATATCCCGCAGGGGCCGCCCGAGGAGGGGATACTCCCACCCGTCGGGATGAGGCGCCCATGCTTCGGGGCTCACCTGGTCGGGATCTCCCCATGACGTCCAGAACCGCACTCCCGCAGTGTCCGGCGTTCCGAGCGAAGTGCAGATGCCCGTCGACCAGGGGCGCACTCCCCCCGTGATTTCCGTCTCCCAGCGGATCGACGACCTCTCGGGTGTGAACGTGTCGACGACGCTGAGGCGGAGCGTGCCGTCCGGCGCAAAGTACGCTTTCCGGAATTGGAGCCCGCCCGCGCTCGTCCGGCGGACGGTCGTCGTGCCCGTCCTCACGCAGCTGTCAAGCGTTGTCATGCCCCGGACGTTTCTGTGCCACCCCGTCCGGGGGGAGCGTACGCCGGTAATGTCGCCGTCGGGAGAGAGCGCAATTTCGATCGCGCGCCCCCGGACTGAGAATCCCGTCCGTTCGTCGCGAGACTGTGCGTGGACGGCGAACATGACAGGAAATATCATCAACACGGTCATCGAGCGAGTGGTCATGGCCGGAGCGGGGATTGTGTCGGGGAAGTCAACCCTGAATTTATGCCGATTCGGTTCAATGTCAACTATTGATTGATTCTCCCGGGGAAAAGTGTTTCATTGGGGTGAGTTCTTTACCCGCCCCTTCGTTCGAGTTCCGAGAGAAGGGGCTTCCCTGTTCTGGTGGATCCCGGAATATCGGGGGCCCCCGTATGCTCTCCATCGACGCGATCACATCGATCGAAGACGAGTACTACTCGCCGTCTCATGCTCCCGCACTCGGGCGCGCCTACGACGCGCTCGTGGAGCGCTGGATGGAGGGGGCGCACGATCGGGAGACTGCGCTGCGTCTGTTGTTCTTCATCTGGTACGGCTTTGCCGAGCCTTCTCCGTTCACAGGCCTCAGGGACGTGAACCGCATTCGCGTCGTCGATCTCTTCCAGCGGCTTGGAGGCGAGTTCAGCACCGACCCGGAGGTCCTTTTTGTCGTTTCCGTCATGTGCCGCCTGGCGTCCTGGGCACTGGGAGACGAAAAATACTGGAAGGATGTGGGGGAGCGGTTCGCCGCGCGTCTGAAGGAACGCCATGCCGAAGGCCTCTCACGCCAGACGTTCACGCGGCGGGGCGCCTACGGGCACTATTTCGCGGTCCAGTGGCAGTCCTATCTCGACAATCCCGACTGAGCACGCACTCTCGCCCCCCCCGGAAGATACATCTTGCGAGTCAGGCCGTCGGTTTTTAGATTCCTGTGTGTCCCCGTTCTCACACATTCCCGGCAAGCCCGTGAACCGTTTTCTGCTCCTCGCCCTCGCCGTACTCCCCTTCCAGTCAGTTCTGCGGTCCCAATCGCTTGAGAGTTCGCTCTACCAGGAAATGCGCTGGCGCATGATCGGGCCCCACAGGGGCGGGAGGACGGTCGGTGCCGCGGGCGTCCCTTCGATGCCGGGGGTCTTCTACATGGGGGTCAACAACGGAGGGGTGTGGAAGACGGACGACTTCGGCCGGACGTGGAAGCCGATCTTTGACGATCAGCCGACGGGATCCATCGGCGCACTCGCGGTCGCCCCTTCGGAGCCCGCGGTCGTCTACGTCGGAAGCGGAGAAGGTCTCCAGCGGCCTGATCTCTCGGTGGGCGACGGGATGTACAGGTCGACCGACGGCGGCAGGAGCTGGTTGCACCTCGGCCTTCGCGATGCGGAGCAGATATGTACGATCCTCGTCGACCCGGAGAACCCGGATCGCCTTTTTGTCGCCGTGCTCGGCCACCCGTACGGCCCGAATGAGGAGCGGGGGATATTCCGCTCCACCGACGGGGGAGCGTCGTTCCAGAAAGTGCTTTACCGTGACGAGAATACCGGCGGGGCGGCGCTTGCGTGTGATCCGGCGGACCCGCGCACCGTGTACGCCACGCTCTGGTCCGCCCGGCAGGGCCCGTGGGAGAACGGCCAGTGGGAAGGGCCCGGGAGCGGCATGTTCAAATCGACGGACGGCGGCTCGACGTGGCGGAGCATCGGCGAGGGACTTCCCTCTTTCGACCAGGGGCTCGGGCGCATCGGCCTGTGCGTCGCACCTTCCCGGCCAGGGCGTCTGTATGCGCTCGTGGAGGCACACCCCGAATACGGGGGGCTCTACCGCTCCGAGGACGCCGGCGAGCACTGGAGGCGCACGAGCGGCGACGGCCGGATATGGGGGCGGGGGGACGATTTTGCCGAGGTGCGTGCCGACCCGCTGGATGCTGACGTGGTGTACAGTGCAAACGTCGTCACATGGCGCTCCACGGACGGCGGATCGACGTTCACGGGTTTCAAGGGAGCGCCGGGAGGCGACGACTACCACTCGATCTGGATCAACCCGCGCGACCCGAAGATCATGATGATCGCGGGGGACCAGGGAGCGACGATCACGGTCAACGGGGGGGAGACCTGGAGCTCCTGGTACAACCAGCCGACCGCGCAATTCTATCACGTCGCGACGGACAACAGGTTCCCGTACTGGGTGTACGGGGGACAGCAGGAGAGCGGCTCGATCGGCATCGCAAGCAGGGGTAACGACGGCGGCATCACGTTCCGGGAATGGCACTCCGTCGGCGTCGATGAGTACGGCTATGTCGCCCCCGATCCCCTGAACCCCCGCATGATTTACGGCGGCCGCGTGTCCCGGACGGACATGCTGACCGGTGAAGTCCAGGATATCTCTCCGGAGATCGTCAGGAGCGGGAGATACCGCGTGCTCAGGACCGCCCCCGTTCTCTTCTCCCCCGTCGATCCGCATACACTCTACTACGCCATGAACGTCCTGTTCAGGACGACAAACGGCGGCGACTCGTGGGATGTGATCAGCCCGGATCTCTCTCGCGAGCACGCTGCCGTCCCCCCGAGCGTCGGCATCTTCGCAACCCCCGCGATGGCAAATCAGCCGCGTCGCGGGGTGATCTACACGGTTGCCCCTTCCCCGCGCGACATCAGGGTGATCTGGGCGGGGACTGACGACGGCCTCATCCAGGTGACGGGAGACGGCGGGAAGACGTGGCGGGACGTCACTCCCCCGGCCCTCACGCCGTGGAGCAAAGTATCGCTCATGGAAGCATCCCGGTACTCGGAGGGGAAAGCCTACGCGGCGGTAAACCGCTTCAGGTGCGACGATCTCCGTCCGTACATTTACAGGACCACTGACGGCGGGCATTCCTGGGACCTGATTACGCACGGGCTCCCGGCGGATGCGCCCGTGAACGCGGTCCGCGAGGACCCCGTTCGCGCGGGACTCCTCTACTGCGGCACTGAACGGGAGGTCTCGTTCTCCGTCGACGACGGCGACAACTGGCAGCCCTTGCGGTTGAACATGCCGGCGACCTCCGTGCGCGATATCGTCATACACGGCGACGACCTCGTCGCCGCAACGCACGGCCGGAGCTTCTGGATACTGGACGACGTGAGCCCCCTGCGCCAGCTCTCGGCCGGCTTCGCGGATTCTCCCGCCGTGCTCTTCACGCCGGCACAGGCCTGGCGCGTCAGGTGGAACACGAACACGGATACGCCTCTTCCCCCGGAAGAGCCCGCCGGTGAAAATCCTCCCGATGGCGCGATCATCGACTACTATCTCCGGTCAGCCCCGGCACGGGCTCTGGCGCTCGAGATCAGGGATGGAAGCGGCGACCTGGTGAGGCGTTTCACCAGCGACGACAGGGCCCCGGCCGTCGACACGGGGACGATCAATATTCCCCTTTACTGGATCAGGCCGTTCCGTCCGCTTTCCGCCGCCCCCGGCATGAGAAGATTCGTCTGGGATCTTCATTATCCGCCCCCGGCTGCCGACAGGGAGGAGTTCCCGATGTCCGCCGTCGTCCGGAACACGCCGGGGGGTCCGCTCGGGCCCTGGGTGCTTCCCGGGACGTACACGGTCACGCTCCTCGTCGACGGGCGCTCCTGGTCGCGCCCGCTTGTCGTGAAGATGGACCCCAGGGCGGAAATATCCGCCGCCGGGCTCGCGCTTCAGTTCAATCTCTCCATGGATGCCTCGAGGGGGATGGACGAAGCGCGCGGGGCCGCCCGGGACATCCATCGCCTGCGCGGGGAGATCAGGGAGATCCATCCTCCCGTGGGGCCGCTCGCCGATTCACTCGCGGCCTTCGAAAAGGAGATCGCCGCTCTCGAGGGGATAGACGGAGGTCGCCGGTTCCAACCCGCTGCCGCCCCGCCTGCGGGAAAGTCATTTCTCCGCGTCCGGTCGGAGTTCCGCTCGATACTCGCCGCCCTCCAGGGGGCTGACGCTGCACCGACGCTCGTTATGCGCGCCGCCGCAGCCAGGGAAGCGGGCGAACTGGCGG
>DATJAS010000124.1:0-60022 GCA_035516035.1 Bacteroidota bacterium | reverse complement strand
TTCGCGTGCGAGGAGTGCCACAGCCCTGATACCTGGAAGGAGATGCCCAGGCCCGCGAAATTCGACCACGCGCGGACCGGCTTCGTCCTCAAGGGACAGCACGCGGAGGTGGCGTGCATGGACTGCCACACCGCGCTCACGTTCAAGTTCAAGAAGAGCTCCACCCGCTGCGCGGACTGCCACAAGGACGTGCACAACAACGAGCTTGGGGCCACATGCGACCGGTGCCACAACGTGCAATCGTGGCTGGTGCCGGACATGATCCAGAAGCACTCGGCGACGCGCTTCTCGCTGGTCGGGATGCACGCGACGGTGCCGTGCCAGGAGTGCCACGTGAACGAGCAGAAGCACGAGTACGTGGGACTCCGCACCGACTGCTACGGGTGCCACCAGCGGGACTACGACGGGACGACGGCGCCGAACCACCGGGCCTCGGGACTCGGAACCGATTGCCAGAGCTGCCATGCGGTGAATGCGATGAACTGGCAGAACGTGAACTTCACGACGGGCGGGACGTTTGACCACTCGAAGACCGGCTTTGCGCTCGCCGGCGCGCACCTGGCCGTGACGTGCCAGCAGTGCCACACCCGGAACCGCTACGCGGGCATCTCCACGCAGTGCTACAGCTGCCACCAGCAGCAGTTCACGACCGCATCCAACCCGCCGCACCAGGCGTTCCCGATGGACTGCACGACGTGCCACGGGAACATGGGATGGATCCCGGCGACGTTTGATCACTCGAAGACGGCGTTCCCGCTTACCGGCGCCCACGCGACCGTGCTCTGCGCCCAGTGCCACGTGAACAACAACTACAGCGGGTCGCTGCCGACGGACTGCTATTCGTGCCACCAGGCGGATTTCGTGAACGCGATGACTCCCGTGCCGCACACGGGGTTCCCGACCACGTGCACCTCGTGCCATACGACGAACCCGGGCTGGACGCCGTCGACGTACAGCCACGCGAACGCATCGCCGCGCTTCCCGCAGGACTCGCGCCACCTGAACGCCGGGTGCGCGAAGTGTCATCAGACCGCTACGAACTACACGGTCATCTGCTGCCAGAACAGCGGGTGCCACAATTCATGCGCGGGGGGCGATTGAGCCTATTCACTCTCACGTCGGAATTTGCGCCGAGCGGGGATCAGCCGGACGCGATCAGGCAGCTGGTGGAGGGGGTGGCAAGAGGGGACAGGTTCCAGACGCTCCTGGGTGTGACGGGGAGCGGGAAGACGTTCACGATCTCGAACGTGATCGCCGCGGGGGAGCGCCCGGTGCTCGTGATGTCCCACAACAAGACGCTGGCGGCCCAGCTCTACGGCGAGTTCAAGCGCTTCTTCCCCCGCGACCGCGTCGAGTTCTTCATCAGCTACTACGATTACTACCAGCCGGAAGCGTACGTCCCTTCGACAGACACGTACATCGCCAAGGACGCTTCGATCAACGACGAAATCGACCGGCTGCGGCTGCGGGCGACGAGCGCCCTGCTCAGCGGCGACCGGAACGTCATCGTCGTCGCCTCCGTGAGCTGCATCTACGGCATCGGCAACCCGGAGGAATGGGCCAGCCAGGTGGTCGTCGTCCGGAAGGGGGAACGGCTGGAGCGGAACGACCTCCTCAGGAAGCTCCTCAACATCTACTACGTCCGGAACGATTTCGAGTTCGTGCGCGGAACGATGCGCGTCCGCGGGGACGTCGTGGAGGTGATCCCGGCCTACGAGAACGAAGAAGCGCTCCGGGTCGAGTTTTTCGGGGACCAGGTGGAACGCATCTCGTACATCAACCGGCTCGACGGGAAGGTCCTGGCGGAGACCGAATACGAGGTAATTTACCCCGCGAAGCAGTTCGTGACCTCAAAGGACACGCTCGAGCGGGCGATGAAGGGGATCGAACAGGAACTCGGCGTGCGGCTGGAGGAGCTGCGGGGCGCCGGGAAGCTCGTCGAAGCCCAGCGCCTCGAGCAGCGCACGCGGTTCGACCTGGAGATGATGCGGGAGGTGGGGTACTGCTCGGGGATCGAGAATTATTCGCGGCACATCGCGGGGAGGCCCCCGGGGTCGCGGCCCGCCTGCCTGCTCGATTACTTCCCCGGCGACTTCCTGCTCGTCGTCGACGAGTCCCACGTCACCGTGCCGCAGGTCGGGGGGATGTACCACGGCGACCGCTCCCGCAAGCTGACGCTCGTGGAACACGGCTTCCGGCTCCCCTCGGCGCTCGACAACCGTCCCCTCACGTTCGAGGAATGGGAGTCGATGCTGCACCAGGTGATCTTCGTCAGCGCCACCCCCGCCGAGTACGAGCTGACGAAATCCCGCGGCGTCATCGTCGAGCAGGTGATACGTCCCACGGGACTCGTCGATCCCGTCGTCGAAATCCGCCCGGTCAAGAACCAGATCGACGACCTGATCGCCCAGATCCGCGAGCGCGCGGCCCGGAAGGAGCGCGTGCTCGTCACGACGCTGACCAAGCGGATGGCGGAAGACCTGACCGAGTACCTCAACGATATCGGCGTGCGCGTCCGCTACATCCATTCCGAGGTCGACGCGCTTGAGCGGGTGGAGATCCTCAGGGACCTGCGGCTGGGCGATTTCGACGTCCTGGTCGGCGTCAACCTCCTGAGAGAGGGACTGGACCTCCCCGAAGTGTCGCTCGTGGCGATCCTGGACGCCGACAAGGAGGGATTTCTCCGATCGGAGCGGTCGCTCATTCAGACGGCCGGGCGGACCGCCCGGAATCTGAACGGCATGGTCATCCTGTACGCCGACGAAGTGACCGGCTCGATGCAGCGGATGCTGGAGGAGACAACGCGTCGCAGGGAGAAGCAGCTCGCCTACAATAAGGAGCACAACATCACGGCGGCGAGCGTTCTCAAGACGGTCGACGAGGTGCTTGCGGCCACCGCAGTGGCCGACGTGAAGGCTGCGCGGGACGCCCGGCGCGAGCGCGCGAAGATGCCCCTGGTGGCCGAGAGCGTCGTCCGGTATCTCACGGCCGAGCAGAAACAGGACCTGATCGGGGAGCTGCGCTCGGAAATGGAGCGCGCCTCGCGGGACCTGGAATATGAACGGGCTGCGGGACTCCGCGACGAAATCGCGCGCCTGGAGGCCATGGAGACGCGGCCCTCAAAGAAAGAACGAGAGTAACGGGTCGTTGCGAGGCCGCGCCAGAGGCGCGGCCGCTCGCAATGACGTGATGTCCGCAATTTCCTCCCTGAGCAGTGTAATCCCGTTATCACCCCGCAACTTCCGGACGGGGATCAGCCATGCCCGTACGCCCGCCAACACTCCTGCGCCCCCTCGGGGCCGTCTCCCGGATGATCGCCGACTTTGTCTTTCCCCCGGTCTGCCTCTCATGCAATCTCCCTTTGGAATCCGGGGCCAGCATCACCTGCCCCGCGTGCCGGCGCGCCATGGTCGACGTGGACGACTGGGACGAGCGGTATCGTTCCGCGTGCGGATCCCTCTGCTCGGCGGGGGACATCGCCGGATTCGTCGCGGCCTGGTACTTCGAAGAGGGGGGAGCGGTGCAGGCGCTCGTGCACGCACTGAAATACGGGGGGATACAGGGAGCCGGCACTGCCATGGGGCGTGCGCTGGGAGAGCGCGTTGGGGAGGCGGGCTACGCGACGGCGGACGCGGTCATCGCGCTCCCCCTCCACCCCGCCCGGTCCCGCGAGCGGGGGTTCAACCAGGCAGAGTGCATTGCCGGAGGCGTCTCGCTGGCGACGGGGATCCCGCTCGGGCGGCATATCGTGCGGCGCAGACGCTTCACGCCATCCCAGACTGCGCTCACGGGGGCCGAACGCGACCGGAACATGCGGGGCGCATTTGCACCGGCGCGCCGCGCCCGGGACGCGGCGGGCATGAGCGTCCTGCTTGTCGATGACGTCGTCACCACGGGGGCCACGATGCGCCAGTGTGCGGCTGCTCTCCGCGCCGCCGGGGCGCGCACGGTGATCGCCTGCGCCGTCGCGCTCGCGCGATAGATTGCTTCGCTTGAGAAACGGCTCGCAATGACAGTTGGCCGTCATTGCGAGCGGCGGCGCCTACGGCGCCGTGGCGCCAGGGGCGCCACGAAGCAATCTCATTTTCTTGACTTTCCCTCGTTTTTGTGATAGATTTAAAAGATCTATCAGCACGGCGCTCCACTTCCAGACCGACATTCCATCCACGTTCTTGACCCCACGGAGGCAGTGTATGGCAGTCAACATAGGCATCAACGGGTTCGGCCGTATCGGCAGGCTCGTCTTTCGCAGGATAATGCAGCAGGGCGGATTCAACGTCGTCGGCATCAACGACATCACGGACGCCAAGACGCTCGCCTATCTGCTGAAGTATGACTCGGTGCACGGCGTGTTTGAGGGAGACGTGAAGGCCGAGGACAACGCGATCGTGGTCAACGGCAAACGGTTCCGCGTGAGCGCGGAGAAGGATCCCTCGAAACTTCCCTGGAAGGAACTGGCGGCGGAGATCGTGATCGAGGGGACGGGGATTTTCACGAGCCGCGAGAAGCTCCAGCCCCACATTGCCGCGGGCGCGAAAAAAGTGCTCCTCACGGCCCCCGCAAAGGACGAGATCGACGCCACCGTGGTCCTCGGCGTCAACGACGGCGTCCTCACCGGGAAGGAACAGTTCGTCTCGAACGCCTCCTGCACGACCAACTGCCTGGCCCCGATGGTGAAGGTCCTTCACCAGTCGTTCGGCGTGGAACAGGGGTTCATGACCACCATCCACTCGTACACCAACGACCAGCGCCTGCTCGACCTCCCGCACAAGGACCTGCGCCGGGCCCGCGCCGCGGCCATGTCGATCATTCCCACGACCACCGGGGCCGCGCGCACCGTCGGGAAGGTGATCCCCGACCTGAAGGGGAAGCTGGACGGCTTTTCGCTCCGCGTGCCGACGCCCGACGCCTCCATCACCGATTTCGTCTGCGTGCTGAAGAAGCCCGCGACGAAAGAGCAGGTCAACGAGGCGATGAAGCAGGCCGCCGCCGGCCCGATGAAGGGCATCCTCCAGTACACCGAGGACGAGATCGTTTCCACGGACATCATCGGCAACCCGCACTCGTGCATCTTCGACTCGAAGCTGACGATGGCCATGGGCTCCACGGTCAAGGTGTTCGGCTGGTACGACAACGAGTGGGGCTTCTCCTGCCGCGTCGTCGACCTCCTCGCAAAGATCTCCTGATGCGCTGTGATCACGGCGGCCGCCCGCGGGGCGGCCGCCGCCTATTCTGTTCCCATCCACGAGACCACCATGCACACACTGACGATTGACGACGTTCTTCTCAAAGGGAAGAGGGTCCTGGTCCGCGTCGATTTCAACGTGCCGATGACGCCCGACATGAAAGTGGCGGACGACAAGCGGATCATCGAATCGCTCCCCACGATCCGCAAGATTCTCTCCCAGGGTGCCTCGGTCATCCTGATGAGCCACCTGGGCCGCCCGAAGGGGCGTCCGAACCCCGAATTCTCCCTGAAACCCGTCGCCGACTACCTGTCGACGCTGATCAGCCGCCCCGTGCAGTTCGCGAAGGACTGCATCGGTCCCGAGGTGCACGCGATGGCCGCCGCGCTGAAGCCGGGCGACATCCTCATGCTCGAAAACCTCCGCTACCACCCGGAGGAGGAGGCGAACGACGAAGCGTTCGCAAAGGAGCTGGCCTCGCTGGGCGACGTCTACGTGAACGACGCCTTCGGTACTGCGCACCGCGCGCACGCCTCCACCGAAGGCATCACCCATTTCCTCCGCCCCGCGGTGGCGGGCTACCTCATGAAGAAGGAGATCGACTACCTCTCGAGCGCGGTGCTCGACCCGGCGCGCCCCTACGTGGCCATCCTGGGGGGAGCCAAGATTTCCGGGAAGATCGACGTGATCCAGAACCTGCTTCCCAAGATCGACGCGCTCGTCATCGGGGGGGGCATGGCCTTCACGTTCTTCCGCGCGCAGGGACTCGAGATCGG
The DNA here is from genome assembly GCA_035516035.1 of Bacteroidota bacterium. Lineage (GTDB taxonomy): Bacteria > Bacteroidota > Ignavibacteria > UBA10030 > UBA6906 > Fen-1273. The sequence continues at coordinate 54,060 of DATJAS010000124.1, read as the reverse complement.
CGATTCGATGGTGGAGGAGGAGAAACTGGACCTGGCGAAGAACCTGCTCGACCAGATGCGCGCCCAGCACAAGCGGTTCATCCTGCCGGTGGATTGCGTCATCGCCGACCGGATGGAGAACGACGCGCACAGGAAGGTCGTCCCGGTGGGGAAGATCCCCCCGGGCTGGCGCGGACTCGACATCGGTCCCGAGACCGTGAAGGTCATCAACATGGAAGTCCGCCGCGCCAAGACGATAGTGTGGAACGGCCCGATGGGGGTGTTCGAGATGCCCAACTTCGCCAATGGGACGCTCGAGGTTGCCCGGCTCCTGGCCGAGGCGACGAAGGCCGGCGCCAAGACGATCGTGGGGGGCGGCGACTCCGCGGCAGCGGTGGCGAAGGCGGGGTTTGAGACGCAGATCTCCCATGTCTCCACGGGAGGCGGCGCGTCGCTGGAGTTCCTGGAAGGTCGCACGCTCCCCGGACTCGCGGCCCTGGCGGTCGGATGAACCATTCGCCGCGCGCCGTTGTTCTGCGGAGAGACGAGCTATGAACAGGAGAGCATACAGATAATGGCGTTGGCTGTCGGAGGGGGGGAAGGACGGTACTACCGGCCGGCTGCATTCGGCGGGTTCTCGTTCTTCCCCCCTGTCATCAAGGCGCTGCTGATCAGTAACGGACTGATGTGGGTGCTCTTCGGGGTGCTCCTCCCGGCGTTCAAGTTCGGGAACGTTCCGATCTTTGTCATCTTCAGGGAATACCTGGAGCTCTGGCCGCTGGGGACAAACTTCTGGCCCTGGCAGCTCCTCACGTACATGTTCCTCCACGGTGGGTTCTGGCACATCTTCTTCAACATGCTGATGCTCTGGATGTTCGGCATGGAGCTGGAATACACCTGGGGGTCGATGAAGTTCCTGACCTACTATCTCCTCTGCGGCGTCGGTGCGGGGGTGGCGAATCTCCTCGTCGCGCCGCTCCTGGGACAGGTCGCCCCGACGGTGGGGGCCTCCGGGGCAGTCTTCGGCATCCTGATCGCATTCGGGATGCTCTGGCCCGACCGCCCGATCTACGTCTACTTCCTTCTCCCCATCCGCGCGAAGTATTTTATTGCAGCGTCGATCGCCATCGAGCTTTTCACGGGCATCACGGGTTCCTCCGACGGCGTGGCCCACGTGGCGCACCTCGGCGGGGCCGCGGTGGGGTTCCTCTACATCATGGCGGAGCGCCGCTCCGGCGCGCTCAGGCGGTTCATGGGGTCTCTCGGCCTCCCGCGCCGCTCCGGGCGCGCGGGTGACTGGCGGGGCGAAGGCACCGATATCCGCGAGGCCAGGTTCTACGACATCGGGGGGCCTCCGCGGAAAGAGAAGCGCGACGAGCAGGAGGTCACGCAGGAGGTCATCGACGCCATCCTGGACAAGATCTCGACCGGGGGATACCAGAGCCTCTCCGAGGACGAGAAGCGGATACTGAACGAAGCGAGCAGGAAGATCCACTGAGGCGGGGAGGACCATGGAGATAGAAGCAGCGAACGAGGCGGACAGGGCGCCGGCCCTCCGTTCGGGCTCCCGGCGGATGACCCGGCAGGTCATGGTCGGGGGAATCCGCGTGGGAGGCGGTGCGCCGATTTCCGTCCAGACGATGACCAAGTGCAAGACCGCGGACGCGGACGCCACCGTCGGCCAGATCGTCGCGGCGGCGGACGCCGGATGCGACATCGTGCGCGTCACCGTCAACGACAGGGAAGCAGCCGAGGCGATGGCGGAGATCGTCCGCCGCTCCCCCATCCCGGTCGTGGCGGATATCCATTTCAACCACGTCTTCGCGCTCAAGGCGATCGAGGCGGGCGTGGCCAAGGTGCGCATCAACCCGGGGAACATCGGGAGCCGCGATCGTATCCACGAGGTGCTCGGCGCCGCAAAGCGCCGGCGGATCCCCATCCGGATCGGCGTGAACTCGGGATCGCTGGAGGAGGATATCCTCGCAAAGCACGGCTATCCGACCGCCGAGGCGCTCTACGAGAGCGCCATGCGCCACGTGAAGATCTGCGACGAGTTCGGCTTCGAAGACCTGGTCATCTCCGTCAAGTCGACCGACGTCCGGCTGATGGTGGACGCGTATCGCCTCGTGGCGGAGCGGACGGACATCCCCCTCCACCTCGGCGTGACGGAAGCGGGAACGACGCGCATCGGCACGATCAAGTCGGCCGTGGGGATCGGCACGCTGCTGGCCGAGGGGATCGGCGACACGATCCGCGTCTCGCTCACGGACGACCCGGTGAAGGAAGTCGAGGTCGGCAAGGAGATCCTCCGCTCGCTGAGCCTGGCGTCGCGAAACGTGGAGCTGATCGCCTGTCCCACCTGCGGCAGGCTCGAGGTGGACCTCTTCGGCATCATGGCGGAGCTGGAGCGGAGGCTCGCGGGGGTGAAGAAGCCGGTCAAAATCGCGGTCCTGGGCTGCGTCGTGAACGGTCCGGGCGAAGCGAGCGAGGCGGACATCGGCATCGCCGCCGGGAAAGGCGTCGGGATCCTCTACCGGAAGGGAGAAGTGGTCCGAAGGGTCAAGGAGTCGGAGATCGTCGAGGCGATCGTCGAGGAGGTCGCCCGGTTCGTCCCCGCGGGGGAGCCCTGAGCGTGCGCCAGAGCGCGTGCCGCACGGCAGGACGCCCGCCAGAGCCGCGGGCGTCTTGTTTTTTGGGGGGCGGTTTTCGTACATTGAGCCCCGCTCCGGCTGACACCACCGAACAGACACAGTGAGCGAACCTCTCAACATCTTCTTTGTCGGCGACATCGTCGGCGCGCCCGGCCTCGAGCTTGCGACGACGCTCGTTCCCAATTACGTCAAGAAGTACGCCGTCGATCTCCTGATCGTCAACGGCGAGAATACGACGGAGGGGAAGGGGATCGCCGAGGAGCACGCCCGGAAGCTCTTTGACCTCGGGGCCCACGTGATTACGACCGGGAACCACGTGTGGGACCGCTGGGACAGCCGCAAGGTGCTCGGCGGAGACAGGCGGATTCTCCGTCCCCTCAATTACCCCAGGGAAAACGGGGGGAACGGGTACTACATCGCGGAGCTCTCCGGGGGCCGGAAGGCGGGCGTGCTCAACCTGCAGGGGCGTGTGTTCATGCAGCCCATCGACGACCCGTTCCGCACTGCGGACTGGGCGGTGGCCAAGATTACCGAGGAAACGAAGGCGATTTTCGTGGACTTCCACGCCGACGCCACGGCCGAGAAGATGGCGATGGGCTGGCACCTGGACGGGAAGGTCTCCGCCGTGATCGGCACGCACACGCACACGCCGACGGCGGACGGGCGCATCCTCCCCCGGGGGACGGCGTTCCAGACGGACGTGGGGATGACGGGCCCGTACGATTCGGTCCTCGGGATGAAGAAGGACCTTGCTATCAAGCGCCTGGTGACCGCGACGCCGCACAAGTACGAGGTGGCGTCGCATGACGTCCGCCTCTGCGGCGTCTACGTGCGCGTGGACGCCGAGACCGGGCGCGCACTGAAGATGGAGAGCGTCATATTCCCGGCGTTCGGGTGAGCCGTGGCAGCCGCGCTGATAGACGGGAAAGCAATGGCTGCAGCGATCAAGGAGGAGGTGCGCCGCGACGCAGGGGAACTCTTGCGGACGCGGGGCATCGTCCCCGGGCTCGCGTTCATCCTCGTGGGCGACGATCCCGGCTCCGAGGTCTACGTCCGTTCCAAGGGGAAGGCATGCGAGGAGCTGCATTTCCGCTCCGCGACGGAGCGCCGGCCCGCCACGCTCAGCCAGGGTGACCTCCTCGCACTCATCGCCGCGTTGAACGCCGATCCCTCGATTCACGGCGTCCTTGTGCAGCTCCCCCTCCCACGCCATATCGACGAGCAGCGCGTCATCGAGGCCATCGACTACCGGAAGGACGTCGACGGGTTCCATCCCGTCAACGTGGGACGCCTCTCGCTCGGGCTCCCCTGCTTCCGTCCCTGCACGCCGGCGGGGATCCTGGAAATGCTCGCGCGGAGCGGAAACGACCCTGGAGGGAAGCACGTCGTGGTGGTGGGGAGGAGCAACATCGTCGGCAAGCCGGTCGCTTCCATGCTGGTGCAGAAACAGAAGGGTGCGAACGCCGCCGTGACCGTCGTCCACACTGGCGTCGGCGACATCGCGCCGTACGTGCGGCAGGCCGACATCGTCGTGGCCGCGATGGGACGGCCGCGGGCGATCACCGGCGCGATGCTCAAGGCTGGAGCCGTCGTGATCGACGTGGGGATGAACAGGATCCCGGACGCCTCCACGAAGAGCGGCACGCGACTCGCAGGAGACGTCGATTTCGCCTCCGCGAGCGACGTGGCGTCGGCGATAACGCCTGTCCCCGGCGGCGTGGGGCTGATGACGATTGCGATGCTGATGCGCAATACGCTCCTCGCCGCTTCGGGAACGCTCTACACGAACTCTGATATCTGAATTCTGAGTTCTGAACTCTGAATTGAATTCAGAGTTCAGAGATCAGAAATCAGCATTCAGCATTCGCTTCTACTGGTATTCCCCCCTCTTTTTTCGTATCTTCCCTCCGTTGTCTCCTCATTTCCCCAGGGACCAAACGCATGCCGATTCCGAAATTCAAAAACGAGCCAGTCCTCGATTTTTCGAAACCGCTGAACCGCGCGAGGCAGGAGAAGGCGATTGCGGCGCTGCGCGAATCGCTCGGGAGAGAATACCCGATCGTGATCGCCGGCGAGCGCGTCACGACGGCGGAGAAATTCTCCTCCGTGAACCCATCCCGCTCCGGCGAGGTCGTCGGCGTCTTCCAGAAAGGGAACGCGGAAACCGCGGAGCGGGCGATGGCGGCCGCGCTCGCCGCATTCGAGCGCTGGAAGCTCGTCCCCGCGGCCCGGCGGGCCGCCTGTCTCTTCGCCGCGGCACGCCTGATGCGGAAGCGCCGGTTCGAGCTGAACGCCGTCATGGTCCTGGAAGTCGGGAAGCCCTGGGTGGAGGCGGACGCGGACACGGCGGAGGCGATCGATTTCCTTGAATTCTACGCACGGGAGATGCTCCGCTACGGCGCCGACCAACCGGTGGTTCGGGTCCCGGGTGAGAAGGGGAAACTGGTCTACGTGCCGCTCGGCGTCGGCGTGGTCATCCCGCCGTGGAATTTCCCCCTCGCGATACTGACGGGCATGACGTCGGCGGCCGTGGTCACGGGCAACGCGGTCGTCCTGAAGCCGTCGAGCGATTCTCCCCTGATCGGCTGGAAATTCCTCGAAATCATGGAAGAGGCAGGCGTGCCGCCGGGCGTGATCAACTACGTCACGGGCCCGGGGGGCGCGGTGGGGGACACGCTGGTCATGCACCCGAAGACGCGGTTCGTGTCGTTCACCGGATCCAGGGAAGTCGGCGTGCACATTAACGAGGCCGCGGCGAAGGTGCAGCCGGGGCAGATCTGGCTGAAGCGCGTCGTGGCGGAGATGGGAGGGAAAGACTCGATCATCGTCGACGCGGGGGCCGACATGGAGAAGGCCGCCGCGGGCGTGATCACATCAGCGTTCGGCTTTTCGGGCCAGAAATGTTCGGCGTGCTCCCGCGCCATCGTCCACGACTCCGTGTACGACGCGTTCGTGCAGCTCCTGGCCGCGAAAGCCGCGGCGCTTGCGGTGGGGGATCCGGCGCAGGGCGCCACGCAGGTGGGACCGGTCGTCAACCGGCGCTCGCAGGAGACAATCCTGAACTACGTGCAGGCAGGCGTGCGGGAAGGGGGACGCCTGGTCGCGGGGGGAGCCGCCGGCGATGCCGCGGGGTACTTCGTCCAGCCGACCGTCATTGCGGACGTCGCGCCCGGCGCGACCATCGCGCAGGAGGAGATCTTCGGACCCGTGCTGGCGGTGATCAGGGCGAAGGATTTCGACGATGCGCTCGCGATCGCCAACAACACGGAGTTCGGGCTCACGGGGGCCGTGTACACGAAGAGCGCCGCCCACCGGGCGAAAGCCGAACAGGAGTTCTTCGTGGGGAACCTCTATATCAACCGCAAATGCACGGGGGCGCTCGTCGGCGCCCACCCGTTCGGGGGATTCAACATGAGCGGGACCGACTCCAAGGCAGGCGGCCGGGACTATCTCCTCCTCTTCCTCCAGGCGAAGTCGATCGCGGAGAAGGTCGCCCGGTGATGTCCCATGCTGCGCTAGCGAATCCGGAGACACGATGAAAGTCCATGAATACCAGGCAAAGGAGATTCTGCGGAAGTACGGCGTCGCCGTGCCGGCAGGGAAGGTCGCCTTTTCCGTCGAAGAGGCGGTGAGCGCCGCCTACGGGCTCGGCGGGAGCATGTGGGTGATCAAGGCGCAGATTCACGCCGGGGGACGCGGGAAGGGGGGAGGAGTGAAGGTGGCGCGGACGCTCGAGGAGGTCAGGCAGACCGCGGGCAGGATGCTCGGGATGACGCTTGTCACGCATCAGACGGGCCCGGGGGGGAAGATCGTCAAACGGCTCCTCGTCGAGCAGGGGGTGGCCATCGCCAGGGAGCTGTACGTCGGCGTGACGCTCGACAGGGCGGCGTCGCGGAACGTGGTGATGGCATCGACCGAGGGGGGAGTGGAGATCGAGAAAGTCGCCGCGGAGACGCCGGAGAAGATACTCCGCGTCGCCGTGGAGCGGGGGAGCACGCTCGAACCCTTCCAGGCGAGGTCGCTGGCGTTTGCACTGGGCCTCGCGGGGGATGCGCTGCGGAACGGCGTCCGCTTCCTCCAGGCGCTGTACGCGGCATACGAGGCGATGGACTGCTCCCTTGCCGAGATCAACCCGCTCGTCATCACGAAGGATGGGGGCGTGATCGCGCTGGACGCCAAGATCAATTTCGACGACAACGCGCTGGAGCGGCACCCGGAGCTGAAAGAGCTGCGCGACCTGGACGAGGAAGACCCGCTGGAAGTGGAGGCCTCGAAATCGAGCCTGAACTACATCAAGCTCGAGGGGAACGTCGGCTGCATGGTGAACGGGGCGGGACTGGCGATGGCGACGATGGACATCATCAAGCTCGCCGGCGGCGAACCCGCCAATTTCCTGGACGTGGGGGGAGGGGCGAGCGCCGAGACCGTGGAAGCGGGGTTCAAGATCATACTGGCCGACCCCCACGTCAGGGCGGTACTGATCAACATATTCGGCGGGATTGTCCGCTGCGACCGGGTGGCCACGGGCGTGGTCGAGGCGGCCAAGAAGGTGAAGGTGGAGGTCCCCGTCGTCGTGCGCCTGGCGGGCACAAACGCGGAGATCGCACAGGAAATCCTCAGGAACTCGGGGCTGAACTTCCTGGTGGCGGGAAGCCTGAAAGAAGCGGCGGAGAAGGTCACGCAGGCGATCCGGGAGCCGGTCGGGGCGTGAGCGCTCCGGACGGCTACGAGCCCGTCATCGGGCTGGAAGTCCACGCGCAGCTCCTGACGCGGACCAAGGCGTTCTGCGGCTGCTCTGCCCGGTTCGGCGACGCGCCGAACGCCAATGTCTGCCCCGTGTGCCTGGGTCTCCCGGGTGCGCTCCCCGTGCTGAACAAGAGCGTCGTGGAGTTTGCCATCCGCATGGGGCTCGCGGTCGGGTCCCGCATCGCGGAGCGCTCCGTCTTCGCGCGGAAGAACTACTTCTACCCCGACCTCCCCAAGGGATACCAGATTTCCCAGCACGAAATCCCCCTCTGCAGCGGCGGGGAGGTTGCCATCGACCTCCCCGGGGGAGGCCGGAAGACCGTCCGCCTCTCGCACATCCACATGGAGGAGGACGCGGGAAAATCCATCCACGACCAGGGCGCCGATACGCTGGTGGACCTCAACCGCTGCGGGGTTCCCCTGATCGAGATCGTCAGCCTGCCCGAGATCGGTTCCCCGCGGGAAGCCTCACTCTATCTTGCACGCATCCGCCAGCTCGTCACATACCTGGGCATCTGCGACGGCAACATGGAGGAGGGGAGCCTCCGCTGCGACGCCAACGTCTCGGTGCGGCCGCGCGGATCGACTGTGCTGGGGACGAAAACGGAGCTGAAGAACATGAATTCGTTCCGGCACGTGGAGCGCGCCCTTGAATTCGAGATCGCCAGGCAGCTCGGGACGATCGGCGAGGGGGGGGCGGTCGTCCAGGAGACGCTCCTCTGGGATGCCGACGCGGGAGTCGCCGAGCCGATGCGGAGCAAGGAGGAGGCGCACGACTACAGGTACTTCCCCGACCCGGACCTGGTTCCCGTGGTCGTGAGCCCGTCATGGATCGACTCCGTGCGGCGCAGCCTGCCGGAGATGCCGGAGGCGCGGCGGGACCGCTTCGTGACTTCGCTCGGACTCCCCCGGTATGACGCGGACGTCCTCACGGCCGAGAAAGACGTCGCGGACTATTTCGAAGAGACGCTCGCCGCGCTCGGGGGTGAGGGAGCCTCCCGTGCGCAGCACGCCAAGTCGGCCAGCAACTGGATCATGACCGACGTCCTCCGCGTGATTGCCGGGGGGAAGACGACGGCGAGGACGTTCCCGGTCACGGCAGGGCGCCTGGCCGCAATGATCGGCATGATCGGCGACGGGACGATCAGCGGGAAGATCGCGAAGGAGGTCTTCGAGGACATGGTCGCCACGGGGGACGAGCCCCGGGCGATCGTCGGGAGAAGGGGGCTTCTCCAGGTTTCCGATCCGGAGGCGATCGGCCGCGCCGTCGATGCCGTGATCGCCGCGAACGCGCCCCAGGTCAGGAAGTACAGGGACGGCAACGCCAATGTCTTCGGGTACTTCGTCGGCGAGACGATGAAGCTCATGAAAGGGAAGGCGAATCCCGCAGTCGTGAACGATCTCCTGCGCCGGAAGCTCGGCGAAGCGGCATCCTGATTCACCAGCACACGCAACTGACCACTCTCACAGGACACATCCATGCGGACCAAAATCATCGCAGGCAACTGGAAGATGTACAAGGACCTCGCGGGGACGACAGAGCTGATCGCCGGCCTGACCTCGCGCATCGCGGCCTCGCCGGCCCGGGCGACCGTCGTCGTCTGCCCCCCGTTCACGTCGCTCGCTCTGGCGTCGACCCTCCTCAAGGGCTCGCCGGTCAGGCTCGGGGCGCAGAACATGTCGCAGCACGACGAGGGGGCGTTCACCGGCGAGATTTCCTGGAACATGCTTCGCGCCGCCGGGTGCGAGTACGTGATCCTCGGCCACTCCGAGAGGCGCCAGTACTACGGCGAGAAGGATGAGCTGATTAACGCAAAGGCGAAAAAGGCGATTGCATCTTCGCTGAGGCCGATCATCTGCGTGGGAGAGACGCTCGCCGAGCGGGAGCAGGGGATCACTGACCGCGTCGTCAGCACGCAGATTCGTGGCGTCCTCTCCGGGCTTTCACGGTCCGATATGTCCTCGGTCGTCGTCGCCTATGAGCCCGTCTGGGCCATCGGGACGGGGAAAACAGCCACGCCGGCGCAGGCGCAGGAAGTGCACCAGATGATCAGGAAGCTCATCTCTCAGCTCTATGACTGGCCCACTGCGGATGCCACTGTCATTCAATACGGCGGCAGCGTTAAGCCTGACAACGCGGCAGAACTTCTCTCACAAAATGACATTGACGGGGCGCTTGTCGGCGGGGCATGCCTCAAGCCAGATTCGTTCATGTCGATCATAAGTGCTGCAAAATAGGGGAAATTGAGGTTTTTTCGTTGCTTTCAGTGAGGTTTGTGCTTATATTGAGGTGATATCCCTTATCACCTACCTCTCTGGCGGTTATAACGTACTTGCCGACCGTTTCAAGACACAGGAGTCGATACGCGGGTGGCAGGTCGGCCCTCCGGCTAGCAGTGTCAGTTGTGGCACTTCTCATCATCAGTTCTCCCGGCGGACTGGCTCAGTACACGTTCCTTGAGAACGGCAACCCCCTCATACACGGACCCGACAGCGGATTTCTTCCCGATACGCCGACGCGCATCAAGATCGATCTCTCGGGGCCCTGGGAGTACGCCGTCGACGGGGGGCCCTCAGGGACAGTAAAGATCCCCGCGGCGTACGATTTCCGCGGGAGCGTGGTGTTCCAGCGGAACATCGACGTCACGCGGGAGCAGCTCGACCAGTACCGTTTCCACCTGGTCATCCTCGGCATCGATCACGCCGCCGACGTCAGCGTGAACGGCGAGTTCGTGACGTCGCACAGCGGCGGCTTCACCAGCGTCGTCGAGCCCCTCCCGCGCAACGCGCTCCAGATCGGCGGCGCGAACACGATACGCGTCGCCGTGAGCAACGTCCTGGATGCGCGGACCACGCTCCCCGTCAGGCCCGGGGCATGGGGAGAGAGGAACTACGGCGGGATCACGCGGGATATCTACCTGCTCGGCACGCCGGGCCTCTATATCCGGGACGTGGCGGTCTCGGCCGAGCCGCGGGGAGAAGGGGAGACCGCACGGATCGACGTCCGCGTCACGCCCGACGGCATCGATTCTCTCTCCGCCCTCCCGTCGGCCGGGGAGAGCAGGACGACCGCAACAGGCTTTTATTTCGAAGTCCAGGACAAGATGTCCGGCGCGTTCGTCGCCCGGAGTCCCGTCGTGCCCGTCACGCGGAAGGGGAACGACTGGGAAGAGGCGACGAGCAGCCTGATACTTGACGGCCCGCGCCTCTGGTCCCCCGACACTCCCGACCTCTACCTCCTCAGGTGCTACCTCGTCCATCCCTCCGGCGCGGAGACGCGCGTCGTGGACGAGGCGGACGTCGCCACGGGGATCCGGCACGTCGCCGTCGCCGGCGGCCACATCCTGCTCAACGGCCAGAGGTTTCAGGTGCGCGGCGTCTGCTGGTACGAGGACACTCCCTCCCACGGGAGCGCGATGACGTACGAGGAGCGGGAGAAGGACGTCGCGATGATCAAGACGCTCGGGGCGAACGTCGTGCGCTTCATCGATCACCCCCCCCACCCGTACATGCTCAATCTCTGCGACAGGTACGGACTCATGGCCATGGAGGACCTCCCGGTGACCGGCACGCCCGGCGAGGTCATTGCCACAGACGCCTACGCCGACCTGGCGGCGACGGCGCTCCGCGAGATGATCATCCGCGACCGGAATCACCCCTCGGTCCTTGCCTGGGGCCTGGCCGATGATATCGAGGCGGCCCATCCCGCGGCGCGTCCGTTCATGGAGAGCCTGGTCCGCCTGGCGCGGACGCTCGACGGCCGGCCGCTCTACGCGGCGGCGATGCCGGGGCCCGACTCGTGCACGTCGCTCCTGGACATCGCCGCGTTGAGCCTCGGCGCGCAGGAGCTCAAGACGTTCCGCTCCGACGTCGAGGCCTGGCGCGACGCGCACAGGACGCAGCCGGTGGTCGTCGCCCGCTTCGGCACGGAGGTCCAGGACAAAGACAGGAACGGCTATTCGGATCCACTTTCCCAGGAGGCGCAGGCCAGGTTCTACCTCCAGCGGTTCGATCTCCTCAAGTCGCTCGACGTGGACGGCGGCATCGTCTGGGCGTTTAACGACTGGAAGGGGGACCGTCCCTCGCTCACCGTCCGGACGGGAAACCCGTGGTTGCACACGCAGGGTCTGGTCGGCGCGCACGGGGAGAAGCGCCTGGCGTTCGACGCGGTCCGCTCCGTGTTCCACGGGGAGAAGTTCGTCGCCCTCCCGGCCGGTACGCACACCGAGAGCGCCCCGATCGTCTACGTGCTTGCGGGGTTTGTCCTGCTCGTGGGACTGGCATACATCTACAACACCAGCAGGCGGTTCCGCGAATCGCTCAACCGCTCGGTCCTGAGCTCGTACAACTTTTTCGCCGACGTCCGCGACCAGCGGGCGGTCGCCGCGGGGCACACGATCCTCCTGGGGGGGGTCGTCGCGCTGGCCCTGGCCATCGTGGTGTCCAGCATCCTCTTCAGGTTCAGGGACAGCCCCCTGCTCGACGAGTTCCTCTCGTCGGTGCTGGTGAGCGACCGGGCCACGGAGTCGGCGGTGAGGCTCGTGTGGAACCCCCTGCGGTGCATCGGGGCCATCGCGCTCCTGGGCTTCGGGCTCCTGCTCCTGGTCTCGGTCCTGGTGCTCGGGCTCCGCGCGTTCGTCCGCGAGCGCATCTACGCGTACCACGCCTTCACGGCGACGATCTGGTCCACCGCCCCCCTGGTCCTGCTGGTGCCCCTGGGGATGGTGCTCTACCGCGTGCTGGACTCGAGCGTGTACATCGTGCCCGCCTTCGCGCTGATCGGCGTGATGTGCGCCTGGGTGTTTCTCAGGTTCCTCAAAGGGGTGTCGATCGTCCTGGATGTGCTGTCGCTGAAGGTGTACGCCGCGGGCTTCGTGGCCATGGGCGCCCTCGTCGCATGCGCGTACGCTTATTACAACTATACGGAGTCGATGCCCATGTACCTCGCATTCCTGTACTCCACCATGGTCAGGGCGCAGTAAGCAGGGGAGGCCGCTGAAGGACGCATGTATCTCTCGACGCTGGAGATAATCGGCTTCAAATCGTTCGCCAACAAGGTGAACCTCGCCTTCGACAGCGGTATCTCCGCTATCGTCGGGCCGAACGGGTGCGGCAAGACGAACATCGTGGACGCGATCCGCTGGGTGCTGGGCGAGCAGCGCTACAGCGCGCTCCGCAGCGACAAGATGGAGGACGTCATCTTCAACGGCACGAAGGCCCGCAAGGCCCTCGGCATGGCGGAGGCGTCGCTGGTCATCGAGAATACGAAGGGAATCCTCCCCTCGGAGTATACGCAGGTGACGATCGGCCGCCGGGTCTACCGCTCCGGGGAGAGCGAGTACCTCCTGAACAAGGTCCCGTGCCGGTTGAAGGACATCCTGGACCTCTTCATGGACACCGGCATGGGTGCGGATGCCTACTCGGTGATCGAGCTGAAGATGATCGAGGTGATCCTGAGCGACAAAACCGACGAGCGGCGCCGCCTCTTCGAGGAGGCGGCGGGGGTCACCAAGTACAAGCACCGCAGGAAGGCCGCGTACCGGAAGCTCGAGAGCGTGCAGGACGACCTGGTCCGCGTGAACGACATCGTCGCCGAGGTGCAGAAGGCGGTTGCGACGCTCGAGCGGCAGGCCCGGCGGGCCGAGCAGTTCAACGAGACGAAGGCGCGCCTGCGGACGCTGGAGATCGACCTGATGGAGCGGGAGTTCGCGCAGCTCAACGCCCGCGCGACGCCACTGGAGGAGAAGCTCCGCACGCTCAACGACGACCGCTCGCAGATCGACGTGGATCTCTCCGGCGAGGAGGCGCGGCTGGATGAGCTCCGCACGAGGCTGCTGGAAGCGGAAAAGCGCCTGGCGGAAGCGCAGCGGGACGTCAGCCTCCAGCGGGAGGCGATGCACCGGGTCGAGGAGCAGAGCGCCGTCGCCGCGGAGCGGATACGGTCGCTCAGGGCGAACAGGGAGAGGCTGGAGCACGAGCAGGAGGAGCTGCACGGGGCGCTCGGGCGGTTCGCGCTCGAGCGGGAAATGCTCGCCTCGACGATCGACGCGCTCCGGCTGAGGGAGGGGGAGATCGCCTCGGCGATCGCCGGCCGCACGGAGGCACTGGCGCAGTGCCAGTCGCGCCTCGACGGGGCGAAAGGGGCGCTCCAGGAGCTGAACGACCGGGCGCTCGCGCTCGTCCAGAGCGCGGCGGAGCGCCAGGGGGAACAGGACCGGCGGAAGGCGCACGCCGAGGGGCTGAACGGGCGCTCAATGCGGGCTGCGGAAGAGAGCGTGGCGTACGAGCAGGATCTCGCGCGGCTGGACGCCGCGATCGCGGAGCTGACGGAATCGGACCGGGCACTGCGAAGGAAATTCACCGAGGCGGAGGTCCGCTTCTACGGTGCGGAGTCGCGGAAAAAGGAGATCGCGGAATCCGTCGAAAAGCTCCGGTCGCACGAAGCTGCGCTGCAGACCGACCTGGAGAGGAAATCCGCCCGGCTCGATTTCCTGAAGGGCCTCGTCGAATCGCGCGAAGGCCTCCCGGAGGGTGTGCGGTACCTTGCATCCTCTCCCGCGTGGAAAGCATCGCGGACGGTGACCGTGGCGGACGCCGTGCATGCGGAGGACAGGTTCAGGGCAGCGTTGGAAGCGGCGCTGGGAGAGTACGCGGGGCTCCTCGTGGTGGCGACGAGCGCCCAGGCGGAGGAGGGGATGGCGCTCCTCAGGGACGAGAAGCAGGGGAAAGCCACGTTTGTCTGCCTGGACAGGGTCCCGCAGATCCGCTCCAGGATCCGGCTGCCGCGCCTGCAGGGCGTCCTGGGCCTGGCCACGGATGTCGCGAAGTGCGCGCAGGAGCACGCACCCCTCTTCAGGCTCCTGCTTGACAGGGTGGTCATCGTGAGCGATGCCGCAACGGCGGACGCCGTCGCGGCGCGCCTGCCGGGCCTCCGCTGCGTGACGCTCGACGGGGAGATCCGCACGGGCGTAGGCATCACACGGGGCGGGAGCCGCCGGCTTGATGAAGGGGGATTAATCGGGAAGCGGGAACAGATCGAGGAGCTTCAGCGGGAGACCGCCGCCCTCCGCGCGGAAGTCCACGACGCCGCCCGGGAGCGGGGAAGCCTCCAGGAGGCGCACGACGCCATCGAGCTGAAGGCGTTCACTGACGACGTGAAGGGCGTCGAGAAGGAGATGAACGGGATCGAGGTGCGGATCGCCCAGGTGGCGTTCGAGAAAAAGCGGGCGACGGACATCATCGCCAGGAACGCCGAAGAGGTCCGCCGGCTCGAGGCCGAGGCGGCTGATCTGCTCGCGCTGATCGCCGCGGACGCCCCGGCACTGGAATCGCTCGCCGGCGCGAAGGCGGAGGCGGAACGGGCGATCGGGGGGGCCTCGCGGGAGCTGGAAGTTCTCGAGGAGGAGCGCGCATCCCGGGCGAAGGAGCTGAACGAGCAGGAGATCGCACTCGTCGGGCTCCGCGGCGAGCTGCAGAACGCCGTCGATCGCCTGGCGCGCACCGGCGAGTCGGAAGCCGAAGCCAGGGCGCTGATCGCCCGGCGGGAGGAGGAGAAGGCCGAGGGGGAGCGGGCGGTCGCCGCCGACGAGGCGCTCCTGGCGGAGAATACGCGCACGCTCACCGGGGCCCAGGCGGAGATCAGGGTGGTCGAGGAGCGCCGCGCCGCGGTGGAGCAGGAGGGAGCGGACGTGCGCGAGCGGATGCACGCGATCGAGCTCGCGATCAAGGACCGGCGCCGGACGCACGACGACGCCCTCCGCACGCTGCACGAGCACGAGCTTCGCCTGGCGGAGCTGCGCGCGAAAGCCGACCACATCCGCGCGCGCGCCGCCGAGGAGTTCGAACTGGAGATCCAGCTCCGCGAGTACCCGGCGGACGAGTTCGTGGATTTCGCCGCGCTGCGCGACGAGATCCAGGGGCTCCGCGACCGGGTGAAGTCGCTCGGGAACATCAACTTCGCGGCATTCGAGGAATACACCACGGAGAAGCAGCGCCTGGAGTTCATGGCGACGCAGCGGCAGGACCTGCTGGACGCCGAGAAGACGCTCCTGGCCACGATCGAGGAGATCAACGCCACCGCGCAGCGGAAATTCCTCGAGACGTTCGCGCTGATCAGGAACAACTTCATCGAAACGTTCAAGAGCCTGTTCGACCCCGGCGACGAGTGCGACCTCAAGCTGGAAGAGGGGGTCGACCCGCTCGAGGCGCGGATCGAGATCGTCGCCAAGCCCCGCGGCAAGCGCCCGACGTCCATCGATCTCCTCTCCGGGGGGGAGAAGACGCTCACGGCGACCGCGCTCCTGTTCGCGATCTACCTTGTCAAGCCGAGCCCGTTCTGCATACTGGACGAGGTGGATGCTCCCCTGGACGACGCCAACGTCGACCGGTTCACGCGGATCCTGCGGAAGTTCTCCGACAACACGCAGTTTATCGTCGTCACGCACAACAAGCGGACGATGGAGGCGGCGAGCGCGCTCTACGGGGTGACGATGGAGGAGGAAGGGGTCTCAAAGCTCGTCACGGTGCGGTTCACCAAGGGGGCGCGCGTGGAATCGGCTGCCCTGGCGTCTGCCTGACCGTGGCGCTCAGGCTCTTCGTCGACTTCGACGGCACGATCACGCGGCGCGACGTGGGAAACATCTTCTTCCGCTCGTTCGGGGGAGCGGCGTGCGACGAACTGGTCCGCCGCTACCACGATGAGGAGATCGGGGCGCGGGAACTGTTCCGGGGCGAGGCGCGCGCCATGGGGCGCTTCCGCATGCGCTCGCTCGAGGCGGTCGTGGACGCGGAGGCAATCGACCCCGCGTTCCGCACGCTGGTTGCGTTCTGCGGGGCGCGGGACATCCCCCTGATGGTGCTGAGCGACGGGCTCGATTACTACATCCGGCGCATCCTCGAACGCGAAGGGTGCGCCGGCGTGCCGTTCGCGTCGAACCGGGCGTTGTTCAGCGCCCCGGACGGGGACGGGAACGTGGAGCTCGGCGTGGAATTCCCCCACGCGGATGCGTCGTGCGACCGCTGCGCCTGCTGCAAGAGGAACGTCATGCTTGCGGCGTCGGGAGAAGACGACCGGATCGCCTACGTGGGGGAGGGGTACTCGGACCGCTGCCCCGTGCGCTACGCCGACATTGTATTCGCCAAAGACTCCCTGCAAACGTACTGTCAGAATGAGAATATCACGTACACGCCGTATACGACGTTTGACGATGTCGTCGCGCGCCTTTCATCGCTCCTGGAGCGCCCGGGAATTCCCCGGCGCGAGCGGGCCGAGCGCGAGCGCCGGGCCGCGTTCCGCCACGAGTCCTGAGCGGGCGCGGGAGGCATAGGCATGGCCACCGATGTCCGGAGGCTGATGTTCCGGTACAGGAGCTACACGCCGATTCCGTTCCTGCTGGCGATGGTCTGGTTCGCGCGCCCCACGGTCATCAGCATGGTGGTCGGCTTTGCCGTGGTGTTCATCGGTGAGATGATCCGCTTCTGGGGCGTCTCGATCGTCGGGGCGGAGACGCGGACCACGGGGACGGTGGGGGGATCGTTCCTGATTACCAGCGGACCGTTCGCGTACGTGCGGAACCCTCTCTACGCGGGCAACATGCTGCTGTACGCAGGCGTCGGCATCATGTCGATGGCGCTCTTTCCCTGGATGCTCCTTGTCGCGGTGGCCTGGTTTTACTTCCAGTACTACATGATCGTGACGCGGGAGGAGGAGTACCTTGCCGTGACGTTCGGCGAGGACTTCGCCTCGTACTGCAGTAACGTCCGGCGGTTCGTGCCGCGCCTGACGCCCTACAGGTCGCCCCACCCGGCGCCGAAGTCCGTGGACCCGTCGGAGGGGCTTGCCAGCGAGAGGCGGACGCTCCAGGCGATCGGCCTCGTCACGGCGGTGATCGTGGCGAAGTACGTTCTCCTCCAGTTCGGGGGGTGAGCCGTGGCCAGGCGCATCCTCATGGTCGCGGGGGAACCCTCCGGCGAGATGCACGCATCGGCGGTCGTCCGCGCGCTCAGGAAGCTGGCGCCGGACGTGCGCGTCGCGGGTGTGGGGGGGGTGCGGATGCGCGCGGAAGGAGTGGAGATCATCCATGACTCGGCGGACCTCGCCTTCATGGGATTCGCCGAGGTGCTGCGGAACCTGGGAACGGTCAGGCGGCTGCGCCGGGAGCTCGTCGCGGAGCTCGAGCGGCACCGGCCGGACGTGGCGGTGCTTGTCGATTACCCGGGGTTCAATCTCCCCTTTGCCGGCGCGTGCCGCGCGCGGGGAATCCCGGTCCTGTACTACATCAGCCCCCAGGTCTGGGCGTGGCACAGGGGGCGCGTGAAGAAGATGCGGACGCTGGTCAACCGGATGAAGGTGGTCTTTCCGTTCGAAGTGCCGATCTACAGGGAGGCAGGCATCGACGTGGAGTTCGTGGGGCACCCGCTTGTCGAGCACATGGGCACATCGGCGCCCCGGGAGGAATTCTTCCGGCGCCGGGGGCTCGACCCGTCCAGGCCCCTGCTCGGGCTCTTCCCGGGGAGCCGCCGCCAGGAGGTCGAGAGGATACTCCCCGTCATGGTGCGCGCAGCGGACCGGCTTCGGGAGACGAGGAACCTCCAGACTGCGATCGGCGTCGCTGCCAGTCTCGGGAAGGAATTTGTCGCCTCGTTCCTCCCCCCGGGGACGGGGATCCTGCTCATCGAAGACGCCACGCACGACCTGATGGCGTACGCCGACGCGGCAATCGTCACGTCGGGGACCGCGACGCTCGAAACAGGGTGGTTCGGCACTCCCATGGCCGTGGTCTACCGTACGTCGGCACTGACATACGCCATCGGGCGCATGCTTGTCGATGTCCGCTCCATCGGGCTCGTGAACATCGTCGCCGGAAAGCCGGTCGTGCCCGAGTTCATACAGGGGGACATGACGGCCGGGCGGATCGCCGCTGCAGTCGGGAAGTTCTTCGACGACAGGGCCTACGCCGCCGCCGTGCGGAGCGAACTGGCGGTGATACGGGAGAAACTCGGGGGACCGGGAGCTTCCGAGCGCGTCGCGCGGGGCATACTCGCCCTGGCGGAGGCTGCGTGACGACGATGCGCCGTGCGCTCGTCGCGTTCGCTGCCGCGTGCATGCTCTCCTCGTGCGGGGGCTCGGGAGGCTCGTCATCCGACGTTCCCCTCACCGCGGCCTCGGCGTTTGCGCGGGGGCACAGGCTGTATGAGACGGGCCACCCCGTCGAGGCGGAGCCGGATCTCCGCCGGGCGGCGGCCCTGGATTCGACGATGGCGGACCCGCTCGTGGACCTCGGATCGATCTACTATGAGCGGGGCTCGCAGGAACAGGCCCCGACCCGGCGCGATGATGATTTCCGTGAGGCCCGCTCGTTCCTGGCCCGGGCCGACGAGCTCGGCTACGCCGAGGCTGCGGGATACGACAGGCTCTGCGAGCTCTGCTCGGAGCTTCACGATGCGCGCGGGTTCCTGAAATACGCACGGAAGAGCGTCGATCGTTACCCGTACGACCGGCAGTACTACAACCTGGGCGTCGCGTATGCCGATGTGGAGGACTGGCCCGCCGTGGTGAAATCGCAGCGCGAGGCCGCGGAGAAGTTCCGCCAGTCGCAATACGTTGCCGCGTACTACAGGCAGCTCGGGCGCGCGTACATGAAAATGGACCGCGACCAGACGGCCGAGCGGACGCTGGAAGCGGGACTCCCCGCCGTGGATGCGCGGATCGCCGCCGTGAGGAAGGGGGCGCAGGGTTCCGCCCCCGGTGAACTCAAGCGGCTCCAGGAGGACAGGGTCGGCATGCTCACGCTGCTGAAGCGTCTCTACTCCGTGTACAAGGAAGCCGACAAGCTCTCTCAGGTGGAGCGCCTCCTCGCTGAGGCCGGCGCCCCCAGGTGATGGCGGGGGTGCTCCACACGCTCCTCATCCCCTTCTCGTGGCTCTACGGGCTGGGAGCGGCCGCAATGAACGCCGTATACGACGCCGGGTTCATCGCCTCGCAAAGAGGGCCGGTACCGGTGATTTCCGTCGGGAACCTGACCGCGGGGGGCACGGGGAAGACGCCGCTGGTGGAGCACATCGCCTCTGCGCTCGCGGAGCGGGGCCGCACCGTGGCCGTTGTCAGCCTGGGCTACGGGCGAAAGACGCGGGGCGTCGTCGTCGTGTCAAACAGGGGGAGCGTGAAAGCCGATGCCACTACGGGGGGCGACGAGCCCGTGCAGATCGCGCGGAAGTTCCCGACCCTCTCCGTCGTCGTCGGCGAGAGGAGGATTGACGCGGTCGAGGCCGCCGTGCGCGAGTGCGGGGCAGACGTCGTCGTGCTGGATGACGCGTTCCAGCACCGCGCGATCGCGCGCGACCTGGATATCCTGGTGATGGACGCCCGCAAGAACCCGATGCGCGAGGCGCTCCTTCCCGCAGGGATGCGGCGGGAATGGCTTTCAGGGATCCGCCGGGCACACCTGGTCGGCTTCTCCCGCTCATCGCCCGGTGCGGATCCGGCCTGGGCCGCGGAGCTTCCCCGGGGAAAAGCGTTCGGAGGGACATTTGCCTACAGGACGGTCATCACGCGCTTCGCGTCGTTCCCGGGAGGGGAGACGCTCGGGCGGATGAGCCTCGGGGGGAAGCGTTTCATGGCATTCAGCGGGATCGGCGACCACTCGAGCTTCATGGCGTCGCTCGGGAGCGAGGGGATCGCGGTGGCCTCGGACAGGCGGTTCCGCGATCACCACGTCTACACGGCGGACGATGCTGCGGCGATCTGCCGGAGGGCAAAGGGGACGGATGGCCTCATGACGACGGAGAAGGACATGGTGAGGCTCCTTGCGGCCCCCGCGGTCGCCCACGTGCTCACGGACTCGGCGCCCGTCACATACGCGGTGGCGGGGATCGAGGTCATCCGGGGGGAGGAGACGCTCCGGGAGGCCGTCGCGCGCGCGCTCGGGGGAGGCGCCGGCTCATGACGATAGGCATCACGGACCCGATGCGCCGGGCGGAGACGTTCGAGGAATACGCAGCGCTCGTCAGGAGGTGGATCCCCGATGCGGAGATCCAGATTCTCTCCTGCGTCACGGGGACGTTCTCGGAGATCGAGCGGTGCGACGGGCTTGTCCTGACGGGAGGGGGGGACATCCACCCGAAGTTCTACAGCCGGGACGAGGACGTCGTCTTTGCCAGGGAAGTGAAGATCCCCCGCGACCTGTTCGAGTTCGACATCATCCGCGAGTCGCTGGAGCGCTCGCTCCCGGTCATGGGGATCTGCCGCGGGATGCAGGTGTTCAATGTCGCCATGGGAGGATCCCTCTTCCCGGATATCGAACTCGCCGGCTATCCCTCGCACCGCCGCCCGGAGTCGGGCGAGCGGCTGCACGGCGTGGAGGTGACGCGCGGATCGCTCCTGAATCTCATCGCCGGGGTGTCCGGCGGGACGGTCAACTCGTCGCACCACCAGGGGGTGGACGCCGTGGGCAAGGGGCTCCGCGTGGCTGCGCGGTCCGGGGACGGCATCATCGAGGCGCTCGAGTGGGAGCAGCCCTCCGGCAAGCCCTACCTGATGCTCGTCCAGTGGCACCCGGAGCGGATGAGCGAGGCGGAGGGTCCGTTTGCCCGGAATCTGATGGAGCGCTTCGCCGCGGAGGCGAAAGCCGTACGAATGTTGTAACGCTGCAGATGGACACGAATCAACGACACATCACATTCACACGAAGGACGACCAATGGCGAAATACGTGTATTTCTTTGGCAGGGGGAAGGCCGAGGGGAAGGCCGAAATGAAAGCGCTGCTCGGCGGGAAGGGAGCAAACCTGGCCGAGATGACCAATATCGGGCTCCCGGTTCCCGCGGGGTTCACGATCTCGACGGAGGTGTGCACCTACTTCTACGCGAATAAGAAGACGTACCCCCGCACGCTGGCCGGCGACGTCAGCGCCGCATTGAAAAAAGTGGAAGCCGCGATGGGCGCGAAGTTCGGCGACCCGAAGAACCCCCTGCTGGTGTCGGTGCGCTCGGGCGCCCGCGCCTCGATGCCGGGGATGATGGACACGATCCTGAACCTGGGGATGAACGACACGGTGGCGCAGGGGCTGATCGCGAAGACGAAAAACGACCGCTTCGTGTACGACTCCTACCGGCGGTTCGTCCAGATGTACGGTGACGTGGTCCTCGGCCTCAAGCCCGTCCACAAGGACGAGATCGATCCGTTCGAGGTGATCATCGAGGCCAAGAAGAAGGAGCGCGGGGTGCACCTCGATACCGAGCTGAACGCGGAAGACATGAAGGACCTGGTGGGCCGGTTCAAGCGCGCCATCAAGGAGAAGACCGGCCATGACTTCCCCGAGGAGCCGATGAAGCAGCTCTGGGGGGCCATCGGCGCGGTGTTCGGGTCGTGGAACAACGACCGGGCGATCGCCTACCGGAAGATGTACGACATCCCCGAGTCGTGGGGGACCGCGGTGAACGTCCAGTCGATGGTCTTCGGCAACATGGGCGAGACGTCCGGGACCGGCGTGGCGTTCACGCGCGACGCGGCGTCGGGGGAGAACATGTTTTACGGCGAGTACCTGATGAACGCGCAGGGGGAGGACGTGGTGGCCGGGATCCGGACGCCGCTCCCCATCGCGACGCTCGCGGAGCAGAACCCCCCCATCTACAAGCAGCTCGACAGGATCCGTCACACGCTCGAGAAGCACTACACGGACATGATGGATATCGAGTTCACGATCCAGGAGGGGAAGCTCTACATGCTCCAGTGCCGCGTGGGGAAGCGGACGGCGTTCGCGGCCATCAAGATCGCCGTGGACATGGTGGGCGAGAAGCTGATCACGGACCGCGACGCGCTCGCGCGCATCGAGCCGGACCAGCTCAACCAGCTCCTCAGGCCGGTGTTCGACCTGAAGGAGAAGGAAGCGGCCGTGAAATCGGGCCGTCTCCTCGCCAAGGGACTCAACGCCGGACCGGGCGCGGCCACGGGCCGTGTCGTCTTTAACGCGCCCGACGCCGAGGCCTGGAAGAAGAAGGGGGAGCAGGTGATACTGACCCGCATCGAGACCTCCCCCGAGGACATCAAGGGGATGGACGCCGCCGAGGGGATCCTGACGGCCCGGGGCGGCATGACCTCGCACGCCGCGCTCGTCGCGCGGCAGATGGGAAAGGTGTGCGTCGCCGGGTGCTCGGCGCTCGCCATCGACTACGGCACGCACACGATGACGGTCAAGGGGAAAACGATCCGCGAAGGGGACTGGATCTCGCTCGACGGTTCGACCGGCGAGGTGATCGAGGGGAAGGTCGCGACACGGCCGTCGGAGGTCCTCCGCGTGCTCATCGACAAATCGCTTGATCCGAAGGAGGCGCCGGTCTACCGCCAGTACGAGCAGATCATGAAATGGGCCGACAGGTACCGCCGGCTCCGGATCCGCACGAACGCGGACCAGCCCGACCAGTCCGCCAACGCGGTCGCATTCGGGGCCGAGGGGATCGGCCTCTGCCGCACGGAGCACATGTTCTTCGGCGAGGGGAAGATCGGCCCGATGCGGGAGATGATCCTGGCCGACACGGTCGAGGAGCGCAAGAAGGCTCTTGCGAAGCTGCTGCCGCTGCAGCGGCAGGACTTCGAGGGCATATTCGCGGCGATGAACGGGCGCCCGGTCACGATCCGCACGATCGATCCGCCGCTCCACGAGTTCGTCCCCCACGAGGAGCCGGCGCAGCGCGAGCTGGCGCGGCAGATGGGCATTACGTACGAGAAGGTCCACCGCCGCGTGGAGAGCCTGCACGAGTTCAACCCGATGCTCGGCTTCAGGGGATGCCGTCTGGGCATCATATTCCCGGAGATCACGGAGATGCAGTCCCGCGCCATCTTCGAGGCCGCGGCGAACGTCCAGGCCCGCGGCATCAAGGTGGAGCCGGAGGTCATGATCCCGCTCGTCGGCAACGTGAAGGAGCTTATCCACCAGGAGAAGATCGTCCGGCAGGTAGCCGGCGAGGTGATGAAGGAAAAAGGGGTGAAATTCCCCTACCTGGTCGGGACGATGATCGAGATCCCCCGGGGCGCTCTGACGGCGGACGAGATCGCGGGCGTGGCGGAGTTCTTCTCCTTCGGGACGAACGACCTCACGCAGACGACGCTCGGCGTCAGCCGCGACGATGCGGGGAGGTTCCTCGTGCCCTACGTCGAGATGGAGATCTACCCGAAGGATCCTTTCGAAGCGCTCGACAGGATCGGCGTCGGGTCGCTCATGAAGATTGCCGTCGAAAAGGGGCGGTCGGTGCGTCCCGGCCTCAAGGTCGGCATCTGCGGCGAGCACGGGGGGGATCCCTCGAGCATCGAGTTCTGCCACCAGATCAACCAGAACTACGTCAGCTGCTCCCCCTTCCGCGTCCCGATCGCGCGGCTTGCCGCCGCGCGGGCGGCGCTGGCCGATGCGCCTGCGAAGGGAGGAAAGGCGAAGCGCGTGGCGAAAAAGAGCCCGCGGCGTCGCTAGAGGCCGGTGCAGTTGCCCCGCACCGGGGGGCGTCCGCCCGGAGGGCGGACGCTCCCGGCGGCGGGGTCGCCGGATACCGTTTCCCATTTTGACGAGAGGAGCAGGGAACAATGAAACTTTCCGACTTCCGCTATCCGCTGCCGAGAAACCTGATCGCGAAGTTTCCTGCCAGCCCGCGCGATAACGCACGCCTCATGGTCGTCGGCCGCGCGGACGAATCGATCACCGGGATAAGGTTTTCCGAGATCGGGAAGTACTTCAGGAAAGGCGATTGCCTGGTGGTCAACGAAACGAAGGTCTTCCCGGCCCGCCTGTTCGGCCGGAAGGAAAAGACGAACGCGAAGATCGAGGTGTTCCTCCTGCGCGAGCTGAACAAGGAGGAGAATATCTGGGACGTGATCGTGGACCCGGCGCGGAAGGTCCGCATTGGGAACAAGATCTTCTTCGACGAGGGAAAGCTCTGGTGCGAGGTGATCGACAATACCACCTCGCGCGGGCGGACCGTCCGCTTCAACGTCCAGGGGGATTTCTTCAGGATCATCGACCGGATCGGCAAGATGCCGCTCCCCTACTACATCAAGCGCGAGCCGACGGACAGGGACAAGGAGTCGTACCAGACGGTGTTCGCGCGGTCGGTCGGGGCGGTGGCCGCGCCGACGGCCGGGCTCCATTTCACCCGGCGCCTGCTGGCCTCGCTGAAGCGCAAGGGGGTGAAGGTGGTCCCGGTGGTGCTCCACGTCGGGCTCGGGTCGTTCCGCGCCGTGGAGGTGGAGGACCTGACGAAGCACAAGATGGACTCGGAGTACTACGAGATCCCGGAGTCGACCGAGCAGGTGGTCAACAGGACGATCGACTCCCGGGGGAGCGTCTTTGTCTGCGGCACCAGCACGTGCCGGGCCCTGGAGTCGAGCGTGACGACCGACGGGCACCTGAAGGCGAACAAGGGATGGACCGACAAGTTCATTTTCCCGCCGTATGACTTCAAGATCACGGACAAGCTCATCACGAATTTCCACATGCCGGAGTCCACGCTCCTGATGCTCGCCGCCGCGTTCGCGGGGCGCGACCTCCTCATGAAGGTCTACAAGAAGGCCATCAAGGAGGGGTACCGGTTCTACAGTTACGGCGACGCAATGCTGCTTCAGTGACAGGCGTGACGAAGTCACGCCTGTCAATGAATGCAGTGGCGCCGCAGGCGCCACAGCGGGGCCGAGGTCTTCACGTCTCCGTCATCATCGCCGCGGGGGGGCGCGGGCGGCGGATGGGAGGGGGGACCCCGAAGCAGTTCCTCCCCCTGGCCGGCGTCCCCGTCATCGCGCGGACGATCGGCCTCTTCGAGGGGATCGACGCAGTTGGTGAAATCGTCGTCGTCGTTCCTCACGATGCGGTGCGCCGCACGCAGTTGATCGTCCGGCGCGGCGGCTTCGGAAAAGTGTCTGCAGTGGTCGCAGGAGGAAAAGAGCGGCAGGACTCAGTGCTGAGGGGCCTGGACGTCTGCACGTGCCGGGATGGCGTGGTCCTGGTCCATGACGCGGTCCGCCCGTTTGCCAGCCGGCGACTCATCGAGGATGTCATACGCGCCGCTGCGCGATCCGGCGCGGCAGTCGCCGCACTCCCGGTGACCGACACGATCAAGACGCGCGCGCGCGCCCGTCGGGGGTTTCTCTCTGGGACGCTCCCGCGGGGAGACCTCTGGGCGGTGCAGACGCCGCAGGGATTCCGCATCCGGGTCCTGCGCGACGCGCACCGCAGGGCCGCCGCCGCCGGTTTCCTGGGGACGGATGACGCGTCGCTCGTCGAGCGCCTGGGGGTGCACGTCAGGATCGTCCCCGGGGACGAGGCGAACGTCAAGATCACGACGCCGCGCGACAGAAAACTGGCCGAATGGCTCCTGGCGGTGCGAAAACGCCGTTAGGAGGGGGAGCGGGTTGCTATTGAATTCAGGGGTGGGTATATTCAGCGGTTCACGAAGGGGGCTTCCGGCCTCCGTTCCGGCCACACACACGGGTAACTCCACGGCATGGTCTCCATAGGGATCATCACAATCCTCAGCTACCTCATCGGGTCGTTTCCGACGGCCATTATCGTCGCGCGGCGGGTCCGCGGCATCGACATCCGCCAGCACGGGAGCGGCAACGCCGGGGGGACGAACGTCTTCCGGGTCCTGGGGTGGAAGGCCGGCGTCTTCGTGATCCTCATCGACATGGCCAAGGGCCTCGTCGCCACGATGGTGCTGGCCCGGCTGATGTACGGCCCCATGCCCTTTGCCAACAGGACGCCGTTCGACGATTTCACCGTCGTCCAGATCATCGCGGGCTGCGCGGCCATACTCGGGCACGTCTGGACGCTCTTCGCGGGCTTCAAGGGGGGGAAGGGGATCGCCACTGCGGGGGGGATGCTCATCGGCATCGCCCCGGTCGAGTTCGCCGTTTCGTTCGGCGTGTTCGCGCTCGTGCTGCTGATCTTCCACTACGTGTCGCTCGGTTCGCTGAGCGCCGCGGTGTCGTTCCCCCTGACGATGTTCCTCCGGGAGAACGTCTTCATGGTCGACATCGCGGGATACCATACGCTCATCTTCTTCAGCATCGGCATCGCGTCGCTGATCATATTCACGCACCGCACCAACATCGGCCGGCTGATCGCGGGGACTGAAAACAGGATCACCTCGCCCCGGCTCGGCGGAAGAAACGCGGCCCCTCCCCCCGGGAACGCCTGACAACCAACGCGCATGCGCATCGCCGTGCTCGGCGCGGGGAGCTGGGGGACGACCCTGGCGATCCTCCTCGCCGAAAACTCCCATCGGGTCTCCCTCTGGTCCTACAGTGAGGAAGACGCCGGGCGAATCCTCGCCACAAGGGAAAACCCCGACTTCCTCCCCGGCATACTGATCCCGCAATCCGTCGCCGTCACGAGCGACCTGGAGGCCGCCGTCGACGGGGCGGGGATGATCGTCTGTGCCGTCCCCTCGCAGTTCCTTCGCTCCGTCGTCTCGCGGCTCTCCCCCCTCTCTCCTGATATGCTCGTGGTGAACGTGGCCAAGGGGGTCGAGAACGCCACGCTCATGACGATGTCCGAGATGCTCATCGACGCGCTGCCGGGAATCTCAGCGGCCCGGATCGCCACGCTCTCCGGGCCGAGCCATGCGGAGGAGGTGAGCCGCCGCATCCCCACGACGGTCGTCGCCGCGTCCGCGGAGCTGGAGACCGCGCGCAGGGTGCAGCAGGCGTTTATGCTCCCCTGGTTCCGTGTCTACGCCAGCAACGACATCAGGGGTGTCGAGATCGGCGGGTCGCTCAAGAACGTGATCGCGATCGCGGCGGGGATCATCGACGGGGCGGAGCTGGGGGACAACACGAAGGCGGCCGTGATGACGCGCGGCATTGCCGAGATCGCCCGCGTCGGCGTCGCGATGGGGGCTCATATCCGGACCTTCTCAGGCCTTTCCGGGATCGGGGACCTCATGGTCACGTGCATGAGCCGCCACAGCCGGAACCGCTACGTGGGGGTCGAAATCGGCAAGGGGAGGAAGCTGGCCGAGATCGTGAGCTCCATGGTGATGGTCGCGGAGGGGATCGCGACGACGTCGTCGGCGTACGAGCTGGCGCGCCGGGTGGGCGTGGAAGTGCCGATCATTGCGGAAGTTCACAGGATTCTCTTCGAGGAAAAGGACCCCCTGGTCGCGTGCCACGATCTCATGACGCGCGACCCGAAGGGGGAACTCTGACTGGGAAGTCAGGCCTCTCGCCCCGGCGGATGCGGAAGGAAATGAGCCTGCTGGGAATACCAAGAGGGTAGCCGGGAGATTGCTTCGTGGCGCCCAGGGCGCCACGGCGCCGAAGGCGCCGCCGCTCGCAATGACGGGACGCCCAGATCCCGTCATTGCGAGTCTAGGACGCTTCCTGCGACGAAGCAATCCAGCGGCGCCTTACGCCGTCGCGAGCGCCGTTCGCGTGGCGATCAGATAAACAGCGGCGCCAGCACCAGCGTGATCGTGCTCAGCAGCTTGATGAGCACGTGGAGCGAGGGGCCCGCAGTGTCCTTGCACGGGTCGCCCACAGTGTCGCCGACGACGGCGGCCTTGTGCGTCGCAGATCCCTTCCCGCCGTGCGCCCCCGTCTCGATGAACTTCTTGGCATTGTCCCATGCGCCTCCGCCGTTGTTCAGGAAGAGCGCCATGAGGATACCCACGATCGTTCCCACCATGAGCAGACCGCCCACCACCTCGGCGCCGCTCGCGCCGTCGACGGGGGAGCCCCCGGCGACGTAGAGCCACTTGAACGCGAGCCCCACCGCCACCGGCATGAGCACCACCAGGAGTCCCGGGAAGACCATCTCGCGGAGCGCCGACTTCGTCGCGATGTCCACGCACTGCCCGTAGTCGGGCTTTGCCGTCCCGGCCATGATGCCGGGGTTGTTCCGGAACTGGTCGCGCACGTTGTTGATGATCGCGTACGCCGCGCGCCCGACCGCCTTGATGGCGAGCGACGAGAAGAGGAAGACGAGCACGGCGCCGAACATCGAACCGACGAACACCTCCGGCTTGTTGAGGTTGATCGTCCCGGGGAACGAGGGGAGATACGCCTTCACCTCGTCGATGTACGCGCTGAACAGCAGGAACGCCGCGAGTGCCGCCGAGCCCACCGCGTAGCCCTTCGTGAGCGCCTTGGTGGTGTTCCCGACCGAGTCGAGGCGGTCCGTCCTGTCCCTGATCTCCTTCGGCTGCTGGCTCATCTCGACGATGCCGCCGGCGTTGTCGGTGATCGGGCCGAACGTGTCCATCGCCAGGATATAGGCCGCGGTGGAGAGCATCCCCATCGTGGCCACGGCCGTGCCGAAGAGCCCGGCGTGCTCGAGTCCCGAGGATTCGCCCAGCATGAATGCGCCCACGATGGCCGCCGCGATGACCAGCACCGGGTAGCCTGTGGACTCCATGCCGACGGCGAGGCCCGCGATGATGTTCGTTGCCGGGCCCGTGAGCGAGGCCGTGGCGATCGACTGGACCGGCCGGTACTTGTACTCCGTGTAGTACTGCGTCAGTATGACGAATGCCACGGATGTCAGGACGCCGACGATGCCGCAGAGGAAGAAGTTGAAGTAGTAATCGGGTCCCAGGAGCCAGCGGGAGGCGATGTAAAAGCCCACCATGGCGAGCACTGCGGCGACGACGTAGCCCCGGTTGAGCGACTTCATCGGGTCGTCCCGGTCGTTGGCCTTCACGGAGAGCACGCCGATCGCCGAGGCGACGATACCGAACGCGCGGGCGACGAGGGGGAAGAGCAGGACGCCGACCAGGGGCAGCGCATGCGTCGCGAACGCGCCCACGTTGGCCTTGTAGAGCGCGGCGGCCAGGATCATGGCGCCGATGTTCTCGGCGGCCGTGGACTCGAAGAGGTCGGCGCCGCGGCCCGCGCAGTCGCCGACGTTGTCGCCGACCAGGTCCGCGATGACCGCCGGGTTACGGGGATCGTCCTCCGGTATCCCCGCCTCGACCTTGCCGACGAGGTCGGCCCCCACGTCCGCCGCCTTCGTGTAGATCCCGCCCCCGAGCTGCGCAAAGAGCGCGACGAAGCTCGCGCCGAAGCCGTAGCCCACGATCAGAAGGGGGATCTTCGTGATGTCGTCCGTGACGCCGCTGGCCTGCACGATCGTGAAGAGTCCGCCGACGCCCAGGAGGCTCATGGCGACGACGAAAAAGCCGGAGACCGCGCCCCCGCGGAGCGCGGGCTGGAGCGCGCTGTTGAGGTCGCGCGTCGCGCCCGCCGCTGTACGGATGTTGGAACGGATCGCCACCCACATCCCCATGTACCCTGCGGCCACAGAGCAGAGCGCGCCCAGCACGAACGAGAGCGTCGTCCACAGGGCGAGCTGCCCCGCCGAGGCGGGATCGTGCGCGTTGCTCGCCCGCACGAATGCGTAGAGGATGTAGATGAGGGCCGCCAGCGCGACCGCGAGCGTGATGATCGTCCGGTACTGCCGGTTCAGGAATGCCTCGGCGCCCGATTTGATCGCGTCCGAGATCTCCCGCATCTTCGGCGTCCCCGTGTCCCTCTTCAGCACGTCGCGGACCAGGTAGACCGCGAAGAGAAGACCCAGGACGCTGATCCCCAGGATCAGGTTCAGTTCCATGGTTTCTGAGTTGCTCCTTTCTCTGTGTGTTCGATGCGTCTGTGCTGCGACCCGCTCCCTGTCAGGAGCGGGGTGTCTCTGTAGCTTTCCATGCGAAAAACGCCGGGATGCCGAGAACGACGATGCCGAGCCCGGGCCAGGTGTACGCGGGCTTCAGCACGAGGAGATCGACCGCGATCGCCAGCGCAGCGACCACGTAGAGCGCCGGGAGCACGGGGTACCCGAACGCCCGGTACGGGCGCTCCGCCCCGGGGCGCGTCCTGCGGAGCCGGAATATGCCGATGACCGTCAGTATGTAAAAGAGGAGCACCGCGAATATCACGTAATCCAGCAGGTCCGCGTAGGTGCCCGAGAGGCAGAGGAGGCAGGCCCAGACGCACTGGACGACGAGCGCCGCACCCGGAACGCCTTTCGCGTTCAGCTTCCCCGCGCTCCTGAAGAAGACGCCGTCGCGCGCCATCGCGTAGTAGACGCGGGCGCCGGAGAGGATCAGGCCGTTGTTGCACCCGAACGTCGAGACCATGATCAGCACGGCCATGACGGCGGCAGCGGCCGGTCCCAGGATGACCGAC
Organism: Bacteroidota bacterium; assembly: GCA_035516035.1. Taxonomy (GTDB): domain Bacteria; phylum Bacteroidota; class Ignavibacteria; order UBA10030; family UBA6906; genus Fen-1273. Next base: position 23,527 of record DATJAS010000124.1, on the reverse strand, counting down.
ATCGCCGCCGTGGCGACGCGGTCAGCCGCGGCGAACTGTATGCCGCGCCCGGCCGCATCGGCCGCGCCGGGCGTCCCCGCGACCGGGAGGACGGCGAGGTACGCGACGTTGGCCAGGAGGTAGAGCACCGTCACCGCCCCCGTGCCGATCGCCAGGCTCAGGGGGATGTTCCTCCTGGGGTTGACCGTTTCCCCCGCGGTGAACGTCACGTTGTTCCATGCGTCGCTGGAGAAGAGCGAACCGACCATGGCCACGCCGAGCGCCCCCAGGAGCGCGATCCCGGCAAGCGGGACGGGCGCAGCCGCGCCACCGGCGGACGCGTGCGTCGTGGTGGCATCCCAGAACGTCGCGAGGTTTGCCCGGAAGACGCCGAGCGAGGCGCCCGCGACGAGGCCGAGCGCGATGAGACCGGCCAGCGCGGCCGTCTTCGCGGAGGTGAAGACGTTCTGTATCCACTTACCGCCGGTGATGCCCTGCGTGTTGACCGCGGTCAGCACCGCCACGTTGAGGATGGCTACGAGCCGCTGCGCGGTCACGCGGACGGGTCCAGCGCTGAAGAGAACCGTCGAGTCGCCCAGCGAGGGGATGAGCACCGCGGTGAACTTCGCGAACGCGACGCCGACGGCGGCGATCGTCCCGGTCTGGATTACCAGGAAGAACGTCCACCCGTAAAGGAACCCGGTGAGCGGGTTGTAGGACTCGCGGAGATAGACGTACTGTCCCCCTGCGTGGGGCATCATCCCGGCAAGCTCGCCGTAGGCGAGCGCGCCCGTGACCGTCATGAGCCCCGTCACCAGCCAGACGGCGAGGAGCCAGCCGCCGCTCCCCACTGTCCGCGCGATGTCCGCGCTCACGATGAAGATCCCGGAGCCGATCATCGACCCGATGACCAGCATCGTGCCGTCAAAGAGCCCGAGCGCCCGCCGGAACTCCCGCGCAGGCGCCGCGCCGGCGGCTTCCGTCGCACCGGGCCCGGCGGTCGTCACGGCTGCTGCGTCCCCGCCGCGCGCATCTTCGCGAGCACGCTGTGCCTCCTCCCGTAGCCGAAGTAGATCACGAACCCGATCAGGAGCCAGATGATGAGCCGCCACCAGTTCTCCTCGGGGAGCGAAAGCATGAGGAGGAGGCACGAGGCCATCCCGGCGATTGGGACGAAGGGGACGAACGGCGCGCGGAACGGCCGCTCGGCTTCCGGGTGCTTCTTCCGCATGATCAGCACCGCCGCGCACACGATCGTGAACGCCAGGAGCGTCCCGATGTTCGTCAGTTCGGCCAGGATCCTCAGCGGGAGGAACGCCGCCATGAGCGAGACGAAGACGCCGGTCAGGATCGTCGATTTATAGGGGGTGCGGAACCGCTCGTGGACAGCGGCGAAGAACTTCGTGGGGACCAGCCCGTCGCGCGCCATGGCGAGCAGCACCCTGGGCTGGCTCAGCATCATGACCAGGAGGACTGACGTGATCCCGGTAATCGCCCCCACGTCGATGATGCGCTGGGCCCACGGGAGGCCGACCTGGCGGAACGCGTCGGAGACCGGCGCGTTGATGTTGAGCTTCGACGCGGGCACCATCCCGGTCAGTATCCCGGAGACCAGTATGTAAAGAACGGTGCAGATAATCAGTGAGGCGACGATCCCGATCGGCACGTCCTTCTTCGGGTTGCGGGCCTCCTCCGCGTGCGTGGAGACCGAGTCGAACCCGATGTAGGCGAAGAAGATAATCGCGGCCCCGGCGAGCATGCCCAGCGGCGCCCCCGTGGGACTCGACTGCCCGAACAGCGTGCGGCCGAAGAACCCGATGCCGGTGAACCCGTACGGCGCGAACGGTTCCCAGTTTTTCGTGTCGATGTAGAACGCCCCGACGACGATGACGAAGAAAACGATGGCGAGCTTCACCATCACCATCCCGGCGTTGAACCTGGCGCTCTCCCGGATGCCGATCACCAGCACCGTGGTGATAATGAACGTGATGACGATCGCCGCCACATCGAAATAGGCGCCCGTGGGGAAAAAGTGGTACGTCACGGGGTCGAAGTCGAATGGCGCGTTCCCGAACGCGAATGGGATGCGTATCCCGAAGCTCCCCAGGAGGTCCTGGACGTGCGCGGACCACCCGTGGGCCACCGTGGATGAGCCCACGGCGTATTCCAGGACGAGGTCCCAGCCGATGATCCAGGCGAACAGCTCACCGAGCGTCGCGTACGCGTAAGTGTACGCCGAACCAGCCACGGGGACCATCGACGCAAATTCCGCGTAGCAGAGGGCGGCGAATATGCATGCGATTCCCGCCGCCACGAACGAGAGCGTGATCGCGGGACCCGCCTTGTCATGCGCCGCGACACCGGTGAGTATGAATATCCCGGTGCCGATCACCGCGCCGACCCCGAGGCTCGTCAGCGTGACCGGGCCCAGGACCCTCCGGAGGCGGTTTTCCCCGCGCATCTCTTCCAGGAGCAGGCCGAGCGGTTTCCTCTCGAACAGCGGATTTCCCATGGGACTCCTGTGGCGTGTGTGGACGTCAGGTGCCGGACTGCGGGCCCGGCGCGGCGGGGGCGTTCCCCCTCAGCCTGTGCTTTGCGATTCTATAGAGCATCGGGGAGATCGAAAGGAAAATGACGACGGCGATCACGTACTCCACGTTGTGCTCGATCCCCGGGACGGTTTTCCCCAGGTAGAACCCGATCAGGATCATGCTCGTGATCCACCCGATTGCCCCCACCACGTTAAACAGGGCGAACCGCCGGTACTTCATCTCCGCAACGCCAGCGACGACAGGGGCAAACGTCCGCAGGAACGGCATGAACTGCGCGAGGACGATCGTGATTCCGCCGTACTTCTCGTAGAATCCCCGCGTCTTCAGCAGGTGATCGCGCCGGAACCAGCGGGACTGGGGCCGGCTGTAGAGGGCATGCCCGGCCCGGAGGCCGATCATGTACCCGGTCCCGTTGCCGGCGACCGCCGCAACGATCAGGAGGGGAATCAGGACACGCGGATCAAGCGCCCCTGTCGCGGCCGCGTACAGCCCCGCCGTGACAAGAAGAGAATCTCCCGGGAGGAAAAAACCGATGAGCAGGCCCGTTTCGGAGAAGATGATAGCCGAGAGGCCGACGTATCCTCCCCAGATGACGATTTCCTTGAGTGTCGGAAGTTGCGGGAGTATCGCCGGGAAGTGCAGTTCCAAACGGTGGCCTTCTCATGCTGAGATTTCGCAAAAGATACGACGTTTGGGGGTAAGAGACAACAGGAATCTGCCTGCCAGATTGCTTCCCCGTAAAGCGGCTCGCAATGACATCCGCTGTCATTGAGAGCGCTTCTAGCGAAGCACGCCTTCTGTGTCCCGCCGCAGGCGGGACAATCCCGGGTTGACACTCCGGCGGGGGTGCAGTATCTTGCACGCGACATGCGCTCCCCCCCGACCGTCACCGATCTCCATACCCTCCCCGTGCAGTTCGTAAAGGGGATCGGCCCGAAGAAATCCATCCTCCTCGCACAGGCAGGCATCAGGTCCGTGGAGGACCTCCTCCTTCACGTTCCCCGCAGGTACATCGACAGGACAACGGTCCTTTCCATCGCGGAGCTGCGGAGCCGCGTGGCTCGCGATGCCCGTGCCCCGGGGGGCGCTCCGGGTGAGGACGCGCGGCGCGAGTACACCGTGGTGGGAGAAGTCCGATCGTTCCGCGTCGCCGGGTTCGGCGCGAAATCCAGGTTCATTGTCGCCCTGGCGGACGGGACGGGCTCGCTCCAGTGCGTCTGGTTCGGTGGCGTTCACTACTGGAAAAAGATGTTCTCCGTGGGGGAGACGCTCGCGGTCTCGGGGGAGCCGGGGACATACGGCGGGATCCTGCAATTCGTTCACCCGGAGATCGACCGGATGTCGCCGCGCCCTGAGGACGGAACTGCGGCCGGGAAGGAGCCCCCCTCCCCCTGGGCGGATGCGCTCAGCACGGGCGCGCTCATCCCCCTGTATCCCTCGGGACAGGATCTTGCCCGCGCGGGTCTTGACAGCGGCGGCTTCCGTCGCGTGATTGCGGGCGCGCTTGACCTGTACGGGGAGCAATTTCCGGAGATCCTGCCTGCAGACGTCGTCGCCGCCCGCGATCTCATCGGTGCCCGGGCCGCCGTCCGGGGCGTCCACAGACCATCGACGCGGGACGACGTGTCCCGCGCTCTCCGGCGGCTCAAGTACGAGGAGTTTTTCCGGTTCCAGCTCAAGCTCGCCGTGAAGCGACGTCTCGCGGGGGAGGAAAAGGGAGGCATTGCCTTCGCCGTGAAATCGCCGCTCGCCAGGCGGCTCGTCGAATCGCTCCCCTTCACGCTCACCCGCGCGCAGACGAAAGTGCTCCGCGAGATCGCCGCGGACATGGAGTCGCCGCGCGTGATGAACCGGCTCCTCCAGGGGGACGTCGGAAGCGGCAAAACGGTCGTGGCGCTCCTGGCCATGCTCGTCGCAGCCGATAGCGGCTACCAGTCGGTGTTCATGGCGCCGACGGAGCTGCTGGCCGAGCAGCACTTCCGCACGCTGAAGCGCCTCCTGGGATCGCTCCCCGTGGCCATCCGCCTCCTCGTGGGGGCGCAGAAGACCGCCCTGCGGAGGGATATCCTGGAGGACGTCCGCAGCGGCGCGGCACAGATCGTCGTCGGCACCCACGCCCTCTTCGAAAAGGAGGTGGCGTTCGCGCGCCTGGGGTTCGTCGTCATCGACGAGCAGCACCGCTTCGGCGTGCTGCAGCGCGCGTCGATGCGGGGCAAGGGGACCAACCCGGACGTGCTCGTGATGACGGCGACGCCGATTCCCCGCACGCTCTCGCTGACGCTCTACGGCGACCTCGACGTTTCCGTGATCGACGAGCTGCCGCGCGACAGGAAACCGGTGACCACGGTATTGAAGAGCGACGCGGACGAGGAAGGCGTGGCGGCGTTCGTGCGCGAGCAGGTCGGCGCGGGAAGGCAGGCGTATTACGTCTATCCGCTCATCGAGGAATCCGAGGCGCTCGACCTCAAGGCCGCGACCGTCCACCGCGACCGCCTGCAGCGGGAGATTTTTCCCGACCTGCGCGTCGGCATGATCCACGGAAGGCTCCCGGCCGACGAGCGCGACGCCGTGATGGAGAAGTTCATTCGCAGGGAGATCGACGTGCTCGTGGCGACGACCGTGATCGAGGTCGGCATCGACGTGCCCAACGCGACCGTGATGGTGATCGAGAACGCCGAGCGCTTCGGTCTCTCGCAGCTCCACCAGCTCCGCGGGCGCGTGGGCCGCGGCAGCGACCGGTCGTACTGCATACTGGTCGCGCGCCGGTGGATTGCATCGCGCGCGGCCCGCGCGGCGGCGCGCGGCGGGGCGAACGCGGGTGCGGAGCAGGCGCTCGCGGAGCGGCGACTCGCCGCGATGGTGGAAACGACGGACGGATTCCGGATCGCGGAGACGGATCTCGCGCTGCGCGGGCCCGGAGATTTCTTCGGCACGCGGCAGAGCGGCCTCCCGGAATTCCGCGTCGCCGATATCATCGCCGACGCCTCGCTCCTTGCCGACGCGCGGGCCGACGCGTTCGCAATCGTCGAGCGCGATCCGCGTCTCGCGTCGGACGAGCACGCCGCGCTCCGCTCGTACCTCCGCTCCCGATACCGCGACGAGATGTCTCTCGTCGACGTCGGGTGACGACGGTCTCACGCGCGGGGTCAAAAACGCACTTTTTTCTTGACATCGAATTGAAAATGCTTATATTAACAATTGAAATGAGTGAGTCGAACAGTTTGGAGTTTTTCTGGATCATTCGTTCCCACAGCTTCCACCGTCTTCGGACACCGTAGCGCTCGTCTACAACATCAAATCGGAAGCTCCTCCTCACTCAGAAGCCGGCACCCTCCGCGAGTCGTCACACTCTTCCTCCGCTTCAGCCTCCGCAATTGGTTCCTCCGCACACTCACTCGTCCGCGTTGCGCACGCCGAACGCGTCAACGATCTTTACGCCGAGTGGGACACCGCGGACACCGTGCACGCAGTGCGCGACGCGCTTGCTGAGCGCTACGACGTCACTATGATAGAGGCCGGCGAGGAGGCGTATGAAAAACTGCGTAAAATAAGGCCTTTTTTCGCGTTCAACATCGCCGAGGGACTCTACGGCCCGTCGCGCGAAGCGCAGGTTCCGGCCATGCTCGAGATGCTCCGCATTCCCTACCTGGGATCCGACCCCCTCACGCTGGGACTCTGCCTCGTCAAGTCGCGCACGAAAGAAGTCCTCGCCGCCCACGGCGTGCCCACGGCGCCTCACGCGGTGGTCGCGACGATGGACGACTGCAGGCGGCTCCGGCCGTCGTTCCCCTCGATCGTCAAGCCCCTGCACGAGGGATCGAGCAAGGGCATCTACGACTCAAGCGTCGTGCGCAACGCCGCGGACCTCGAGCGCGAGGTCGGCGCGGTGCTCTCGACCTACGGCGAGCCCGCGCTCGTGGAGGAGTTTCTCCCCGGCCGCGAGTTCACCGCGGCGATGCTGGGCAACGGGCAGGACGTCCGCGTTCTCCCGCTCATCGAGATCGTGTTCGATGCCCTCCCCGACGGGGCGGCACCGATCTACTCCTACGAGGCGAAGTGGGTCTGGGACACCGTGGAGGCGCCCCTGGACATCTACGACTGCCCCGCGCACGTCGACGGGCGGCTGCGTGCGGAGATCGAGGTGGTCTGCCGGAAGACGTACGCCGTCCTGGGGTGCCGGGACTGGACGCGGATCGACCTCCGCTGCGACGCCGCCGGGCGGCCGTGCGTGATCGAAGTGAACCCCCTGCCGGGCATACTCCCGCGCCCGGAGGACAATTCGTGTTTCCCCAGGGCCGCCCGTGCGGCCGGGATGTCGTACAACGAGCTGATCAACGGCGTGGCGGACATCGCCATGAAGCGGTGCGGAATTCCCCTCCGGGAAGGGCGTCAGAGGATCCCGGCGTGAACGGTTGAGGATCGGACATTCCCGGCGCAGGAGCACTCCATGGCCAGAAAAACACGCATAGCGATCCTGTACAACGAGCCCGTCGTCGGCACCGAGGCGGGACGCAAGTACATCGGCGAGAACGGCCGGCTGGTGGAAACGTCGCAGGCGCGCCCGGTCCTGAAGACCGAGCGCGGGCGGACGCTCGCGACCCAGGCGCTCATCGACCTGTCGGAGATCGGGGTCGTGGAGGAGATGGAGGACATCAAGGCGGCCCTCAACTCGCTCGGGTACCGGACGACGATATTCAACGTCGACAGCAATTTCTACCGGCTGATCGACTACCTGCGCGAGGATCGGCCCGACCTGGTGTTCAACCTCGTCGAAAGCGTCGAGAACGAGTCCGCCCAGGAGATGAACGTGGCGGGCGTCTACGAGCTGATGAACATCACGTTCACGGGCGCCGGCCCTCTGGCCCTGGGCACCGCGCTGAACAAACCGCGCGTGAAGGAAATCCTGGCGGCCCACGGCATCGCGACCCCCCGGTTCGCCGAGTTCGGGGTCGGCGACAGGATCGCGCTCCGGGACGGGCTCGCCTTCCCCCTCATCGTGAAACCCTCGCACGAGGACGCCAGCGTCGGGATCGACGACTGCTCGGTCGTCTACTCCGCGAACGACCTCCGCAAGCGCGTCCGGTTCATCCACGCGGAATACGACCAGTCGGCGCTCGTGGAGGAGTACATCGACGGGCGGGAGCTCAACGTGGCGATCCTGGGGAACTCCCCGCCGATGGCGCTGCCGATCTCGGAAATTGATTTTTCGGGACTCACCGACGGGATGCACCGGATCGTGAGCTACGAAGCCAAGTGGGTTCACGGCACTGTCGCTTACGAAGGAACAAAGGGGGTCTGTCCGGCGCCCCTTCCCGCGCAGCTCGAAGCAAAAATCAAGGAGATCGCGCTCCGCTCATACCGCCTGATCGGCTGCCGCGACTACGCGCGCGTGGATTTCCGGCTGACGAAGGCCGGCGTGCCGTACGTGTTGGAAGTGAACCCGAACCCCGATATTTCCGACGACGCGGGCTTCGCACGCTCCGCGCGCGCGCAGGGATACACGTTCCAGCAGATCGTCGGCAAGATCGTCGAGTCCGCCCTGGAGCGGCGCAGGTGATCCGGACGCTCCGCCGCGAAGACCGCGAGCCGCTCCGGTCACTGGTCGCCGCGACGGGCATGTTTACCGATGACGAGGTGGCGATCGCGCTGGAGCTGATCGACGCGGTGCTGGACGTGCCGGGGCAGAAGGATTACATCATCCGGGTGAGCGAGGAAGAGGGGAAGGTCGCGGGGTACTACTGCGTGGGACCCACGCCGGCGACCGAAGGGACGTTCGACCTTTACTGGGTCGCGGTGGACCCGGCGCGGCAGGGACGGGGCATCGGTCGCGCGCTTGACGACCATGCTGTTGCGCTTGTTCGTGACATGGGGGGGCGGCTCCTGATCGCGGAGACGTCGTCGCGTCCCGTGTACGCGCCGACGAGAGAATTCTATGTGAAGAGGGGCTACAGGGAGCTGGCGAGGATTGCCGGGTATTACAGGCCGGGGGACGACCTGGTGGTGTTCGGCAAGTATCTGACACAACACTAGGGGAGGATGACAGGCACGAATGGAACTCTGGCAGACCATGCTGCGACAGAGCGTGGACAGCGGCAAGGACCTCGTCGAACGATTCGGCTTTGACAAGGAACTCGCGGACCGGCTGAATCGGCTCTTTCATATCCGCATCAACCCCTATTACCTGAGTCTGATCCGCCATCCCGGCGACCCCATCTGGCTGCAGTGCATCCCCGATGCGCAGGAACTCGAGGAAGACGACCTCCCCGAGGACCCGCTGGCGGAGGATTCGCACAGCCCGGTCCCGAGCATCGTCCACCGCTACCCGGACCGCGTCCTGTTCCTGACCACGAGCCAGTGCTCGATGTACTGCAGGTTCTGCACGCGCAAGCGGAAGGTCGGGGACTCCTCCAAGATCAACATGAAGTACATCCAGGGGGGGATCGACTACATCGCGGCGCACCCGGAGATCCGCGACGTGATTCTCTCGGGAGGCGATCCCCTGATGCTGACCGATTTCATGCTGGAGAAGGTCATCGCCGGCCTGCGCGCGATCCCGCACCTGGAGATCATCCGGCTGGGCACAAAGATGCCCTGCGTGCTCCCCCAGCGGATCACGCCCAAGCTCTGCAAGATGCTCAGGAAATACCACCCGCTCTACGTCAACACGCACTTCAACCACCCCTGGGAGTGCACGCCGGAGGCAAAGCGGGCCTGCGAGATGCTCGCCGACGCCGGCATTCCCGTCGGCAACCAGGCTGTCCTGATGAAGGGGGTGAACGACTCGCCCGAGGTGATGCTGGAGCTGATGCGGAAGCTCCTCACGATGCGCGTGCGCCCCTACTACCTGTACCAGGCGGACATCACCAAGGGGGCGAACCACTTCAGGACGCCGGTGAGCGTCGGGCTGGAGATCATGGACAAGCTCAGGGGTCACACCTCGGGGCTCGCCGTCCCCTCCTTCGTGATCGACGCGCCGGGGGGCGGCGGGAAGATCCCGCTGCTGCCGCAGTACGTCCTCGGCAGGAACGGGAACCAGATCATCATGCGGAACTACAAGTACGACATCTTCACGTACCCCGACGTCGAGGACGAGACGAAGGCCCCCGCGCCTGCGGTCGAGAAGAGGTTCGTGCGGAAGAAGTCACGCGTACAGAAGGTGTACAGGCCGGATAAGGTGAGGGTGTGAGATTGCTTCGGGGCGCCTTCGGCGCCCCTCGCAATGACAATCCCCGGTCATTGCGAGCGCTTTTCGCGAAGCACGCCTTTTGTGTCCCGCCGCAGGCGGGGCAATCCCCCGTCGCGAGCGAAGTCCGCTCTTCGGACCACGCCGCTTCCTGGCGTGGCGATCTATTTAATTTTCCCCGCAAACAACTGCAGCAGCCTGTCGATCGGGAACGGCTTCTGCAGCAGCAGGTCGCAGTCCCTCTTGCACTCCGCTTTCACTTCAGTCAGGTCGTCGACCCCCGTCAGGAATATGAACGGCGTGTTTTTGTGCCCCGGCCGTTCCCGGAGCTCGCGATGAAAATCGATGCCGTTCATCTCCGGCATCTTGACGTCCGAGACCACGACGTCGATCGGCTGGCGGTCGACCATCGACAGCGCCTCCCTGCCATTCTGCGCGATCGTGATCGTGTGGCCCAGGCTCTTCATGACCTCCTGCAGCATCTCAAGGTATTCCGGTTCGTCTTCGACTGCAAGAATCCGCATGCTCTCCTCCGGGGGATTGCCCCGCCTGCGGCGGGACACAAAAGGCGTGCTTCGCGAAAAGCGCTCGCAATGACAGGCCCCTGTCATTGCGAGCCACGCCTGTGGCGCCGAAGGCGCCACCTCAGGCGAAGCAATCTGACAGGAGAAGATACGGTTCGCCTCCCACGGAGTCAAGCGCGCGCGTTGCCTCTCCCCCCCCTTTTGCGTACATTGACCGCATGCGGATCGCAGATGACACGATCGAGGAGGTCCGGAGGGCGTCGGATATCGTCGACGTCATCTCGCAGTACGTCCGCCTGAAGAAACGCGGCAAGAACTACACCGGCCTCTGCCCCTTCCACCAGGAAAAGACCCCCTCCTTCAGCGTGAGCCCCGAGAAGCAGATGTACCACTGCTTCGGCTGCGGCGTCGGCGGAAATGTCTACACATTCGTCATGGAGCACGACAAGCTCTCGTTCGTCGAGGCAGTCCGTGCGCTGGCTGACAGGGCCGGAATCGCGATTCCCGAGGAGGGGGGAGGCGACTCGGCGGAAAACGAGGCCCTCTACGCCGCGTGCCGGACCGCGGGCCTCTACTATTACGAGACGCTGGTGCAGTCGACGGAGGGGAAGCTCGCGCTCGAGTATTTCCGGCACCGCGGGTTCAGCGACGCGACCATCAGGAAATTCGGCCTCGGCTACTCCAGGAACGCCTGGGACGGCCTCTTCGCTCACGTCGCCGGGCAAAAACTGGACGCGGGCGATTTTGAGCGCGCTGGCCTCCTCCTGAAGAGAGACGACGGGTCGTACTACGACAGGTTCCGGGGGCGGGCGATGTTCCCCCTGTTCACCCCGTCGGGGCGTCCCAACGGCTTCGGCGCCCGGAAAATGCGCGAGGACGATCCCCTCGGCAAATATATCAATTCGCCTGAAACGCCCATATTCGTCAAGAGCAGGCATCTCTACGGGCTCTGGCAGTCGAAGGAGGCGATCCGCGCGAACGAACGGGCGATCCTCGTCGAGGGGTACGCCGATCTCATCAGCGTCTTCCAGGCGGGGGTGGAGAACGTCGTTGCCTCGAGCGGAACGGCGCTGACCGAGGAGCAGATCCGTCTCGTCGGGCGCTACGCCGGGGCGATCACGCTCGTCTACGACGCCGACTCGGCGGGCTCGAAGGCCACGATGCGGGGTGTCGACCTGATCATCGAGCACGGCCTCGACGTAAACGTCGCGACGCTGCCTGAGGGGGAAGACCCCGACTCATTCGTGAGAAAGGAAGGGGGGGACGCTTTCCGCGCCCGGGTGGACGCCGCGGTGTCGTTCCTCGATTTCAAGGCATCCGCGTTTCGCGACCAGGGCCTCCTGGCGACGCCGGAGGGGAAGACGCGTGCGGTCAGGTCGATCGTGGAGACGATCGCCCGCATGAGCGACGAGATCAAGCGGAACTTCTACATCAAAAGCCTGGCGGAACGGTACGGGCTCTACGAGTCGGTGCTCTTCCGCGAGCTGGAATCGATCATCGGGCGCGAGCGCTCGCGGCCGCTGTCCCAGGCGCGGGGCGCCGATTCCGGAAAGCCGGCTCCCGCTCCCCGGGCCGTCCCCGCGGCCGCGCTCGCCCCCGAGCGCGACCTCCTCAAGGTGATGCTCGAATCAGGTCCTCCCCTGGTTGCATTTGTCACCTCGCACGTGCCCCCGGAAGAGTTCGCGGATCCCCTTGCGCGCCGCGCGGCGGAGCTGATTGTGAAGTTTGCCGGCCGGGGGGGCGCCTGGGAAGTGCCGGCCCTCCTCGATACGGTGGATGAGCCCGCGCTCCGCGAGTATATCGCGGGCATCGTGCTCACCCGGTATGAACTCAGCCGGGGATGGGCGGCGCTCGACCATCCGGACCCCTGGGCGATTGCAGAGCAGTGCATCCGGCGCCTGAAGTCGGGGGCGCTCGACAGGCGCATCGCGGAGAACCACGCGCGAATGAAGGAAGCCGAGATCGCGGGAGAGGATCTCGATCCTTTCCGCCAGAGACACCGGCAGCTCTTGAATGAAAAGCGGGAGCTCCAGTCTGCCCGGCTTGCCGGCATGCCCGAGCGGTCCTAGTGTTCTGACCGGCCTAACCCGGAGGTTTGCACTTGACGAGCGGCAGGGGTATATTGACCATACATGCATGGCTCCCCTGAGAGACCCCCAGGTGACTGGTCCTTCACGCATCCTCGTCGTCCGCACAGACAGGCTGGGCGACGTCGTCCTCACGCTTCCCGTATTTTCTCATCTCCGGCGCCGGTATCCAGAAGCTCATCTTGCCCTCCTGGCGGGGCAATACGCCGGCGCCATCGTCACGGGTTCTCCCCAGGTCGACGAGATCATCTGGTACGACGCGCCGGAAGGGCCGATCCCCGTGCTGGAGATGGTGCGTCGCCTCTGCGCGGGGAGATTCGACGCGGCCGTGGTCGTGCACCCCACTGCACGCCTGGCGTTGATCGTGCTCCTCGCGGGGATTCCCCTGCGGATCGGCTCAGGCTACCGGTGGTACTCGTTCCTGTTCAACCGGCGCGTGTATACGCACCGGAAGACCGCCGAACGGCACGAGGTCGAATACAACGTTGACCTCCTGGCGGCGCTGGACTGCGACACGGCCGCCCGGAAGCCCCTCGAGGCGCACCTGAGAATCCCCGCCGGGGCCCAGGCAGGTGTTGACGCGCGCCTGCGGGGAGCGGGAGTCGCGGGAGAGTTCGCAGTCATCCACCCCGGGAGCGGGGGATCCGCCCGGGAGTGGCCGGAAGAGAGGTTCGCGGCGCTGGCGCGGAAAATCGTCTCGGACATCGGACTTGCCGTCGTCACGACGGGAACGGCGGGTGAATCGCCGCGCGCGGAGGCTGTCGCCCGGGCTGCCGGCCCACGCGGGGTCTGCCTTGCAGGCGCGCTCAGCCTGGGAGAGCTTGCCGCGCTCATCTCCCGGGCGGCGCTCGTGGTCGGGAACTCCACGGGGCCGCTCCACCTCGGCGTCGCGCTGGGCGTGCCCGTCCTCGGATTCTATCCGGGGATACCCGTCATGGGTCCCGTCAGGTGGGGGCCGTACACGGACAGGGCCAGGGTCCTGGTCGCCGCAGGTCCACCCGACTGCAGCGACTGCGACGGAACGCCGGGAAGCCGCTGCCTCTGCATGGAGGGGATCTCCGTGGAGACGGCATTTGTTGCCGCCCGGGAACTCCTCGAGAAGCGGACGATCACAGAACATCAATCGACGCATGAGTCCTAGGCACGCACTCCTCCTCCTTGCGGCCGTCGCTCTTGCAGCGTTCGCGTACCCGGGCAGCTCCCAGGTGGCGACGCAGAAAAGACACGCTGCAAAATCCACCGCCGCCGCGCGACGAGCGGCCGCGCTGAAGGCCGCTGCCGACAGCGCCGCCGCGGCGCGTGCCGATTCGGTCAGGAGTGCGGCTGAGGCAGCCGCGGCCGACTCGGCCCGAAAGGCCGATTCCGCGGCGGCCGCCCTGAAAGCGGAGGAGAGCGTCAGGCTCCGCGTCATCCCCAACCTCGCGTTCGGCCTCGGCGAGAAGCTGGTCTTTGACGTCAATTACGGGTTCATCACTGCGGGGGAGGCGACGCTTCAGGTTGCGGGGACGGACACGATCGCCGGCAGGGCGTGCTACAGGATCGAGTTCCGCGTGAATTCGCTCCCCAGTTTCTCATGGATCTACAGGGTGGAAGACAAATACGTCACGTACGTCGACGAGGAGACGATCGCCCCCTGGAAGTTCGAGCAGCACGTGCGGGAAGGAAGCTACAGCCGGGATTTTACGGCGTCATTCGACCAGCGGAGGAACATCGCGACCACGTCGGAAGGGAAGTACCGCATTCCTCCCTATGTCCACGATATCCTCTCGGCCTTCTATTTTGCGCGGACGCTCGACTACGGCCCGATGAAGGCCGGGGACCAGGTGCAGATGTTCAACTTCTACAAGGACACGACGTACGAGCTGGGCGTCCGTTTCCTCGGGAGGCAGGAGCTGGAGGTCGGCGCCGGCACGTTCAGAACGGTGGTCATCGAGCCGCTCGTGAAGGAGGGAGGGCTGATCAAGAGCGAGGGGCGGATCGTGATCTGGCTGACGGATGACGACCGGAAGCTCCCGGTACGCGTCAACACCAAGGTGGTGATCGGCTCCATCGATACCGAATTGCGCGAGTACGCGGGGCTCCGGGGGCCCGTGACGTCCCGCGTGAAGTAGTTCCGACACGAAGGCGAAGAGACCACGCATGACTACACACAGGCGCGCAGACCTGACGAAAGTCAGGACAATCCCGATCTCCCGGCGCAGGAGCAAGGTGTCGCGGGAGGATTTCGCGACTCCGTTCGACGCGGCGGGCGACTCGTTCCGGGCATTTGCCGGGGGACTCCCGGCGATCCTCGCGGCGAAAGACCTGAGGGAAATCGTGCGGGCGATCCTGGAGGCCCGGCGCAGGGGCAAGCCGGTGATACTCATGATGGGCGCCCACGTCATCAAGGTCGGCCTCGGTCCGGTCATCGTCGACCTCGTCAGGCGCGGGGTGATCACCGCGGTCGCCATGAACAGCGCCGCGGCAATCCACGACGTCGAGACCGCGCTCTGGGGGAGGACGTCTGAAGACGTCGCCGCCACGATGCGAGGGGGAAAATTCGGCATGGCGCGGGAGACCGGCCAGTTCATCAACACGACGCTCACCGCCGCCGCCGCGGGAGGCGACGACGGGTACGGTGAGGCCCTGGCAAAGGAACTCGTTGCCCGCAAGGCTCCGCACATCAGCCTGAGCGTTCTCGCCGCGTGCCTGGAGCAGGACATCCCCGCCACCGTGCATGCCGCGATCGGCACGGACATCGTCCACCAGCAGCCGACGATGAACGGCGCCGCCACGGGGGAGATGACATTCCGGGATTTCCGGTCGCTCGCCGAGACGTGCAAGCACCTCACCGGGGGAGGCGTGGTCCTCAACGTCGGGTCGGCCGTCGTCATGCCCGAGGTCTTTCTCAAGGCCCTCACAGTTGCGCGAAACCTGGGCGCCCGCGCCCGGGGATTCACCACCGCGGTGTTCGACATGAACGCGCACTACCGCCCCGCGATGAACGTCCAGCGCCGCCCGACGCAGGACGGGGGAAAAGGGTACTATATTATCGGTCACCACGAGATCATGGTGCCGCTGCTGGCCGCCATGATCGTCTCGCAGACGCGCTGAAGGAGGGGCCATGGACGACGCCACACAGGATCTCCCCCCCGTTTCTCCCGGCGGGGTGCCGGCGGAGCCGGAGGGGACGTTTCTGCAGCGGATGCACCCGGTGGTCTTCTGCCTGTTCGCCCTTGCGCTCATCTTCGTGCTCTACCAGCTCGTGGGGGGATTCCTGACGCTGCTCGTCGCCCGGTGGCGGATCACGGAGGCGAACGTCACGATCGTCCGCTGGGCGACGATCCTGGGGCAGCTCCTGTTCATCCTCGCGCCGACCGTCTGGCTTGCCAGGAAGCGCCACGGTCCCGGGGCGGCACTGTTTCGCGTGAAGATTCCGCGCGTCCGCGACCTTGCGGCAACGATGCTCGCGGTGTTCGCTCTCCAGCAGATGATGCAGGCGTACATGGTCCTGCAGGATCGGATCCCCCTCCCGGATGGGATGCAGCAGTTCCTGGACTGGATGCGGCGGATCCTGGAAGAGACGGAGAGGCTTCTCGTCCAGGCGAACAGCCCGGGAGAATTCATCTTCGTCATCGTGGTGGTGGCGCTCGTGCCCGCCCTTGCGGAAGAGCTCCTCTTCCGTGGGCTCGTGCAGAGGAACCTCGAGGCGGTCAGCGGGTGGTGGGGCGCAGTGATCACCGGCGTGGTGTTCGGGATCTACCACTTCAACCCGTTCACGCTCGTCCCCCTTGTCGCGCTCGGGGTGTATTTCGGGTTTATCGTCTACAGGTCCGGCAATATCACGCTCTCGATGTCGGCACACTTCTTCAACAACTTCGTGGCGTGCGCCGCGATGTACCTTCACCTCGACGACAACTTCGTCGCCGTCTCTCCCTCCTCCGCCCCCACGCTGACGCTCGCCGCATGGAATTTCGCCGGTTTCGCGGTGGTATTTTGTGCCGCCACTTTGTATTTTGTTCACAGCACCGGCCACGCATCGGGCGAATCAACCTGACGGATCGCACGTGAGCAACCTTGCCACCCGCGTCCTCGTTGCGGTCGTGGGCATACCCATCATCCTCCTGGTCACCATGGCCGGAGGTTTTTATTTCTTCGGCCTGGTGCTGGGCATCGCGCTCCTGGCCATCCATGAGTTTTTCGCGCTGGCGCGCGCGAAAGGGGCCCATCCCCAGGTTGCAGCGGGCCTCGTGCTCGGGGGTCTCCTGGTCAGCGTTTTCGCGTATTTCAGGGTGCGCGCACTGGTCGCCGGCGGGCTCCTTGCCGGGGGGATCAGCGTCCCCTGGCCCTCCATGGCGCAGGTGCTCCTGATCCTGCTCCTGGCGGCGCTTCCCGTGATCATGGGTATCGAGCTGTTCAGGGCGAAACCGGGCCCCCTCGTCAACGTTGCGACGACGCTCTTTGGGGCCGCCTACGCAGGGCTGTTCCTGGGCTCGCTCGTCGGCGTGCGCGAGCTGTTCATACCGGAAGACTTTCCGGTCTACGCCTACTTCCCGCTCCGGGGCGGGACCGTACCCGACGAAGTCGCCGGCGAGCTTTACCGGTGGGGAGGGTACACGGTGCTGGCGATCTTCGCGTCGATCTGGGTGTGCGATTCGGCCGCGTATTTCGCGGGACGCGCGTTCGGGCGTCACCGGCTCTTCGAGCGCGTGAGCCCCAACAAGACGTGGGAGGGGGCGGCGGCGGGGTTCATCGGCGCGCTGGCCGTCTTCCAGGCCGCGCGGCTCGTCTGCCTCCCGTACATGACCGTGCTCCAGGCGGCGGTCTGCGGCGTCATCGTCGGGTGCTGCGGCCAGATCGGCGACCTGGCCGAATCGCTGCTCAAGCGGGACGCGGGGGTGAAGGATTCGTCGGCGCTTATCCCGGGCCACGGCGGGGTGCTCGACCGCTTCGACAGCCTCCTCTTCGTGGCCCCGCTGGTCTTTGTATATCTCGATTTCATCGTGTTCTGAGGAGAGTGCGGCAATGCGTGTGGGGAAAACGCGAAAGGTCCATGTGATCACAATGGGCTGCGTCAAGAACACGGTGGATTCCGAGAAGCTGATGGGGCAGCTCCGGCTGAACGGCATCGAGGTCGTCCCGGAGATCGGCGACGCCGACATCGCCGTGATCAACACCTGCGGGTTCATCGACGCCGCGAAGGAGGAGTCGATCGACACGATCGTCCGCCAGGTGAAGATGAAGGGACGGGGGCCCCTGAGGAAGGTGTACGCCATGGGGTGCCTGACCGAGCGGTACAGGCGCGAGATTGCGGCGGAGATCCCCGAGCTTGACGGCGTGTTCGGCTCCCATCAATTGCCCGACGTCCTCCGCTCCCTCGGCGCGGAGTACCGGTCCGAGCTCCTGGGTGAGCGGCTCCTGAGCACGCCCTCCCACTTTGCCTACCTGAAAATCTCCGAGGGCTGCGACAACCCCTGTTCGTTCTGCGCCATCCCCATGATGCGCGGCAGGCACGTGAGCCGGCCCGAGGAAGAGATCCTGCGTGAGGCGGAAGCACTCGCCGCCTCCGGCGTGAGGGAGCTGATCGTGATCGGGCAGGACACGACCGCGTACGGGCTCGACATCTACGGCCGGCGGCGGGTCGCTGCCCTTCTCCGCTCACTGGCGGACGTGCCCGGGATCGCGTGGGTCAGGCTGATGTACGCGTACCCGGCGCATTTTCCGGAGGACTTGCCGGAGGTGCTGGCCTCCCATCCGCGCATCTGCCGGTACCTGGATATCCCCGTGCAGCACGTTGCCGACGGAGTCCTGAAGTCGATGCGGCGGGGTATCACCAGGAGGGCGCTCGTGGACCTGCTGGGGCGGCTGCAGGGAGCGGGGATCGCGCTCCGCACCACGCTTATCGTCGGCTATCCCGGGGAGACCGCGGAGGACTTCGCGCTGCTGGAGGAGTTCGTCCGCTCGACCGCCTTCACGCGGCTCGGCGTCTTCACGTACTCCCGCGAAGAGGGGACGACTGCGCACCCCCTTGGCGATCCCGTCCCCCCGGAGGAGAAGGAACGGCGACGGTCCGCGATCATGGAAGCCCAGAAGGAAATCTCCGAGGCGCGGAATTTCTCGCTGGTGGGCTCGCGCGTGCGCGTCCTGATCGACAGGGTGGAAGACGGGGTGTCGGTCGGCCGCACGGAGCACGACGCCCCGGACATCGACAACGAAGTGTACGTCACGGCTCCCGGCCCGCTCACGCCGGGGACATTCTCCGACGTGGAAATCCACGACGCCACTGAATACGACCTGTACGGGAGGGTGTAACCATGGTGCGGAGCGCGAGGTTGTGGCTGATTGTCGTCCTGTGCGCTGCGGGCACGCCTGCGGGAGCGCAGGTGGAAATGTCCTCGCAGCCCCCGCCGGAATACTCCGAGAGCCTCTACATCGATCCCGTGGCGTTCCAGGGACGGACGCCGGGGGAGGAGCGCCTCGACGTCTTCGTGCGCGTGGGGTATGACAACCTGAGCTTCGTGAAATCGGGGGACACGTACGACGCCTCGTACGAGATGACGCTGTCGATCGACGACTCGGCGGGCACCCGCGTGCTCGACAAGACGTGGACGGAGCACGTGAACGACGTGTCGTTCGACCAGTCCGTTTCCGCGACCGCCTTTTCGCTGCAACAGCGCTCGTTCGGCGTCGCTCCCGGCAGGTACACGGTCAGGGTCGCGATCCGGGACGCCGAATCCAAGAGCGAAAAACGGGCGTCGTACAACTGCATTGTCCCGGACATGACCACGCCGCTCGTCGCCATGAGCGACCTGCTGCTCATCAGCAGGATCACCGTGCGCGATGGCAAGAAATCACTCATGCCGAATGTTTCCCCCAACGTCGGCAACCTCCCGAACGGCTTTTACATCTTCTTCGAGCTGTACAACCGGGCGGCTCCGGACTCGCTCCGGTTCATCGCCCGCGTCGTCAACGCGAAGGGGGAGCTTCTCGCCAGGGGCGACACGGCCCAGAGAGTGACGTCGGGAAAGAACGAGGTCTTTCTCCGGGTGGACAACTCCTCGCTTCCCCTGGGGGACGATATCCTCCAGGTGCTCGCGGTCCCCGCCTCTGACACCAACAGGGCCATCACCGCCCGGGCGCGCCGCATCTGGGTGCGATGGACGGGCCTTCCCCAGTCGATGAAGGACATCGACGTGGCGATTCAACAGCTCGAATACATCGCCCGCGACAACGAGATGTCCGACCTGAAATCCGCGACTACGCTCGAGGAGAAGCAGAAGAAGTTCCTGGAATTCTGGAAGCGGCGGAGCACGAACCCCAACGCCGCGCGGAACGAAAAGATGGCCCTGTATTACGGCCGCGTGGAATACGCCAACAAGCACTTCACCAGGTACCGCGAAGGGTGGCGGACGGATATGGGGCTCGTGTACATTCTCCTGGGCCCCCCGAGCAACGTCGAGCGGTATCCGTTCCAGATCGACGAGAAACCGGAAGAAATCTGGCAGTACTACGACCTGAATTACCAGTTTGTGTTCAGGGACGAGAACGGCTTCGGCGACTACAGGCTCCTGACGCCGCTCTGGGAGGTGTACAACCGCCGCCGTGATTTCTGATCGCATTGTCCCGATGCGCGCCCGTCGCGGTGGGGCGCGTGCTGCGTGTGCGGCCGGACTATGCCTCGTGCTCGCCTGCGCCGCCGCGGGAGGTCCGGTGCCGTCGATACGCTCGGTCGGCGTCCGCGGGAACACCGTCTACTCGGCGCGGGAGATCACGGGGTGGCTCGTTTCTCGTGCAGGAACCCCCTTTTCCGCACCCGCTCTCCGTTCCGACTCGGCCCGCGTCGTCGAGGCATACCGCGCCGGGGGGTACCTGGCCGCCCGTGCCCGCTTCGATCCACCCTCGTTTTCTGCAGACAGCGTATATGTCGACGTTCTCCTTGTAATAGAGGAAGGGCGCCGGACCGTCGTGTCACGCATCGGCGTTGAGGGGTCGGCGCACATCTCTGCGCCTGACATCCTCGATCGCTTTGACACCGCGCCGGGGGAGCCCCTCAATCCGCCGCTCTTCGAACAGGATATCGAGGAGCTCCTCGTCCGGTATGAGAAGCTCGGGTATCCGTTCGCACGGTGTACCGTCGCGGATCTTAACTCCCGCCCGGGGGCGCTCGTCGATTCCGTGGATCTTCTCCTGCGCGTCGAGGAGGGAGACCGCGTGACGATCGATGAGATCCGCGTGGAGGGGAACAGGGAGACGGATGCATCCGTCATCACGCGGGAAACGCGGCTTACTCCCGGGGAGCTGTACTCGCCCGCGAAAGTGGACGCAATCCGGCAGAGGCTGAACAGGCTCAACATCTTCTCCGGCGTGGATGAGCCCGAGCTGTACGTGAGGGACGGCCACGGCGGGCTCCTGATCCGCGTGAAAGAGGGGAACACGAACACGTTCGACGGCATACTCGGGTACATTCCACCGCCGGTCGCGGGTGCCTCCGGCACGCTCACCGGGCTCGCCTCGGTGTCGATGCGGAACCTCTTCGGCACGGGACGGAAGCTGAGCCTCCGCTGGCAGCGGGAAGACCGTTACTCGCAGGAAATCGGCGTGAAGTACGTGGAGCCATGGATCTTCGGGCTCCCCATCAACATCGGCACGGGCTTCGTACAGCGGCAGCAGGACACGACGTACGTGAAGCGTGCACTGGATCTCCAGGCGGAGTTCCTCCTCTCCGAGGAGTTCTCGCTCTCGCTGGTGTTCGGCACGGAGAGGGTCATCCCGGCCGTCGATTCGGCGGGTGTGGTCCGGGCGGTGGGCACCAGCGAAACCACCGGCGGGATCGCGCTCCAGTATGACAACCGGGACGATCTGTACAGTCCCACGTCGGGAGCCCGGTATATGACCGATTATCACTACGGCCGCAAATCCATCACGTCCGTCCCCGCGGGCGTTACTGCAGCCCCGGCAGGGAGCGGCACGGTGCAGCGGCTCGGCGTGGACATGGAGTTCTATCTCCCGACGTTCCGGAGGCAGGTCTTTGCCTTCGGCGTCCATGGCCGCGAGATACGCACGGGAGAGGTCCAGCCGGGGGAGATGTACCAGTTCGGCGGGGCGAACACCCTCCGCGGCTACCGCGAGAACCAGTTCATGGGGGCAGAGATCGCCTGGACGAACGCCGAGTACCGATTCATACTCGCGCGGAGGACCTATTTCTTCGGCTTCATCGACACCGGTTACTATGATATGCCCGGCGACGATCTTCTCGGCGTCCCCGAAGCGCGGGCATTCAAGTATGGTTACGGAATCGGCGTGCGGCTCGAGACTCCCCTTGGGAACATGGGTGTGAGCTTTGCATTCGGGCAGGGAGACACATTTGCGACAGCGAAGGTGCATGTCGGGATCATCAATGATTTCTGAGGCCAGGGGGGCCTCCGGGCTCCCGGCGGCGGGACCCGACGTGGCGCTGGAAGAGGAACTCCGGGCCGGCGGCGCCAGTGTCGCCGGAATCGACGAAGCGGGGCGAGGCCCTCTTGCGGGGCCCGTTGTGGCGGCGGCCGTGATATTCCCCACGGGGACGTTCATCCCGGGGGTCGACGATTCGAAGAAGCTGACTCCCGCCGCCAGGGAGCGGCTGATCGACATCGTCTCTTCCGGTGCGCTTGCACTCGGCATCGGGATCGTCGAGAACGATCTTATTGACGAGATCAATATCCTGAACGCTTCGTTCCTTGCGATGGACAGGGCCGTTGCTTCACTCGGCATGCGGCCGGGACACCTGATCGTCGACGGAAATCTCTTCAGGGCGGGCCCGGCCACGCGGGGCATCCCCGTCACGACGGTCGTCGGGGGAGACGCCGCCTGTTTTTCCGTTGCGGCTGCATCAATCGTCGCGAAAGTCACCAGGGACCGCCTGATGGTGGAGCATGACGGGCGGTACCCCGGCTACGGGTTCGCCAGGAACAAGGGGTATGGCACGGCCGAGCACCGGGCGGCAATTCTCCGGCTTGGACTCACGCCCATCCACAGGCGGACGTTTTGCCATATTGGGTCAGGCGAAGGCCCTGTCATTGCGAGGGGCGCCGCAGGCGCCCCGAAGCAATCCCCCCCAGTCATTGCGAGCCGCTCCTCAGGCGAAGCAACCTCGCGGGAGATTACTTCGGGCACGAAGGACGTGCCCTCGCAATGACCGCCAGGGGTCGCAATCTCCGCAAAGCCGGGGCATCGGGAGAGGACGAGGCGGCCCGGTACCTGGTGACGCAGGGATACCGGATCCTTGAGCGGAACTTCCGGTTTCACACGATGGGGGAGATTGACATCATCGCCGAGGAGGGTGAGGATCTCGTCTTCTGCGAAGTGAAGACGCGCTGGGGGGACGGGTACGGCCTTCCGGAAGACGCTGTCACCCCGGCGAAACAGAGAACGATCAGGAAGATCGCCGCGGCGTACCTCGCGACGCACGGGATCCGCGAGAGGCCGTGCCGGTGCGATGTCGTGTCGATCAGGCGCGACGGCGCCGCATCCGCGATCACGCTCTTCAGGAACGCATTCTAGCTCCGCCCGCTGTCATTGCGAGCGAAGTCCGCTTTTTGGACCACGCCGTTCTCTGGCGTGGCGAAGCAATCCATCACGTCCAGGGAGTCCCCTATGCACGCTCTGCCCCTCATCCTCGGCGCGCTGTGCGTCATGGCAATCGCTTACAGGTACTACAGCGCATTTATCGCGGCCAGGGTCGTGGCACTGGACGACACGCGCGTCACACCCGCCCACACGCTGAAGGACGGTCAGAACTACCATCCCACGAACAAATGGGTGCTCTTCGGCCATCACTTCGCGGCGATCTCGGGGGCGGGCCCCCTGATCGGCCCCGTCCTGGCCGCCCAGTTCGGCTACCTTCCCGGTCTTCTCTGGCTCGTGGTGGGGGTGGTTCTCGCCGGTGCCGTCCACGATTTTACGGTGCTCGTTGCATCGATCAGGCGCAAGGGGCGGTCGCTCGCGGAGATTGCGCGGAACGAGATCAGCCCGCTCGCCGGCCTCATCGGATCGATCGCGATACTGATCATCGTCGTCATCGCGCTTGCCGGGCTCGGTCTCGCGGTGGTGAACGCGCTGAGGGAAAGCTCCTGGGGGACGTTTACGATCGCCATGACGATTCCGATCGCGCTCTTCGTCGGCCTCTGGATGTACAGGATCCGCCCCGGGAAGATCGTGGAAGCAAGCCTCATCGGGGTCGTC
>DATJAS010000123.1:0-18780 GCA_035516035.1 Bacteroidota bacterium | reverse complement strand
CGCTCCCGCTTCCTGATGCCCCGATCCCCCCCTCTGACCGGATCTTCCCCCCTTCCTGTATCCACGTCCCCGATGAACGGACGAATACCCATGACGCGCCGGCTCCCGAGCTGTCCCGCGGCGCCCCGACGATGGCAGTGTTCCCATCGGAGGAAAGTGCAACGGACGCTCCCTGGCGCGACGGGCCGGACGCCCCCGTGCCGATGAGTTTGTTACCCTGCTGAAGCCACGCGTGCCCGGTGCGCGTAAACACCCACGCGGCTCCTCTCCCACCGTTGTCATCCGGGCCCCCGATGATAAGCGTGAGCCCGTCGGCCGATAGCGCGGCCGATGTCCCCTCTCCCGCACCGAGCGCTGTATCCACGCTCCCGCTCCCCCGGAGTGTTCCCCCTTCGGGATTCCAGACTGAGTCGTTGCGGATAAAGACGAATGCCGCTCCCGTTCCGGCTCCCGCGCCGGGGGCCCCCACGAGGACCCTGGTGCCGTCTCCGGAGATCGCGACCGACCTCCCCTGAAACGAGAAGCCGGTATCGGCCACGAGCTTTTCTCCCGCCTTCCACGCGGTCCCCGATCTCGTGAAGACCCACGCCGCTCCCCTCCCCGTGCTGTCCGTCGGTCCCCCCGCGATCGACGTGCTGCCGTCAGAGGAAATTGCGACAGACGTTCCCTGTGAGGCGTTCCCCCTCGAATCCGCGCCCAGGAACTTCCCTCCGAGGGGGATCCACGTCGCGCCGTTCCCGGCAAACGACCAGACGGCGCCTGCGCCGTTGTTGTCGGTCGACCCGCCGACGAGCGCAGTGTTCCCGTCGGCACTGAGAGCGACGGCGCTCCCTTCGCCCGAGCCGTAGTCACCGCCGGCCTGGCCGCTCCCCGTGATCTTTCCCCCCTGCTGGCTCCAGGTGCCGGAGGAGAGTCTGAACACCCACGCAGCGCCCATCCCCGCGCTGTCGCCGGGTCCTCCTACGAGGGCCTCTGTCCCGTCTGATGAGAGCGCGACAGAAGTTCCCTGGGCCGCCCCCGCTGAAGCACCGCTCCCGACGAGCTTGCCGCTGGTCTGGCTCCAGACGGCGTTCGTTCTCTGGAACACCCAGGCCGCTCCGGTCCCCGACCCGTCCCCGGATCCTCCCATGATCGCCGTATTCCCGTCATACGAGAGCGCCACGGCCCATCCCTGGTTTGCGCCGCCGGTGGCGTCGAGGCCGTACAGCTTGTATCCCTGCTGAGTCCACGTCGTGCCCGTGCGGACGAAGACCCACGCGGCCCCGGCATTGTTGAAGTCGTAAATCCCGCCGACGATCGCCGTGTTGCCGTCGCCGGAGAGCGCGACGGCCCAGCCCTGGAGCGCTTCGCCGGACGCAGTCGTTGCCACGAGTTTCGGCCCCTCTCCTGACCATCCCCCGCCGCTCCGTGTAAACACCCACACGGCCCCTGCGCCCAGGCTGTCAAGCGGGGCTCCCACGAGGGCCGTGTTCCCGTCCCAGGAGAGTGCCACCGACTCCCCCTGGCGGGCGCCCGAGAAACCGTCGACGGCAAACGCTCCGAGAAGCTTTCCTCCCTCCTGGGCCCACGCGGTCCCTGTCCGCGTGAAAACCCACGCTCCCCCTCTTCCGGCGTCGTCTCCGGGCGCGCCGACGATCGCGGTGTTCCCGTCATATGAGAGAGCAACCGATGTCCCGAGCCGGGACCCGATGACGCCGCTGAGCGCGCCGGATGCCAGGAGCTTCCGTCCCTGCTGCACCCACGTTCCTCCCGATCGGACGAACATCCACGCCGCGCCCGCGCCGGAGCTGTCATCCGGACCGCCGACGATCGCCGTCGACCCGTCGCCGGAGAGTGCGACTGACGAACCCTGGTTTGCGATCCCGAGCGCTCCGGGTCCGACCAGTTTTCCCCCCTGGGCAATGAACTGGCCGTCCGCGAACGCGCCGGGAATCACGCGCGTCATCGCGAGGAGTACCACGGCGCGCTGTGCCAGTTTTCCGGCGTTATGCTGCATCATCGGGATTGGCCTGCTTTTCCCGCTAAACACGCCGTTGCGGGCAGCTGTTCCCTCCCTGCTTGAAGGAGGGCGCAGGGTTTCGTAAGATTCGTCGTCCAAACAGGACAGGGGCGACGCACTCGGATTCCATGGAAGACAATCGGATCGTTCAGGAGGTTCTCGGGGGGAATCAATCCGCCTTCCGCGCGATCGTGGAGCGGTACCAGGACCGTGTCTTCAGGACATGCCTCGGCATGCTCCGCGACAGGGAAGATGCGGAGGACGTTGCCCAGGATGTGTTCGTCGAGGTGTACAATTCACTCGGGTCGTTCAGGGGAGAAGCGAAGCTCTCAACGTGGATCTACAGGATCGCCGTGACGAAAGCGCTCGATCACATCCGGAAAAAGAACAGGAAAAAAAGGTTCGCGCGTGTCCAGTCGCTCTTTGCCGGAGACATGGAAGAGCCCGCGGAGGAAAGCCCCCGCGCGCACCCCGGGCTGCGCCTCGAGGAGCAGGAGCGGGGAGATATCCTGATGCGCCACATCGATCGGCTCCCTGAAAACCAGAAGGCCGCGCTCCTCCTCTTCTCCGCGGACGGCCTGAGCTACCAGGAGATCAGCGAGGTTCTCAGGACAACCGTCCCCGTTGTCGAATCTCTCATATTCCGCGCCCGGCTCACCCTGAGAAAGCGACTGTACGCATTTTACAGGAACCATTGTTGAAGAGGGACAGATCATGACAGCGCCGACGCCATTCGAACAGGAAGCGTCAAAGACGCTCGACGTGCTCGGCAGCCTCGGTCTCGGCGGCGCGCCCCGGCATTTCACCGACGGCGTCATGCACCGGCTCCCGGCGGGGAAGATGCCGGGCCGGGGGAGGCTTTCCGGAGGCGCGCGCGTTGCGATCGCGGCGCTTCTGGCGCTCGCGGCACTGAACGCCGCGGCGATCATGAGCGCCGGATCGAGGAGCCTCGGCATCGCGCGCGAGGCTGCGGTGGATTCGCTCGCCGTCGAATACGACCTCACTCCGCGCACACAACCGACATGGGAATGAACGCATGGATCTCCTGAGTCGAACCAGGGTCCTCACCACGGGGATCATCGTGCTCACGCTCCTGAACGTCGCCGCTCTCGGGACGCTCTGGTGGCAGAACTTGCGCCCTCCCCTTCCGCTGCCGGGTGTCCCCCCGCTCAGGGAATCTCCGGGGGAATTCATAGAACGGCGGCTCGGGCTCAACATTGAGCAGAAGCGGCGATTCGGCGAGTTGCGCGCCGCCTACCGCGCCGAAGCGGACGGGATTGAGCGGCGCATGCGGGACGCCAGGCGCGAGCTCTATGACGCCCTCCGCGGCGGCGCTGCGCCGGATTCGTTCGTGGCCGCAAAGACGGAAGAGCTGGGAACGCTGGAGGCGCAGTTACAGCGGGCGACGTTCATGCATTTTCGCGATCTGCGCGGGCTCTGCGACAGCCTTCAGCG
Source organism: Bacteroidota bacterium (assembly GCA_035516035.1). GTDB lineage: Bacteria > Bacteroidota > Ignavibacteria > UBA10030 > UBA6906 > Fen-1273. The sequence goes on along the minus strand of DATJAS010000123.1, from coordinate 15,326 downwards.
CCCTGCGCTCGACGCGCTCGTGCGCGACGTCTTCGAGAGGGGATCCCCCGTGCCTCCCGGTGGTGAACCGCCGGGGGCTCGCCCCGGTGAGGGATCGGATATCCCTCTCCCGCCCCCGGGAGGAGATCATCCCCCCGGCGCTCCGCCGCCGGGGCCGCCGCGGTGAACGTGCGCAAGTTCTCCGGCGCGCCGTCGTCATATGTGACGGAATCCAGGTTCAGTCACACATGAGAAAGGAATCGCGGTGAGACCATTCCCTCTGGTACTGGCGGCGGCGCTCGCGGCGGGGGCGCCTTCATTCCGGTGTGCGCTGTCGCAGGATATTCACGCGGCCCGTCCCGGCCCCGAGACTCCGGGCTTGTTGCCCCCCGGCGAGCACGGGGGCGGAATCCCCGACCTGAGCGATCAACAGAAAGCGGAAATGCGGAAGATCAGGATCGCGCTTGCGGAGAAATCGCTCCCGCTTCGCAACCAGCTCGGTGAGAAGGAAGCGCACCTGCGGACTCTCATGACGGCGCGTGAGGTCGACCTGGTCGCGGTGGAGCAGACGGCGCAGGAGATCGGCGACCTCCGCACCCAGATATTCAGGGCCGAGATCCAGAGCCGCGTGAAGACCCGGGGATTGCTCACGGATGAGCAGAAGGGGTCTCTTGACGCTCTCCCCTTCCCGGGTACACCGATGGCTCCTCCCGGTCCCGGTGCGCCCCCTCCGTTGCGCTAGAGCATGCTGCGGGGGAGCGCGGGGCTGCCCGCGCTCCCCCGCATGCCTCCCCTGCAGGCATCACCGCCCCTTGAATTCCAGTATGATCTCCCACTCGTCATGCCCCGGGTAGCGGGCGCAGACCGTGACGGAGCCGGGGCGAACGGCGGCCTCGCCCGAAAAATCCCCGCCTGTGCCCTGCAGGACCGTCCACTCCTCTCCCGCGACGACCGCAGCCTGAAGCGCTCCGGGTGCCCCGATGTGAAAGCGGCGTGGGCCGGCCGCAAGGACGCCCGCCACGGGCTCGATGAGTCGTGCGCCCCTGTCGTCAAACGCACTGAACTTTTTCGGGAATGAGTCGTTCGAGCCCCCGTCCGACACGACGCGGTAGTCCAGTATCCATGCGTACTCCCCGGGCGTGAGGGCGGGCTTGGCGAAAAGCCGGAGCGTGTGATCCCCTGCGGGGATTGCCCCCCTGACGACGAGCGAGTTCCCCTCCTGCTGGACGAACGTGCAGCGCTCATCGAGCGGCGAGCTTCCGTCGAGCACCGTGGCCGCGCCCGCGACGTTTCCCGAAACGTCGATCCTGAGCGTCAGCGCCCCCCCCGTATGTATCGTCCCGGCCCCGTTCTCTCCGACGCTGAAACCGAGCGCGAAAAAGGCGGGCTTCAGGTAGACAGTGTTCTTGTACTCCTCGCGCGACCTGGGGGGGTCGATGAGCTGCCAGGCGGCATCATCCGGGTAGTGGTCGTATATAAACTCTCCCGGGGGCGTGAGAAAGTAATGGGGGTTGAACTGCCTGTGGAACCGGCGGTCGTCGCCGATGTACCCCGCTCCCCACGTGCAATCAATGAGCTGCCAGCGACCGTCAAGCCGGATGGCGTTCCATGAGTGATTCTCGGGCACACCCGATCCGTTCCCGGCCGCATACCCGTACCCCTTTGCATTCCCGGGGATTTCTTCCACGGTGAGCCCTGCGCTTCTCGAAAGCTCCGTGAAGAGGCTCGAATACCCCTCGCATACGCCGCGCCTGCTCCGGAGCGCATCACGGGCCGAACCGACCGTGGGGCGGCCGGAGAAGAACGCCTCGGCGTCGTACGAGATATTTGCCGTGATCCATCGGAATATCGCTCTCGCCTTCTCCCTGTCCGATTGTAACGACCCCGCGAGCCACCTGGCAAGCGTTGCCGTCGATCCCGTGACAGATGCCGGAGCCGCCAGTGCGCGCTCATCGGCAGCACGGTAGATGTCATTTTGTGCCCGGAGGGAGATCGGAACGAAGAAGAAGGGAAACAACAAAAGAAGAGATTTTACATTATATCGCACAATGTAACTCATTAATTGACAATGAATAGCTCGATAGGCTATGGTCCATAGTCTATTGGCTATAATCTATTGGTGTTTACGCGCCTGTACCTGTCTTCGTGCTTGTCGTAGTATTCGGTGCCCACGGGGGAATACGTTTTGAGCCCGAACGAGCGTGCAACGATCGTTCTCCATTCCTCATGAGTCGAAACCGCGCCGGTCCCCATCGCAAGGACGCCGATATTGCCCACAATAGTCCCCTCCACCGGCCCGGCAACCACGGGAAGTCCGGTGGCATCCGCCGTACACTGCATCAGCAGCTCGTTCTGTATCCCTCCTCCGACGGCATGAAGCGTCCTGATGGACCTCCCCGTCGCGTGCTCCAGTTGCCTGATCGTGCGCCTGTACGAGTAGGCCAGGCTCTCAAGGATGACCCGGATGATGAACCCGGGACGGTCGGATGCCGATTGCCCCGTTTCCCCGAGAAATGAGGCGATCTTGGCCGGCATTTCCCCCGGCTTGAGGAATCTCGGATCGTCCAGGTCGACCCACGCGCGCGCTGGCCCTTCCGCGGCCGCCAGGCTCGCGATCCGGGCGTAGCTCATCTCCTCCCCTTGCGCCTGCCAGTGTCTGCGGCATTCCTGGATCGGCCACAGGCCAAGTATGTTCTTGAGGAAGCAGATCGTCCGGCCGATCCCCCCCTCATTCGTGAAATTGTATTGTAACGCATCGTCCGTGAGCCTGGGCTCGGAGAGCTCTATCCCCATCAGAGACCATGTGCCGGAGCTGAGATACGCCCAGTCTGATCCGCCGCCGGCCGGAACGGAAGCAACGGCTGAAGCCGTATCGTGACCGGCGGTAGCAATGACCGGCGTGCCGGGATGGATACCGCACTTCGCGGCGACTGCCGGGAGTATTGTGCCGAGCGATGTCCCGGGCTCAATAATTGAGGGAAATATCCTCCGCGGAAACCCGAATGCGTCGATGAGCTTCCAGGACCAGTTGCGCGTCCGGGGGTCGATGAGGCCCGTGGTGGAGGCGATCGAGTATTCCGCCGCCCTGCGCCCCGAGAGCACGAAGTTCAGGTAGTCGGGCACCATGAGCATAGACCCGGCAACGGAGAGGAGATCCAGCCCCTGGCGGTGCTCCGCGAGGAGCTGGAACACCGTGTTGAACTGGAGGAACTGTATCCCCGTTCCCCTGTAGAGCTCCTCCTTCGGGACGATGGCGAACGCCTCGGCCATGATCCCGTCCGTTCGTCCGTCCCGGTAGTGGTAAGGATATCCGAGCACGCGCCCGGCGGGATCAACCAGGACGTAGTCCACGCCCCAGGTATCGATGCCGATCCCCGTGCAGGTGGGGCCGAACGCCTTTGCCGCGCGCGTGAGGCCCTCGATGATCTCGGAAGCGATCGCCAGTATGTCCCAGTGGAGTGACTCGCCTGAAACAACGCTGTGCGTCGCAAACCGGTGGACCTCCTCGAGCGAGAGGCGTCCCCCGGCGAGCGTCGCAACGACGCAGCGCCCGCTTTCGGCGCCGATATCGAATCCGATGAATCGCCGATCCTCGTTCATGCCGTAGCTCCCGGCCCGGCGGCGGGCGCCTCCCGCCGCTCCATGAACGACATGACTTCGGAGGCGACGATAAACTCCTCGTTGGTCGGGATGACCGCGATGGCGACCGGCGATTGCTCCCCGGAAATCAGGCCTTCCGCGGGGTTCAAGTTGTTCCGGGCGTCATCCAGCACGATACCCAGGCGGTCCAGGTTCGCCAGGATCTTCCTGCGGAGCCGTGCCCCCTTCTGCCCCGCGCCCCCGGTGAACGCGATACAATCGGCGCCGTTCAGGACGGCCATGTACTCGCCGATGTACCGTCTCACGCCGTACGCGAATGTGTCGAATGCGAGCTGCGCGCGGCGGTCCCCGCTGTCCATCGCCCGTTCGATGTCCCGGAAATCGCCGCTCGAGCCCGAAATGCCGAAAACGCCGCCGCGCGACTGAAGGAGTTTCCCTGCAGCCTCGATGCTGAGTCCTTCGCGGTCCATGATATAGAGAAGCGCGTAAGGATCGAGATCCCCCGTTCGCTTCGCGTTGAGGAGACCGCTCTGCGGGCTCATCCCCATCGAGGTGTCGACGGAGCGCCCTCCCCGGATCGCGCAGACGGAGGAGCTTCCTCCCAGGTGGCAAGAGATGACCCGGTCGGCGCCGAAGAGCTGCCGTGCCCGGAGTGCAATGTAGCGGTGAGAGGCGCCATGGAAGCCGTACTTGCGCACCCCGTGCTTCTCATACAGCTCGTACGGGATCCCGTACAGGTACGCCTCAGGCGGGATGTCCGTGTGGAAGTGCGTTTCGAAGAGGCCCACGAGGGGCGTCGAGGGGAGGACTGCGCCGAATACGGTGATCGCCGTTACGTAGACATCGGTGTGCACCGGCGCAACCAGGCGGTACTCCTCCATGGCGCGGAGCACCCGGGGGGTCAGCTCGACGCAGCCGGTCACTCCCTTCGCCAGGACCGTCTTGAAGCCGACGGCGGCGATGTCGCGCGCGGGGTGCCGCGCGGCCATCGTTTCGAGCGCCATGCTGACCGCGGCCCGGTAATCCGGGACGGGCCGGCGCTCGGTTGCGCCGGGCTCTCCGGCGAATGCGTGGGTGTACGCCCCCTCCTTCTCGCCGATCCGCTCCACGGCCGCCTCGAACAGCACGGTCATGGCGGGGGCGTCGTAGAGCTTGCACTTGTACGAGGTGCTTCCGGGGTTCGCGATCAGTATCTTCATGGGGAGCGGGTGCGATCAGTGCCTGTTCAGCCTTTCGATGACCTGCCGGGCGACCGTGCGGATCGTGGCCTCGTCGATGTCGTCGGGCTCCCGCTCGCTTGCCGGCATGGGCGTCGCATCGCAGGTCGCGACGCGCCCGCCGAGGCGGAACTTCTCCCTGAGCGTCATCAGGCGGTCGCGCTCCTCCTCCGGCAGAACGTTCAGGTTCCCGAGCTGGATCGCCTTCCACACGATGCTCGCGGTGTGCTCGAGCGTCTCCATTTTGTGATAGGCGTTGAGCAGGTCGCTCCCCAGCGTCAGGGCGCCGTGGTTCTCCAGCAGGATCGCGTCGGATGTTTTGATATACGGTCGCGCGCGGTCCGGGATTTCCATCGTCGACGGAAGGCCGTAGGGGGCGATCGGGACCGCGCCGATGACGATGATCGCCTCGGGGAGGACGCACTTGTTGAGCGGGATCCCTGCGACCGCGAAGCTCGTGGCATACTGGGGGTGGGCGTGCACCACGGCGTTGACGTCGGGCCGCTCCTTGTACACGTCCAGGTGCATCTTGACCTCGCTCGAGGGGCGGAAGTGGCTGTCGCCGGCGAGCATTTTTCCCGTCATGTCGCACCGGATGATCATCTCGGGCGTCAGGAATCCCTTGCTCACGCCCGTGGGCGTGGTGAGGATCTCCCGTTCGTTCAGCCTGACCGACATGTTGCCGTCGTTCGAGGCGACGAACCCGCGGACCCAGATGCGCTTCCCGATCTCGACGAAGAGCTTCTTCACTTCCCATTCGTTGGTCATTGCGGCGTCTCCCGATTACAGTAAATCGCGCAACACCTCGTCGTGAGGGTTGCGGATAATCGCATAGCCGGCGAGCATCCCCTCCTGCCGGCAGTACTCCACCGCCGGCCGCACCGCGGAGGCGAGCGCCCCCTCGTCTCCCGTCATCACGACAAACCCCTTGCCGCCGACAGCCATCGCGACGTGCACCCGCAGCAGCTCCAGCTCCGCCTCCTTCACCGCGATGTCTGCAGCCTTGATCGCGGAGACGACGGAGAATGTCTCCAGGATGAGGAGCGCGCCGACGCGCCTGTGGGCGGCCGTTTCGAGCACCGTGTACCCGGCGATGGCCGGGAACACTCGCGGGTCGACGTTGGGGATCACGGCGACGTTGATCACCGCGAATCCCCCGACCCGGCTGGCGACGGCGATCGCGGTCTCGACGTCTCCCACGCTCCCGCGGAGCAGTATGAAGTACTTCCCGGAACAGATGGTGCGGGCCACGACCTTCTCGACGTTCGCGGCCTTCAGCACTGCGTCCTGCACCTCGTACCCCTTGTAGATGCTCCCCAGCTCGATGATGCCCACCGCGTTGCCGGATGCCATCAGCCCCTCCGGATGTGGATGTGGTCCGCCGAGAGTGCGGCGACGGTGCCGTCGATCGACGCGTGGAGGTTGCTGGAGATCCGTCCATTCGCCCGTGCGATGAGATCCCCCCGGCGGACGCGCTGGCCGCGCGCCACCGCCGGCTCCGCTGCGGCGCCCGCGTGCTCGTGGAGCGGGATGCGCACATCTTCCGGCGCAAGCTGAAGGTCCCGGAGAGGGCCTTCGTCGGCGAACCGGAGGACGTCGAGCCGCTGCTTGAGCTTTGCCGAAGGCACTTTCCGGTATTCAAACATGGGGTGGGCCGTGATGCCGGGGCCGCTCCATGAAAGTCCCCTCTCGCGCGCCGCGCGCTTCTCGATCACCGTGGCGCCCCGCGGGTCCAGCCCTTCCGGGCAGGAATACATCGTGCACAGGTTGCACTCGCAGCACGAGAGGTTTCCGGCGAAGAGCATCGGCTCCTCCTCCCGCGTGAACATCCTGTTTCGCATTGCGGTCTCGGGCCTGACCGGCTGGCCGAGCAGGTAGCGGGGGCAGAGCTCCGTGCAGAATGCGCACTGGTCGCATCCCGCCTTGGCGATCCTGTCCGTGTCGTGGTCGGTCGCAAACCTCCGGTACATCGTCACGCAGTAGTGGTCGGCGGGCAGCACGATCAGCGCCCCCGTCCGTTTCGAGACGGTGCGCGAGAGGTCGTCTTCCAGGATCCCCATCATGAGCCCCCCCGAACGGACCCGGTAGTCGGGCGCGGTGATGCGGAAGCGGGAGAGCACTTCCGCGTACGACACCCCGACGGGCACGCGGACGGTCGCCGGGTGCTCGACTGCCCCCGCGACCGCAACGAACTTGTCGACGACCGGGCGCCCCGCCCCGATATTGTAGAGTGTCTCGACGTTTTGCACGAGACACCCGGCGGTGATCGGCAGGGACCCGGGCTGGACGAGCCTCCCCGTGGTCATGTAGATCAGCGTTATCTCGTCCCCCGCCGGGTACACGTCCTCGATCGGGACAACGCGCACGCCCGCCGGCGCCTTCCCGGAAATGAGCGCGATCTCCCGGTCATGCTTCTCCTTGATGCCGATGATCGCGTCACGGGCCCCCGTCATTTCCAGCACCGCGGAGAGCCCCTTCAGGACGTCGTCGGCGTGGTGGAGGATCACCTCCATGTCCTTGTGGAGGAGCGGCTCGCATTCGGCCGCGTTCACGATCACCGTGTCCGGCTTCCCCTCCAGTTTGACGTGCGTGGGAAAGCCCGCCCCGCCGGCGCCGATGACACCGAGCGCCTCGACGTCGCGCGGCGTCATGCGTCCTCTCCCTTCTCCCCGTGCATGTCGACGGAATCGACGATGGCCATGATGAGCGTCCTGATCGGCGCCAGCTCGACATTGAAGACGGCCCTGGCGACGCCCGGGGCTCCGCCGCAGACCACGGTGTCCCCGACGCCTGCCCCCACGTAATCGACCGCGACCCACTCCGCGCCCGCGGGTGTGCCGTCGGGATCGACAGGCTGGACGACGTAGACGGTTTTTCCCCGGTACGCCTCATGCTTCTGGACGGCCACGACGGCGCGCGTGACCCTGGCGAGAAACATCAGGTCACCTCCTCCACGAGTTCCACGATGCTCGCGTTCACGGGGGCGTATCCCCGCGGGAACGCCTGCGTCGCGTCGGTGCTTGTCACGTACACGACCCTGTCCCCCGGGGCCGCCAGGGCGCAGGGGTCGGCCGCCACGAGCGGTGACTCGAGAGGCTCCCCTGACGCGCTGACGGGCTGCACGATGTAGATCCGGCACCCTTCCAGCTCGGGTACCTTCCGCGAGGCCCACACGACGCCGATCACGACGCCCAGTTTCACCGCGCCCCCGTCCGGACGTCGGCGCGGTCCGCCCGCGAGGTGATCCGCACGTCATCCACGATCGCGAGGACGACGGCATCGATGGGGGCGTTTTTCGTCTGTTCGGTCATCCTGGCGGCGGACCCGTAGGAAAGCAGGACGAGGTTCCCCTCCCCCGCCTCGACGGCGTCCACGGCCACGTGGTACGACTTGAGGGGAGTCCCCGCGTGATCCACCTCCCGGCAGAGCAGGAGCTTCTTCCCCTTCAGGTTCGGGTCCTTCTGCGTGGAGACGACCGTCCCCACGACCCGCGCGAAAATCATGACCCGGCCTGGCGGTTGAGCACGCTCTCCACGGCGTCGTCCGGCCTCGGGATCACGAGCTGCGAGAGGACTTCTCCCGCCTTGGAGGCGGCATCGCTTCCCGCATCGATTGCCGAACGCACCGCGGCCACGTCTCCCTCGACCACAAACGAGACGTACCCGCTCCCGACCGGGCGCCATTCAACAAGCTCGACGGCGGCGGTTTTCACTGCCGCATCCGCGCCGAGCACGAGCGCGGCAAATCCCTTCGTCTCCAGTATGCCGATTGCGTTTTTTGTCGCCATGTCCTGTCTCCTGGGTGTCTGTCCGTAGAATCACACAAACCTGTATGCGCCGTGCGTCATGATCCGGCGCTTTCGCACAAAATCGAGCGGCGTGCAGATCCCCTCCCCCGTGGGGGTGGCGATCGTATGCGAGAAATACCCCTCGCCGAGGTCCCCCCCGTCGCCGCGGAGCGTGCCGCCGTTAATCGTGTGGACGTCGCAGTCCAGCGTGCGCGTGTAGGCCGTGGCGCGGGTGATGTCCTTCGTGAAGATCGAGGCCGTGTGGCGGAACCCGTGTTCCGCCCTGAGCGCGGCGGCCAGGCCGTCCTCGAAATCCTGCACGCGCACCACCGGCATGCAGCAGGTCATCTGCTCGGCAACGACCCACGGGTGCTCGCGGTCCGTTTCGCCGAAGAGAAGGGGGACGTCGGCGCCGATGCTGAGTCCCAGCGCCTTCCCGAGCACCGTGGCGCTTTTGCCGGTAAAGTCCCGGTTGACGATCCAGTGTTTCCCCGAGAGCGTCATCGCGAGCCTGGCCAGGGCGTCCATCTGAGCGGTGGAGAGCCGGACGTTGCCGACCTCCTCCATCGCGTGCATGAAGGGCTCGAAGACGGAGGCGACGACGAAGATCTCTTTTTCGGCGATGCACAGGACGTTGTTGTCATAGCTCGCGCTCATCGTGATCTCCCGCGCGGCGAGCGCGCAGTCCGCGGTCTCGTCCACAAGCACGGGAGGATTGCCCGGGCCTGCGGCGATCACCTTCTTCGGATACGTCATCGCGAGCTCCACCATGGCGGGCCCTCCCGTCACGGAGAGGAGCGCGACGAGGGGATGGCCGAACAGCGTCTTGGCCGTCGCGAGCGTCGGCTCGGCAACGCACGTCACAAGGTTGGGTGGTCCGTCGGCCTTCACCATGTACTGGTTGGCGAGGCGGATGACCTTTGCGTTCACCCGCCTGGCCGACGGATGGGGGTTGAACGCCACGGTGTTCCCTCCCGCGAGCTGGATGATGATGTTATTGATCATCGTCGGCGCCGGGTGTGTGCTGGGCGTGATGTTGCCGATCACGCCAAAGGGGGCGTATTCTTCGAGCGCCAGGCCGTTTTTGCCGGACCAGGCCTGGGGGCGGAGGAATTCCACGCCCGGGCTCTGCCGGGCGGCGTTGAGGAGCTTGGCGATCTTGTGATCGACCCTCCCCATGCCGGTTTCCTCGACGGTCTCACGCGCCAGCTCCTCCGCGTGATCGATCGTCATCTGCCTGACGGCGTCGGTGATCTTCCTCTTGCACTGAATGCTCCGCTCCCTGAAGAGGAGGAAGGCGTCATGGGCCGCCTGCACCGCGTCGTTCATCTCCTCAAATACGCCCCAGTCGCCCCCCGCGGTCGCTCCCACCGGCACTCTCTGCCGGGAGAGGACCTCCTGCACGACGCCCGCGACGATGTCGCGTATCCGTGTCTCGGAAATCTCCACTCCGAACCTCGCCCCTTACCTTCCCGCCTTCTTCTCTGCCTTCATCGGATCGAGCGGGAACTTGGGCTGGAGCTTCTCCGAGGGACGGGGGATGATGACTTCCGTGTGGACGGTGCCGATGGCGCGTGCGGCCTGGACGCCCGACTCCACGGCCGCCTTGACCGCCGCCACGTCCCCCCGCACGACGATCGAGACCCTGCCGCCGCCGACTTTGACCCATCGGGCGAGCTTCACGTTGGCCGCCTTCACCGCGGCGTCCGCCGCCTGCACGGCGGGGGTGAATCCCTGCGTTTCGATAATGCCGAGTGCGTCGTTCATTGTCGGCTCCTATTTTTCAATGCCGATGAGTTCAAACACGTCCTCGTGGGCCGAGGGGATCACGTTCGTGCAGACAAGCTCGCCGACGCGGCCGGCGGCGTCGGCGCCCGCCTCGACCGCGGAGCGAACCGCCCCCACTTCACCGCGGACGAGCGCGGTCACGTAGGACCCGCCGATTTCGACCCGCTTCACGAAGTCGACGTTGGCGGTCTTCACCATCGCGTCGATCGCCTGTATCGCCCCGGTGTTCCCCCGTGTCTCGACGAATCCGAGTGCTGCTCCTCGCGACATAGTGTGCTCCTTTTATGAGTGTGTGCTGGAAAATGTCACCTGCAACCGGCGCTGCTCGAGAAGATCGCGCGCCCCGGCCGTCACCACCGTCCCGGCAGGGACCACGATCTCCCTGATGTGGGGCCCCGCCCCCCGCACGCGGCTTTCGTTCAGGACAGGCGTTTTGTACCCGGTGAAATCGGGCTCAAGGCGCGTGCCGGGAGCCGGTGCGACCGGGGAGATGGGGTCGTGCCGGGCCGCGGTACCGTGACCTGCAGCCCGGGGAACATGGTGTGCAGGGTCGCCCGGAGATGTCCCCCCCGTTATGGAAAGCCCCTGGCGGGAGAGCTCGGCCAGGACGCGCGTGACGACGATTTCAACGAGTTTTTCGAGAGGGATCTCCATGATCAGGATCCCGGGCGTGCCGTGTGCCTGTAAAGGTCGCCGCGCGCGGAGCTGACGCTGTCGACAACGCCCACGACGGCCATGTCGACGGCGACTCCCTTCGTCGTTTCGGTGAGGCGGGCCGACGAGGAGCCGCACAGGAGCACCACGTCACCCTCCCCGGCGCCCACGGTGTCGGCGCAGGCGAGCGTGGCGGCCGTGGGCGCCATCTCGTCCGTCAGGATGCGCGCCACGAGGATCTTCCGCCCCGCCGTGTTCCCTGTCTTGCGGGTGGCGACGACCGTGCCGATGATGAGCCCGAGCTTCACCCGTTACATCTTCCCGAGAAATTCCACGTCCGTGTCTTCCCTGACGTTTGCCGCGTTGGCGTCGTCCGTGTCGAGGTGGATCTGGAGCCGCCAGCTCTCGTTCGTCCTGATCAGGACCCGCTCGAATAACGTGCTCTTGTCCCCGCCGATCCTGACCCGGCAGAAGTCTCCGTCCCGCACGCCGAGAGCGAGCGCGTCGGCAGGCGTCATGTGGATGTGCCGGCCCGCGATGATCGCACAGCGTTCGAGGTAGACTGAAGCGGCCGGCCCCGCGAGCGTCAACGGCGCGGCTTCAAGCAGCGTGCCCGAGTTTGCCACCGGGGGATCGATGCCGAGGAATATCGCATCCGTCAGCGAGACCTCGACCTGGTCGTACTTCCGCAGGGGTCCGAGGATCCGCACCCCGGGAATTGCACGGAGCTTGGGTCCCACAATCGTCAGCGTGTGCCCTGAGGCGAACTCGCCGGGCTGATAGAGAGGTCGCATCTGCTCGAAGCGGGTACCTGCCCCGAACAGGCGGTGAAACGTCGCTTCCGTGAGGTGAATGTGGCGATTGGAAACGCCGAGCGGGATGCGGGGGAGCGGAGCCTCTCCCCGCGGACTCTGCGCCCGGGGGGCGGGCCGGCGCTCCCTGAGCGCGCTTGCGACCTCCCGCACGATGAGATCCAGGAGTTCCCCCTCCCCTTGCGCCCCGGCGGTCTTCGTGCACGCGCACCTGTCAGGCTCGCCCACGCGTTGCTCTCCCTCAGTGTACGATCGTGATTTCGACGCCCTGCTTCTCGATCCGCTTCAGCGTCTCTCCGGGCGCGGTCCGGTCGGTGATGATGCGTCGCACCTGGCGCACCCCCGCGTAGCTTGCCAGCCCCGTCTGGTAGAACTTGCTCCCGTCCGCAAGAACGATGATCTCCTTAACGTTGGCCACGATCCGCTTCTTCAGTTCGATCTCCAGCAGGTGCGTGTCCGTGAGCCCGTTCTCGGGCGAGATCCCCCATGCCCCCAGGAACGCTTTCTGGATGATGAGCCCCTGGAAGAAATCCTGCGTCGGCATGCCCGCGATCGAACCCGATGTGCTCCTGACGTACCCCGCGGGGAGAAGCACGTTGACGTTTTCCTTCCCCATCAGCTCGATCGCAGTCCAGATGCCCGTGGGGATGACCGTCACGTCCTTGAGGTCCCCCCTCCGCCTGAGCGCGTGCGCGAGTGCAAGGACGGTGGTGCTGGAGTCCATGAGCACGGAGTCCTGCGCGTCGATGAGCATGCAGGCCGCCTCGCCGATTCTCTGCTTGCTGTGGGAGTTGATGTTCTTGCGGGTTTCAAAGGAGTACTCCTGCCGGAGCCGTTCTTCGAGGAGCCGGGCGCCGCCGTGCGTCCTGGAGATCTTCCCCTGGGCTGCAAGCGCGTTCAGGTCCGACCGGACGGTTACTTCGCTCACTCCGAGGACTTCGCTCAGCTCGCTCACGGAGGCGCTTTCTTTCCTCGACAGGGCTTCGAGGATCTTGTGGCTCCGTACCGGGTTCACATGAGATCCTTCAAAATTGCGAGAAAAACGTATGTATGTTTTCGATTACTTGCAATATATTTTTGTTTTCTTTCGATTTATTTTTGCACAAGGGGGAAGACATGGCTTCGTGATTTACACATTTTCATCCGTTTCCCGGTGCCCGTCTTCACCCCCTCCCCCGCCCGGCCAGGACTTCCGATTCATACTTTTCAATTGCCGCGATGTAGTCTTCCCCCACCGGGACGTTGGCCCTGAGGCAGTACGCGTCAAAGACCGCGGCGGAAGGCTTTGTCTTCAGCACCTCGAGGAGCGCGAGGCGTTCGAAGTTCTTCCCGTCCCGCTCGTACGCGCGCAACCTCGCCGTAGGCTCGAGCAGGGCGCAGAGAAACGCGAGCTGCGCCGCGCGCGCCCCGACGACGTATGCGCCGATGCGGTTGATGCTCCCGTCAAAATAATCGAGTCCGACATGGACCCGGCGGAGCGCGTCCAGCCGCACGATCTCCTGCGCGATCGCCTGGAGGTCGTCGCTGTAGATGACGACGTGGTCGCTGTCCCACCTGACCCCCCTGCTCACGTGCAGGAGAAGGTCGTCCACGTAGAGGAGGAGCGACGAGATCTTGTCCGCGATCTGTTCCGTAGGATGGAAGTGGCCGGTATCCAGGCAGATGGCCTTCCCGTTTCTGACCGCGTAGCCGATGTAGAATTCATGCGAGCCCACGGTCATCGATTCCGAGCCGATGCCGAAGAGTTTGCTCTCCAGCGAATCGATCAGGTGTCCTTTCGGGTACTCGTCGGCAAATATCTCGTCCAGCGATTTCTTTAGAAGGACGCGGTGTGCGTTTCTGTCGACGGGGATGTCCTTCGAGCCGTCGGGGATCCAGATGTTGTTCACCGCCGGGGTTCCCAGTTGCCGCCCCATTTCGGCCGCGATCGTGCGTGTGCGCCTGACATGCTCGACCCAGAACGCGCGGTGCTTCTCGTTGGTGCTCGACAGCGTGTACCCCCCGTCCGCGTACGGGTGTGAAAAACAGGTCGGGTTGAAATCGAGCCCGATGCCGAGTTTTCCCGCCCAGTCGATCCATCGCTGGAAATGCGACACCTCGATCCGGTCGCGCTCGACATTCCTCCCCTGGAAGTCCCCGTAGATTGCGTGCAGGTTCAGCCGTTGCCTGCCGGGGAGGAGCCGCATCACCTCTTCAATGTCCTGCTGGAGCTGTTCGATCGTCCGCGCCTTCCCCGGGTAGTTTCCCGTGACCTGGATCCCCCCCCCTCCCAGCGTTGCGTCAGGTTTTTCAAACCCCCCGACGTCGTCGGTCTGCCAGCAATGGAGGGAGATCGTGAGCCCCTCCATGGCGCGGAGGGCTGCTTCGGTATCGACCCCGAGAGAGGCGTATTCCTGTTGGGCGAGACGATAAGCCTGTTCAATCGATGTCCGGTCTTTCATGTTCGGGTTACCTCGTCGTGGATGTGGGTGAGCAAATAACGAGGTTTGTTTCGTGGATTTCAAGTGGAGAATGAGCCGAAGGAGGAACGGTGGGACCGGATTCGGGGATGAACGGCGCAGGGCCCCGGCGGGAACCGGGGCCCTGCACGGCGTTCCGTGGTGCGGAGGAGGGGCCTCAGGATGCGTGCATGCTGGCCGCGAGCGCGCCGCGCGCGCTCTCCATGTCTTCACAGATTCTCACGACCTCGAATATCCTCGTCTTCTCCAGAACGAGCGTCACCACGGGGACGTTGCTGAGTATGACGGCCTCCCCTCCCCTCAGCCGGAGCGCTTTCGCGCTCCGCACCAGCGTGCCGATGCCGACGGAGGCGAGAAACTCGACCCCCCGCAGGTCGAGTATCACGAACGCCTTCTCCGTGGATGTCTCGGCGGCGAGCCTGACGCTGACCTGGTCAGTCCCCGCAATATCCATCCTGCCGCTGAGCTTGACCAGTTTGATGCCGTCCGGGAGAAGCTCTACCGAAAGCTCCATTGCGCCTCCTCGTTAAATCCTTGAATGTAGCTTCTTGGCGTCACCCCAGGATTACGCCTGTGTTAAGAAATCGTTAACACTCCCCACCCGCATCAGGGGAGCACGTATTCCAGCTCGACCTGGCAGGTCTTCGCCGTTGCCAGCGTCGTTCCCGTCCCGGAGATGCCTGCGAGTGCCTTCGTCCCGGACCCGGGCAAAATGCGAAGGGAGGATCGGGCCGTGCCGCCGCCGTACGCGCCTTTCTCCTCCAGCACGAAGTCACCCCCTTTCCCGTTGAGGGTCCCCGTGAACCTGATGAGGCCGATATACTCGGCCGCCGCCCTGTGCGGATCCTGCTCGTCGTAGGAGCTGTAGAACATCAGGCATTCTGCCGAGCCCTCCCCTTCCATCTCGCCGGTGTACTGATAGACCACCGACGACCTCGTGATTTTCGTGCCAGGAGAATCCTGAGCGTATGTCTTCTCGTCCCAGGATTTCGGCATGAATGTCGCGGTCACCCTGACCCTTCCCGTGCTG
>DATJAS010000122.1:0-18174 GCA_035516035.1 Bacteroidota bacterium | reverse complement strand
CGCTACGCCCCGATACAAATGTTACAACCACTCAAAGCCGATTTCTGATCCTGCATCCGGGACCTTGGCGCCTCCGGCGCCACGCGCTAGCCGGGCTGCGCTACGCCCCGATACAAATGTTACAACCACTCAAAGCCGATTTCTGATCCTGCATCCGGGACCTTGGCGCCTCCGGCGCCACGCGCTAGCCGGGCTGCGCTACGCCCCGATGTGCAACAAAGAAATATAGGAAATACGCAGAGGTAAATCAAGCAGGTGACACGCACTCGCGGGCGATGACCTCTGCAAGTTCATTCGCGCTGAATTCCTCCCCCATTTGAAGCCACCTGACGCGTGCGTCTCTTCGGAACCACGTCATCTGCCTCTTGGCGTACCGTCGGCTGTTCTGACTGAACTGCGAGAGCATCTCCTCACGGGCGATCTCTCCATGGAGAAACGCAAACGCCTCCTTGTATCCGACCGTGTTGAGCGCGTTCAGACTTCGGGAGAAGCCACGACGCTCCAGGGCCGCGGCCTCATCGACGAGGCCGGAAGAGAGCATTGCGTCGCAGCGCCTGTTGATCCGGTCGTAGAGTTCCTGCCTCTCCCATTTCAGCCCGAAAAACAGAGCCTCGAAATCTATTCTGATCTTCTGTTCCGTCTGGAGATCTGAAAGAGGCCTCCCGGTCACATGATGCACCTCCAGGGCACGCACGACTCTTCTGGGCTTCGTCGGATCAATGCGCCTGGCCGCCTCGGGATCGACGCGGTGCAGCTCTTCGACAAGCGCCCCGAGCTCCCCCCTGTCAAGGCGCGCCTGGAGGGCGTCACGAAATTCCGGATCTGCGCCGGGCCCCTCGAAGAGACCGTCCACAAGCGACTTGATGTAGAGGCCGGATCCTCCGACGATTACCGGCGTCCGGCCTCGTGCGAACACTTCGTCGATCACGCGGCGCCCCTCGTCGCCGAACCGACCGGCGCTGAATTCTTCGTCGGGATCGATAATATCGATGAAGTGGTGGGGAACGCGGGCCCTCTCGGCGGCCGAGGGCTTGGCGGTGCCGATATCGAGGTAGCGATAGACCTGCCGGGAATCGGCGGAGATGATCTCTACGGGGAGGAGATCCGCAATGGCGAGGGCGACCGCCGTCTTGCCAGAGGAGGTAGGACCGACGATGACAGGCACAAGGCGAGACGCGCCCTCACGCGCGGCGCTTCCCGCGGAAGGGGTCGCACTCACGACCATCCCATCTTGCCGATCAGGGGAACAAACTTGAAGCCTTCGATCTCGCGGCGTTCGAATTCTTCGCCGCGGCGGGTGATCACGATAAGTGTCTGGTACTGCAGCGATCCGACGGGAATCACGAGCTTGGCGCCCTCGGCCAACTGGCGCACAAGCGGTTGCGGCACGTCGGGAGCCCCGGCCGTGACGATGATGCCGTTGTACGGGGAGAACTCGTTCCACCCGACGGTGCCGTCTCCCCCCTTTGTCGCAATCCTGTACCCGAGCCGGTCAAAGAGCTTTCGCGCCCCGGCGAGCAGCTCGAGGTCGCGCTCGATTGAAAACACCCTTGCCCCGATCACCGCGAGCACGGCCGCCTGGTAGCCTGACCCGGTACCGATCTCAAGGATTTTATCCCCGGGTCTCACGCCGAGCGCCTGCGTCATGAACGCGACGGTGTACGGCTGGGAAATCGTCTGCCCCTTGCCGATGGGAAGCGCCGAGTCCTCATAGGCCTTCCCCGTGAACGGCTCAGGGACAAACAGGTGCCGCTCCACGGTCTCCATCGCCTTCAGGATCCGCGCATCGGTGATTTGCCTGTCCCGGAGCAGCGCGACCATCTCGCCCCGCTCGTCTTCGAAACGTCCCACGTTAGCCCTGCGCCCCCGCCTTGAGGAGCCGCCACACGGCGGCTGCGGAGCGATCGGCCACGACGTTGAACCGGGATTTCAGCTCCTTCCTGAGCACGGCGGGTGTGAGCCCGCGGTAGAACGTCCCGTTCTCGGCGATCGAGACCATCCCGGTCTCCTCCGACACAACTACCACGATCACGTCGGCCTGCTCCGAAATGCCGAGGGCGGCCCGGTGGCGCGTGCCGAGGAGCTGGCCTTCCCACGCTGTGAGGTTCGACAGGGGGAGCGTGCATCGCGCGGCCTCGATCACGCGGTCCTTGACAATCACGGCGCCGTCATGAAGCGGGGAACGGGGGTTGAATATGGACAGGAGGAGCGACCGTCCAAGCTGCGCGTCCAGCTTTGTCCCGGTCTCGACGGCCATGCGGATCCCCGAGGCCCGGACAAACACGATGAGCGCGCCGATCTTCTTGCGCGACAGCTCCGTCACCGTCGCCACCACCTCGTCGATGGACTCGTCGACGTCGATTTTCAGAAAGACGCGAATCAGGGGGCTGCGGCTGATGAGCACGAGGAGGCGCCGCAGCTCGGGCTGGAACAGGATGATGAACGCCAGCACCCAGATGTCCGACAGCGTGCGCAGGATCCACGTCATCGCCTTCAGGTTCGAGGCCTGGGCGACAAAGGAGAATGCCAGGATGAGAAGGAGGCCGGCGAAAATCTGGATCGCGATCGTGCCGCGCATCGCGACGTAGAGCCGGTAGAAAATGAACGACACCAGGAGGATGTCGATGATGTCGGAGAGTCCGACCGAGATGAACCCGATTCTGAAGAATTCCATGGCGTCTCCGTTGAGGATGACTACGCCGCGGTCACTGCCCTGCGCCGCGCACCGCGTCGGCGACCTGGAGGGCCCTGCGCGTTTCCCGGACGTCGTGGACCCGGATGACGTGCGCCCCGCAGAGCGCAGCCGCGGTCGCCGCCGCAAGCGACGCCTCCAGGCGATTCTGGACGCCGAGGCTGGATGCACTTGCGAGAAACGACTTCCGTGAGGGACCGACGAGGAGCGGGCAGCCCAGTGCGTCGAACCGGGAGAGACCCGCAATTAGCCGGTAGTTGTCGGCCGCAGTCTTCCCGAAACCGATGCCCGGATCGACGAACATCTGAGCCACCCCAGCTTCCCGCCCCCTGCGTACCGATTCCCCTAGTGATGCGGCGATTTCCCCGAAGAGGTCAGCGTACACGGGCTTGTCCTGCATCGTCTTCGGCGTCCCGCGGATGTGCATGACCACGGCGGTCGCGCCTCTCCGGGCGACGGTCGCGGCCATCGCTGCATCAAACGTGAAGCCGCTGATGTCATTGACGATCGAGGCGCCGGCGGCGAGCACGCGTTCGGCGACGGGCGCCTTGTATGTGTCGACGGAAAGGGGAACCGTCGTCCTTCCCGCGAGCGTCTCCACGACGGGGAGCACCCGGTCCAGCTCTTCCTGCACGCTGACCGGTTCCGCCCCTTCGCCGTACGCCGTTCCCTTCGGGCGTGTTGATTCTCCCCCGATGTCGATGAAATCCGCCCCTTCCTCCGCCATCGCAAGAGCGTGATCGACCGCGGAGGCCACTGAAGTGAACCGTCCGCCGTCGGAGAACGAATCAGGCGTCACGTTCAAGATCCCCATGATATGCGTCCGCGAGGAAAGGTCGTACGTCCTTCCCCCGATGAGGAACCGGAACTGACCCCGCGCAGGCGGAGCGCCGCCCGGAAGTCCCATCACTGGCCCCCTAACACGGAACGAGGCGACTCTTCGGTCACCTCGAACACGATTACGTCTTCTTCCTGGCCATCAGGGCCTTCCGTTTCGCCTTCGCCCGTTCGACGGCCTTCTTGTGTTTCCTCCGGACGCGGGTGGTTTTCTTGTTCATTTCTCCTCCTCTGGTTTGTCGGGCAGCTCAAGATACCCGTCGTTTTTAATGATCCGTTCCAGCTCCCCCCTTCGCCGCAGCCGAGGGATGAGATCTTTCAGAAACGCGTGCAACATCCGGAGCCTGTCGTTTTCGCCGGCCACTTCCAGGAGCTCCTGCCGGCGCGCGACCTCCAGCCCGGATTTCTGGGCGATGACATACGAAAGACCCGGCTCGCACCGGTCGACCCCGATGAGCGCCGCCTTCTCACCGTATGCCGTGAGGAGCAGTGTGTTGTAGAGGTCGACAGTCGATCGCGCCAGCTCCCGGTCGACGGTTTCGTCCGTGTCGTCGAGGTACTCGACTTCCCCCACGAGATAGGGAGCGCGTCCGTCTTCGGCCTTCAGCAGCCGGTACCGCCTCTCCCCCCCGACGATGATGTCCATCCTCCCGTCGTCGTAGCGCCGGCTCACCGTCCGCACGCTCGCACTGCACCCCACAGTCGCCATCCCTCCTCCGCCGGTGAACAATATGCCGAACGGAGTCCCCTGCTCCAGGCACTCATTGATGAGGATTTTGTACCGCTCTTCAAAGATGTGCAGGGGTAGCGCGGATCGGGGATAGAGCACGACGTTCAGGGGAAACAGCGGAAGCCATGTCCCGGGCATGTCGCACGCAGTCGCTAATCAGTACGATGATAGAGAATTGCGGGGTGAAGTTCAAGATTGCATCGCAGAAAGCGCTCGCAATGACGGGTCATTGCGAGCGAAGCGAAGCAATCTAGGACGACGATGCCTCGTACCACGCCGCCTGGATTTCTTCGAGCGTCTCGTCGGTGGCGATGTCGGGTTCGTCGCAGAATGAGGGGATGGTCAGGACCAGATCCCTGAGCCGCCGGAAGTCGACGGCGAGCGGGTCCTCGCCCGGGAAGCGATCTGCCAGCTCCCGGGCGAGACCCTCCACGTCGCGCCATGTCAGCGTCGCGGTCACGGCGCTGCGTCAGCGGGCGTACTTTTTGTAGCGGTCGTTAATGCGCCCCCAGTGCAGGTTGGCGATGAAGTTGTCGATATAGGCCGCACGCTTTGGTCCGTCCTTGTGGTAGTAGGCGTGTTCGAAGACGTCGACCGGGATGAGCGGGATTCCTCCCCAGATCGCGCCATAGTGATGCTCGTCGACCAGCACGTTGAGCAGCCGGCGGGAATAGAGCTGGTCATAGACCAGCACTCCCCACCCGCTCAGTTTCGCGGAGACGGCCGCAGCCTTGAAATCCGCCTTCCATGCGTCGATCGAGCCGAACTCCTTCTCGATGGCCGCCTTCACCTCGGGGCCGCGCGAGGGGTTTCCGTCGCCCCCCATCACCTCCCAGTAGACGTCATGGAGCACCGTCCCGGCGTGGTTCCACGTCAGGCGGCGCTTCAGCTCGCCGATCTGGCTGTAGTTCCCGTTCGCCGCCGCGCGATCCGCGGTCTCGAGCCCCTTCTCGATATTGTTCAGCGCCGTCACGTACCCCTTGTGATGGGTGTTGTAGTGCCAGTCCGTCGTTTCCGCATCGACGACGGGGGCGAGGAGCTTCTTCGCCTCATCGTCGGAATAGGGACGCGGATTGAACTTCCATTCGTATGCCATCTGCAGGTCTCCCGAGTGTTATATGTGTGAAAGAACGATCGCGCCGGCGCCTTCTCAGACGCCGAACGAGCTGCCGCACCCGCACGTTTTCGTCGCCTGCGGGTTGTTAAACACAAACCCCTTGCCGTTGAGCCCGTCGCTAAAATCCAGGACCGTCCCGCTCAGAAAGAAGAGGCTCTTGGGATCGACGTACACGGTCACGCCGTGCACGGTGAACACCCTGTCCCGCTCCCCCGGCTTTTCGTCAAAGCCCAGGACGTACGTGAGCCCCGAACAGCCACCCCCCTTCACGCCGAGCCTGAGCCCGTGCGTTTCCGGGATGTTGTTCTCCGCCCGCACCTTCATCACCTGGGCCGCCGCCTTTGCCGTCAGCGAGATCTCCTCCGCCGCCTGCGACTGCACCGCTTCCGTTTCCGCCATGTCTCCTCCCTCGTTGCTCACCAGTGTGTGCTCCCGGGGCTGCCTCGGCCCCCGGGCGTTCAGAATCCCAGTTCCAGGCGCGCCGCCTCCGACATCATCGACGGGTTCCACTGCGGATCCCAGACGACGTTGACCTTCACCGCCGTGACGCCGGTGATCGCGCGGACTTTCGCTTCCACTTCTCGCGGCAGGGACTGCGCCGCCGGGCAGGAGGGGGACGTCAGCGTCATCGTGACAAGGACCCCGCCGTCCAGGGCCACGCGCACGTCGTAGACGAGCCCCATCTCATAAATGTTGACGGGGATCTCCGGGTCATAGCAGGTCCGGAGCGCCTCCAGGACCTGCCCCTCGATCAGCTTCTGCTCAATCGCGCTCAGTTCTCCCCTTGCGGGGCTCCCTTCCGTCCCTTCCATCGCCGTCACTCCGCTGAAATATAGGGTGCCTCACCCCTGAGCGCCGCGTGCAGCGTATGCCAGGGAAGGCTCGCGCACTTCACGCGCGCGGGAAACTCGCTCACGCCGGCAAATGCCGCCAACTTCCCCAGGCGCTCAAGGACTTCCTCTTCCGGCGCTCCTTCGGTCACCAGCCGGTGAAAGTCGCCGAAGATCTTCTCCGCCTCGTCCCGCGTCCGTCCCTTGAGCACGGAGCTCATCACGGAGGCGGACGCCTTGGAGATCGCGCAGCCCGTCCCCGTGAAGCTGACGTCCGCGATCACGTCCCCGTCCATCCGCACGAAGACCGTGTAGTGGTCCCCGCAGAGCGGGTTGTACCCCTCCACGCTCTGCGTCGCGTCCGGCATCGGGCGGAAGTTCTTCGGGTTCCGGTTGTGATCGAGGATCACCTGCTGGTACAGCTCGCGCAGCGCGGACATCAGCCGAAGACCTCCTTCACCCTGCGCAGGGCCGCCAGGAAGACGTCGATCTCCTCCTTCGTGTTGTAAAAGGCGAACGAGGCGCGCGCCGTCGCGGGAACGCCGAAGCGCTGCATCACGGGCTGTGCGCAGTGATGCCCGGTCCGGATGGCGATCCCCTCGTGGTCCAGGATCGTGCCGATATCGTGCGGGTGCACGCCGTCGATGACGAACGACAGCACCGCGGCCTTCCGGCGGGCGGTCCCGATGATCCGAAGGCCCGGGATCTCCAGCGCGCCGCGCGTCGCGTACTCCAGCAGCTCGTGCTCGAACTCCGCAACGCTCGCCAGGTCGATCTCGTTCATGTAGTCGATTGCCGCCCCGAGCGCGATCCCGCCGCCGATGTTCGGGGTGCCCGCCTCGAATTTGTGCGGGAGGTCGTTGTACACGGTCTTTTCGAACGTCACGGACTTGATCATGTCTCCCCCGGACTGGTAAGGGGGCATGGCGTCCAGGAGCCGGGTCTGACCGTAGAGGATGCCGACGCCGGTGGGCCCGAACGCTTTGTGTGATGAAAACGCGTAGAAATCGCAGTCGAGTTCCCGCACGTCGACTTTCATGTGCGGAACCGCCTGCGCGCCGTCGATCAGCGCCGGGATCCCGCGCGCGTGCGCCGCGGCCACCATCTCCCTGACCGGGTTGATCGTGCCGAGCGCGTTCGAGACGTGCGTGATGGCGACGATTTTCGTCCTGGGCGTGAGGAGCCGCTCGTACTCTTCCCAGATGATCTCCCCGCGGTCGTCGATCGGGATCACCCTGAGCGCGGCCCCCTGTTCCTCGCACAGGATCTGCCAGGGGACGATGTTGGAATGATGCTCCATCGCGGAGATCAGCACCTCGTCACCCCGCCCGACGGCTTTCCTCCCGTAGCTGTATGCGACCAGGTTGATGGCCTCCGTCGCACCCCGCACGAAGATAATCTCCCGCTGGTGCGCGGCGTTCAGGAAGTGCTGCACCTTGATGCGGACGCCCTCGTACGCCTGCGTCGCGCGCTCGGAGAGATAGTGGACGCCCCGGTGGATGTTGGAGTTCTCCTCCTCGTAGTAGCGGAGCGTCGCGTCGATCACGACCTGGGGTTTCTGGCTCGTGGCCGCGTTGTCGAAATAGACCAGGGGCTTGCCGTTCACCCGCTGGCGCAGGAGGGGGAAATGGTGCCTGCAGCGCTTCACGGCCTGGAACCGCTCCATGAGCGCCTGATCGATGTTTTCCGTCGTCGTCTGCATCATGACTCCGTACTGACCCGCCCCTGCCGGAGCCGGGCATGAAGAAGCGTATCCAGCCGCTCGCGGAGCGCGTCCACGTGGACACGGTTGATGACGTCGCTTGCGAAGGCAAACGTCAGGATGTCCCGGGCGTCTTCCGCGTCAATTCCGCGGGACCGGAGATAGAAGAGCTGCTCCTCGTCAAGCTGGCCGACCGCCGCGCCGTGCGTGCACTTCACGTCGTCCGCAAAAATCTCGAGCTGAGGCTTCGTGTCGACCGTCGCCTCGTCGGAGAGGAGAAGCGTCCTGTTGGTCTGCTTCGCGTCCGTCTTCTGGGCGTCCTGGCGCACGACGATCTTCCCGTTGAAGACGCCGCGCGAGGAGCCGTCCAGGACGGCCTTGTACAATTCGTGGCTCCTGCACCGGGGAAGTGCGTGGTCGATGACCGTGTGGTTGTCGATATGCTGCGTGCCGGTCGCAACCGAAAGCCCGTTGAGCGTGCACTCGGCGTCTTCGCCCGCGAAGACGGCGTTGACGTTGTTGCGCGTGAGCGCTCCCCCGAGCATGATGGCGTTCGATGTGAACGATCCCCCCCGGCCAAGCGTCACGAGCGTCGTCCCCACGTGGTACGCGGCGGGCCCTTCCATCTGGAGCGTGTCGTGCTCGACCACGGCCCCTTCGCCAGCGCGTATCTCGGTGACAGCGTCTGTGAGAAAACCCCCGGGAGCGGTGCCCCCGTACGTTTCAAGCACGTTCACGCGCGCCCCCGCACCGGCCAGTATCAGATGCCGGGGGAGCACAAGGAGCGGCTCGCTCCCGGGCGCAACGAGCGAGAGTATATGGACGGGTTGATCGAGCGCGACGCCGTCGTCGAGCGACACATAAGCGCCGTCGGTCAGGAACGCCGTGTTGAGCGCGCCGAAGGCGTCATGCACGGCGCCCGCCTCGGGCGAGAATTCCCTGACGAGGAGCGACGGGTCGGCCGCAAGCGCCGCGGCCAGGCTGCCGATCCGCGCGCCGCGCGGCAGCGGCGGGAGCGCGGAGAGGTCCGGCGCGAATCGCCCGTTCACGAACACCAGGAGGACGCCCCCGGGGAGCGCCCATCGCCGCACGTCTGCAGCGCTCACGTTTCCCGCGCTCGCGGAAGGGGCGGGGACGAACGGGATCGCGGCGATCGGGGCGACGCTGGTGAACCGCCACTCCTCCTCGGCCGTGGTCGGAAACCCGGTCTCGGCAAACGCGGCGAGTCCCCTCCTGCGTGCAAGGTGGAGCGGCGTCGAAGCGCCGCCGTTCAGGCCCCGCTCAAAGCGGGCGAATGCCGACTCGTAGTGCGAGCGTATGCTGTCAGGGGATTTCATCGCCCGACCTGCGCACCCGCGTGGAGCCCCTCGCCGTCTGCGCGGAGCCAGTCGTATCCCTTCTCCTCGAGCTTGAGGGCCAGGTCTTTCCCCCCCGACTTCACGATCCGGCCGTCCACGAGCACGTGCACGAAATCGGGGACGATATAGTTCAGGAGCCTCTGGTAATGCGTCACGACGACCACGGCGTTGTCCTTCCTGCGCAGCCTGTTCACCCCCTCGGCGACGATCCGGAGCGCGTCGATGTCGAGACCCGAATCCGTCTCGTCCAGGATCGCCAGCGTGGGATCGAGGACGGCCATCTGCAGGATCTCGTTCCGCTTCTTCTCCCCGCCGGAAAATCCCTCGTTCACGGGCCTGTTCAGGAGCGCCTGGTCGAATTCGATGGCCTTCATCTTCTCCTTCACCAGCGTGAGGAATTCGACGGCGTCGAGCTCCTCCAGCCCGCGGTGTTTGCGGATCGCGTTCAGGGCGGATTTGAGGAAGTACATGTTGGTCACGCCGGGAATCTCGACCGGGTACTGGAACGCCAGGAAGAGTCCCTCCCGCGCCCGCTCTTCAGGCGAGAGCGCGAGCAGGTCCTTCCCACGGTAGAGGACCTCCCCCCCTGTGACCGTGTACGCTTCCCTCCCGGCAAGCACGCCTGCGAGTGTGCTCTTGCCGGACCCGTTGGGTCCCATGATGGCGTGGATCTCTCCTGCGCCTACGGAGAGCGTGATTCCCTCCAGTATGGCGTTCCCCTTCACTCCCGCGTGCAGGTTCCTGATCTCCAGAAGACTCATTGCCTCTCCGTTATCGATATGCGTGCGCCGCTCTGCATCAGCCGACGCTTCCTTCCAGGCTCACGCCGAGGAGCTTCTGCGCCTCGACGGCGAATTCCATCGGCAGCTCGCGGAAGACCTCCTTGCAGAAGCCGTTGACGATCATGTTGACCGCGTCCTCCGTGGAGAGCCCGCGCTGCCGGCAGTAAAATATCTGGTCCTCCCCGATCTTGGACGTGGAAGCCTCGTGCTCCACGCGCGCCGACGTGTTCTTCACCTCGATGTAGGGGAACGTGTGGGCGCCGCACCTGTCGCCCAGCAGGAGCGAATCGCACTGGGAGAAGTTGCGGGCACCTGTCGCATGCCGCTTGACGTCGACCAGGCCCCGGTAGGAGTTCTGCCCGTGCCCCGCAGAGATCCCCTTGGAGACGATCGTGCTTTTCGTATTCGCGCCGATGTGGACCATCTTGGTCCCCGTGTCCGCCTGCTGCCTGTTGTTCGTCACGGCGACGGAATAGAACTCTCCCACGGAGTGATCGCCGATGAGCAGGACGCTCGGGTACTTCCACGTGATCGCGGAGCCTGTCTCGACCTGCGTCCAGGAGATCCGCGAGTTCCGCCCGGCGCACTTCCCCCTCTTTGTGACGAAATTGTAGATCCCCCCGTTTCCCTCCTTGTCGCCGGGGTACCAGTTCTGCACCGTCGAATACTTGACCTGCGCGTTCTGCAGCGCCACCAGCTCGACCACGGCGGCGTGGAGCTGGTTGGAATCCCTCATCGGCGCCGTGCAGCCTTCGAGGTAGCTCACGTAGGCCCCTTCGTCTGCCACGATGAGCGTCCGCTCGAACTGCCCCGTGTCCGCCGCGTTGATCCGGAAGTAGGTGGAGAGCTCCATCGGGCACCTCACCCCCTTCGGGATGTAGCAGAACGATCCGTCGCTGAAGACGGCGGCGTTGAGCGCCGCGAAGAAATTGTCGCCGGCCGGGACCACGGAGCCGAGGTACGTCCTGACAAGGTCCGGGTGCTCCCGGACCGCCTCGGAGAATGAACAGAACACGATGCCGAGCTCTCCCAGCTTCTCCTTGAACGTCGTCGCCACAGAAACGCTGTCGAACACCGCGTCCACGGCGACGCCGCTCAGGCGCTCCTGCTCCGCGAGCGAGATCCCGAGCTTCGCGTACGTCTTCAGGAGCTCAGGGTCGACGTCGGCCATCGATTTCGGCTTCGCCTTTGGTTTCGGCGCGGAATAATAAATGATGTCCTGGTAGTCGATCTGCGCGTAGTGGACATTGGGCCACCTCGGCTCTTTCATCGTGAGCCAGTTCCTGTACGCTTTCAGCCTCCACTGGAGCATCCAGTCCGGCTCCCCCTTTTTTGCGGAGATGAGCCGGATGATGTCTTCGTTCAGCCCCCTCGGGGCTGCGTCGGCTTCGATATCCGTGACGAAGCCGTACTTGTACTCCCGGTTGGCGAGTTCCTCGATGCTTCTTGTCTCTGTGCTCATTGCTTCGGCTCTCCTGGATCGGGTGCAGGCGCAGCGGGCGGGGCTGGCGCCGCCTGGGGTTCCGGAGCTGCGGGCTTCGGCGCGGCCGACTGTGCCGCGGGCTTCGGAGCGGCCAACGGTGCCGCAGGCTTCGGAGCGGCTGATGGCGCTGCGGGCTTCGGAGCGGCCGGGGCCGGTTTCGCCTGCGGCGTCCTGAACTCGGGATAATTCACCGCCCAGCTCTGGCGGTCGATTGGCACCAGGATTCCCTCTTTCTCGAGCGACGCGATCAGCGTGTGGGCGATCGATTCGGCTGCCGGGTACGTGACGTGAGCCCCCCTGCGGAGGAGAAAGAGCTGGATCCCGTACTGGATGTCGCGGAAGAAGATATTGGACCGGTGGTAGATCGGGAATCTCGATTTCAGGAACCGCAGGATTTCCACCCTGTGATCAACGACTTCTGGAGCATGGTTCATTGCCGGTACGCTTGCCTTCTGATTAGTGGAACATTGCCTCGCGCGCGGCGAGCTGTGTGACCGTTTCCGCGACGCGACGGACCGCGTACTCAATCTCCTCTTCCGTGGTGAAGCGGCTGAGCCCGAGCCTGAGCGAGCTGAGCGTCTCCTCCCTGCTCAGGCCGAGCGCCAGGAGAACGTGTGACGGCTCCGGAGATGCCGAGCTGCATGCGGACCCGGCCGAGACGGCGACGTCTTTCATCGCCATCATGATCGCGTCCGCGCGGGCGCCCGGGAAACAGATGTTGGCGTTCTGCGGTATCCTCGCCGTCGGATGGCCGTTGAGCCGCGCTCCCTCAACGGAGCCGGTAATTCCGCCGACGAGCAGGTCGCGAAGGCGTCCCGCGCGCGCCCCTTCCTCCGCCATGGAGACACGGGCAATGTCGGCGGCGACGCCGAACCCCGCGATTGCGGGCACGTTAAGCGTCCCGGGCCGGAGCCCCTGTTCATGCCCTCCCCCGTCCAGGATCGGCGCCAGGCGAAGCGGGGGCGTCCGCGCCGAAAGGGCGAGCGCGCCGACGCCCTTCGGACCGTGCATCTTGTGGGCGCTGAATGAGAGGAGGTCGATGCCCATCGCCTGCATGTCGAGCGGTATCTTCCCGGCCGCCTGCGTGGCGTCCGTGTGAAAGATCACTCCCTGCTCCCTGCAGATCGCGGCAATCGCCGCGACCGGCGCGATCGTGCCGATCTCGTTGTTTGCAGCCATGATCGATACCAGGATGGTTCCCGGCGTGAGCGCCCGGCGGACATCGTCCGGGTCAACCATCCCTTCGCCGTCGACGGGGAGCCGCACGACCTCGAAGCCTGCCTCTTCCAGGCGGAGGCAGGTGTCGAGCACGGCCCTGTGCTCTGTCACGGCAGTGATGATCCTGGCCGCGCGGGACCGGCTCCCGAGGGCCGCTCCCTTGAGCGCGATATTGATCGACTCTGTGGCGCCGGAGGTGAAGACGATCTCCCCGGGGAGCGCACCCACGAGCGCACCGACGCGCGCGCGTGCCTGCTCCACCGCCGCTTCCGCGCGCCACCCGAATTCATGCTGGATGCTCGCGGCGTTCCCGTAGTCCCGGTCCATCAGGGGAATCATCGCGTCAATCACGCGGGGGTCCACTCTTGTTGTCGCCTGGTTATCCAGGTATACCGGGGTGGTCATGGCGTTCAGACGATCTCCATGAGCGTCATCGTGTTGAATGCGCGCTCGATGCTGGCCTGGACCTTGGTGAGGGGGGACTTTATCGTGCAGACGGTGAACACGGTGCACATCTGGGGGCCGTCGGACATGCACTGCACGATTGCGGGGCGCGTCCCCTCGATCACATTGATGATGAGTGAGACCGGGATCTCCGCCGGGTTCTTTGCGAGCGTGTACCCGCCCCGCATCCCCTGGTGCGAGGCGATGAGCCCCGCCTTCGTCATCTTCTGCAGCACCTTCGAGAGCAGCTCGTACGGTATGCCGTACGTGTCCGCGATCTCTTTCGCCGCGACGATATCTCCCGCCGGCTTGGTCGCGATATGGCGTATCGCGATCAGACCGTATTCGACTTTCTTAGAGAGACGTACCATCCTGCCTCCCCTGCCTCATGAGGTTGAGATCTCCCTCCCGGCTCCGGTGAGCGGGAGTTAAATATACGACCTCCATGGTCCTATATTTAGCCAAAAAAAAACCGACTTGGTTTCTTCATCAGGACTAACACACCTCCGCGGGTGTGAAGTTCCGATTCGACATCAAATATACGTGCCAGCGGGCACATTGTCAATCTGTTATGCGCTTGAAGAGCGCGGCGCCCGCCATCCTGCGGCTTTGCATTCGTGGGCCATTTTCGGTATTTTCTGTCGCCACTTTACGAACGAAACATGCTCGCTATTGAATCTGAATCCCTCTCGAAGACATATTCCAATGGCATATTCAAACCCAGGCGCGTCGCCGCCCTGACAGATTTCACGCTCCAGGTCGATACCGGCCAGATATTCAGCCTCCTCGGTCCAAACGGGGCCGGCAAGACGACGTTTATCAAGATGCTCCTCTCACTCGCCTCTCCTACGTCCGGGCGCGCCACGGTGCTCGGCCGGCGGCTCCCCGACGTTTCGGTCCGCAAGCATGTAGGCTACCTTCCGGAGAACCACCGCTACCCGGGATACCTTACCGGCGAGCAGGTGATCCGCTATTTCGGGGAACTGGCCGGCGTACACCCCAGGACGCTCGCCGCACGCATCGGCCCCTTGCTGGAACTCGTCGGCATGGCACAGTGGAGGGGAATGAAAGTGAAGCGGTATTCCAAGGGGATGCTCCAGAGGCTGGGGCTCGCCCAGGCGCTCGTGAACGATCCGGACGTCCTCTTCCTTGACGAGCCGACAGACGGCGTCGACCCGGTCGGCAGGAAGGAGATCCGGGAAATCCTGAGGGACCTGAAGCAGAAGGGGAAGACGATATTCCTCAATTCTCACCTCCTCTCGGAAGTGGAGCTTGTCTCAGACCGGGTTGCGGTCCTGGACAGGGGACGTCTCCTGAAGGTGGGGACGGTCGAGGAGCTCACGACAACGGGGACGGCATATGACATCGGCGTGGCCGGCGACGTGCCCGCGGCGGTGTTTGAGGAGGCGCGAGCGTTCGTGATGGGGCTGACCAGGGCCGGCGACCACCTGAAGGCCGAATGCCGGTCGAGCGCGGAGCTGAACCGCGTGATCGATCTCCTCAGGAAGCACGCTGTCGAGATCACGTCCATCGCGCGCGTGCGAAGCACGCTGGAGGAGTCGTTCATCTCCCTCATCACCGGGGAGGCCAGGCCATGAAGATCTTCGCGCTTGTGAAGGGAACCGTGCGCGAGCTGGCGTCCAAGGCCGTGCTCTACGTCCTGGCGGGGATCTCGACGTTTATCCTCATCGTCGCGGCGCTTGCCATCGGCGCCTCCTCGTCCGACCAGGGGATGACGATCACGTTCTTCGGCAATCCCATCGGCACACCCGTCCCGCGCGAGACGCTCTCGACGATGGCCGGGGCGCTTGAAGCCTCGCTTGCCGGCGGCCTCTTCTTCGGCGTCGTGGTTTTCGGCCTCTTCGGCACCGCAGGCGTCATACCCGATGCACTTGAGAAGGGGACGGTCGACATCTACCTCTCCAAGCCGATTGCCCGCTGGCAGCTCCTGGCGGGAAAGTACCTGGGGAGCGTCGCGGTCATATTCCTGAACATCGTCTACTTTATCGGCGCCATCTGGCTCGTGCTGGGCATCAAGGCCGGTGTCTGGAACACGCATTTCCTCCTCTCGGCGCTCCTGATGACGTACGTGTTCGCCTGCCTCTACGCGATCGTCACGTTCCTGGGGGTCGTTTCGCGCAACATGGCAATCGCGATCATCGGCGGATTTCTCTACCTCTTCTTTATCGCCAATCCGCTGGAAGGACGAGAGGCGGGACTCTACCTCCTGTCGGGCAGCGGGGTCTACCGCGGCATCCTGGACGGTCTCTACTACCTCCTTCCGCAGATACCCGCCATGGAAGCGGGCGCCATGCGCATCGTGGCCGGTGAAGGCACGACGTACGTCCCCTTCCTGCAATCGTTCCTGTCGGCGGGTACATTACTCGGGGGAGCGGCCTGGATTCTTTACAAACGAGACTTCTGACGGGCGAATTAAGAATTCAGAATTCTGAATTCTTAATTCTTAATTATCTACAAAGGACAATTCAATGGCAGAGAAACTCAAATTCGAGGACCTCGAGGCGAGCGTCCTCTCAAAGCACAAGGTGGACGACAAGTTCAAGGCGGTCGGCGTGATCGGCCTCGGCGTCATGGGTCACGGCATCGCGCAGACGGTGGCCGGGGCGGGGATCGAGGTGATCGGCGTCGAGAAGAACGCCGAGAGCCTCAAGGCGGGGATCGACGGCCTCTCAAGGGCGATGGACATGGAGATCAAGCGCTGGGGGATGACGCAATCGGAAAAGCGGGCGATCCTCAGCAGGGTGCGGGGAACGACCGACCTCGCCGAGCTGCGGGGCTGCGACATCATCATCGAGGCCGTCGACGAGACGATGGAGCTGAAACGGAAGCTGATCGAGGCGTTTTACGGGGTCGGCAAGGAGGACGCGGTCTTCATCTCCAACACCGCCACGCTCTCGCTGAGTAAGCTGGCGGAGACGAGCCGACGGGCGGACCGGATCATCGGGATGCACTTCCTCAATCCCGTCCCCCAGACGCCCCTGGTCGAGATTGTCCGCGGGATGAAGACGTCCGATGAGACGTTCGACCTCGTCAAGTCGTTCGCCCGGCGGATCGGCAAGACGCCGGTCGAGGTGTTCGAATACCCCGGGTTCATCACGACGCGGACGATCCTCCCCATGCTCAATGAAGCCATGCACGTCCTGATGGAGGGGATCGCGCGGGCGGAGGATATCGACGTCGCCATGAAGCTCGGCTACGGCATGCAGACGGGGCCCCTGGAGATGGCGGACGCGATGGGGCTCGACGAGGTGCTGATGTGGATGGAGGTCATGTACCACGAGCTCGGCGAGTCCCGCTACCGGGCCTGCCCGCTCCTGCGGCGGATGGTGCGCGAGCGGAAACTGGGCAAGAAGGTGGGAGAAGGGTTTTTCAAATACAACGAAGACGGCAAACGGCTATGAATATTCTGGTGTTGAACTGCGGCAGCTCATCCGTCAAGTACCAGCTCATCGAGGCCGAGGGGCGGAAGACGCTCGCGCGGGGAAGCGTCGAGCGCATCGGCATGACCGGCGCGACGCTGAGCAACGTCCGGCACGACGGGGACGAGATCCGCATCGCCGGCGAGATCGTCGACCACACGCAGGCCATCGAGTACATCCTGGCGGTCCTCCTCAGCAAGAACCACGGCGTCATCACCGACCGCTCCCAGATCCACGCGGTCGGCCACCGCGTCGTCCACGGGGGTGAGACGTTTTCGGCCAGCGTCCTGATCACCGACGAGGTCATCAAGACGCTCCGCGACAATATCGAGCTTGCCCCCCTGCATAACCCCCACAACCTGCGCGGCATCGCGGCCTGCGAGGTCAGCCTCCCGGGCGTGCCCCAGGTCGCCGTGTTCGACACCTCGTTCCACGCACGGATGCCGAGGAAGGCGTTCCTGTACGGGATCCCCTACTCTCTCTACTCGCAGTACAAGATCCGGCGGTACGGCTTCCACGGATCATCCCATCGGTACGTCTCGGCGCGCGCCGCGCAGATGCTCGGCCGCGACGCGGCGGAGCTGCGGCTCGTGACCTGCCACCTGGGGAACGGATGCAGCATGGCGGCGGTCGAGCGGGGGGTCTCCGTCGACACCACGATGGGGTTCACTCCCCTGGAGGGACTCCTCATGGGGACGCGCAGCGGGGACATCGACGCCTCGGTGATCCTGTTCGTCATGGGGAAAGAAGGGCTCTCGCTCGGCGAGGCCAACACGCTCCTCAACAAGCACAGCGGGCTGCAGGGGATCTCGGGAGTCTCCAGCGACATGCGGGAGATCGTCTCCGAGATGAAGAACGGGGACAAGAAGGCGACGTACGCGTTCGACGTCTTCGCCTACCGGATCCGGAAATATATCGGCGCCTACGCGGCGGCGATGGGGGGACTGGACGGCGTCGTCTTCACGGGGGGAATCGGGGAGAACAGCCTGGAAGTCCGCACCGCCTGCTGCGCGGGAATGGAGTTTCTCGGCATCGCCATCGACGAGGCGCTCAACGCGTCGGCCGACCGCGAGAAGTTCATCTCGGCACCGGGCTCGCGGACGCCGGTCATGGTCATTCCGACGAACGAGGAGCTGGTGATCGCCATCGACACGATGCACATCGTGGGGGAAAAGGCGGCGGTCACCGCACGCTGATCCGGACGTTCCCCCGCGCCGCTTCCAGGAGCATCGCCCGGAGACCCTCCACGCGCGAGCGGCGGATCTCGATCGCGAGCTGCACGTCCGCGTCGTAGCGGGAGGAGAGGATTTTCCCGCCGGCGAGCGTCGCCGCTTTCATCACGGGACCGACGGAGTCGTGCGCCGTGGCGACGTCGATCACGGTGCAGAGGACGTTCACCGCGCGCGTGCCGCGCGCGAGCGCGCCGGCGGCCGCATCGCGGTATGCCCGGCCCAGCCCCCCCACGCCGAGCTTCGTCCCCCCGAAGTACCTGGTCACCACCACCAGGAGGTCCGACAGGGCCGCCCCTTCGATCGCGCCCA
>DATJAS010000121.1:0-12899 GCA_035516035.1 Bacteroidota bacterium | reverse complement strand
GGTGAGGTGGCACGTGCAGAATACACGGGGGATCCTGGCGGCGGCGAGGCTCTGCCTGGCCGCGGCGGCTACGGTGTGGATGGCGGGATGCGGGACGGGGGAGAAGGCCGCTGTGGCGCAGGCGCCGTACCCGCCCGCGACTCCGCGCATGGACTACAGGCACGAAGCGGCGCTTTCCCACTTCATCGCCGGGTCGGTCTACGAAGTGAAGGGGGAATACGCCCAGGCGGCGCTGGAATACATGGAGGCCCTCCGCGCCGATACGAACCACGCCATGTACTACGGCCTCGCGAAATGCTATTCCGCGCTGAACAAGCCCTCCCTGGCCATCGACGCCGCCCGCGAGGCGGTGCGGATGGCCCCCGGAAGGACGGAGTACCGGAAGCTCCTCGCCGACATCGAGGCTTCCTCCTACGCGCTCGACTCCGCCGCGGCGCAGTATGCGTACATCGTCGGGCACGATTCGTCGAACGTCGAGGCGTGGTACGATCTGGCGCGCGTCTACCAGGCGGCCCAGAAGCCGCTCAAGGCGCTCGAGACGTACGAACGGTTTACGGCGCGGTTCGGGCCCGAGTGGGACGTCCTGCTGCAGACCGCGGACCTGTGCAACAAGCTCGGGGAGCCCGCCCGCGCGGCCGACGCCCTCCGGCAGATGGTCGACCTGGATCCCGCCAACAAGGAGCTGCGACGCACGCTGGCCCAGACGCAGGTGCGGGCCGGCGACCTGGAGGGGGCGCTGGCGACGTACGGCGATTTGCGCGACATGGATCCCGCGAACCTCTCCTACCAGGCCGAGGTCGCGGGCGTGTGGCTCCTCAAGAAGGACTACCGGAAGGCCGCGGCGCTCTTCGATCCCATCCTCACCCGCGATACCGTCTCCGCGGACGTCAAGGTCCACATCGGGGAGCTGTACTACGGGGAGATGGAGAAGGACTCGACGCTCATCCCCGTGACGCAGGGGATCTTCGAGAAGATCCGCGACGCGAGCCCCGCGGACTGGCGCCCGTACTGGTTCCTGGGAGGAATCGCATCGGCCAGGAAAGACGACTCGCTGGCGGTGAAGAATTTCCGGAAAGTCACGGAGCTGGCGAGCTGGAACGCGGACGGGTGGGTGTTCCTCTCCTCCGTCTACCTGACGAAGAACGACTTCGCGCACACGGTGAACATCCTCGAAGCGGCGGTGAAAGCAGTTCCCGAGGACTTCCGGGTCAATTTCTTCCTCGGGATTGCCTACAGCCGTGTGGGGAGAAACCCCGACGCCGCGCGGGTCCTGGAGAAGGCCCGGCAGATCAGCCCGCGCGACACGGAGGCGATCGCGCAGCTTGCGCTCGTCTACGACTCGATGAAGAAGACCGACGAGAGCGACAGCCTGTACGAGGAAGCTCTCCGCATCAACCCGAATTTCGCCCTGGTGCTCAACAATTACGCCTACAGCCTTTCCGAACGGGGACTCCAGCTCGAGCGCGCCCTCAGGATGGCCCACCGGGCCCTTGATGCCGCGCCGGACAACGCGTCGTACCTGGACACGATGGGCTGGATCTATTTTCAGCTCGGGAAGTACCACGAGGCCGAGACGTACGTGAAGAAGGCGATCGCGAAGGGAGAAGTGAGCGCGGTGGTCCACGAGCACATGGGAGACATCTACTTCCGGCTCAACGACACCGAGCGGGCGCTCGAGCACTGGAACGCGGCGCTGAAACTGGACGAACACAACACGATACTTCGCGAGAAGATCTCCCGCCGGTCGCTATGACCTGGAAAATGCTGCGCCCCGCGCTTCTCCTTGCGGCCGGGGCGGCCGGATTGTCCTGCACCACGCACACCGCGATCACCGATGTGAGCGGGATGCCCAGCGGCGTTCTCGCGACCCGCGTGCGGGAGCGGGGTGCGGGCCTCATCACCATGGCCGGGCAGGGGAGCGTGTCGTTCGAGAGTCCCGACCGCGCCGGCTCCGCCTTCTTCGAACTTGCCCTCCGGAAACCCGATTCGCTCCTGGTGACGCTGCGCGGACCCTTCGGCATCGGCGCCGGGTTCCTGTTTCTCTCCCGGGAGCGGTACGTGATGTACAACAGCATGGACAACCGGGTGGTCTCCGGCGTCCCCAGCGCCTCTGCCATCCGGTCCGTCATCCCGCTCGACCTCACGTTTGACCAGATCATGGACGCGTTCACGGGCGGGTTCCCGGTGCCCGCCGGCGACCCGCTCCGCTATGCCGTCGACGACGGGAAATACCTTCTCGTGTACCCGAAAGGCGAAGGCACCGAGTCCTTCTGGATCGACCCCGAGTACGACCTCGTGGTCAGGTACGAGCTGCACGACGCTGCCGGGAGCGTGCTCATGCGCGAAGAATCCTCCCAGATCGTCACGCAGGACCGCTCCTGCGCCCCGCGCCACGTCACGGTGGATTTCCCCGACGAAGGGCGCCACCTGTCCATTCACTACTCCACGCTCGATCTCAACGCGGAGGATCTCTCGTTTTCCTACTCGGTCCCCGCGGGGGCCCGCACCTCCGCGCGGTGAGCGCCGTGTCACGCCTGGGCCGATACGCGGCGATCGCGATCCTCCTCCTGGCCGCGCCCGCGGCGCAGCCGCAGGATGAGATCAAGAAGCGGCAGGACGAGCTCCAGGCCATCCGCGACCAGATCAAGGACCTCGAGGCGAAAATCGGCGAGCAGGTGAAAAACGAGCGGGAAGCGCTCGACCTGCTCGACAGCTACGAGAAAAAAGGAACGCTCCTCAGGCGGCTGATCACGCGCCTGCAGAACGACGAGCAGACGCTCACGCGCCGCATCGAGAACACGCGGAAGGGCATGGAGAAGCTGGAGGACCAGCTCTCGTTCCTGAAGAACCACTACGCCGCCTACGTCGTCTCGATCTACAAGCGGGGGCGCACGCGCGACCTGGAGCTGCTCCTCTCTTCCAGCTCGATCACCCAGATGTACGTCCGCAACCAGTATCTCCGGCGCTTCACGGACCAGCGGCGCCGCGACGCGCAGACCATCGCCGCAAAGCGGAAGCAGGTGGAGGACACGCAGGCCCAGCTCCACCTCCAGCTCAGCGAGGAACAGCGGCTGCTTGCCGAGAAGAACGCCGAGGACGACCGGCTGGCCTCCCTGGCCGCGGACCGCCGCGACGCGCTGGAGAAGATCCGGAAGGACAAGCGCTTCGCGCAGCGGGAGATCGAGCGCCAGATGCGGGCGGCCAAGGAACTCGAGGGACTGATCGCCGAGCTGATCGAGGCGGACAGGGTCAGAAAGGAGCACGAGGCGGAGGCCGCCCGGAAGGCCCGCGTGCCCGTGCCTGTTCCCGCGGGCACGTCGCTCGACGCCCGGAAGGGGAAAATCCGCTGGCCCGTGAGCGAGGGGACGATCGTGGCGCGCTTCGGCAACCAGACGCACCCGACGCTCAGGACGATCACGCAGAACACCGGCATCGACATAGCGGTCAGCGTGGGCTCCCCGGTCGTGGCCGTCGCGGACGGGCAGATTTCGAAGATCCTCTGGCTTCCCTCCTACGGGAACCTGGTGATCCTCTCGCACAACGGCGGGTTTTACACCGTCTATACGCACCTCGGCGATATCACCGGCGCCGAAGGGGAGAAGGTGAAGGAAGGGGAAGTGATCGGGCACACCGGTGAAGCGCTCAACGGCCCGCGGCTCCATTTTGAGCTCTGGAAGGGAAAAGAAAAGCAGAACCCCGAACAATGGCTCGGCCGGCAGTGACTCCGCGTGAATGGATCTTTCTCTGCGTGGTGACGCTCGCGGGTCTCCTTCTCCTCGTGCTGCTCCGTGCTCCCCTGGCGCAGGTGGAAGAGCAGGTGACGCAGGTCCGCTACGGCGTCCGCGGCCCTCGCGAAGCGGACACGAACATCGTGATCGTCTACATCGACCAGGAGGCGATCCGTTCGCTCCACTGGCCCGTGCGCCGCAACTTCTACGGGTTGATGATCAAGGCCCTCGCCGATCTCCGCGTCCGTGCCGTCGGCATCGAGGCCTTCTTCGAAGACCCGAGCCCGGAGTACCCGGAGTACGACGACCTCCTTGCGCGCATGGCATCCTCGGCGGGCAACGTCGTTCTCACGGCGTATTTTGACTCGGTGGCCCCGCACGGGACTCTCCCCCCCCGCGATTCGCTTCCCCCCGGGATCTTTGATTATCCCGCCGTCCTTGCCGACGTCCCCGCCGGTGCCGGATTCAGGCTTCCCTTCTCCTCGCTCAGGAGCGCCGCGGCGGGGATCGGGCACGTGAACATTGGCAGCGGGTCGGGTGTCGACCTCTTCATCGGGGAAGGCGCCGCCCGGGTGCCCGCGTTCGGGGCCGAGATCGCGCGCGTGTTTCTCGGCGCCCCCCGCAGCGGCGTCGTTTTCCAGGGCTCGCGCCTCGAGTTCCGCCGGGACTCAGGCACGTTCGCCTGCCAGACGGGGCCGGATGGGAGCGCGATCGTCGACTTCCCGGGACCGGCGCGGACGTTCAGGGCGTACCCGTTCCTCGAGGTGCTTCGCGCCTACGACGCCCTCAGGGCCGACCGCGTGCCCGCCTTTCCCGTTGCCTCGCTCAGGGGGAAAGTCGTCCTCATCGGGATGATCGCGGAGGGGCGAAGCGTATTCCTCCCGACCCCCGTCGATCCCCGTCTCCCGGCGGTTCTCTTCCACGCCGCCGTCATCGATAACATCCTCCACGACAGGTTCCTCTACGAGACGCCGTGGCTGCTCACGCTCCTGGTGGCCCTCTGCTCCGCCCTCGTCACCGGAACTGCCGCGATAGCGCTCCGGACGCCCCACAACCGGTGGACGGTCGTTGCGGTGCCCCTTGCGCTCGTGGCGGCGTCGTTCCTCCTCTTTGCCGCGTGGGGGATACTCCTCCCCCTGATGACGATTATCCCGCTCTGCCTGATCGCGGGTTCGGCGGGCGTCGTCATGCGCCAGAGGCGGGCGAAAGACCGCGTCGAGCACCTTGAGGAGGAGAAGCGGGGCATCCTGGAGAGGCTGCATGACCGCGAAGCGAAGGTGGCCTCGCTCGAGCAGGAGCTGGCCGGGCGGGCCGACGCCCGCTCCGGGGGGAGGACCGAGGAGCTTGTCGAAGAGATCCGCCGCTACCGGGCGGAAATCCGCGCGCTCTCCTCGCAGGCGGACGACATGGACGCATACCAGGCCGATGACGCCGGCACTGCGGGCGAGCCCGAGAACTTCGAGTCGATGGTGTACGCGAAGACCGGGCCCCTGGCCGCCGTTGTCGAGTTCGTGGGAAAGATCGCCCCGAGCGACGCCCCCGTGCTCATCCTGGGGGAGAGCGGCACGGGGAAGGAGCTCGTGGCGCGCGCGATCCACCGCCTGAGCCCGCGCGCATCCGGGATGTTTATCGCCGTCAACTGCGGCGCGCTTGCCGAATCACTCCTGGAGTCGGAGCTCTTCGGTCACGAGAAGGGAGCGTTCACGGGCGCTGTGAAAGACAAGCCGGGCCGGTTCGAGCTTGCCAACGGGGGGACGATCTTCCTCGACGAGATCGGCGAGGTCTCCGAGGGCTTCCAGCTCAAGCTGCTGCGCGTCCTGCAGGAAGGGGAATTTGAGAGGGTGGGAGGGACGAAAACGCTCCGCGTGAACGTGCGCGTCGTTGCCGCAACGAACACCGATCTGAAGGAGCT
The DNA here is from genome assembly GCA_035516035.1 of Bacteroidota bacterium. GTDB lineage: Bacteria > Bacteroidota > Ignavibacteria > UBA10030 > UBA6906 > Fen-1273. Next base: position 7,259 of record DATJAS010000121.1, on the reverse strand, counting down.
TGTGCGGCAGAAGAGGTTCCGCGAAGACCTCTACTACAGGATGGACGTCCTGAGCGTCGCGCTCCCGCCGCTCAGGGAGCGGCAGTCAGACATCCCCTTCCTGGTCGAGCACTTCCTGAAGCGGGAGGGAGGGGGAGTGAGGATTTCGAAAAACGTCATGGATGCGCTCCGCAACTACCGGTGGCCCGGAAACATCCGGGAGCTTGAAAGCGTCATCAAGCGCGGCGCCCTGCTCGCCGGCGCGGAACGGCGGGCAATGGTGACGATCAAGGACCTGAACGAGGAAATTGCCTCCGCCGCACGGGGGACTGCGCCCGTGGAGGAGCAGGTCCTGGAATCGCTCCGCGAAAAGGCGTTCAGCAGGAGCTCGGTCACCGATACCGCCGATGAGATGGGGGGGCTCAACCGGGGGACTGTCGCGGAATACCTGAGGGGAGAGTGCCTCAAGGCGTTTGCCGACAGCACATTCGACATCGACAGGGCGGTCCGGCGGATCTCTCTCTCGTCCGACGCGGCCGTGAACGATCGGGTCAGGAAGAAATTCCAGGATTACCTGGCGAACATTGCCGATGGGCTCTCCCCCGCCCAGACCTGGGAGGCAAACAGGATTGCCCTGAAGCCCAAGAGCAAGAACCTCCCCCTGAAATACCACAGGTACCTCGAACAGGTGGGCGAGGCCTTCTACCGGGGCGTCTGGAAGCTTGAGCCCTGACATAGTTCCCTCCGCCTGAATTTTCCCCTCCCCGCACTTCCTCACGCGGTTCCCGCACTTCCCCGCAGGAGACCACCGGAGTTCTCGCGTTATCCGGGCTGTTTTGAAGGATTCCACGTTGCCCGGCCCTCGGGGCCTTCTGGCATGTATGTTGCCCCTATCTTCAGCGAATGTGGACGGCGACACCATCCGACGCGTTCACGGAAAGTCACAAACAGGGGAGATACACATGAAGATGCACAATGCGGTGATAGGGGGGATGCTCGCTCTGGGCGGGCTCTTCATCGCGGGATGCACCAAGCATGATGGTGGGCCCGTGGACGCCTCGTCGGCGAACGTCAATCAGCTGACGCAGATCCAGACGCAGGCGCTGGCCGATCCGTTCGTCCAGAACGACCAGGCGACGTTTTCCGACCAGTCGCCGCAGCCGACCGACTACGGCACGCTGGGGAAGGTCGACGCACCGATCACGCCTCTTCGCTGGGCCAGGATCATCACGGGCGTCAGCCGCACGGTCACTACGACCATCATGACGGGGGACACGACGGCCGTGGCGCACGTCGTAAAGACGATCACCGGGACGTTCAAGATCAAGACGACGATTGACAGTGTTGATACAGTCCTCTCGAAGCCGTTCACGGACGTAGCGACGCGGAACCTGCTCTTCCGGAAGGTCAACCTCGCCGATACGGCGGTCTGGTGGCCGGCGGCGACGTCGCTTGTCGATGGCGCCACGAATCCGCCCCCGGCGAACGATCAGATCGCGATCACCGAAGTGCAGATCTTTGCGCCGACAGACACGATTACGATCACGGATCCGTCGACGTTCTACCTCCGCTACGGCTGGCGTCCGTTCCATGACGGCGAGCGCTTCGATTGCCCGCAGTTCCACGGCGGCGACAAGGTCATCATCCAGGCGACGGTTGTGAGCGCCTCTTCGGACACCGACATCGTTGCGCTGCGCTACGGGTTCGGATTCAGCCTCTCGTTCGGGCGGCGGCAGCACATGAACCTGATCTCGCAGACCCAGAACACAGACGGCACGTTCACGCGCGTGTACCAGGCGACCTGGTACGCTCACTTCTTCACCGGGTTCTTCAACGCCGGTGTGGATGCGGTCACGCGCGGTACGCTCTACGACGATTCACTGCCGTATTCTGCAAGCTGGTGGGGGGTTCCGTACCGGGTCTACTGACCCGCGGTACGGAGTCGCGGACGGGCCCCCGCACCCTTTCGGGGCGGGGGCCCGGTTGTATATCCCCCCGGTTGAAATTCTGGACGGAATTCGGCTAATTCATGAACACTCCGGATTCCTGTCCGAAGGATCGCATGAAGAAGCTGCCCGTCATATCTGCCGCTCTCGTCTTCGCCTGCATGTTCGGCTGCCAGAAGCCGTCGCCCCTCACCGTCGAGCCGCCGGGTGGGACTACCCCCGGGTCGCTCGAGGTCACGGTGCTGAGCAATCCTGACACGAACATTGCGGTGAACAGCGTCGATTCCAGCGGTGTTCTCCCGGCGGATCAGACGCAGTACAGCGGGCTCTTCCTCGTGAACACCGTGAAGTACGACAACGGCCACGGCGTGCTCAACGTGGCCTATGCAAGCGCGTACTTCGGTGACCGCAGTCGGCCCCTCATCGTGAACGGCAAGACGCTCGGCTACTGGGGCGTCGACCTGATGCCGATCTCCGCCTACCCGATGAAGATAGGCGGCATAGCGATGACGCGCGTCCCGTACAAAATCCACATCGGGACCCGCGACACGACGTTCGGCTCGATGTACCTGGCAGTCTTCGCCGGGTTGCAGCCCAACCTTCCCCTGGCGTGGGATGACGAGGATCCTGATCCCACGTTCTCCTCGTCGCAATTCCGCGATACAACTCAGCCCCCCGCGGATCTGCGCGTGCTGGCTCCTGCCGGGGGGAGCGTCCTTTCCCGGACGAAACAGGTTGACCTCCGCTGGACTGGAGGCGGCCCGATTCGGATTGTCATCAGCACGTACAACACGCTGACGGGGAAGACCAGGCCGGTGCTTCAGCTCATGCCGGACGTCAACACGGGGAGCGCGGTCATTGAGCCGAGCGTGCTGGCACTGCTGCCGCGCGTGCGGTATTACGTGTTCACATTTATCATCGCCAACAGGTCTGATCGACTGCTGGGACAACAGCAACAGGACAGGACGCTGGTTCAGGCTGCATCTGTCTATAACAGCTACGTCCAGATCCAATAATGCCCTTGTCCCGGTCCGCGGCGCTCCTGCTCCTCATGGGCGCGGCGGGGTCGACAGCCTGTGCGCAGGCGATCTTCGCTCCGCGCGCATCGGCGCTGGGTGCGTACGCCGCCCTGGTGCAGGATGTTCGCGGATTTACGGCAAATCCCGCGGGGCTTACCGGGATGAAGGACTGGGACATTTACACGACGACATATACCACCACCGGGACCGGCGGGGGCGGATTCGTGTTTAGCGGGTTCGGCCTCGGAAAGCGTTTCCTCGGCTTTAACTCGCTGGCCGTCCAGTACACGCCGGGCACCACGCTGGACGTCGTGAAGCGCGCCACGTTCAGGATCGCCGGGCTCTCCCTTGCGACGGACACGCTGATCAATTACGACGAACCCCTGGCGGTCGGCTATGCCGCCCGCGTGAGCGACCGGCTCTCCCTGGGGATCCAGGCGCGGATGCAGACCGAAAAAGTCTCGAACCCCCAGTACACGCTTGAAGCCATCAACGATTCGCTGAGCACCATTCTCCCGGTCCAGCAGACCTATCAGCGCGATGTCTGGTTTGCTGACCTCGCGGTGTCATGGAAGCCGGCGGACGATGTCTCGCTGAGCGCACTGGGGCGGTCTCTCGCGCGCATCACCAGCAGGGGGATCCCTTCGGGCTACGATCAGTACGCGCTTCCATGGACTCGGTCGCTTGAACTTGGCGCTGCCTGGAGCCCCGTGCAGTCCATCCGGGTATCCGCAGCGGGAAGCACCGCGAAACGGGGGGCGCTGGGCGCGGAGTGGAATCCCCTGGCGGATCTCTCGGTCCGCTGCGGCCTCTACGGCGACGGCACACTTTCCCCCTTCCTCGACGCCGTGGGCGTCGGCATCGGGTACCGGTATCTCTTCTTCGAGGCGGACGCTTCGTACGTCCGGTTCACCAGCGAGGCAAACCGCGGGGGGACCGTGGCATCCGCGTCGTTTGACCCCTCCCGCATAGATGACCTCGGGATGAGCCCCTACGCGGGGGACCGGGCTTCATTTTCGATCCGCGCGATCCTGGGAAACGTCCGCGAGACGCCCGTGCGCATCGAGGGGGTGCAGCTCGCGGGCGGCGTCTACCCTTCGGCGTTCCAGGCGATGGCCTACAGGCCCGTGGGACGCGTCAGGGTGCGCAATACCAGCAACCGGCCCGTGGCTGCGCGTGCGGCGATATTCGTCGATCGCCTGATGGACCGTCCCACGCTCTCGCAGCCCGTGAGCATCCAGCCCGGGGAGACTGCGGACGTACCGCTCACTGCGGTCTTCAACGACCGCGTGAAAGACATCCCGGCCGTCACGATACGGGATGCGACAGTCACCGTCTCGGCGGCGATCGAGGGAGACTACGACGACGAGGCCCAGGCGCGCCTGGTGATTCACGGGCGGAACGACTGGGACGGGACGCCGGAGTCGCTGAGATACTTCGTGACGCCGGACGATCCGGAGGTGATCAGGACGTCGCGGGAGATCATGCTGGCCGCCAAAGACTCGCTCTCCGGCGTCCCTTCCGAGCTGGGACAGCTCCGCAGGGCGAAGCTCCTGTGCGATGCATTCGCCGGGCGGCTCGTGTACGTGAGCGACCCGAAGCACCTGACGGAGTTTGTCCAGTACAGCCCGGAGACGCTCAGGAGCCGAGCGGGCGACTGCACAGACATGACTGTCTGTTTTTCATCTCTCCTGAGCAGCATAGGCATATCCACGGCCTTCGTGGACGTCGTCCCGCCGAAAGCGCCCGAGAAGGCGCACATGTTCCTGTTGTTTGATACGGGGGTGAGTCCCCAGTACGGCGACCACGTCTCATCGAACCCGAAGCGGTACATCCTGAGGAAATCCAAATCGGGCCGTGAGACCATATGGCTCCCCCTGGAGACCACAGCGATCACGCGGGGTTTCGAGGAAGCGTGGACGGAGGGGGCGCAGCAATATTTTGACGATGTGGAGCTCGGGCTTGGCCTGGCATCCGGCTGGGTCCGCATTGTTGACGTGTATTGAGAGGAGGCGGCGATGAAAACGGCACTGATGGTTGCGGCGGTCCTGGTTGCGGCGCAGGCGTGGGCGGGGGAGATCGTCGTGCAGGCGCTCCGGGGAGACGTCAGCGTTCGGCACGGCGTGACCGAAGTCTGGGCAAAGGTGGCCGTCGGCGACGTCCTCCGGCCCGACGACACCATGAAGACCGGGAAGAAAGGCTCCGCCGTGATCCTCGTTCCCTCCCCGCAGGCGGGGAGTGCCGGCGCGCGGAAGGTCACCCTTCCCGCCGAGGTGATCGTGGATATGTCAGACGTGCGCGACCTGACGCAGGAAGAGCTGATGCTGAAGCTCACGATGGAGAAGGTGCGCGCGTCATCCTACCAGTGGAAGAGCGATGAGCTGCAGATGCCGAGCGCGGACGTGGTCCACGGGGCGGACCGTTCTTCGACGCAGGTTCTGAGCGCAAGCGACCCCTCGACCGGCGTCCTGGAACTGAACGGCGCCCACGTCCTGTACAACAACGGGTTTTTCGCCACGTGCGCACTGAAAGGGATGGAGGTCTTCCGCCTCTACCCGCCGCTGGGGAAGGAATTTGGGAACAGGCTGCTCGTTGCTGAAGCCCTGGAGAAGGCGCATCTGCGCGGGGAGGCGCTGAACGAGTACGGCACCATCGCGCGGCTGGACGGGATCACGCCCGAGCAGGAGCTGCTCGTCCACAGCCGGATCGAATCGCTGAGGAAATAGCGCGCCGTCATCGCGAGCGAGAACGCTGTCATTGCGAGCGGCGCCGAAGGCGCCGCGAAGCAATCTACTCGACCCCCAGTATCAGCACGTCGTTACCCGGCACCTCGATCTCCGCGGCGCCCGCATCCGTGCTTGTTCCGGTCAGGAGGTTCTTCAGCACCTTCGCGTCGCCGAAATATCCCCTCACCTGTGCAAGCCCCGCCTTCTGTGCGCTCCCCCGGTTGTTGACGATCACGAGCGTCTTCTCGTTCGGCAGGATTCTCAGGTAGGTGTAGAGCTCATTTGCCGGCGGGAAATGGATCATGCTGCCGTAGCAGAGTGACCGGCGTTCCTTCCGGATGTGAAGAAGCTGCCGGAGCGTCGTGAAGATCTCCCGTTCCTTCGGCGTGCGTCCCTTCTGTGTGAACGCGTTCCGGGGATCGCCCGGGAAGCCGCCGGGAAAGTCCGACCGGATCGTCCCGTCGTCCGTGCCGCCGACCATTCCCAGCTCCGTGCCGTACAGGATCTGCGGGATCCCCCTGAGCGTCAGGAGCATCTTGAGTGCCATGAGCGTCCTGCGGACGTCGCCGTGTGTGGTGTACGCGATCCTGCGCGTGTCGTGGTTGTCCAGGAACGTGAGGAGACCTGCCGGGTCCGGGTAGAGGAAGTCCTTCGAGAGGCAGTCGAAGACGGAGCGGACGCTCCCGCGCGGAGAGAACATCTGGGCCAGCGCGTCGTGGAGCGCATAGTCCGTCACCGAATAGAGCCCGGTCTCCATCGACTGCGGCAGGCGGCTCTCCTTCTGGTAGGCGGCGAGAAATACCGGGTCGCCGATCCAGACCTCGCCGACGATGGTGAAGGAGGGATACTCCGCGACGATCGCTTCCGCCCAATCTGCAAGGAACTTTGGGTCGACGTACGAATAAGTGTCCTCGCGGATCCCGTCCACTCCCGTGCTCTCGATCCACCAGAGCGTGTTCTCGATCAGGTACCGGGCGACGAACGAGTTCCGCTGGTTGAGATCGGGCATGTTGTCGGCGAACCACCCCTGTGTCACGTTGGCACGCACGGCCGAATCCCCGTGGATGTCCTGGAGTTCCATCTTCCAGTGCATCTCCCGCTGATGGTTCGCCGGCGAGCCGTTCAGCCAGTCGGCCGACGGGAGGTTCTTCAGCCACGGATGTTTCACGCCGATGTGGTTGCTGACGTGGTCCATGATGACCTTCAGGCCCCGGTCGTGGGCCTGGCGGACCAACTCTTCGTATTTGTCGTTCGACCCGAGCCGGGGGTCGACCCGGTAGAGATCGGTGGCCGCGTAACCGTGGTAGCTGTACGCGGGTGAGTTGTTTTCGAGCACCGGGTTGATCCAGAGCGCCGTCACGCCCAGGTCCGAGAGGTAGTCCAGGTGTTCGACGATCCCCCTGATGTCCCCCCCGTGCCGGCCGCCGGGGTTCGCGCGGTTTTTCTCCTCCGTCATCCCCGGGACGTTGTCGTTCGTAGTGTCACCATTGGCGAACCGGTCCGGCATGATCAGGTAGACGGCGTCTGAAGGGTCGAAGCCCCTGTACCGCCCCGCGTCAGGCTTCCGCCGGAGCACCGGGTAGGTCAGG
>DATJAS010000120.1:0-10726 GCA_035516035.1 Bacteroidota bacterium | reverse complement strand
CTCGCCGAATAACGCCGTACCATGGAGCATACCTCCACGCGTTCCCCCCGTGATGCGAAAGGCGCTATGAGATTTCCCCCTGTTCCCGTCGCTGCCCTGCTTTCCTGTTTCGTTCTCATTCATCCCCCGTCAACCCGCGCAGGCGAGCGCTTGCCCCGGCGGCCGGCGCTGGACCGGCGCTCCGAGACGATGATCGATTCGCTCCTGCGCGTCATGACGATCGAAGAGAAAGTCGGCCAGCTCGTACAGTTTACAGGCTGGCACCCCGACGCGCACTCCGGTCCCATGATATCGCCGGAGCAGCGGGCGCTGATCAGCCGGGGAGAGCTGGGGGGGATATTCAACATCTGGGGGGCGCGCGCGACGCGTGAAGCGCAGCGCTGGGCCCTGGAACATTCCCGGCTCAGGATTCCCCTGATCTTCGGGCTCGACGTGATTCACGGTTTCAGGACCACGTTCCCGATCCCCCTTGCCGAGGCGAGCAGCTGGGACACGGCGATGGTGGAGCGGGATGCGCGCGTGGCTGCGGTCGAGGCGTCGGCCTCGGGTGTGAACTGGACGTTTGCGCCGATGGTCGACATCGCACGCGATCCCCGCTGGGGGCGCATCGCCGAGGGCTCCGGCGAGGACCCGTTGCTCGGGTCGCTCATGGCCGCGGCGCGCGTGAGGGGATTCCAGGGGGCCGACCCGTCGTCCGACAGCTCCATTGCCGCCTGCGCGAAGCACTTTGCCGCCTACGGCGGCGCGGAGGGGGGGCGGGACTACAACACCGTCGACGTGTCGGAGCGGACGCTGCGTGAAGTCTATCTCCCCCCGTTCCACGCGGCGGTCGATGCCGGTGCGCTCACGCTCATGAGCTCATTCAACGAGATCAGCGGCGTGCCCAGCACGGCGAACCGGTGGCTCCTCACGGACCTCCTCAGGGGGGAGTGGCGCTTCCGCGGGTTCGTCGTTTCTGATTGGACGGCGATCACCGAGCTCATCAATCATGGAGTTGCCGCCGACACGCCCCGGGCCGCCGCGCTCGCCCTGCGCGCGGGAGTCGACGCCGACATGGAATCGGGCGCATACCTTATGTCTCTTCCGGGCCTCGTGCGGAGCGGCGTGGTGCCCGTCGCCGCGCTGGACGAGGCCGTCCGGCGCGTCCTCCGCGTCAAGTGCGCGCTGGGGCTCTTCGACCACCCGTACGGGAGATCCAGCGAGGAGCGGGAGCGCACATCGATCCTCACCCCGGAACACGTCGCGCGTGCGCGCGAGGCCGGGAGCGCATCGATCGTCCTCCTGAAGAACGATGGAGGGGCGCTTCCCCTCTCGCCGTCGCTCCGCTCCATCGCAGTCATTGGCCCGCTGGCCGCAGACAGCGTCGACCCGCTCGGTCCATGGGACGCGCTCGGCAGGCCCTCGGACGTCGTTACGCTCCTGGACGGGATCGCTCGCGCGGTGTCTCCCTCCACGCGCCTCCTGTACGCCGAGGGGTGCGGCATCGAAGGGAGCGACAGGAGCGGGATTGCCCGGGCGGTCGAGGCCGCGAAGAGTGCAGACGCGGTCGTGCTTGCCGTCGGGGAATCGCGCGAGATGAGCGGCGAAGCATCAAGCCGGTCGTCGCTGGACCTCCCGGGCGTTCAGGAGTCGCTCGTCGATGCGATCTGCGCCGCGGGAAAACCCGTTGTCCTTGTGCTGATGAACGGCCGGCCCCTTGCCATCACGCGGCCGCTGGGCGAAGTGAACGCCGTCCTGGAGACCTGGTTCCTCGGTGTGCAGGCCGGCAACGCCATCGCCGACGTCCTCTTCGGAGTCCGGAACCCCTCGGGCAAGCTCCCCGTGACGATCCCCAGGACCGTGGGGCAGGTGCCGATCTACTACGACCACAAGAACACCGGGCGGCCCCCCCGGGATGACGAGAAATACACCTCCCGGTACATCGACATCCCGAGCACGCCGCTCTTCCCGTTCGGCTACGGGCTGAGCTACACGACGTTCGACTACGGCGCCCTCACGGTGTCCCCTGCTGCCATGGACAGCGGCGGCGCCGTCAGCGTCGCCATCCGCGTGAGGAACGCCGGCCCCCGGGAGGGGACGGAGACCCTCCAGCTCTACGTCCGCCAGAACGTCGGGAGCGTGACGCGGCCCGTCAGTGAGTTGAAAGGCTTCCGGCGGGTGACGCTTGCACCCGGCGAGGCGGCTGTTGTGGCGTTCAGCGTGGCCTGGACCGACCTCGTGATGACTACCGCCGGGGGAAAACGGACCGTGGAGCCGGGAACATTCACCGCCGGGATCGGACCGAATTCGCGCGACGTGAAGGAGGCGGAGTTCACCGTCAGCGCGGCCGCCCCGCGGTGAGGCGCGGCAGCATCCGGACAGAGAGAACAGGAGTAACCCATGGCAATGACTGATGTGGTGCTCGGCGTCGACATCGGCGGCACGAACACGAAATACGGGCTCGTCGACAGGGAGGGACATTCGGTCGCCCAGACGTCGATTCCCACGAACGGGCACGAGAGCGCCGAGACCCTGATCTCCAGGCTCCACGACGGTTTCACGCGGATGCTTGCCCCGCTGAAGGCTTCGCACGTCCTGCGGGGGATCGGCATGGGGGCGCCGAACGCCAACTTTTTCAGGGGGACGGTGGAGAACCCCCCGAACCTGAACTGGAAGGGGGTGGTGCCCGTCGCCGACCTGGTCAGGAAATACTACGACCTGCCGGTCGCGCTGACCAACGATGCAAATGCCGCCGCGCTGGGCGAGATGCTCTACGGCGCCGCGAAGGGGATGAAGAATTTCATCGTCATCACGCTGGGCACCGGCCTCGGGAGCGGCATCGTCTCGCACGGCGAGCTGGTCTACGGTGCGGACGGGTTCGCCGGGGAGATCGGTCACACGATGGTCGACCCGGATGGACGTGAATGCGGCTGCGGGCTGCGCGGCCACCTGGAGACGTATGCCTCGGCGACCGGGTTGTGCCGCACGGTGAGCGAACTCCTTGCCATGCGGAGGGACGAAAGCCCGCTGAGGAAGATCGCGCCGCTCGAGCTCACTTCCCGTGCGGTCGCGGATGCCGCGAACGCCGGGGACCCGATCGCCTGCGAGGCGTTCGAGGTCACCGGCCACATCCTCGGCATGAAACTCGCCGACTCGGTCGCCCACCTGAGCCCCGAGGCCATTATTCTCTTCGGCGGTCTTGCCGCGGCCGGTCCACTCATATTCGAGCCGACTGCCCGGTCACTGGAGGAGCACCTCCTCCCGATTTTCAGGAACAAAGTCAGGCTGATCCCCTCCGCCCTGGGCGAGGGGGACACCGCCGTTCTCGGCGCCGCCGCGCTGATCTGGAACGAACTCCTCAAACAACAGAAGCCGTGAGGTACCTCCGATGACACGCACGCTCAGAGCCCCCCTTCTCCTTTGCTCACTCCTCATCCTGCGGAGCGCCCCGATGCACGCACAGAACGATAGCGCAATCGACGCGAAAGTCGACGCGATCCTCTCCCGGATGACGCTTGCGGAGAAGATCTCCATGCTCGCCGGGGACGGGTTCAGCTCGACGCCCGTGCCGCGGCTCGGCATCCCTTCGCTGAACATGACCGATGGGCCCGTCGGTGTCCGGTGGGAACAGTCGACCGCGTTTCCCGCCAGCATCGCCATGGCGGCAACGTGGGACCCGCCGCTGATCCGCCGCCTGGGCGAGGCGCTCGGCGTGGAGGCGCGCGCGAAAGGAAGGAACATGCTCCTGGGTCCCTGCATCAATATCAACAGGGTGCCGGTGGGGGGGAGGAGCTTCGAGAGCTTCGGGGAGGATCCCTTCCTGATGGCGCGCATGGCGGTGGAATACATCCGCGGCGTGCAGTCGCAGCACGTGATCGCCACGGCGAAGCACTACGCCGCCAATAACCAGGAGTTCGAGCGGACGACGATGGACGAACAGGTGGACGAGCGGACGCTCAGGGAGATCTATTTCCCGGCGTTCCGCGCCGCGGTGCGCGAGGCCGGTGTCCTCTCCGTCATGTCGGCGTACAACAAGCTGAACGGCCTCTGGTGCAGCGAGAACCCGGTGCTCCTCACCGACGTGCTGAAAAAGGAGTGGGGCTTCAGGGGGTTCGTGGTCTCCGACTGGGGCGCGGTGCACAGCACTGTCCCCACGGCAAACGCGGGGCTGGATATCGAGATGCCCCACGCGGATTACCTGAACGACTCACTCCTTGAGCCCGCCGTGGCGCGGCACGAGGTAAGCGAGCAGATGATCGACGACAAGGTGCGCCGCATGCTGCGCGCGATGGAAGTGATCGGCCTGTTCAACCCGGCGCCCCCGCCCCCCGCATCGGCGGTGAATTCGCCGGAACACCGGGCGCTCGCGCGCGACGTGGAGGCGGAGGGGATCGTCCTCCTGCAGAACAGGAACGACGTCCTCCCCATCGACTTCCGGGGCGTGAAGACGGTCGCCGTCATCGGCCCCGGGGCCGCCGTTGCGCGCACGGGAGGAGGCGGGAGCGCCTACGTATCGCCCTACTACGGGGTCAGTCCCCTGGAGGGGATACGCGCGAAGGCGGGCGGATCCGTCACCGTGGTCACCGCACCCGGCTGCGTCATGGACCAGGATATCACCCCGGCGCCGGCGTCCTGGCTCCGTCCCCCCGCGCCCGATGAAGGGAAGGAGGGACTCCGCGGGGAGTACTTTGCCAACCAGGAGTGGAAAGGGGCGCCGGCGCTGACGAAGATCGACGCGCAGGTGGACTTCGACTGGGGGAGCGGGTCGCCCGATCCGTCGATCCCCGTGGATCATTTCTCCGCGCGCTGGACCGGACAGCTCGTCCCCAGGGAGAGCGGTGATTTTCAGCTCAGCATCCGGAGCGATGACGGCTCGCGGCTCTACGTGGGGGGGGAGCTCTTTATCGACAACTGGGGCGAGCATGCCGGCGTGACCAGGAGCCGGATGATCACGCTCACGAAAGGGAAACCGCTCGATCTCAGGCTTGAGTACTACGAGAACGAGGGGGGAGCGCTCGTCCAGCTCGGCCTGACCTCGCATGGCAACGACATGCTCGCCAGGGCCGTGGAGCTCGCCAGGAACGCCGACGTCGCCGTCGTCTGCGTCGGCAACACGAACGAAATCGAGACCGAAGGCGTCGACCGCGCGTCGCTCGCGCTGCCGCAGGGACAGGATGAGCTGGTTGCGGCTGTCGCGGCCGTGAACAAGCGTACAGTCGTGGTGCTCACCAGCGGCGCCCCCGTGCTGATGCCCTGGGCGGAGAAGGTCGGCGCGATCGTCCAGGCGTGGTTCGGGGGGCAGGAAGTCGGCAACGCGCTGGCCGACGTCCTCGCGGGCGACGTCAACCCTTCAGGCAAGCTCCCGGTGACGTTCCTCCGTTCCTGGGATGACACCCCGGCGCGCGCGACATACCCGGGACGCAACGGAAGAACGGAATACGCCGAGGGGATATTCGTCGGCTACCGCTACTTCGACAGGGAGAAGAAGGAAGTCCTCTTCCCGTTCGGTCACGGGCTCTCGTACACCACGTTCGCCTACGGCCCCCTCACCGTGTCGCCTGTCGAGGGGGGCGCAAAGTATGCCCGGGAGGTGTCGCTCGCGGTCACCAACACCGGGAAGCGCGCCGGTGCCGAAGTCGTGCAGCTCTACGTGGGGGCGCGCACTCCTCCCGTGCCACGTCCGCCGGATGAGCTGAAGGCGTTCGCGAAAGTCGTGCTGGCGCCCGGCGAGACAAAGCACGTCACGCTGACGCTCGACGAATCGTCGTTTGCGTACTACGACGCCGCGTCGAAGGGGTGGAGTGTCGCCCCCGGCACGTTCGACATCCTGGCCGGCAGCTCGTCGCGCGACATCCGCTCGCGGGCCGCCATCGAGGTGAAGTAAATGGCGCGCCTTCCGGCGGCCCGGGGGGCGGCGCTCGCCCTTTGCTCCCTCCTGATTCCCCTTTCACTCCGGGCGCAGGAGGGAGTCGCGTTCGCGGATTTCTTCGTCGACTCGACGCTCCGGATCGATTATTACCACTCCGGCTCGAAGGACCAGGAATCGATCGGCCTCGACCACCTCTACAGGCAGGGGGCGTGGGCGGGGAGCACGCGCCACCTGGTCGATCACTTCGGCCTGGGGCGCTATGCCGCCCTCATGTACGACACCGCCTCGGGGAAGCTGATTTTCTCCAGGACGTACGACACGTATTTCGGAGAATACCGGACGACCGCGCCCGCGCGTGAAGGGATCGCGCGGACATTCCACGAATCGGTGCTCGCGCCGTTTCCGCGGCGGCCGGTCAGGGTGGTGTTCGAGCGCCGGGACAGGCGGAACGCCTATCACGCGCTCGCGAGCGTCGTCGTCGACCCCGGGGATTACCATATCATCACGGAGTCTCCCTCCCGCGGCGACAGCGTCTATGAGACGTTTGTGAGCGGCCCTCTCCACGAGCGGGTCGACCTCCTGATCATCGGCGAGGGGTACACGCTCGGGGAGCGGGGAAAGTTCGAAACCGACCTCAGGCGATACACGGACATTTTCTTCTCCTGGGAGCCGTACAAACGCCTGAAGGAGAAGTTCAACGTGAGGGGTATTTTCTCCCCCTCCCCCGAGGATGGCGTGGACGAACCCCGCCAGGGCGTCTATCGCCACACCCTCCTCGGCGCGTCGTTCAATTCGCTCGATTCCGACAGGTACCTCCTCGTCGAGGACAACAGGCTCCTCAGGGACGTCGCGGCGCAGGCGCCCTACGACGCGCTCCTGGTCATGGTCAACAGCCGGCGCTACGGGGGAGGGGGGCTCTACAACGACTACTGCTGCTTCACCAGCGACGGGACGTGGAACGAGCACGTGATGCTGCATGAGTTCGGTCACGCGTTTGCGGGGCTGGGGGACGAGTACTACACGAAGGACGTGGCGTACGAGGACTTCCTGGTGAAGGGGGTGGAGCCGAACGAGCCGAACATCACCGCGCTCCTCGATCCCGCGAAGCTCAAGTGGCGCGATCTCCTTTCGCCGGGGATCAGCATACCCACGGAGTGGGGAGAGGCGACGTACGACAGCCTGGGTGCGCTCAGGGACAGCCTCTCGACCCTTCGCGCGCGGCTTGCGGCCTCCGGCGGCGCGGTGCACACGCGCGAGGATGACGCGCGCGTGGCTGCGCTCGACACCACGCTCCGCACGGTGAACAGGAGGCTCGCGTTGTTCTTTGTGGACCACCCGCTCCGCGGCAAGGTGGGGGCGTTCGAAGGGGCGGGCTACATGGCGAAGGGGTTCTACCGCCCCACCGTGAATTCGCTGATGAACTCGTTCAACGTCCAGGAGCGGACGTATTACCCCGTGAACGAGCGCGCGATCGAGCGGGTGATCGCCACGTTCACGGAGTAGGTCAGCGTATGCGGAAGAACGCCGTCCCGCAGGCCGGGATGGCCACCGGGAACGAGCACGGGATCCCGGGATCATCGAGCGTCCTGCAGAGGCTGAACGCAGCCGGTTGCCTCCCGTTCCACGTGAGGCGCGCGCCTGCGGAACCGGCGCCGGCGTTGTAGAGATGGAGAATCCAGCCGCCGTCCGCAGCCGGCGCGAAGCCGGTCGCGAGCACGGCGGGGGGTTCCACGCCGAGCAGCGACGCGCCGGGCGTGAGGCCCGTTGGGGAGAGGACCGGGATCATCGGCTGCGCAATCTCGACCCCGAAGCGTTCCGCCTGTACGGCGTCGAACGGACCGTGCGGCATGAGCGAGTAACGGAAGACCGCGAGCCCTTCCTGGTCGGCCTTATAGTTCGTGTGCCAGTAGTTGTTCATGACGTACGAGTAGATCCTGCTCCCCGCTTCCGCCCGCGTCCTCCACGACCGGACGCCGTCGTTCACCTGTCGTTCATCGGTCATCCTCCCCGTCTCCACAAGCGGCGCATCAGGAAGAGCAGTGAGCACGCCCTCCGTGCCGTTGGCCACGTCCACCCACCTTTCCGCGCAGAAGAAATCCCTGCACGAGCCGGGGAGCTGGTCGCTGTCGGGGCGGAGGATGCTGAACGTGTTGTCGATCCGCGTCTGGCCGCCGGGGACGAGGAATGGGAACGCGATGTGGACACTCTCCTTCGAGCGCACGGCGTCTTTCCAGAGCGAATCCACGATGTCCGCGCGGTCGATACCGGCGATCACACGGATCGTGCGCACGAGGAGTCCCCCTCCCGGCGGACGCGATGCGACGCGCAGCGAGGCGACGAGCGGACCCGCCTCCCCCACGCTCACCGTGACGCCGCTGTCGGCCGCGGCGTCCCGCGGGTCCCTCCCGGCCACGTAGAGGTACTGGTTCAGCCCTCCACCCCCGGATGTGTCCGCGAAGTTCCGTCCCCCGCTCTCAAGACGGCTGATGACGCCGGTCCTGGGGTTCACCGCGACCTCCACAGTCTCGTTCCCCGCATGCGTCCCCCCGGCCACGGCCGGCGCCGCCGGGACGTACGCCCTCCCTGCCTCGAACGTGATGCGCGCGCATCCGAAGGGGGGGACGTCCACGGCGAGAAATGCGGTCTCTCCGGAAGCGAGCGCCTGCGCCGGCACCGGCCGGCCGGCGGCGTCATGTGCCCGGAGCCCCGGCGTGTGGACGGAGTCCGGCAGTACTACCAGGTCCGTCCGCTGCCACGAACAGGTGTTGATGACGTCGACCGTGCGGACCGTGCCGGCGGTCCCCGGCGGGAGGACCGCGCGCCTCAGCTTCACCTCCTCCGCCCGGGCGGAATCGAGGTAGGAGCGCTTGTACTCCCACTGCGCCTTCACGTCGGTGTTGTCCGGATCGCTGATCGAATTCGACGCTCCCCACGTGTGCTCGTCGAAGAGGACGACGTTGCGCCAGGCAGCGCGGGCGCTCTCGGCGGGGAACCGTCCCGGTGCAAGGAGCGCATAGAGCGCCTCCGTCTGCGTCAGTTCCTCCGCGACACGGCGGTTCCCGGCGAGCTCCCGTGCCGTCGAGGCCGCCCCGTCCTCCCAGTAGGGGGTGAGGTCGCCCGTGATCAGCGGGAGCGTTGCGCCGTACTTTCTCTCAAAACGCTCGAAGAGCTCTTCTGTCGTCGCGATGGCAAACCGCGGCGAGAGATATTCCCTGTTCCACTTCCGGATGAAATCGCAGAGGTTCGGATCCGGCGGACCATTGTCCCCGCCGATCGTGTAGCGGACCTGCACCATGTCGTACGGGTACTCTTTCGCGTCGAGCTCCGCCACGTAGTCGAAGATCTCCGACGGCGCCGCCTTGCTGAGTTCCCCCATGTTGAGCGCGTGAAACCAGGAATAGCCATGCCCGGCCATCCAGAAGAGGACCGTGTCAGCGCCTGAAGACGAGATCCAGTAAAAAGGTCTGTCCCCCCACGCCTTCAGTGCCCCGCCTATCCTGTCTCCACCGTCAGGCATCGTGGGCACGTAGTTGGGCCCGCTGGAGAAATACCGGATGCCGGCCCTCGCAAGGCCGGTGACGATTGCCGAGCTGTAGGCCGGGATGTCCGAGATCATCGCCGCGCGCAAGGGGCGGGAGAACCGCGCTCCTGTCGCGCGGGCAAAATCCGTGAGGTGATAGAACTCCTCAGGGGTGCAGAGCCCCGTGAGGACGTTCGCGTAGAGCCCGTTCAGCCCGATCCACCCGCTGTCGATCGCCGCGGCGAGCCGTGCAAGCGTGCCGGGTGAGGCGCTCCGGCAGTAACTCTCCAGTGGCCACATGACCTCGATATTCCACTTAAAGCGTTCTCCAGGGGGGTATGAGGCGGTACGCCGGCCGATTGCGATCCCGCTGTCGATGTAACGCATGTGGTTGTTCTCCACCACGGGCTGATACGCCGAATAGCCGATATCCGTATGCGAGTGGGGAAGAAGGTAGAACGTCAGGTCGTGCACCGGCAGGAGCACGAGAACCGTGTCGGCCAGGAGCGTACTGCCGGCGCGCACGGTAATCCTGCGCGTGACAGGCCACGCGACGGGCCTGCTCCCTGCCGTGAACGGCGTGAGGCCCCAGGCGGCCCGCCCCGCGCTCCCGGTGCCTCCCTCCATCGCGATACGGCAGGCGACGGGAGGACCGTAGTGCTCTATCTCAACCGTCGTGGGCCGGACGGGCCCCGCACTCCCCTTACGCAGCGCAGGGCAGGGACTGATCCACGCCCTCTCGACGAGCGGGTGCTCGAAAATCATCACCCACGCCTGGCTCCCGTCGTTCCGGCCTGTGACGCGGATCCTGAGCGGACTTCCCGAGAGCCGGGGGTCGCACTTGAGCGAGAGGAACATGTACCCGAAGAGGTCGCCGTATCTGTCGGTCCCGGTCGCGCAGAACGTGAGTGTCGATCCTTCCGACCCCGAATCGACGATCGTTGCATGAGATGTGTCGGGAGGCGTCACAAAGCGCACCATCTCCCTTCCGTTGACATCCAGGGCAAACGCGTGTTCCCCCTTGCTCCCGGAAACCCCGGCAAGCCACGCGAAGACGACTCTTTCCCCTGCCCTGGAGGGGACAGGGGACGTGAGCCACTCGGCATACTCCTCGCCTCCGGTCGCCCGTGCGATCAGCGCCATGCGCGCGTGGGGGTTTGCAGAGTGATACAGGATTGTTCCTCCACCGATTGCCGAGTCGTAGCCGCTCACAATGGTTCCCGGGAGCGATTTGAGCAGAGTGCGGAGATCGCTTTCTCCCGCAGTCGCCTGTGTCGCGCCCGTGAGGAGGTACAGCATCGCGCAAACGAAAATTCGATTCATGTGTGTCCCTGTCATTGCGAGCGCTCTTTGCGAAG
>DATJAS010000119.1:0-30756 GCA_035516035.1 Bacteroidota bacterium | reverse complement strand
AGTATATTGCTCATGGCGGAAAGACCAGTGTGAATGTGCTCCCTGCGCCGGGCGCGCTCTTCAGCTCGATGCTCCCCCCGTGGGCTTCCATGATGTGGCTGGCAATGGCGAGGCCGAGCCCGCTCCCGGTGGACGCTCCGTTGGCGTGCGAAGGCACCCTGAAGAACGTCTCGAATATCTTCTCCTGGTACTCGCGGGGGATTCCCTTGCCGTGGTCCTCGACGGATATCCAGATCTCCCCTTTCGGCCTCTTTCCCGTCGCCACACGAAGGTATTTCCCGTCGGCGCCGTACTTCAGGGCGTTGTCAAGGATGTTGAACAGCGCCTCCTGCACCGCCTCCCCGTCCGCCCTGGCGCGGGGAAGGCCGGCATCAAGCACGAGGACAGGCGAGAGGCCTCTCCCCGCCATATGGGGAGCGAATGATGACATCACTTCCTTGACGACGGCATTGATGTCGGTCGGGACCAGCGTGTACGGCTTCCGCCCCGCTTCCATCCTCGAAAAATTGAGCAGGTTGTTCACAAGCCGTGTGAGCCGTTCAGTTTCCTTGACGATCGTGGCGTAGTATTCCCGCTTTTTCACCTCCCCCCGCAGCCGGCCCATCTCAAGTGTCTCGGCATACATCCGGATGAGCGCCAGCGGAGTCCTGAGGTCGTGAGAGACGCTTGAGACAAAATCGGACTTGAGCCGCACGAATTCCATCTCCCTGCGGACGCTCCAGTAGACGACAAGCACGCCCGTCAGGAGGAGCGCGTCAAGGACGATCAGCGTCCCCAGATCACGGTGCGAGCGCTCGCGTGCAGCGGCGCGCACCGATTCGCCCCGGAGCCGGACGCCGACAGAAAGATCCGGGAAGAGCCAGAGCTGGCGGGTCAGCTCCGGGCCGGCCGCAACGCTGTCGTCCGTCGTAAAGACCCGGCTTCCGTCGGCGTGCCTGAGCGCGCTGAGCACGTACTCGCCGGCCGCAGCCACGCGCATCCGTTCACCGAGAACGTCCTGGACGAACCCCTCTTCTCTCAACCGTATGCCCCCAAGGGCGGCTATCCCCGTCTCGCTCCTGAGGACGAACAGGAGGACCACTCCCCGCTCCTCTCCCGCCGCGCGTGCCGGCACGAGGGGCTCGATTTTCCGGTAGTTCTGGCGGCCGAGCGAGAGCAGACGCTCGATGGCGGGTCTCCCCCCGTGGAGGACCTCCCCGAGCGAGGAGCGCGCGCGGCGGTCGTCCACGCCGGAGGTCGCCACGGCGCTGATGTTCACTCCCGTTGTGTCAGCAAGAAACAGCGCATCGATCGACGTGTTCATTGAGAGGAATTTGCGCGCGAACCCGGGAGTGAATGTTCCTCCCGACGGGGAAGGCTCCCATGCGCGCTGCACGGAACCAGCCCAGGTGTTCACTACGTCCCAGGCAAATTCGTTAACGGAGAAGAGTACGACGTCAAGCTGCCTGTTGTAGATATCCTCGATGGCCGACTCTCCCGCGGTGAGCCGCGCAATCTCAAACGCGGTAAAGACCAGCAGCGGGAGGAGGAAGAGCAGGAGTAGGATGAGTGTGACGCCGCGGACGGTCCGGGGCTTTTTCACGGGATCAGATCGAGTGTGGAGGGGCAGATCAAGTGGTCGCAAACTATGGACTGACGGAGAGAAAGTCAAACCCCCTCATTCTGCACGGGCTCCAATTTTTCCGTATATTAAGAGCTGTCACATTCGGAGACTACGAGCTGGGCATTCGGGAAGAAATTGCGCGCCGGAGAACGTTCGCCATCATCTCGCACCCCGACGCGGGCAAGACCACGCTCACGGAGAAGTTCCTTCTCTACGGCGGAGCCGTCCAGCTTGCGGGATCTGTCACGGCGCGGAAGAACCAGCGCCAATCCACGTCCGACTGGATGGAGCTTGAGCGCAAGCGGGGGATCTCCATCAGCTCCACGGTGCTGCAGTTCGACTACAACGGGTTCAGGATCAATCTCCTCGACACGCCGGGGCACCAGGATTTTTCCGAGGATACGTACAGGGTCCTGACCGCGGTGGACGCGGTCGTCATGGTGATCGACGCGGCCAAGGGGATCGAGTCACAGACCCGCAAGCTCTTTGCCGTCTGCCGCAGGAGGAACATCCCGATCTTCACGTTCATGAACAAGCTCGACCGACCCACGAGAGACCCGCTCGAGCTGGTCGACGAGCTGGAGCACGTGCTCGGAATCGGCGCATTTCCCATGAACTGGCCGCTCGGGACAGGATACAACTTCCGGGGCCTCTTCGACCGGCTCGCTCGCCAGGTGCACCTGTTCGAGCTTGGCGCGGGTGGGGCATACAGGGCACCCGTGGAAATTGCCACGCTCGCCGATCCGCTGGTCCGCGAGCGGCTCGACGAGGAGAATTTCCGCAGGGTGAGCGAGGAGCTTGAGATGCTGGATCTCGCGGGAAACACGTTTCACCCCGACGACGTCCTCGCGGGGAAGACCACGCCCGTGTTTTTCGGCAGCGCCCGGAACAACTTCGGCGTCCAGCTTTTGCTGGACGGATTCCTCGCGCATGCGGAGCCCCCGGGGCCCCGGATGAGCCGCGGGGCCGTCGTGCCGGTGGAGCAGGAGAAGTTTTCCGGATTCATATTCAAGATCCAGGCGAACATGGATCCCCGCCACAGGGACCGGATCGCGTTCCTCCGCGTCTGCTCGGGGAAGTTCTCGCGCGATATGACGGCGCTCCACGTCCAGTCGGGCAAGAGCATACGGCTCTCCAACGCGGCGAAGCTTTTCGGGAGGGAGAGGGAGACGGTCGACGAGGCGTACCCGGGGGACATCGTGGGATTTGTCGGTCAATCGCTCCTGGGCATCGGCGACACGCTCACGGAGGACGGCTCGATCGTCTACGACGAGATCCCCCGTTTTCCGCCGGAGTGCTTCGCCATACTGAACAACCCGAACCCGGCGAAGTTCAAGAGGTTCCGCGAAGGCCTCGATCAACTTCTGCAGGAGGGAGTCGTCCAGGGTTTCCACCCCCGGAACGCCGCACAGCAGGTCCCTATCCTTGCCGCGGTGGGCCCGCTCCAGTTCGAGGTGTTCCAGTACCGCCTGGCGAATGAATACGGCGCGGAAGCGCGGCTGGACACGACGGAATGGAAATTTGTCCGCTGGGTCCATCCCTCGACCGATCCCTCGCTGGTCACACCCGGCGTCCTCCCCACGGGCGCGGTGCTGGCCGACGATGCGCGCGGCCAGGCGGTGATCCTCTTCCCCGGCGACTGGGCCCTCAGCTATTTCACCGAGAAGCACCCGGCGATACAGCTCGGCGAACTCCCCTTCGAGAACGGCTCATCCAACGGCCGCCCCCGGTAGCAACGGGATCGGCTGTCACACTCGGCAACGACAGGGCCCCGGCCCGCAGGAGCGGACCGGAGCCCCGTTCGGATTCCCTCTCCCTCAGGCGGGCGCTTTCACGAAGAATGCGATCCCCATACCCCCTGCGACCCAGGCCACGAGCGTGTCAAGGATCCATCCCGTCGTGTAGTCGCCGGGGTACATCCACGTCCAGTTAAACACGTGGACAAAGAGGCAGATGATTACGCCGATCATCCCGCAGAACATGACGCGCGCAAAATACCCGGCTCTGGCAGCAGTGCACCTCGAAAGGAGCCATGCCGCCAGCATCGCCACGAGGATGTAGTCGACTATGCCGATTCCTGCCTGCGTCAGAAACTCCTTCGTCAGGTCCCGTTCCCCGGGAGAATAGATCACCATCCCGACCGGCCCCTGGCTGAACTTCTTTTTCCAGGTCTCCATCGCGGCATCCCCTCCCGCCGTCGGTCTGGCGGGGAACATGTACACGCCTTTCCTGTCCATGGCGCTTTTCATCACCGCCAGGACTGAGTCCTCGTTCGCCATGGAGAAGATGGTAGAGGTGTGAAGAGGGATGGCGACCCACGCGATCGTGCTCCAGATGAACATGAGCAGGCCGCCGGCGATGCCGGCCAGGAAGATCTTTTTCATGGCTTCTCCTTTTCGATTGAGAGCGCACTGTCCAGGACGATCTGGTTCGACAGTCCGTTGGCGCCGTTGATTTCCGGCTCGGCGCCCCCCAGCAGCCAGTCGGTAAACATCGAGATTTCTTCGACGTACAGGTTGGGGACGTCAATCTCCTCGACTTCGGGGGCAAGGGGCCTGTCGGCCTTGCCGCGCGTGAGGACGACGCGGCCGCGGTGATCGCTGGCGGTGAATTCCGGAACGGTGATGATGCCGTCCGTTCCGATAACCTCGAGCATCACCCTCCTGAAGGGAGCGGTGAACGAACATTCCACGGACGCCAGGATGCCGCCGGGAAATGTCATCGCGAGAATCGCCGACTCCTCCGTTGCGCTTGCCGTGGGAACGGGCCAGAGCCGACCTCCCACGTTCGCAGGCTCGCCGCCGAGGAGATAGCGCAGCGTGTCGATGCAGTGAACGCCGATGTCATAGACGGGTCCTCCCCCCGCCACCGCACGGTCGAGCAGCCAGGTGCGCGAGCTGATCCTCGCATCGTACATGAACTCCGCACGGACGCTTTTGACCGTCCCCACGCGCCCGGCCCGGATGAGTTCCTTTGCATGGCGGACGAGCGGCGACAGGCGCACCATATGCCCCACCATCAGGCGGACGCCCCCCTCGCGGCAGGCTTCGATCATCCGTGCGGCTTCGCGGCGATCGAGCGCCATCGGCTTCTCGACAAGGACATGTTTTCCCGCGGCGGCGGCCGTAAGCGTTTCCGGGCAGTGCGCCGAATTCGCGGAGGCGATGAACACGGCGTCGATATCCGGATGTTGTACGAGCTCTTCGGCCGACGAAAAAGCCAGGGGGATCGAACACTCGTCCGCCTTCTTTCTCGCGGCCTCGGGCGAGCGCTTCTGGAGCGCTACGAGAGCGGAGTTTCTGGCGCGCCTGATTGCGGGCGCAATTGTCCGCTCGGCGAATCTGCCGAAGCCGATGATCCCGTACCGTATGGTCCTTTGTGCCACCGCGCCACCGTTTCTGCTCGTGCGGGTGCAAGATACATCGGGGAGAGGAGCGAAGCAAGATTGCCACGCCCAAAATCGGCGCCTGCGGCGGGACGCAAAGAAC
Organism: Bacteroidota bacterium; assembly: GCA_035516035.1. Classification (GTDB taxonomy): domain Bacteria; phylum Bacteroidota; class Ignavibacteria; order UBA10030; family UBA6906; genus Fen-1273. The sequence continues at coordinate 25,665 of DATJAS010000119.1, read as the reverse complement.
GCGCTTCGCGGAAAACGCTCGCAATGACAGGACGGGTTGCCCGCAATGACAAATGAGGTCGAATTGACCCTCCCCTGCCGATATGGTATCTTAGGGGATGTGGAGGAACGCAGCAGCCGTTTTGGTCCTGTATGCGGGGTTCACCGCAGCCGGGTTCTCCGGCCCGGGGGGGCCGACGTTGCAGGGAACCTGCGCCCGGGGGCGGGCACTTGCCCTGCTCCAGCCGCTCCGGGGAGGGGATTTCACAGACCCCGCCATCCATGTCACGTACTACCACCTGCGCCTCTCTCTCTCCGAGTCCCCCCAGCTCCTGAACGGGACCGTCGACGCAAAGGTCGTCTGCACGGCAGAGAGCACGCTCTCCGTCAAGTTCGACCTGGCCGGAACAATGACGATCGACTCCGTCCTTTCAGCAGGCTCGCGCCTCCAGTTTGCGCAGTTCCTCGAGGGATACCAGGTGAATCTCAACAGGGAGATCCATACCGGCGACACGCTCACGCTCGAAACGCATTACCAGGGCGTGCCTGTGGCAACGGGCTACGGCAGCTTTGAGTTCAGCTCCGCCGACGGCGAGCCGTGGATCTGGACGCTGAGCGAGCCGTATGGCGCACGCGACTGGTGGCCGTGCAAGGACGACAACAGTGACAAAGCCGATTCGGTGGACATGGAGATCACGATCCCGACGGGGCTCAAGGCCGGTTCCAATGGCAGGCTCGCGGGCATTCGCGACAACGGGGACGGGACGACAACGTACCACTGGTCGGAACGCTACCCGATTGCCGCGTACCTCGTGTCGCTCGCGGTGGGCAGCTTCCAGGAATTCGACGACTGGTTCCGTTACAGCCCGACGGATTCCATGCCGATCGTGAACTACGTCCTGCCGACGTCGGGTGGAGGGGAACCCGGGGCGCTTGCCGAGACGCCAACAATGCTCCGCATATTCTCCGACACGTACGGCCTCTACCCGTTCATCCGTGAGAAATACGGCCACTGCCAGTTCGGCTGGGGAGGCGCGATGGAACACCAGACGATGACGTCGACCACCGATTTCCTGGAGCTGACGCTGGCCCACGAGATGGCGCACCACTGGTTCGGAGACCTGATCACGTGCGCGAACTGGCCAAGCCTCTGGCTGAACGAGGGGTTTGCGACGTACAGCGAATCCGTGTTTCTCGAACGGGAATACGGCGTGGCGGCATATCACGCCCACATGGCCGACGACATGACGGCGGCGATGAGCGCGCAGGGGACGCTCTACGTGCAGGACACCTCGACCGTCGCGAGCCTGTTTGATTTTAACAATGTGTATTCCAAGGGGGGATGGACACTCCACATGCTCCGGCATGTGCTCGGCGATTCGGTGTTCTTCCGATCGATGAGGGCGTACGTGGCTGACCCGCGCTTCCGTTACAGGAGCGCAACCACGGAGGGATTCAGGAGCGTCTGCGAGACGGTTTCAGGGAGGGACCTGGGATTCTTCTTCAACGAGTGGGTGTACGGGGAGGGATACCCGCGCTACACGTATAGCTGGACATCGGTACCGGTGGCGGGAGGGTACGGTGTCCTCGTATCTCTGTCACAGGCCGGGACGTCCCCCGCAACTCCCGTGTTCAGCATGCCGGTCGATATCCGCCTCCAGGGAACAGCGCGGGACACGACGGTCTCCGTCTTCTTCACCACCGCCTCGACGACGGTCTCCGTTCACGTCCCCTATCCGCCCGACACTGTCAGCATCGACCCGGACATCTGGATCCTCCGCGATGTGATCCAGGCGAACTCAATCCTCCCCACGGCGTACCAGCTCGAACAGAACTACCCCAACCCGTTCAACCCCGGGACAAACATCACGTTCGCACTCCCCCATCGCTCGGACGTGACGCTCATCGTGTACGACGCGCTCGGGCGGAAGATCGACGTCGTCTTCCAGGGGCGCGCCGAAGCGGGAAGGCACACCGCCCGGTGGGAAGGGACGGACGCCTCGGGGAGGCCCGTCAGCTCGGGCACCTATTTCCTACGCCTGACCGCGGGGGACTATTCCCAGGTCCAGAAGATGATGCTGGTCCGATAGTGTCAACTACAGGATTGCTTCGCGGCGCCTTCGGCGCCGCTCGCAATGACACGGTCGGTGCGCGCGCTATGACCCGTCATTGCGAGCGCTGTTCGCGAAGCAACCTGAGCCGCCGCTTCACCCCGCAGTGCGTGCAGCGAGGACCCGGTCGAGCATCATGAGCGAAGGGCCGCTCTCTCCCGCCATCTTGAGCTGTTCGACGATCGCGAGTGCGTTCTTCTCCTCTTCGATCTGCTCCCGGATGAACCACTGCACCTCCACCTGGGTCGCGTAGTCGTTTTCCTTCAGCGCTGTCTCGTACAGCCTGTGAATGAGGGCGGTGACCTTCTGCTCGTGCGCCAGCACGTGCTGGAACATGTCGAGCGGAGACTTGTAGTCCGCCGGCGGCTTGTCGACGCCCTGCAGAACCACCTTGCCGCCCCGGTCCAGGATGATCGCGGCGAGCTTCATGGCGTGGCCGAGCTCCTCCTGCCACTGGATGCGGAGCCACGAGGCGAACCCGGGCAGTCCGGCGGAGGTGGCATGCATCGACATCGCCAGGTAGAGGTACGCAGAATTGATCTCGTTCTTGATCTGCTCGTTCAGGGCGTCGAGCATCGGTTTGGTGAGCATGGGGCCTCCGGTTGGGTGAGATTGCTTCGCTTCGCTACGCAATGACGGGATTCGAGTGCTCGCTATGACGGGTTCTTAACTCAGCTTCTCAAGGAGCGAGGCGTCCTCGAGCGACTGTTCATCCCCCTTCCTGCGCAGCGCGGCGGTGAGGTTTCGCAGGACGCGCGCGAGGATCACGTGCGCGTCGCACTTGAGCGCGGCAAGATCGACGGTCCGTACGGGCGCGTGTGCGCTCAGGCGCGCCAGGTCCGCGTCGAGGAGCACGGTGCCGTCGTTGAAGCAATCCACGACGAACGTCCTGCCCCCATGATCCGCGAGCGCGAGAAAATGACCGGGGAGATTGCAGCCTTCGACACGCAAACCGAGCCGATGAGCGACGAGGATGTAAATGGACACCAGCGAGATCGGAAGGCCCTTCCCCGTCGTGATCACGCGGTGAAGGTCGCTCCCCGCGGGGTCGTCGCACGTTTCCCTGTCGCCGGTGAGCCCGCGCGTGCGGAAGAGGTATTCTGCAAGCGACAGGGGGTCCTGATCGCGCGTCCCCGTCCCGAAGCCGTCGGCAAGCACATCAAGCTCTTCAGGGAGCGAGCGCCCCGCGCGATCGCGACGCAGGAAGCGCGAAACGAGATCCTGACCCGCCTCCAGGAGCGGCTTGTCGCCGTGCACAGAGGCCAGCATCTCCCACCCGTCACGGAGACGTCGGCGGCGGCCTTCCCGGACGAGGCTCTCAATCAATCCCCGCTCGCGCTCCGTGCGGGGAAGCTCGAGCGTGTCCAGGTAGTCCTCGAGCTTATCCCCGAACGAAGCAAACTGATCGCGCACCGCGGTGCGGACTTCAGGCGAATCGTCGTCCAGCAGTCTCAGGAGCCAGGGGAGCTGGCTCGGGTCGGGCATCCTCTCGCCTCCATCGGCCCACGAGCGGCCGATCTGCTTCACAGGCATCGACGGGCCGGATCGGGCCAGTCTGGTTCATTTCCATCAACCGGCCCGCACACGGCCGGTCTACTTCACTGCAATCAACTCGATCGTGAAAATGAGCGTCGCGTTCGGCGGAATCGTCCCGTCACCCGTGCCCGCGGGACCGTAGGCGAGATCCGACGGGATGTAGAGCTCCCACTTCGCGCCTTCCTTCATGAGCTGGAGGGCCTCCGTCCATCCCTTGATCACGCCCCCAACGGGGAACGTGGCCGCCTCCCCGCGCTTGTACGAGCTGTCGAACTCGGTTCCGTCGAGGAGCTTGCCGCTGTACTGCGTGGTGACGGTGGACGAGAGCTTCGGCGTCTTGCCTTTCCCCTCGACGAGCACTTTGTACTGGAGCCCGCTCGGCAGCGTGACCACGCCGGGCTGCTTCTTGTTCTGCTCCAGGAACGCATCCCCTTCTTTCTTGTTCTTATCGCCGGCCACCTTGGCTCCCTCCTCGAGTTTTGCCCGTTGTTCGGTCTGGTACGCGGTGATCGTCTCGCGCACCTGCTCATCGGTCATGAGCCGGGAAGCGCTGTCCTTCGTGGCGTCAATCACGCCCTGGATAAACGCATCCGGGTTGATCTGTATCGAGTCGCGGCCGAGATTGTGGCCGACGCTGAGCCCGATGCTGTAGCTGAGCTTGTCCTTCTGTGATTCCAGCTTTACCTTCTTGTCACCCGCTGCCTGGCAGCCGAGAAGGGCCAGCGCGAGGGCAGCAATCCACAAACGTTGCATGGTGGGTCCTTTCAGATGAGAAACGCACATTTACTAATGTAGCGACTCCACGCCTGAGAAGCAACGTTTCAGATGCCGTCGAAGACGTCGTTCAACAGCTCGCGCGCCCGATCGACGAATTCGCCGGGGACGTACAGGTCGGCGCCCTGCGGGAGCCCGAGCGCTCCCCCTGCGCCGAGGACGCCCGCGTCGACGGACTGGATGATCGACGGGATCCCCTCGACGTCGAGCGTCTGCCGCGCCCGCTCGGCGTACATCCGGTCGGGAAAATTCTTCACCTTTACGAGATCCATGATCGCTCCTCGACGGGGCGCCCGCGCGTCCCGTCAGTTCTTCTTCTGCGCCAGAAAGCGCTTCACCTTCTGCGTCGTCGTCTTCTCGAACTCCCTGTCGCGGATATAGAATTTCCTGATCTGCTTGAACGCGGGGACGGCCTTGTTCACGACGGCGATCTCGTCCCCGATGACGGACTTCATGAGATCGGGCGTGATCTCCTTGCCCCGTGTTTCGGACAGCTCGATAAACGCCTCCGCGTCCACGACGACCTGTGCGGCGATGATCTCTCCCTGGCGAACGTCCTCTTCACCGTAGACCATCGACTCCATGACGAACGGGCTCCGGTTGAGCAGGTCCTCCAGCTCTTCGGGGTAGACGTTTTCGCCGCTCTTGGAGATAATGACGTTCTTCATCCTTCCCATGATGTGGAGGAAGCCTTCGCCGTCGATCCGACCCAGGTCCCCCGTCTTGAACCACCCGTCCTCGAAGACGCCCTTCGTTGCGGCCTCGTTCTTGTAATACCCCAGCATGACGTTCGCCCCCCTCGCCCAGATCTCCCCGATGCCGAGGTGGTCAGGTTCGGCAATCTTCAGCGTGACGCCCGGCAGCGTGAGTCCCGCGGAATCGTCCTTGAAGCTCTCGAGCCTGTTCAGCGTCAGGATGGGTCCGGTCTCAGTCAGGCCGTAGCCCTGGACAAAGCAGAATCCGAATTCCCGCAGCCCCCTGGCCACCACGGGGTCCTGCGCCGCGCCCCCCGCGATAAACAGGCGGATGGATCCCCCGAACCGGTCGTGGATCTCCTTGAACACGGTCCTGCGGAAACTCTTCCAGCCGAACGCTTCCGCGACCGCCCCCGCCTTGATCAGGGGCCCGACGATCAGCGACGTGAGTTTCTTCTCCTGGATCCCCTTGTACACGCGTTTAAACATCTTGTCGTACAGGAGGGGTACGGCGAGGAGGATCGTGGCGTGCACCCGCTGGAGGTCGTCCACGATCGTCTTCAGCGACTGGGCGAAATGGACCGACGATCCCATGAACATCGGGCAGAGGAATCCGCACGTGCAGGCGTACGTGTGATGGATCGGGAGCACGCCCAGGAACCTGTCCTCGGACGTGATCTTGATCATCTTCGTCATCGCCATCAGGTTTTCCGCCAGGTTCCGCTGCGTGAGCATGACCCCCTTCGCGCGCCCCAGCGAGCCGGAGGTGAATATGATCTCCGCCAGCTCGTCGGGATTGATCCGCGGGAGCTGCTCCACCGCGCATCCCTTGCTCCGCTCGATGAGCTCGACCATGGAGAGCGTCTTTTCCTTGCGGGAAGGGATGTCCATGTTGATGTAGAGCTTCAGTTTCTTCATGGACGCGCGGCTTTCCCTGAGGAGCGGCTCAAACGCGTCAGAGTAGATCACCGCGGTGGCGTCCGACTCGTGCAGGATGTTCAGAATCTCGTTGGACGTGAGAGCCCTGTCCACCGGCACGATGACGTAGTTGAAGCACATGCAGGTCAGGTATGAGAGCGACCACTGCACCCGGTTCTCCCCGATGACCGCCACGTGGCTCCGTTCCCTGACGCCCAGGGCGCGGAGCGCGGTGCCGAATTTCAGCACGATGCGCAGGAGGGCCGAATACGTGAGCCGCGGGATCGGGTAGTCCTTGAGGTCTTCGAGCGCGATTTTGTCCCCGTACACGCGCGCCGACCGGAGCAGGAGATCCTGGATGGACGTAATGACGGGAACGTTGTTGAGGGGGAGCTGAACAGCCATGGGTGCCTCCGGTTCGACTGTGGGTCAGAGAGCGACCGGACCGGCCAATCTGGCAAGCTCCTGCGCCGAGGCCTTCTCCACGTCCGCGTGCAGGCTGTTCCCGTTCGCATCCATCGTGACGATGGCGGGGAAGTCCCTGACGCGGATATGCCACATTGCCTCCGGGATGCCGAATTCGAGGAGATCGACCCCCTCGACTTCCGTGATGCACTTCGCGTAGTACTGGGCGGCGCCGCCGATTGCATTGAGGTACACCGCGCCGCACTCCTTGAGGGCGGCAAGCGTCTTCGCCCCCATTCCCCCCTTGCCGATCACCGCCCTGATGCCGCACCGGCGGATGACGTCCGCCTGGTACGGCTCTTCGCGACTGCTCGTTGTCGGCCCGGCGGCGTTCATGAACCACTTCTCTCCTTTTTTCAGCGCCACGGGGCCGCAGTGATAGAGCGCCCCGCCGTGAAGATCCACCGGGCTGTCGTGGTTCAACAGGTGGGTGTGAAGCATGTCCCGGCCGGTGTGCATCTGCCCGCTGAGCAGGACGACGTCTCCCACGTTGAGCGAACGCACCTGCGCCTCCCCGAGCGGCGTCGCGAGGCGCACCTCGCGCCCCGTGAGAGGCAGGCCCTCGGTGCGCGCCATCCGCACGGCCGGGGTCTCGTCCCTGTAGAGCCACCGCTTGATGGCGCCGGTCTTCGCGTCAAGCACGACGCCGAGCCGGCGGAACGCCCAGCAATCGTACGCCACGGAGACGAAGAAACTCGCCGGGAGCCTGTGGTAGGCACCGATCTTGCAGCCGATCAGCGTGACCGCGCCGCCGAAGCCCATTGTCCCGATCCCGAGCTTGTTGGCGCTCTTCATGATGTACGCCTCGAGCTTCGCCAGCTCGGGGTTCGGGTTGATGTCGTCCAGCGTCCTGAAGAGCTGCTGCTTCGCGAAGGCGTAGCCGGTCGCCCTGTCGCCGCCGATTGCGACGCCGATCGCGCCGACGCTGCAGCCGTGCCCCTGGGCCTGGTGCACTGCGTGGAGGATGCACTTGCGCACGCCCTCGAGGTTCCTGTCCGCGCGTCCGAGTCCGGGAAGCTCGCAGGGGACGGAGTACTGGATGTTCTTGTTTTCGCAGCCGCCGCCCTTCAGGATGAGCCGCACGTCGATCTCATCCTGCTCCCACTGTTCGTAGTGGATGACGGGGGTTCCCTCTCCCAGGTTGTCGCCGCTGTTTTTCCCCGTGATCGAATCCACCTGGTTCGGACGGAGGATGCCCGATTTCGTGGCCTCGACGATCACTTCCCGGATCGTCCGGCTCACCTCGATCTGGTTCGTGCCGACGGGCGTCCTGATCTCAAATGTGGGCATTCCCGTGTCCTGGCAGATCGGCGCCGCGCTGTCGCACGCCATGTCGACGTTGATCGCAATCGTGTCGAGGGCGAGCGCGGACTGTGTGGCGGGAGTCTCCTCCTTCATCGCGGCGGAGAGCGCACGGCGGACATCCGGCGGGAGGTTTGTCGAGGTTTCCTGGAGAAGCTTTGCAAGGCTTGATTTCAGGTGCTGCATAGAGGCTCCTTTATGTTCCTCGGACAAGACCTGTCATTGCGAGGAGCGCCTTTTGCGACGAAGCAATCCGGGCGAGATTGCTTCGCCACGCCGAAGAACGGCGCTTGCGGCGCCGCAGGCGCCGTGGTCCAAACAACGGACTTCGCAAAAAACGCTCGCAATGACATGGCTCTGGCAATCACAGCAATTCTGCGGTCTCTGCAATTCCTCAATACACCGGGCGGACGGCGTACGGGATCGGGTCCTCCGCGCCGGCCCGGCGGAATCCGCGCAGGCGAAGCGCGCAACTGTCGCACTCGCCGCAGGCAACGTCCTCACGCCGGTAGCATGACCAGGTGAGGTGAAACGGCGCACCCAGATCCATCCCCGCCGTGACGATGTCGCTTTTCGTCATCCGTATCACCGGCGTGACAAGCGCGATATCCGCGCCCGGCTTCGTCCCCGCACGCACAGCCGCCTCGTACGCGTCGTAGAACTCGCGGCGGCAGTCCGGGTACCCGGATGAATCCTCTTCGACCGCCCCCACAAACACGGCATGCGCGCCGATCACTTCCGCCCAGCTGACGGCAGCAGCGAGCAGATTGGCGTTGCGGAAGGGGACGTAGGATGAAGGGATCCCTTTCGCGCCGAGGTCGGCAGCCGAGACAGGAATGGACGGGTCAGTCAGGCTCGAGCCGCCGATCTTCCCCAGGTGTTCCATGGAAATGACCAGCCGGGCTCCGACCCCGTAGTAGTCGGCGATGTCATGGAATGAACGGAGCTCGCGCGCGGATGTCTTCTGCCCGTAGGAGCAGTGGAGCATGGCCACGTCGTGCGTCTGACGGGCGATCGCAACAGTCACGCAACTATCCATCCCTCCGCTCGCCAGCACGACCGCTCGACCCGCGCCCATCACACGCCCCTGGTTGAGGGTTCCCAGATGTACTTATGCGCCTGGAGCTGAAGCCTCGCGTTCGTCCCTTCGTCGAGCATCCACCGGGCGAGCTCAACGGGCTCGAGCTGGCCGAAAACGACGGACATCAGCACGGTGCAGATCCTGTCGAGAGAGTGCTCTCGGATTTTCACCGTCGCCCATTCGAAATCGGCCCGGTCTGCGATGACGAACTTTACTTCATCGCGCGGGGTGAGCGCAGGGACGTTCGACCAGAGGTTTTTCTTCTCCATCCCGCTTCCCGGGCACTTGAAGTCGACAATCCGGCTCACCCGGCGGTCGACACAGCCGATGTCGAGGCTCCCCCCTGTCTCCACGAGCACCTCGAAGCCCTCATCGCAGAGCCGGCTGAACAGTTCGTGGACCCCTTCCTGTGCCAGCGGTTCGCCGCCTGTAACTTCCACGAGGCGGCACCCGAACGAGCGGACACGCTCGAGAATCGCCTCCACGGTCATCGGGGATCCCTCTTCGAACGCATAGACGGTGTCGCACCAGGTGCAGCGGAGGTTACAGTAGGTGAGCCGGACGAAGACGCACGGCCGCCCCGTGTGCGTGGATTCACCCTGAATGGAGTGGAAGATCTCGTTGACGACCAGTTCGATCATGAGGCACGAAACGGTGCGGATTTATTGAAGAAGTTACAGAGAAGGGGAGGGAAAATCAATGGTTGGAGCAGACGGCCGAATGGGGAGATTGCGTCGTGGCGCCTCTGGCGCCACGGCGCCGTGGGCGCCGCCGCTCGCAATGACGGGGATGGGGGGTCGCAACGACGGGATTGCTTCGCGGAAAACGCTCGCAATGACGGGGATGCAGCTCGCAATGACGGGGGATGGTGCTCGCTGCGATGCCTATTTGTGTGCGAGCTGGGCGGAGCGCTTGCGCGTAAGGCAGTTGATGACGGAGGCAATCACCACATCGTCGTCGACGGGCTTCATGATGAGGTCGTCGACGCCAAAGCGTTTTCCGGCAATCAGCGTTTCCCTGTCGATACGAGTTGCCAGGAAAAGGAACGGCACTTCGTTGTTCCCCGCGTTCGTTTTCAGCCAGAGGTAAAGATCGAATCCTTTCGGACCGGTCTCGAAATTCACCTCGGAAATCACCACTTCGGGGCGGAACATGGAAAACGTCTCGAGGGCTTCCTCGTAGCTCGAAGCGCCGATCGCCATGAATCCGTAGCGGCGGAGCGTTCCTGTAAGCGATATCAGGAGCCGCTCGTCCTGGTCGACGATCATGACGAGGTCCGTGCGGCGCGGCCGGGGATGCGGCTCGGCGGCACTGTCACCTTTGCCGTTGGATGACCTTTTCAGCAGGTGATCGACCAGCCCGTCAATCGTTCCTTTCAGGAGCTTTCCTTCGTCGTTCCCGGAATCGAGCCCGAAGACGGTATCAAGCGTCCGAAGGCTGGCAATGTACCTCCCCATGTCGACGTATTCCCTCACGTGCTGAAGGAAATGGTCGATCTTGGCACGCCGGAAAGCCTCCGCCGGGGTTAGCCCCTCGAATTCGTCTTCTTCGCTGGTCACCGGTAATCTCCCGAAGTACAAAACGCAGCAGTCCCCTCCCCCGCTGTCCGTGACAATTGTAGTAAATTCGTCAGGGGTTCACTGTGCGTCATATCACCTGCCCCGGGAGTGTGCTGTGCGCAACACTCCTGCGGGGCGGGGAGAACGATGAAAAAACCTTGAAGTTTGGGGGGTCAGGGCTCCATGAGCCCGTTCATGAGGAGAACGATCAGCAGAAGGCCAAGAAAAATCCGGTAGTATACGAACACCATCGTCGTATGGCGCATCAGGTACTTGAGGAGCCAGGCGATCGCGGCGTATCCCACGACACCGGAGACAAGCGTCGAGATGACGAGGTTACCCAGCCCGAGGTCGAAGTGGCCGTGTATCTCTTTCAACTCGTAGAGGCCGCTTGCAACCACGGCCGGGATGCTGAGGAGGAACGAGAACCGCGCGGCTGTCTCGCGTGTGAACCCGAGGAAGAGCGCAGCGGTAATCGTCGTTCCGGAGCGCGATGAACCGGGGATGAGCGCGCACGCCTGGGCGAAGCCGATCACCAGTGCATCGACCCAGGTGACCTGTGAGATCTCCTTCTGGTGGCGGGCGATCCTCTCAGCCAGCCACAGGAGAAGCGCAAGCGCAATCATGCTTGCCGCGATGACGATCGTCGTCTTGGTGAGCGACCCTTCGATGATGCGTTTCAGTGTGAGCCCGAGGAACGCCACGGGGAGCGTGCCGATAACGATATACATCGCCATCCTCGAGCGATCGGTGAAGCGGCCTCCTGGTCCCTCTTTTTTCCGCAGATCACCGAGGAGCGCCATGAGCATTCCCCAGAGGTCCTTCCAGAAGTAGATGATGACTGCGGCAACGGTCCCGAGCTGGATGACCGCGATGAACTCCGTCCAGGCTTCGGGGTGTGCCGGGTCGATCAGGTTCAGGAGTTTTCCGGCGAGCGTCAGGTGCGCGGTGCTGCTGATGGGGAGGAATTCCGTCAGCCCCTGGATGATCCCGAGAAGGATGGCATAGAATATATTCACGTCGGATTCCTGTCTGGTGTGGTCCGAAAAGGATGCTTAATATAGCCCGGCAGGTTCACAGATTCAAATGCCCGCCAGGAATCGTGAGACAAGGAGCTGGGCGAGAACGATCTTGGCAATCATCGACACCGGGTAGACCGAAGCGTACCAGACATTGGCGGCATCCGCTCCCCCGTGCTCCGCAGCGTATGCAAGGCACGCAGGCTGAGTCTGGATTCCCGACATCAGACCCATGAGCGAAGGATAGGAGAGACGGAGGAATCGACTCCCCGCCGCAAGCACGAGGAGGGCTGTGAGCGCCGTGATCGCCCCACCCGTCGCCATGAGCTCCCACCCGCCGTGCTCCACGGTCTGCACGAACCCGTCCCCGGCCCTTGTCCCGATTCCCGCCAGAAAGAGCACGAGTCCCACCTGGCGGAGCGTCAGGTTCACGCTGAAGGGCATCCCCCAGGTCACCGGGCCGGTCCGCTGCACGCGTCCCAGGAGAAGCCCCGCGATGAGCGGGCCGCCTGCGAACCCGAGCGTAAACGTGCCTCCTCCGGGAAGGGGGAGCGGCGCAATGCCGATCAGCACGCCGAGCACGAGTCCAACGGAAAGCGACAGGAAGTCCGCCTCCGAGCCGGAACGCACGGAATCTCCAAGAAAGCGGGCCACGCGGTCGAGGTTGCCGGCCCAGGTCAGCACGCGCACCCTGTCCCCCCGTTCCAGGATTGTCCCCGCGGTAGGGACAAAGTCGACGTCACCCCGCCTGACCCTCGTGATTGTCGCGTCGAGCAGCCGCTGGAGGTCCAGCTCGCGGATCGTCTTCCCCACGACGCGCTTGTCTGAGACGTCGATCCGGCGGAAATCGAACTCCTTGTTCTCCGTCTGTATCTCGACGCCTGATTCTTCGCCGAAGAGGACGCGGGCCCGCTCGTGCGCGGAGACGTTGCCGACCGCCACCACGAGGTCATCGCGGGAGAGCATCGTTTCACCGTAGACGAGCGATGTCTCCTCCCCGTGGCGGATCCGGCTCAGCACAAATCCGTGGTGCGATCCGTCTCCGAGAATTGAGGCGACCGTTTTCCCGAAGACACCGGGGTTCACGACCCGGTACGTCCGGCCGTAGAGGGGTCCCGGGTTCTCCTCCGAGGCCTGTTCCGGCTCGATCTTTCCCCCCCCGCCGCCGATGCCGAGCTTTCCGGCAACGTGAAAGGCAACGAGCACGCCGATCACGCCGAAGGGATAGGCGACGCTGTAGCCGATCACCGGCGCGCTCGTCCGCGCCTGGAGATCCGCGAGGGGCGCCGCGCCCGATCCGGGCGCCCCCTTGATCGCCTCGATACTCGCGGCCAGTGCGGGCGTGTTCGTCAGCGCGCCGCAGAACACGCCGACCATCGAGAGCCCGTCGAGGAGGAAAGCCCGTGCAGCCGCCCAGCAGAGGATTGCGGCAAGCACGATGGCCCCGAATGCAAAGAGGTTCGCGCGGAGCGCCCTGCGACCGAAGGAGGAGAAAAACGAGGGACCGGACTGGAGCCCGATCGTGTACACGAAGAGGATGAGGCCCAGGACGTAGAGCAGTTCCGGCAGGCGGAGCCGCGGATCGAGCGAACCGACGAAGATGCCGACAAACAGCACCGCGGCGGGACCGAGAGAAAAGCCGAAGACGCGCACGCTGCCGGCGAGCCAGCCGAGGCCCACAACGATGAACAGGAGCAGAAGAGGAGAAGAGGCCAGGAAATCGATCATCGGCGCGGGAGTTCTGTCAGCTCCGTCAGAACGCCGCAGGCCGAGGCGGGATGCACGAACGCGATGGAGAGACCCTCCGCCCCGGCCCGGGGCGTGGGATCGATGAGCCTGGCGCCGCTGGCGGCCATGCCGGCGAGCGCGGAGCGGATGTCATCGACGGCGTAGGCGATATGGTGTATCCCCTCTCCCCGCTTCGCGATGAACTTTGCGATCGGGCCGTCAGGCGACGTGCTCTCCAGGAGCTCGATTTTCGATTCACCCAGGCGGAAGAAGGCCGTCCGGACATTCTGGTCCGCCACTTCTTCCACGGCGTACGGAGGGGCTCCCAGCATCTTCTCGTACACCACGATCGCCGCATCGAGGTCGCTGACGGCGATGCCGATATGCTCGATCCTGTGCGGGACACCCGGCTTCTCCATCGAGTCATCTCCCCTGAGTTCACTCCAGCTCGACGAGAATCGCGCCCTTTGCTACGGTATCTCCCGGCGAGACGTTCACCGCGCGCACGATGCCGTCGCGTGGCGCGACGATGTCGTTCTCCATCTTCATTGCCTCAAGGACCAGGAGGGGCTCGCCGGCGCGGACGCGCGCCCCCCTGCGGACCGCGATGCTCCTGATCACGCCGGGAATCACGCATCGGATGGCGTGCGGGTCGGGCGCGCGGTAGACCTTGCGCCGCGAGAACTTGTCCGTGCCGCGCGTCTCATAGGCGGTCCCGCCGATCTCCAGCTCGAATATCTGTTCTTTGGTCTCCATGAGGTCAGAAGGGAGGTATACCGTGCTTCTTGTAGGGGCGCGTCTCGCTCTTGTTGGCGGAGATCTGGATTGCGTGTATCAGGAAGTCGCGCGTCGTGGCCGGGCTGATCACCGCATCGATGTGGCCCGCGGCTGCGGCAACATACGGGTTGGCGAACTTCTCGCTGTACTCGGCCACTTTCCGGCGGCGCATCTCCCCCGGGTCGGGGGCCGAGGCGATTTCGCCGCGAAAGATAATGTTGGCAGCCCCCTCCGGTCCCATCACGGCAATCTCTGCAGTGGGCCACGCAACAACGAAATCCGCACCGAGGTGGCGCGAGCACATGGCGATGTAGCCCCCGCCGTACGCCTTGCGGAGGATGACCGTGACTTTGGGAACGGTCGCCTCGCTGAACGCGTAGAGGAGCTTGGCGCCGTGCCTGATTACCCCCGCGTGCTCCTGGTCGACCCCCGGGAGGTACCCGGGCAGATCCACGAACGTGATCAGCGGGATGCCGAACGCATCGCAGAAGCGGACGAACCTCGCGGCCTTGTCGGAGGAGTCGACGTCGAGCACGCCGGCGAGGACCGCCGGCTGGTTGGCGACGATTCCCACGGTCTCGCCGTTGATCCTGCCGAACCCCACCACGATGTTCGCCGCCCACTGCGCGTGAACCTCGAGGAATTCGGAGTTGTCGCTGAGCGCGCAGATGACGTGCCGGACGTCGTACGGCTTCCTGGAGTCCATCGGCACGACCCGCTCGATGTCGAACTTCGATTTCGGCGGTTTGACCGGGTAGGGGTCGGCCTTCTTCTTGTTGCTCCAGGGGATGAACGTGAAGAGCTGTTTGATCTTGTGGAAGCACTCCAGCTCGTTCCGCGCGTAGAAATGGGCGTTACCCGAGACCTCGCTATGCACGCGCGCGCCGCCCAGGTCCTCCATCGAGATCTCCTCCCCGAGCACCGTCTTGATCACCTCGGGTCCCGTGATGAACATCTTGGAGATCCCCTCGACAACGAAGACGAAATCGGTGAGTGCCGGCGAATAGACCGCTCCCCCGGCGCAGGGCCCCAGGATCACGGAAATCTGGGGGACAATGCCCGACGCGAGCGTGTTACGGTAGAAGATCTCTCCGTATCCCGCGAGCGAATCCACGCCTTCCTGGATCCGCGCGCCCCCCGAATCGTTGATGCCGATGATCGGCATCCCCATCTTGATCGCGTGGTCCATGATCTTCGTGATCTTCCGGGCGTGCATCAGCCCCAGGGAGCCCCCCGCCACCGTGAAATCCTGTGCGTAGATGGAGACGGGGTACCCCATGATCGACCCGGTCCCGGTAATGACGCCGTCGCCAGGGAGCACCTTCTTGTCCATGTCGAAATCGCGGCACCGGTGCTCCACGAAGAGATCGAATTCGTAGAAGGAATTCACGTCCAGGAGCGCGGTTATCCTGTCGCGGGCCGTCAGCTTGCCGAGCGCGGTCTGTTTCTCGACGGCCTTGTGGCCGCCGCCATTGAGCAGGCGGTCTTTGCGCCTGAAAAAGTCAATATGCTTGTTCGTCGTTGACACGGAGTTTTCCCTTTTGAGAACCGAAGCGATGAGCGGTCAGCGGGTGACCGGAGAGAACTGGATGAGAAGCAGGGTGAAAGGTAAGAAAAATACTGTAGAATTGAAAAAGACCGTCAGACAACCGACGCGAGTGCGGGGGCGAGCGAGGGGTATTTAAACGTGTACCCGAGAGCTGTGAGGCGGGCGGGGACGACGCGCTGCCCGGTGAGGAGCATGTCCGCCATCTCTCCCAGCGCCGCGCGGAGGGCAAAAGAGGGGACTGGCAGCCATGATGGGCGCGAAATCGCGCGTCCCAGCGCCGAGCAGAAGGCACCTATGTCTGTGCAGCCGGGCGCTGCGACGTTGAGGGGACCTGACACTTCAGCGCGGGAGATCGCAAATGCGACAATTCCCGCCACGTCGTCAATGTGAATCCATGGAAACTCCTGCCTCCCCGTTCCGACGGGGCCGCCGGCGAAGAACCGGAATGGGAGCATCATCTTCGGCAGAGCTCCGCCCCCCCTCCCGAGAACGACGCCTGTCCTGAGGATAACCACGCGGGAGCCGACTTCGGTGGCCGCAAGAGCCTCCTGCTCCCACCTGACGCACACATCGGCGAGGAACCCTGATCCCGGCGGTTGATCCTCGGTCACATCGCCGGTTTTCACCTCACCGTAATACCCCACCGCGGAGGAAGAGACAAACACAGGCGGCGAGCCACCCCCCCTTGCCACCGCATCGATCAGAGCCCGGGTCGCATTCACGCGAGACGAGAGAATTTCCCGCTTCCTCCACGACGTCCACCTCCCCCCGGCGATGGAGGCCCCGGCGAGGTTCACCACCGCACCCGCGTCCCGAACGGAGGAGGCCCAATCGCCCGGCGACACGCCGTCCCACCGGACGAATTGCACGCCCCGGGGAATCGAAGCATGATCGGGGTCTCGCGAGAGTGCGATCACTTCGTGTCCCTCGGCTGCGAGGCGGCCTGTCAGGGCTCCGCCGATAAACCCCGTCCCCCCTGCGACGACAATTCTCATCGCTCCTCATCCCCGGCGGCAGGAGTGAGACTGCGCTCCGGCGCGGCGGTACTCTTCGCCGAGCGGTACATGCGGAGTGCGGCCTCTCGCTCGCGGGCATGATCCACAATAGGCCGAGGATAGTCGGTGCCGGAACGGAATGAGCAGGACTTCTGCATGGCGGGACTCATCTCCCAGGGTGCGTGAATGTATGAATCCGGGACGCGGGCGAGTTCGGGGAGAAACCTCCGGATATACGTGCCTGCGGGATCGAATTTCTTCCCCTGAAGGACGGGATTGAATATTCTGAAATAGGGGGCTGCGTCCGTCCCCGTCCCAGCGACCCACTGCCAGTTTCCGTTGTTCGATGCCCGGTCGGCGTCAGAGAGCCGGTCGAAAAAGAAGTCTTCTCCCCGTCCCCAGTCGATGTGAAGGTCCTTCGTCAGGAACGACGCGACGATCATGCGTACCCTGTTGTGCATCCATCCTTCCGAGGCGAGCTGGCGCATGCCTGCGTCCACGATCGGGTATCCCGTCTCTCCGATAGACCAGGATGCGAACGACTTTCCCCCTTTTTTCCAGGGGAACGCGGCAAACTGCTCCCTGAACGGCTCCCCTGCGACGCGGGGGAAGTTCTCCATGATCTGATGGAAGAAATCCCTCCAGATGAGCTCGTCGACAAACGCTTCCGCCCCTCTCCCCCTTCCGGGCGCCCCGCCGTCACGCGCCTCGGCGACCACAGAGAGCACTGTTCGGACGGAGATGGCCCCGGAGGCGATGTGCGGGGAAAGCCGGGACGTACCATCATCCGCAGGTGAGTTCCTGGTGGCGTGATATGTGTCAATCCTGCCGCGTACGAATTCGGCGAGCAATTTCCGAGCAAGGGGCTCCCCTCCGCGCCCGGCATCCCGATACCCTTCAAGGGACTGGCACGTCCTGAGCCCAGGCATCCGCGAGAGCGGGGGAACGAGGCGCGGCGCCGGGGGCATCGCCTCCTGCATGCGCGATCGCCACGCGTTCTTGTAGGGGGTGAACACGGTGTAGGGCGTTCCGGAGGAAGTCCGCAGGGCGTCTTTTCCGAATATGACGCCGTCGTCGACCTCGTGCACCGCGCAGCCGATCTCCTCCAATCCGCGCGCGATCAGTCGGTCCGTTTGCCGGAAAGTGGGATCCGCGCTCCGCGCGACGAACATGGTTCCGGCCCGGAGCGACAGTGCGGCACGGGGAATCTCTTCGAGCGGGTCTTCGCCGAGCATGAAGAGAGCCGACCCCCCGTCCCGGAGCGTGTCGGCCAGCGAAGCGATGGAGGAGCGGAGCATGCGGCGGCGGGGCGAATCCACGCTCCCCGACCATCCGTCAGATGTGCAGAGAAAAGGGATGACATCTCCCCCGGAACGCGCGGCAAGCGAGAGAAGCGTATTGTCAGTCGTTCGAAGTGAGCCCCTCATCCAGACAAGAACGGGGGCGGGGCCGTCGATCATGCGTATCACCGGCGAGGCGCGGGGGGCTCATCTCCTGACTCGCAGGCAGGGCGCGCACGGCCCTGCCCTGAGATAAAGCAGAGGATGTTCTTTGATGAGTTGCGGGAGGCGTCGATACAACAGGCAGTCCCCCCGAGCGACTGGGCAAGCCCTCCGCCGGCCAGGACGGCTGCACCCACGCCGGACGCCACGCCTGCGATCTGCGAAAGGCTCTCTTGCAGGCGGGAGGGGTCGCCATGCGTCGCCGAGAGACAGACGATCCGGGGTTTCCATCGCGCAACCGCCTGCTGGACCGCCGGGGTCGGAATCCGGGAACCAAGGTAATGCGTCTCCCATCCCTCGGACGCAAACAGATACGAGATGCACCGGAGCCCGATCTCGTGAATATCGTCGCCGAGCGTTGCGCAGACAACCGAGTGCCCGCTCGAAGGCTTGATCCGTATCTGGCACTGCAATCGCGCCATCGCCTCGAGCGTACTGTAGGATGCCTCATGTTCCTGGCTGATGCAGAGCTCTCCACGCGACCAGCGCTCCCCCAGCTCCTGCATCGCCGGTCGGATGATCTGATCGTGGATCTCCCAGAGTTGTATCCTGTGCTGGTAGAGGTAGGAGAGGAATGAAACGAGGTGCTCGGCGCCCGGGGTGAGCGCCCTGCGGATATACGCGTCGACCAGGATCGGGTAGGCCCGCTCCAGAACCGCCGTCTGTATCCTCGGCCCGAGGTCGTCTTCGTCTGAGAACTCCAGCGCGCCTACTGGTTCGAAGTCATTCTTTTCGGCGAACTCGACGACATGCCTGATTTCGAACTTCCTGTGCCCCCCCGGAGTCTTCTGGCACCTGAGCGTCCCTTCGTCTGCCCATCTCTTGACGGTAGTCTCAGTTACGCCGAAAAGCCTGGAGACATCGGCGGTCGAGAGGTAGGATTTCTGGACGGGGCTATTTGCCAATTTCAGCCGATAAAACCGATTTGATCGTTTTAATATAGCTTCCAGATCTGCCTAAAGTCAAGCAAATTGGCAGATTTTCAATCAAATCTATCGCTTCCTCCTGAAATATAAACCTCCAAGAGGAGGGAGTGTCAGCACCAGCGAGTGATCCCTCCCATGCGCCGGTACAGGCTCTGATTGCACCTCCCCGTAGTTCCCCGCGTTCGACCCGCCATAGGCTGCCGAATCGCTGTTAAAAAGCTCAGTGTAGGCCCCCCCCTCCCTGACTCCTACCCGGTACCCGGAGCGAAGGACCGGCGTGAAATTGAACACCGCGGTGACCGTTTCGGTGCCATCAGCGGACTTTCTGTCGAAAGAAATTACGCTGCTCGCCTCGTCGTGAAAATCGACCCACTCGAACCCGGAATAATGAAAATCGACCTCGTGGAGGGCCTTTTCGCGGGAATAGATGTCACCGAGGTCCCTCATCATATCCTGAACGCCGGTGTGCGAAGCATACGAGAGGAGGTGCCAGTCGAGGCTCTTCTCGTGGCTCCACTCATCCCACTGGCCGATCTCCCCCCCCATGAAGAGGAGCTTTTTTCCGGGGAAGGCGTACATGAGCGTGAAGAGGAGCCGCAGGTTCGCGAACTTCTGCCACAGATCCCCCGGCATCTTGCCGAGCAGCGATGACTTCCCGTGCACCACCTCATCGTGTGAGAGGGGGAGGACGAACCGTTCGGTGAATGCATACAGGAGGACGAACGTCAGGTTCCTGTGGTGGAATTTCCTGTGGACGGGATCCTTCGAGAAGTACTCGAGGATGTCGTGCATCCATCCCATGTTCCACTTCAGGTCAAAGCCGAGCCCGCCGTATTCGACGGCGTTTGTCACGCCGGGCCACGCGGTGGACTCCTCCGCGATCGTCAGGACTCCGGGGTGGTACCTGTGGACGACGCCGTTAAGATACTTGATGAACTCCACCGCCTCCAGGTTCTCCCGCCCCCCGTACTTGTTCGGGATCCACTCCCCCTCCTTCCGCGAGTAATCGAGGTAGAGCATCGACGCGACGGCGTCGATCCGGAGGCCGTCGACGTGATACTGCTCCAGCCAGAAGAGCGCGTTGCTGATGAGGAAGTTCTTCACCTCGTTCCGGCCGAAGTTGAATATCAGCGTCCCCCAGTCCTGGTGTTCCCCTTTCCGCGGATCGGCGTGTTCGTAGAGGTGCGTCCCGTCGAAATCCGCGAGCGCGTGCATGTCCTTCGGGAAGTGGGCGGGGACCCAGTCGAGTATCACGCCGATCCCCTCCTGGTGGCACCTGTCCACGAAGTACTGGAAATCCCCGGGGGACCCGAACCTGCTCGTAGGGGCGAAATACCCGGTGACCTGGTATCCCCACGAGCCGTCAAAGGGATGCTCCATCACGGGCATCAGCTCGATATGCGTGAAGTGCTCCCGTCGGACGTAGTCGACGATGCTGTCTGCCAGCTCGCGGTACGTGAGTGGCCGGTTCCCCTCCGCGCGCCGCCATGAGCCGATGTGGAGCTCGTACATGGCGACCGGCTGCCCGAGCTGCCCGCCGGAGGCGCGCGAGGCCATCCACGCCGCGTCGTGCCACTCGAAATTCCTCAGGAAATTCACGCGCGACGCCGTTCGCGGGCGGACCTCCATCTCGGCCGCGTAGGGGTCGGTCTTGTCCATGATGAAGCCGTTCTGCGTCTTCACCTGGTACTTGTAGAGCGCCCCCTCGGCGAGGCCCGGTATGAAGATCTCCCAGATCCCCGACGAGCCCAGCACGCGCATGGCGTGGAAGCGGCGATCCCACCCGTTGAAATCGCCGATGACGCTGACGCTCCTCGCCGACGGGGCCCAGACGGCAAACTGGACGCCCCCGATCCCGTTCACCTCGGCGTAGTGCGCCCCCAGCCGTTCGTAGATCCTGTGGTGGTCGCCCGCGTTAAAGAGGTAAATGTCGAAGTCCGTCAGCGTCGGCATGAACGAGTAGGAATCGTTGAACTGCTCGACGTGCCCGCCGGGAAGCTCCTTGCGAAGCTCGTACGGGAAGACCTCTGCGCACGAGGGGATGACCGCTTCGAAAAACCCGTGATCGTGCACGCGCGTCATGGGTATCTCCCGGGAGGCGATCTTCCCTCCGCGCGGAATCACGCTTGCGCTCTCGGCCCCGGGGAGGAACGCCCGCACGGCGAGGCGATTCCCTTCCAGCAGGTGCGGGCCGAGCACGGAGAACGGATCGTGGTGGTCCGTGTGGATGATCCTGTAGACTTCGTCGATGGGAGCGGTGGTATTCATACGGGGTCAGGTGGTTTCCGGGGTCTCGTCGTCTTCGCCCTCGCTCGCGCTTGCCGCGCCGAGGAGCTTTGCCGCGTCGGGAGCGGGAAGCTCCTGCACGCCGCGGAGCTTCCGCTCGATCTGCCGCGTCCGCGTGGCGGCGCTTTCGATCGACGTGCTCGCCTCCTGGAGCTTCTTGTACGTCCTGTCGAGCACGTCCCCGAATTTTCCGAACTCCGTCTTCACCGCGCCCAGGAGCGCCCAGACCTCGCCGGACCTCTTCTCGATGGCGAGCGTCCGGAAGCCCATCTGGAGACTGTTCAGGAGGGCCGCAAGCGTGGTCGGCCCGGTCACCAGGACGCGGTAGTCGGCCTGCAGTTCGTCCGTGAGACCCGGCCGGCGGAGGACCTCGGCGAAGAGTCCCTCGGTGGGAAGGAACATGATAGCAAAATCCGTCGTGCGGGGAGGATCGATGTACTTGGCATGGATCGTCTTCGCCTCCAGGCGGATCCGGGCATCGAGCTGCTTCGCGGAATCCTCGAGGAGCGCCGGGTTCGCGGCCTCCGCAGCGTCGACGATGCGCTGGTAATCTTCCTGGGGGAACTTCGCATCGATCGGCAGCCAGAGGGGCCCCGTGTCGTCGCGCCCCGGGAGCCTGACGGCGAATTCGACCCGCTCGTTGCTCCCCGCCTTCGTTGCGACGTTTTTCTCGTATTGCTCGCGGGTGAGGATCTGCTCGAGGAGCGCGCCGAGCTGCACCTCTCCCCAAGTGCCGCGTGCGCGGACGTTGGTGAGCACCTTCTTCAGGTCCCCGACCCCGGTGGCAAGCGCGCGCATCTCCCCCAGGCCCACGTGGACCTGTTCCAGACGCTCGCTCACCTGCCTGAACGACTCGCCCAGGCGCTGCTCAAGCGTTGCCTTCAGTTTTTCGTCGACGGTCTCGCGCATCTTCTCCAGCTGACGGCTGTTATCGGCCTGAATGGAGGCGAGCTTTCCCTCCACGGCGTCGCGGACCCGGTCGAGCCGCTCGCCCGTCGATTGCGTCACAGAGGCGAGTTGCGCGGCAAACGAATCGAGCTGGCCTCTCTGGAGTGAGGCGATCTCGGAGAGGCGGGCCTGGAGCGAGTCCGCATTCGAGCGGAGTCCCCTCTGGAGCTCCTCCCTGTCCTGCCCCGCCGTGCGCGAGGCGGACTCCCTGGAGAGCGCCGATTCTTCGCCCAGGCGGCGATCCAGCGTGTCGAGCGCCGATTTCAGGGCTTCGACGCGCAGGAGGAGATCAGTGCCGCCCCCCCCGGCGGGCCGCCTCAGGAGGATCACCACGAGGGCAAGGACCATGAGGAGAATGGCGCCGACAGCCAGGAGGAGGATGTCCGACATTGGGGAAGTATTCCGGGGTTCGTGGCAATGACGCGGGAGCGGGGAGTGATCCCCGCTCCGGGTCATTTAATATATGCCACAAGCAGGCAGAAATGCAACGAGGGGCAGAATCAGAAGTGCTTACGCGGCGACTTTGAGGACGTCATTGATCGCCTGGACAAAGGCTTCCTTCGGCATGGCCCCCATCGCCATCTGGGGGTTCCCATCCTTCGGGACGAAGAGAATCGACGGGATGCTCCGGATGCCGAAGACCGAGGCAAGCTCCTGCTCCTTGTCCGTATCGACCTTGTAAATATTGATCTTCCCGGCAAACTGCTTCGAGAGATCTTCCAGGACGGGGGCCACCATCTTGCACGGGCCGCACCAGTCCGCGTAGAAATCGACGATGCAGGGAAGCTCTCCCTCGAACGTCCACTCCTTGTTCTTCTCGAAGTTGAACACTTTTTCCTGGAACGATTCCTTTGTGAGATGCTCCATTCGCAGCTCCCGTCCGGTATTCAGGTTTTACCAGTAAGATGCGCGTTGCCGGGAAAAGGGTCAAAGGCGGGGAATAACACCGGGACTCCTAAAAGCCCTCTTCCGAGATCAGCCAGGCCAGAATCCCTTCGGCGACAGCACCCAGCTCCAGCTCGCGGGGGTTGACCTTATCGGGGGTATCCTTGTCGCTATGGTGGTAGTCGAAATACCTCTGGTTCTCCGGGTCCAGGCCGAACCCGGGGACGCGAGTGGCAACCATGGGAGAGATGTCGGCGGCGCTCCTTCCAGGCACAAACCGGTCGGCGCCGGCCGTCTCCAGGAGGGGTTTCCAGCGCGCTATGCCGGCACGAACGGCTGAATCTGCGTCGACGAAGAACCCCCGGGGAGCGAATCCGCCCGCGTCAGATTCGATCATTGCCACGTGACGCTCCCCTCTGCGGAGCGAATCGACGGGATACGCCCGCCCTCCTCTCAGGCCGTTCTCCTCATTCATAAAGAGGACGACCCGAATCGTCCTCCGCGGCCTCAACCCGAGCGTCCTGATCAGATCGAGCGCCTCAACGGCCTGGACGCTGCCCGCCCCGTCGTCGTGCGCCCCTGTGCCTTTGTCCCACGCATCAATGTGTCCGCCGACGACGATCACCTCCTGCGGGGATTCATCACCGGTAATCTCCCCCACAACGTTCGCCGAGACCGCGTCGGGGAGCGTCTTCGAGGAGAGGATGAGCCTCACGCGGGGCTTCTCGCCGCGCGCGAGGAGCGCGCTCAGCGTGTCGGCATCGCGCGTGCTGACGGCGGCCGCAGGGATCTTCTTCACCCCCTCGACGTATCCCGTCGAGCCGGTGTGAGGGACGCTGTCGATCGCAAGCGACATCGAGCGCACGAGCACCGCAACGGCGCCGGCCTTCGCTCCTTCGATCGCCCCGCGCGAGCGCTGGTCGACCGCTTTTTCGTACGCCTCAAACGTGTTCAGGAGCCGCGGATCCATCGGGCGGTTGAAGAAGACGATCTTCCCCTCCGCCGCACGCCCGAGGGCCTGCAGCTCCGCAAATGTATGCACTTCAATGATCCCTGACGTGATCCCGCCGGCCGGCGTGGCAATGCTCCCGCCGAGCGCGCACACGGCGAGCGGCCGGGGGCGCTTTCCGTGCAGCAGCAGGAACGCCCGTTCCACGCTCCCGCGCACCCAGTGGGGAACAACGACGCGCTCGAGGTGCACGCGCTCGAATCCCCGGGCGATCATCCACGATCGCGCAAGCGCGACGGCGGAGTCGGCACCCCGTGACCCGCTCAAACGGTGAGGAGCCCGGGCGGCAAGCTCCGTGAGCATCCCGTATGCCCCGAGCCGCGTGAGGCCGGTACCGAGCAGCCGGGCGGCAACGGCCTGACCGGCAGTATCGGCTGACTGGGAAAATACGAGTGCGCGCGCGCCGATAAGGAGCGCCGCGGCAAGTGCGAGCTTCACAGGCCGTACCTCTTCCGGATTCCGGGAATCAGGTAACTGTCAAACGCCCGCTGTTCGTCGAACGAGGGAGAAAATCCCCAGTCCCGGCGCGCCGCGCTGTCGTCGACGTCTTCCGGCCACGAGTCCACGATCGCCTGCCGCTTGTCGTCCGGCCTGAATGAAATCCGGGCCGCCGTGAAGGCGCGCAGCGCGGTCGTCCGGATTTCCCCCGCGGTGGGACTGAAACTGGTGATGTTGTAGACCGACTGCGAGAGGCGCTCTGCGGGAGCCGACTCGAGCCTCAGCAGTGCGTCGATGGCGTCCGGCATGGCCATAAACGGTATGCGGACGTCCTCGCGGACAAAGCACTCGTAGGGCTTTCCCTGGGCCGCCGCATGGAGCATCTCCGGCGCGTAGTCGCTCGTCCCCCCGCTCGGAACCGTGACGGCGCTGATCAGTCCCGGAAAGCGTATGCAGCGGAAATCGACTCCTCCCCTTTTCTCGGTGTCGGCGGCGAGCTGGCGGTAGTGGTGCGCATAGTACCGCCCCAGATGCTCGCAGTAGAGTTTGTTGCACCCGTACATCGTGTTGGGCATCGTCCAGTCTTTCTCGGCGACCTTCCCGGCGCGCTTTTTGTCGGCGACGGAGGGAAGGCCGTAGACGGCAATCGAGCTGGGAAAAAGGAACTTCACGGGAAACCCGTGCCACCGCGATTGCTCGACGGCCAGCTTGAGAAGGTACATCGTCCCTTCGACGTTCACCTTGTGCGCCGACTCGGGGGTAAACTCGGCGCGCGTCGAGAGGAGTGCGGCAAAATGGAAGATCGTATGTATCTCGTATTCGCTCTGGAGCCGTTCCATCAGGCGCTGGTCGAGTATGTCTCCCGTGATTGTTTCAGTGCACCTGCCGCGGATGGCGTCGTCGACAGGGCGGACGTCAATCGCAATCACGTTGCTGCCGCCCGCGGCGGCAACTGCTTCGATGAGCCCGTGTCCCATTTCTCCGTTGGCGCCCGTGACAAGCGTCGCGGGTTTTCTGATGTGGTTGCTCATGATGTCGGGTCCGAATCGGGAAGGAATTCAGGGGATGCCGGGGTACAGCCGGAAGAGCACCGGGGGCGTACCCCGGGAGCGGCCGGTGCACATGAGGCTGATCGCGTTCTACAGGATGGGCGTGTTGCTCCCTCCGCGTGAACCGAACCGCTG
>DATJAS010000118.1:0-11565 GCA_035516035.1 Bacteroidota bacterium | reverse complement strand
CTCGCGTTGTGAAATGCTATAATTTATCCATGTCTGCCCCTCCCCCGCTGCGGGTTCTCTTCGTCGACGACGACACCAGCTACATGGCTGTGGCGCAGCACCTCCTCTCCAAGTTCCAGGGGAGAAAGTTCGAAATCCTCTGGAAGCAGAGCGGCCGGGAAGCCCTGGAGGTGCTCGAAAAGAGCCCCGAAATCGACCTCATTCTGATGGACTACCATCTCCCCGAAGACAACGGGCTGGAGGTCACCCGCAAGATCCGCGAAAAGAACATCGACATCCCGATCATCTTCCTCACCTCCAACAGGGATTTCCGCCTTGCCATCGAGGCGATGAAATACGGCGTGGAGGACTACCTCGTGAAGGACGAGGCCGTGGACTCCGTCCTCCCCCGGGTGATCGTCAACATCCTGGAGCGCGTCAACCTGAAGAGGCGCATCGCCGAGCAGGTCAAAGCGGACCTCATCGCGAAGAACAGGACGAATGCGATCAAGGAGCTGATCGTGACCGTCTGCCACGAATTCAACAACCCCCTTGCCGCGATCAAGATCAGCACGGACATCCTCCTCCGGCAGAGCCTTCCCCCCGGCGAGCGCCGGATCGTCGAGGGACTGGACAAGAACGTGGGCCTCGTGGAGAAGGAGATCGCGCGGCTGCGGGACATCGATTTCGGAGCCGCTCTCCCCCGCGCGGAGCAGGAAGAGAAGACGCCGTAGGCGGCTTGCATCTCAGAAGACGTCTCCGTATATTGAAAAACAGCACCTGATTCGAAGACTGCAAGGACCCCATGGTCAAACCGAAGCCATACACGGACAAGAACCATATTCCCGCAGTCGTGCATTCGGTTCCAGCGTAGTCCCGCCCCGTGGCGGGACTACTCATTTTCCGGGGGTGACATCGCTGTGACGGTGAGGGGCATACAGGAGATCATGGAAGCCTGGGCGCCCCTCGACATTGCCTGGGAACGCGACAACCCGGGGCTCCAGGCCGGGGATCCGGGCCGGCGCGTGCAGGGCGTACTTGTCGCACTGGATGTCAGCGAGCGGGTGGTGGCGGAGGCCGCCGCCGCGGGCGCTAACCTCATCGTCAGCCACCATCCACTCCTGTTCCGACCGCTGCGGTCGTTGACGACGCGAAGCGCCACGGAGCGCTCGCTCGCTGCGCTGGCCAGGCGGGGGATCGCGCTCTATTCGGCGCACACCAACCTCGACTTCACGCGCGGGGGAACGAGTTTTGCGCTGGCCGAAGCGCTCGGCCTGCGCGCGGAGGGATTCCTGAGGTCGTCCTTCCGCACGGAGAGCAAGATCGTGACGTTCGTCCCGGCGTCCCACGTTGAAGCCGTCGCCGCGGCGATGGCGGAAGCCGGGGCGGGAGCGATCGGCGGGTACGACCGCTGCTCGTTTCGCGCGGAAGGGACGGGGACGTTCCGGGGGGGAAAGGAAACGCACCCCGCCGTCGGGAGAGCCGGCGCGACGGAGCACGTGGCGGAAATCAGGCTGGAGATGGTCGCCCCGCGCCGCAGCGTGTCGGGCGTCGTGGAAGCCCTGAAGCAGGCGCACCCCTACGAGGAGGTCGCCTGCGACGTCTACCCGCTCGAGACCCCGTCCCCCTCGTACGGGATGGGGGTGATGGGAACGCTTCCCCGCGCGGTGCCCCTTCAGTCGTTCCTGGCCGTGGTGCGCAGCGCACTCGGAGCCCGGGCGCTCCGCTGGAGCGGGGAGGCGCGCATGCGCGTGCAGCGCGTGGCGGTGTGCGGGGGAAGCGGCAGCGAACTCCTCCCCGACGCGATCAGGCGGGGCGCCGATGCCTTTGTCACCGCGGACATCCGGTATCACACGTTCCACGAGGCGGGCGGCGCGCTCGCGCTGGTGGACGCAGGGCATTTTGAGACAGAGTTTCCGGTCGTCGCCGCAATCGTCGACAGGCTGCGCAGCGAACTCCGGGCGCGTGGCGCCCGCATCCGCGTGCGCGCGTCGTCGC
Organism: Bacteroidota bacterium; assembly: GCA_035516035.1. GTDB lineage: Bacteria > Bacteroidota > Ignavibacteria > UBA10030 > UBA6906 > Fen-1273. The sequence goes on along the minus strand of DATJAS010000118.1, from coordinate 9,588 downwards.
AGGGGACGAATCCGGTCAGGGTCAGCATGTAATACTACCCATGGAGCAGTCATTGGAAGCGAAGCTACGGCAGCTGTTTGCATTGCAGCAGATCGATTCAAGCCTTGACGACCTCGAGGAACTGAAGGGGGATCTCCCGGCCCGGATCAGCGACCTGGAGACGCAGGAGGCGGCACTCAAGGCGCAGCTCACCGCGCTGGAGAACGAGATGCGCGGCGCGTTCTCCGGGCGCGACAACGCCGACAGCGAGATCATCGCGCTGCGCGAGAAAGCGGAGAAGTACAAGACACAGCAGTTCGCGGTGCGCACCAACAGGGAGTACGACGCGCTCACCCGTGAAATGGACGCCGCGCAGGATACGATCGCCCGGCTCGAGAAGGAAATGGAGATGCTCGAGGGGAAGGCGACGCTCGCGCGGAACGACATCGAGGCGCTCAAGGTCAGGATCGCCGAGCTGGAGGGATCGCTCGGCGAAAAGCGTACCGCCCTGGCGGAGGTAACCAAGACCACGGAGGAGGAAGAGGGACGGCTGCGGCACGAGCGCGAGAAGATCGTCCACAAGGTCCCCAAGCCCGACCTCACGCAGTACGAGAGGATCCGGAAGGCCAAGAAGGGGAAGGCGGTCGTGCCGGTCCGCCGCGGCGCGTGCGGCGGCTGCTTCAACCGCGTGCCGCCGCAGAAGCTCCTGGAGCTGAGGCAGAACAGCAAGCTCTACCTGTGCGAGCACTGCGGACGCATCATCGTGTCCGACGAAATCGCCGCCGTGGGAAAGACCTCCCCGGCGTGATCCTCCGCGCCTTTACGGACGGGGCGTCCCGGGGGAACCCGGGAGAGGCGGGCGTGGGGATCGTGGTGACGGACGAGCACGAGGAACCTGTCATGACGCTCCGCGGGTTCATCGGCGTCTGCACGAACAACGTCGCCGAGTACACGGCCATGGAAACGCTGCTCGCAAAGGCGGCGGCGCTCCAGTGTGCGCGGCTGATCATTCACTCGGACAGCGAGCTAATGGTCCGCCAGCTGATCGGGAAGTACAAGGTGAAGGACAGCGTCCTGAAGACTCACCATGCGAAGACGGTGAAGCTTCTCAAGGCGCTCCCCTTCCCCTTCGAGCTCCGCCACATTCCGCGGGAGCAGAACCGGGAGGCGGACCGGCTGGCGAATCTCGGGATCGACGAGAAGATCCCGCTCAAAGTGTAGTATTAACCAACAATAACCAATAACTGCAGGTCGGGCAGCCGCGTGGCGCGCACGGCGCGCCATGAGGAAAGTCCGAACTCCGCAGAGCAGGATGCCCCGTGAACAGCGGGGGGCCCTTTCGCCCAAGCGGGAGGGAACGGACAGTGTCACAGAAAACATACCGCCCGAGTGTCAGGCGCGCTTCGGCGCGCCGGGCCCGAGGGTAAGGGTGCAAAGGCGAGGTAAGAGCTCACCGCCCCGCCAGTAATGGCGGGGGCACGAAAAACCCCATCCGGAGCAAGACCAAATAAGAGAGGAGAGGCTGCTCGTCTCACCGTCCCGCCTTGACGTCTTGCGGGGCGACACTCTCGGGTAGGTCGCTTGAGCCAAGGAGCAATCCGCGGCCCAGAGAAATGGCTGCCTCTTCCGCCCGTCGGGGCGGAACAGACAGAATTCGGCTTACAGACCTGCGCCGCGCCATCCGGCCGGCGGCTTTCGCCGGCCGGGGGCGCGGGAATACGCTTCGGAGACTGTGTGAATTCACCCGTAAGGGAGCACCGGTGGACCGTTGTCGATCCGCCGGACGCCGGCGTCGTCGGACGCCTGTCCCGGGAGATTAACGTCCCGGAGCCGATCGCCAGGGTTCTCGTGCACCGCGGCATCGACGACTACGACAAGGCGAAGGCGTATTTCCGCCCGTCGACAGACCTGCTCCACGATCCATTCCTGATGGGAGGCATGGAACGGGCGGTCGGGCGCGTCATCGAGGGGATCGACCGGGGGGAGCAATTCCTGGTCTTCGGCGACTACGACGTGGACGGCACGAACGGGGCGGCGATGCTCTATCTCTTCCTGAAGAGCGTCGGCGCCAGGGTCGGCTACTACATCCCCGACCGGATCCGCGAGGGATACGGCATCTCCCGGCAGGGGATCGATGGCGCCCGCGCGGGGGGAGTGAAGGTCTTCATCGCGGTGGATTGCGGGATCACCGCGGTCGAGCAGGTGGAGTACGCGAGGAGCCTCGGGCTGGACGTGATCATCTGCGATCACCACGAGACGGGGCCCGTGATTCCTCCCGGGTACGCGGTGCTCGACCCGATCACGCCGAACGACGGCTACCCGTTCAAGTACCTCTGCGGGTGCGGCGTCGGATTCAAGCTCGTCCAGGGGATCGCCCGGAGGATGGGGCGCGAGGAGGAGGTGGCGCAGTACCTCGATTTCGTCACGCTCGCCAGCACGGCGGACATCGTTCCGCTCGTCGACGAGAACCGCGTGATGAGCCGGATCGGGCTGGAGATGATCAACACGGCCCCGCGCCCGGGTATCAAGGCGCTCATCGAGAGCGCCGGCATGAATGTCGGCAAGATCACCACGGGGCAGATCGTCTTCGTGCTCGCCCCCCGCATCAACGCCGTGGGGCGGCTGGGCGACGCGATGAGGGCCGTGCGCCTGCTCACCTCCACCGACCCTGCGGAGGCCATGGCGATGGCCCAGGTGCTGGAAGAGGAAAACAGGAACCGCCGCAGGATCGACGAGGACACGTTCGCGGAGGCACAGCGGCTGGCCGACGCGCAACCCGGGACGTCCGGCGATCCGGCCATCGTCATTCACCAGGAACACTGGCATCCCGGCGTCGTGGGCATCGTCGCCTCGCGGATGGTCGAGAAGTACTACAAACCGTCGATCATGATGTCCACCGTCGACGGCGTGGCAAAGGGGTCGGCGCGGAGCGTGTCGGGGTTCGACGTTTACCGCGCCCTCAAGCGCTGCGAGGACACGATCATCCAGTTCGGCGGCCACAAGTACGCCGCCGGGCTCACCGTCGAGCTCTCGCGCCTGGACGAGTTCCGGGAGCGCTTCATGGCGGCGGTGAACGAGCTGATGACGGAGGAGCTGAAGACCCCGGAGATCCGGATCGACGCGGAGATCACGCTTGCGGACCTGACGCCCCGGACCGTGCGGATCCTGAAGGAGTTCGCGCCGTTCGGGCCCGGCAATATGCGGCCGATGTTCATCGCCCACGGGCTCGACGTCGCCGGGACGCCGCGGATCGTCGGGAAGAACCACCTCCGGTTCAAGGTCCGGCAGAACGGCTCGCTCTTCGACGCCATCGGCTTCGGGCTGGGCCCCCTCCTGGACAGGGTCCAGGGAGAGCGGAAAAATCTGGCGTGCGTGTTCACGGTGGAAGAAAATGACTGGGTTCCTGCGGGCGGCACGCGGCCTGCGGAGCCCCCTCCTCAACTCAAAATCAAAGACCTGCGGTAACCTCAAGAGCAAGGAGACACCCATCATGTCAGGCCATTCCAAGTGGGCGACAATCAAACGGAAGAAGGGTGCGACCGACGCCGCGCGCGGACGCCTCTTCACCCGTCTCATCAAGGAGATCACGATCGCCGCGCGCGACGGCGGCGGGAACCCCGAAGGGAACCCCCGGCTCCGGCTGGCGATCCAGACCGCCAAGACTTCCAACATGCCCGCAGACAACATCAAGCGGGCCATCCAGAAGGGGACCGGGGAGCTCCCCGGCGTGGCCTACGAGGAGGTGACGTTCGAGGGGTACGGCCCGGGTGGAGTGGCCATACTGGTCGAGGTCGTGACGGACAATAACAACCGGGCAGTCTCGGAGATGCGGCACGTCTTCTCCCGCAACAACGGAAATCTCGGCACGACCGGGAGCGTGGCGTGGATGTTCAGCAAGAAAGGGGTTATCACCGTCCCCCGCGGCGCCCAGAAGACGCCCCTGACCGAGGATGACCTGATGACGGTCGTCCTGGACGCCGGCGCAGAGGATCTGCAGGGGGACGACGCCGAGTTCACCGTGACCACATCCCCCCACTCGTTCCACACCGTCAAGAAGGCGATCGAGGACAAGGGGATCGTGGTGGAGAGCGCGGCGCTCCAGATGCTGCCTCAGAACACCGTCAAGGTGACCGGCAAGGAAGCCGAGCAGCTGATGAAGCTGATGGAGGCGATCGAGGAGCACGACGACGTCCAGAACGTCTACGCGAATTTCGACATCGATGAGAAGGAACTCGCGTCCTTCAACAACTGAGCGGGCCGTTCCGGGGGCGGGATCACTTGTCGTGCTGGGACTCGATCCGGGGACGCTCGTCACCGGCTTCGGCGTCGTGAGCCGCACAGGGGGGCGGATGACGATGCTGGCGTGCGGGTCGATCCGGAACCGGGCGGGCACGCCGATGGCCTCCCGCCTGCGGAAAATCCACGACGAGCTTTCCGCGGTCATCGATCGACACAAACCGGACGAGTTCGCCATCGAATCCGCCTTTTACGGGAAGAACGCGCAGTCGGCACTGAAGCTGGGCCACGCCCGCGGCGCCGCCATGCTGGCCGCCGTCAGGCGGGGCCTCGGCTCCACGGAGTATTCCCCGCGCGAAGTGAAGAAGGCCGTGACCGGGAGCGGCACGGCCTCCAAGGCGCAGGTCCGCTACATGGTCCGCTCCATCCTCTCTCTGGGCGACGCCCGGGTGGGCCTTGACGAATCCGACGCCCTGGCGATTGCGATCTGCCACATGCACCGCCTCTCGGGTTCCGCCGTGAGCCACCGGAACTGGGCATCGTACGTCGCGGCGCACCCCGAGCGGGTGATCACATGATCGCCCGGTTGAGCGGCACGCTCGCCTCCAAGTCTCCCACGGAAATCGTCGTCGACGTGGGGGGCGTCTCGTTCGCCGTGAGCATCCCCCTCTCCACGTTCGAGCGCCTGGGAGAGGCCGGCAACCCCGTCGCGGTCTTCACCCATCTCCACGTCCGGGAGGACGCGCTCCAGCTCTACGGGTTTTACACGGAAGGAGAGCGGGAGCTCTTCCGGATGCTCATCGGCGTGAGCGGGATCGGCCCGAAGATGGCGCAGGGCATACTCTCGGGCATCACGGCGTCCGAGCTGAAGAACCACATTCTCACCGGCAACGCGGGGGCGCTCACCGCGATCCCCGGCGTCGGGCGCAAAACCGCCGACCGGCTTGTCGTGGAGCTGCGCGACAGGCTCTCGCGTGCAGGGGCAGGCGGGCCGGGCCTGCCGGCCTTCCCGGGGGACGGCGCGGGCGTGCTCGGCGAGGCCCTCCTCGCGCTCACGTCTCTCGGGTACAGCCGCGCCGCGGCGGAAAAAGCGATCCGCGGCGCAGTCCAGGAATCGCGCGGGGCCGATGCGAGCGTCGAATCGCTCATCAAGGCCGCTCTCCGCCACGCCGCGCGCTAGAAGCGCCGATTGCCTTTGACATCCCGCAAGCGTATGTTCCCATGATGCGCAAAAGCGACCAGACATCGCCCGAGCGGCTCGAGGCGGAAGCCGAATTCGACCGGGCGCTCCGCCCGCTCAGGTTTGCGGATTTCTTCGGGCAGGAAAAGATCACGAAGAACCTCCGCGTGTTCATCGACGCGGCGAAGGGGCGGAAGGAGACGCTCGACCACGTGCTGCTCACGGGTCCGCCGGGACTCGGCAAGACGACGCTCGCCCACATCATCGCCGGGGAAATGGGGGTGAAGATCCGGATCACCTCCGGACCCGTGCTCGACAAGCCGGGCGACCTGGCCGGGCTGCTCACCAACCTCGAAGAAGGGGACGTCCTGTTTATCGACGAGATCCACCGCCTGAACCCGGTGGTCGAGGAGTATCTCTACTCCGCGATGGAGGACTACCGCCTCGATATCATGATCGATTCGGGCCCGAGCGCGCGCACGGTCCAGATCTCCCTCCCGAAATACACGCTCATCGGCGCGACGACGCGGGCGGGGCTCCTCACCGCTCCCCTGAGGGGACGGTTCGGCATCACGAACAGGCTCGACTACTACGCCCCGGACGTGCTGGAGCGGATACTGACCCGCTCCACGCGCATACTGGGGATCGATGCGGCGGAAGAGGGACTCCGGGAGATCGCCCAGCGTTCCCGTGGAACGCCCCGGATCGCCAACAGGCTCCTGCGCCGTTGCAGGGATTTTGCCGAGGCGGACAGATCGCTGGCCTCCCACGGGGGGTCGGTGTCGCTGGAGGTCGCCGCGCACGCGCTGAGGGAGCTTGAGGTCGACGAGCACGGGCTGGACGAGATGGACAAGAGGATCATCCTCGCGATCATCGAGAAATACGGCGGCGGGCCGGTGGGCGTGAACACGCTGGCCGTGGCCGTGGGCGAGGAGGCGGGAACGATCGAGGAGGTCTACGAACCCTACCTGATCCAGGAGGGATTTATCCAGCGCACCCCCCGCGGCCGGGAGGCAACGGATCTCTGCTACGCCCACTTTCGGATGAAGAGGGGGAAACAGGACCAGCCCACGCTGTTCTCGGGAGAACCGTAACCACACCGTCATTGCGAGCGGCGGCGCCTGCGGCGCCGTGGCGCCATCGGCGCCACGAAGCAATCCAGCGCGAGATTGCTTCGTCGCAAAAAACGCTCCTCGCAATGACATGATCGGGATCTCATAATGTCACTTGACAAAGACCTCGCCTCGATCCAGGAAGTCCGCGAGCTGCTCCAGGCAGCCAAGGCGGCGCAGCTTGAGTTTCACGGCTACTCCCAGCAGCAGGTCGACCGGATCGTCGAGGCGATGGCCGAGGCGGGATATGCAGGGGCCGCGCGCCTGGGCCGGCTGGCGTCAGAGGAGACGGGGTTCGGGAAGCCCGAAGACAAGAAACTCAAGAACGAGTTCGCCACGCGCCGGGTCTGGGAATCGATCCGGGACCTGAAAACCGTCGGTGTGATCGAGGAAGACCGCGTCCTGAGAGTCCTCACGATCGCCGAGCCCATGGGGGTCGTGGCCGCGCTCATCCCCTCGACGAACCCGACGTCGACCGTGATGTTCAAGGCGATCATCTCGGTCAAGGCGCGCAACGCGATCGTAGCCAGTCCCCACCCGAGGGCGGCCTCCTGCACGCTCGAAGCCATGAACGTGGTCCGCGACGCGGCCGAGAAAGCGGGGGCACCCAGGCACCTGATGGCGGTCGTCAGCGCGCCGACGATCGAGGGGACGAACGAGCTGATGCGGCACAAGCTGACCGCGGTGATACTCGCCACGGGGTCGAACCCGATGGTGAAGGCCGCGTACAGCTCGGGGAAGCCCGCGTACGGCGTCGGCTCGGGGAACGTCCCCGCGTTCATCGAACGGACGGCGGATATCCCCAAGGCGGTGGCAGACATCATCTCGGGAAAGCAATTCGACTGGGGGGTGCTCTGCTCGACGGAATCCGCCCTCGTGTGCGATGCCCCCGTGAAGGCGCAGGTGGTGGAGGAGTGCCGCACACGGGGCGCCTATTTCGTCGCCGGCGAGGAGAAAGAGCGCCTCTCGAGGCTGATGTTCGACGACCGGGGAGCGATCAACGCGGAGATGGTCGGCAGGTCGCCCGTCTACATCGCGGGAAAGGCCGGCATCACGGTCCCCCCGGCGACCACTGTGCTGATCGCGGAAATGGAGGGGGTCGGCAGGGAGTACCCCCTGTCGCGCGAGAAGCTCTCCCCCGTTCTCTCATTCTATACGGAAGACGGATGGCGGAACGCGTGCGAGAGGTGCATCGAGCTCCTGTCGTTCGGCGGGATCGGCCACACGCTCGCCATCCACTCGAACGATAACGACATCATCATGAAGTTCGCGCTGGAAAAACCGGCGTTCCGCATCCTGGTGAACACGCAGGCCGCTCTCGGCGCCGCAGGGGGGACGAACGGACTTCAGCCCTCGCTCACGCTCGGGCCCGGCACCTGGGGAGGATCGATCATCTCCGATAACGTGAGCGCGAAGCACCTCATGAACTACAAGCGCCTCGCGTACGAGACAAGGCCGCTGAACCCCCCCGGCGGGACTCCGCGCGCGCAGAAGGAAGAAGCTCAACACGAGAGACTTGCCGTGACATCGTACGGCAAAGGCCTGAGCGCCGAAGACGTCGACCGCATCGCCTCCGAGTTCGCCCGAAGCCTCAAATAGCGCTCCCGTGTGTGCCCGCACCCTGTCGCCAGCCGCCGCACCACGGGGCCTCCCCCACACGATCCGCCTCCCCCGGTCATTCTACCTCCGCGGAGCGCTCGCGGTCGCGCGCGACCTCCCCGGTATGTACCTCTTCCGCAGGATCGGCGACGCCACGCTTGCCGGGCGCATCGTCGAAGTCGAAGCCTACCTGGGCAGCCGCGACCCCGCGAGCCACGCCTACCGGGGCATGACGCCGCGCAACGAAGTCATGTTCGGGGGGGGCGGGCACCTCTACGTCTATTTCACGTACGGCATGCACTTCTGCTGCAACGTGGTGGCGGGAGGTGCGGGAAGCGGGCTTGCCGTTCTCATCCGGGCCGCGGAGCCAGTAGCCGGTATCGACGCCATGACGCGGCTCCGTTCGACCGACGGCCGGACACGGAACCTGCACGACCTCTGCAGCGGTCCCGGGAAGCTCTGCCAGGCATTCGGGATCAGGAGGGAAGAAAACGGAACCGATCTGTGCGGCGAAACGATCTGGATTGCAGAGGAACGGGGCCGACGGGTCAAACCCCGTGTCGCGCGCTCGAGGCGGATAGGGATCTCACACGGGAAGGAGCATCTCTGGAGGTTCCACCTCAGGGACGATCCGTTTGTTTCGCGATAGCACCCGTCATTGCGAGGGCGCGCCAGTGGCGCTGTGGCGCCGCAAGCGCCGCCCCCTCGCCATGACAGAGAGCGTCACTTCAAAAGCAACATCCGCTCCGTCTTCGAGAAGCTCCCGCTCCGCAGCCTGTAGAAGTAGACGCCGGATGTGACGGGCATGCTCTCCCCTGTCCTGCCGTCCCAGACGATCTGGTATGAGCCCGCCGCCTGCACGTCGTTGACGAGCGTCCGCACGTGGCGCCCGAGTATGTCGAAGATCTCTAGCGTCACAAGCCCGCGCTCCCCGATCGAGTACGTGATCCTCGTGGAAGGATTGAACGGGTTCGGGTAGTTCTTCCCAAGCGCGTAGACCACGGGCGTTCCCGATTCATCAGGCCCGATTGCGGAGAGCCCGCTGGACGTCGTGACAATCGCCCTGATGCGGTGATTTGTGGCGACTGCACCCCAGCTCGTCCCGTTGAATGTGGAGGAGTGCGTCCCCCCGGTCACGTTCTCCGTCCGGAAGAGGAGCGATTCAGATGAATTGGCAATCGACAGGACGATCTGAAAGTCCGTCCCCGACGTGACGTTCACGCCTGCCCCCAGCATCTGTATGTAGTTCGGCGTCCCGGGGTTGAGCCGTGTGAGCGGGTACGAAACGCTTGAACCGAGCGGCGAGCCCGGCACGCCCCCCGCGTTCGTATATGCCTGGATGTTGATATTCCCCACGCCCTGGATGGGATTGTTGTTGGGCGTCGTCACGTTGAGCGTGATACCCGTGAGCTGCCCCGAGACCGCAGGGGAAATCCTCACGGCGTACTTCGTCGACCCCGTAAGCGTCACGATCGCATTGCC
>DATJAS010000117.1:0-14492 GCA_035516035.1 Bacteroidota bacterium | reverse complement strand
TTCTTCCAGAAGCTCCAGAAGGAGGGGGAAAACGGAAGGAAGAAGATTACTCAGTACACGCGCTACGGAACCGTGTTGATCTCGATGCTGCAGGCGTGGGGCGTCAGCGTGCGCCTCGTGAGCCTCAATGCGGCGGGGGTTCCGATCGTTCCGCAGCAGGTACAGGGTTTTGGGTTCGCGTTGAGCACGATCATCGTGCTGACGACGGGGACGATGTTCATGATGTGGCTCGGCGAGCAGATCACGGAGCGGGGCATAGGGAACGGCATATCGCTCATCATATTCATCGGGATTATCGCCAGATTTCCGCACTCGATCGTCGACCAGTTCCGCGTCGGGTCGAACCTGATCATCGACATCGTGATCGTGGCCGTGATGGTGACGATCGTGGGGGGCGTGGTGCTGGTGACGCAGGGGACCCGCCGCATTCCCGTCCAGTACGCCAAGCGGGTGGTGGGACGGAAGGTGTACGGCGGCGTCACGCAGTACATTCCGCTGCGCGTCAACACCGCGGGCGTCATGCCCATCATCTTCGCGCAGTCGATCATGTTTATCCCGAGCACGATCCTGACGTTTTTCCCCGAAAGCGAGTTCATGCAGTCGCTCTCGGGCTATTTCCAGTACACGTCCTTCACCTATTCGTTCATCTACGCCGTGATGATCGTGTTCTTCACCTACTTCTACACGGCGATCGCGTTCAACCCGAAGGACGTGTCGGAGAACATGCAGAAGCAGGGAGGGTTCATCCCGGGCATCCGGCCGGGCAAGCACACGTCGGATTTCATCGACAACATCCTGACGCGGATCACGCTGCCGGGGTCGATCTTCCTCGCGATCATCGCGATTCTGCCCGCGTTCGTCACCCGGTTCGGTGTGGCGCAGACGTTCGCGCAGTTTTTCGGGGGCACGAGCCTCCTCATCATGGTCGGTGTCGCGCTCGACACGCTGCAGCAGGTGGAATCGCACCTCCTCATGCGGCACTACGACGGCTTCATGAAATCGGGGAAGATGAAAGGACGGCTCCGGTAAGGGGGACGGCCATGGCAGGCGTGTCCCTGAAATCTCCCCGCGAGATCGCCCTGATGAAAGAGAGCTGCCGGATCGTCGCGGAGGTGCTGGCGCTCGTGGGATCCCGCATCGCACCCGGCGTGCGGACGCGCGACCTGGATTCCCTGGCCGAGGACTACATCCGGTCCCGCGGCGGGGAACCGGCGTTCAAGGGGTACGGGCACGACCGGCGGAACCTCTTCCCGGGCACGCTCTGCGTCTCGATCGACGACGCGGTGGTGCACGGCATCCCCGACGGCGGGGAGATCCGCGAGGGACAGGTGGTGTCGATCGACGTGGGGGTGAAGAAGGGGGGCTACTTCGGCGACGGGGCGAGGACGTTCCCCGTCGGCACCGTGTCCGAGGAGAAGCGCAGGCTCCTGAAGGTCACGGAGGAGGCGCTCCTGCTCGGCATCGCGCAGGCGCGGGCGGGGAACCACCTGCACGACGTCTCGGCTGCGGTCCAGCGGCACGTGGAGGAGGCGGGATTTTCCGTGGTGCGCGACCTGGTGGGACACGGCATCGGGCGGAGCCTGCACGAGGACCCGGCCATCCCGAACTACGGCGAGCCGGGCACGGGCGTGGTGCTCAAGCAGGGGATGGCGCTGGCGATCGAGCCGATGGTGAACGCCGGCACGCACCGGGTCAGGGTGGAGGAGGACGGGTGGACGGTCCGCACCGCGGACGGGAAGCCCTCGGCGCACTTTGAACACACAATTCTTGTCACAACGGGAGAAGCGGACATCCTCACCCGGTAGCTCCGGGTCGGTCGCCTATGGCAAAACAGGGCCCCATTAAAGTCGACGGCGTCATTACCGAGACGCTCCCCAACGCGATGTTCAAGGTGAGTCTCGAGAACGGTCACAATGTGCTGGCGCATATTTCGGGGAAGATGAGGATGAATTTCATCAAGATCCTGGTGGGGGACAAAGTGACCGTCGAGCTCTCCCCGTACGATCTGACCAAGGGTCGGATCACATACAGGTACAAATGAGGCGCGTGGCATATGAAAGTCCGGTCATCGGTCAAGAGAATATGCAACAACTGCAAGATCATCAGGCGGAAGGGCGTGGTCCGCGTGATCTGCAAAAACCCGAAACACAAACAGCGTCAGGGCTAAGGAGGACACCGCGTGGCTCGTATCGCCGGCATTGACCTGCCGAAGAAAAAACGCTCTGAAATCGGTCTCACGTACATCTACGGCATCGGCCGCACATCGTCGCGGACGATCCTCGGGAAGGCCGGCGTGGACCTGAACAAGAAAATCGGCGACCTGAACGACGACGAGGTCGCCAAGATCCGCGCGATCATCACGTCGGACTACAAGGTGGAGGGGGCCCTCCGCAGCGAGACGCAGATGAACATCAAGCGCCTCATGGACATCGGCTGCTACCGCGGCATCCGGCACCGGAAGGGACTCCCTGTGCGTGGGCAGCGGACGAGGACGAATTCCCGGACGCGCAAGGGGCGCCGCAAGACGGTCGCCGGAAAGAAGAAAGTCGCGGCGAAGACATAAGATTGCCATGCCATAAAACGGCGTGGTCCAAAGAGCGGACTTTGCGAAGCGCGCTTTTTGCGCCCCGCCGAAGGCGGGGCAATCTAAAACCAAACGGAGGATCGAGTGGCCAAAACCGCTCCGGCAGCCGGTGGGGCTGCAGAACAGGTCAAGAAGAAGAAGAAAATCCAGGTCGACGTCAGCGGCAAGGCGTTTGTCAAGGCGACGTTCAACAACGTCATCGTGACGATCACCGACGTCTACGGCAACACGATCAGCTGGTCGTCCGCCGGCAAGAACGGGTTCAAGGGATCGCGCAAGAACACACCGTTCGCGGCGCAGGTCTCGGCCGAGGCGGCTGCCAAGGCCGCGCACGACCTCGGGCTGCGCAAGGTGGAGGTGTTCGTCAAGGGACCGGGCTCCGGGCGCGAGGCGGCGATCCGCGCGCTGCAGGTGTCGGGCCTCGAGATCTCCAGCATCCGCGACGTGACGCCGATCCCGCACAACGGCTGCCGGCCGCCGAAGCGGCGCAGGGTGTAAGGGCATTCGACAACTGAACTGAGCAGGACAACCACCTATGGCACGATATACCGATCCGAGCTGCAGGCTCTGCAGGCGCGAGAAGCAAAAGCTGTTCCTGAAGGGGACGAAGTGCTTCACCGAGAAATGCCCGGTGGAGCGGCGGGCGTTCCCGCCCGGGCAGCACGGGCAGAGCCGCCGCACGAAGATCTCGGAATACGGCGTACAGCTCCGGGAGAAGCAGAAGATCCGCCGCATGTACGGGCTCCAGGAGACGCAGTTCCGGAACACGTTCGAGCGCGCGCTGAAACAGACCGGCCGCACGGGCGAGACGCTCGTGAAGCTCCTGGAGCGGCGCCTGGACAACGTCGTGTACCGCCTCGGGCTGGCCCCCTCCCGCAAGGCCGCGCGCCAGCTCGTCAACCACGGGCACTTCCTGGTCAACAACCGCGCGGTGGACGTGCCGTCCTACCTGCTGAAGGCGGGGGATTCGATCCAGGTGCGCGAGAAGAGCAAGAAGCTGGAGATCCTGCACGCGTCGATGAAGAGAATGAAGGACACGGCCATGCTCCCCTGGCTGAGCCTGGACAAGGCGGCCATGGTGGGCACGTTCCTGAACGTCCCGGAGCGGGCGGACATCCCGCTCAACGCCGACGAGCAGCTGATCGTCGAACTCTATTCAAAGTAAGAACGGAAGGTGGGAACGCCATGACAACAGGAACCATCCAGATGCCCGAGAAGATCCAGCTCGACGAGTCGACGTACTCGCCGACGTTCGGACGGTTCATCGTCCAGCCGCTGGAGAAGGGCTTCGGGGTCACGATCGGGAACGCGATGCGGCGCGTGCTGCTCTCGTCGCTCCCGGGGTTCGCGATCACCGCGTTCAAGGTGGACGGCGTCCAGCACGAGTTCTCCACCATCCCGGGGGTCGTCGAGGACGTCCCGGATATGGTGCTGAACCTGAAGCAGGTGCGGATGAAGCTGGTGAACAAGAAGATCAACCGCATCGTCGTGCCGCTGAAGGGGCCCCTGGACTTTACGGCGGGGGAGATCCAGAAGGCCGCGCCGGACGTGGAGATCCTCAACCCGGCGCTCCACATCGCGACGCTCAACGCCGAGGCGAATTTCGAGCTGGACCTCCGCATCGGCCGCGGCATCGGCTACGTGGTGGCGGAGGAGAACAAGGCGCCCGACCAGACGCTCGGGGTGATCCCGATCGACTCCGTGTTCACCCCCATCGTGAACGTCCGCTACTTCGTCGAGACGACGCGCGTGGGACAGCAGACCGACTACGAGAAGCTGACCATCGAGATCGACACCGACGGGTCGATCACGCCGGAAGAAGCCATGGCGTACGCCGGCAAGATCCTGCGGGACCACATCCAGCTCTTCATCAATTTCGACATGGAGCCCGAGGCGCCGCACGAGGAGTCGGAGGAGGACGCGGAGTTCACGCGCATCCGGAAGGTGCTCCTGACGCCTGTCGACGAACTCGAGCTCTCCGTCCGCTCGCACAACTGCCTCCGGGCGGCCAACATCAAGACGATCGCCGACCTGGTGCGGCGCGACGAGTCCGAGCTGCTCAAGTTCCGCAACTTCGGCCGCAAGTCGCTCGCCGAGCTCGCGGAGATCATCGAGGCGGAGAAGCTCACGTTCGGGATGGACGTGACCAAGTACCTGAAAGAAGGGGAGTGATCGCCGCGGGCGATCGACATTCACTGAAGACACCGGACAATTGCCATGCGACACCGCAAATCAGGCCGTAAGCTCAAACGCACCGCCAGCCACCGCCGGGCGACGCTCGCGTCGCTCTCCACCGCGCTGCTGCGCCACAAGAAGATCACCACCACCGTGGCCAAGGCGAAGGAAACGCGCATGCTGGTGGAGAAGCTGATCACGCGGGCGAAAAACGCGGCGGCCGCCACCGACGCGCCCGCCGCGGGCGTGCACGCGCGCCGCGAGGTGGGGAGGCTCATCAGGGACCGCGAGGTGATCGGCGAGCTGTTCTCCACGATCGCAGAGAAGGTGGCGACCCGTCCCGGGGGCTACACGCGGATCGTCAAGCTCGGCCAGCGCTACGGCGACGGCGCGGAGATGGCGGTGATCGAGCTGGTGGACTTCAACACCGGGCAGGAGCCCGCGGAGAAGAAGACCGCGGCGTCGAAAGCGAAGAAGACGCAGAAGCGCGGCGCGCCGAAGAAAAAGGAGGCCGCCGGGGCGCCCGCCGCCGACGCGGGGAAGAAGCCGGAAGCGCAGGCCGCGGGGGCCTGACGGCCGGGAACCACCCCTCCCTCTCCCACATGAAAATCACCTCTGCTGAATTCGTGCTCGGGGCGGCGAGCCTCCGTCAGCTTCCCAAGGACGGCCTGAAGGAGATCGCGTTTCTCGGCCGATCGAACGTGGGGAAGTCCTCGCTGCTCAACAAGCTCTGCGGGCGGAAGTCCCTCGCCCGCTCCAGCGGCGAGCCGGGGAAGACCCGGGAGCTGAACTACTACATCGTCAACCGCCAGTGGTATTTCGTCGATCTCCCCGGCTACGGGTACGCGAAGCTGCCGGAACAGATCCGCTCGAGCTGGGGGAAGCTCATCGAGCAGTACCTGAAGAGCCGCAAGGAGCTGGCGCTGGTCATTCAGCTCATCGACGCGCGCCACGAGCCCACGGAGCTCGACCTCATGATGGTGGGGTGGCTTGACTACTACGAGATACCGTTCGTCATCGCCCTGACCAAAGCCGACAAGCTCCCCGCGAGCAAGATGCCCCGGTTCATCGCGGCCGCCAGGGACACGTTTGCGAAGTTCGCCCACTGCAAGGAGATTATCCCCGTCTCATCACTGAGCGGCATCGGCAAGGGCGAAGTGCTTCACTGCATCGCCGCACACCTCGATTGAAGCCCCGCCTCTTCACCCCGGGGCCGACCCCCGTCCCTGAACGCGTAATGCTCCGCATGGCGGAGCCGCTCATCCACCACCGGGGCGCGGAATTCCGCGCCGTTGCCGCACGCGTCAACGAGAACCTCCGCTACCTGTTCCAGACCGCAGGACCCGTCCTCACGCTGACATGTTCGGGCACCGGGGGCGTCGAAGCGACGTTCGTCAGCCTCTGTTCCCCGGCGGATACGGTCATCGCGGTCAACGCGGGGAAATTCGGTGAGCGGTGGGTGGCGATGCCCCGCGCGCTCGGGCTGAACGCCGTGGAGGTGAAAGTCCCGTGGGGAAAAGCGGCCACGGCCGACGATCTCATTCCCGTCCTCCGCGCCCATCCCGGCGCCCACGCGGTCTACCTCACGCACAGCGAAACGTCGACCGGGACCGCGCTCGATATCCGCTCGCTTGCTTCGGCCGTGCGCGCGCATTCGGATGCGCTCGTCTGCGTGGATGGAATCTCCTCCGTCGGCGCGCTCGAGCTGCGCATGGATGACTGGGGTGTGGATGTCTGCGTCACAGGCTCGCAGAAAGGGCTGATGCTTCCCCCCGGCCTTGCCTTTGTCGCCCTCGGTGAGCGGGCGGCGACGGCGGTCGGGCGCTCGACGATGCCCCGGTTCTACCTCGACCTGCGCGCAGCGCTCCGGTCTCACGCCTCGGCGGATACCCCCTGGACGCCCGCCATACAGCTTGTGCGCGGGGCCGATGTCGCTCTCGCGATGATCCGCGAAGAGGGGATCGAGCGCGTGTGGGACCGCCACCGGCGGCTCGGCCGGGGCTTCCGCGCCGGCGTCGAAGCACTCGGGCTCCGGCTCTTCTCGGATTCCCCGTCCGATGCCGTGACTGCGGTGGAGATCCCCGGGGGCGTCACGTGGGAGGCCCTGCGCGATGCGTTGCGGTCTCAGGGCGGTCTCACGGTGGCCGGGGGGCAGGGGGAGTATGCGGGTAGGATCTTCCGCGTCGCCCACCTCGGGTATTTCGACGAGCTTGACATGATCACGGCGGTTGCCGCGCTTGAGCGCGCGCTTGCCGCCTGCGGGGCACCGGCTACGCCCGGCTCGGGCGTAGCGGCGGCCGCGCGCGCATTTGCCGGATGAACGTGGAGAGGGGATGCCCATGAAAGTCCTTATCAGCGACCAGCTCGAGCAGAGCTGCATCGATATCCTGGTGCGGGAGGGATTCATTGTCGACAACCGTCCGGGGCTTGCTCCCGCGGCGCTCCTTGAGGCCATCGGGGAGTACGACGCGCTGGTCGTCAGAAGCTCCACGAAAGTCACCGCCGAAGTCCTTGCCGCGGCGTCGCGGATGAAAGTGGTCGGAAGGGCGGGCACGGGCGTGGACAATATCGACCTCGACGCGGCCACGCGGAGAGGGGTCCTGGTGATGAATACACCGGGGGGAAACACGGTCTCGGCGGCCGAGCACACCGTGTCGATGCTCCTGTCGCTGGCGCGAAATATTCCCCAGGCATACATGAGCCTGGCCCGGGGAGAATGGGAGCGGAAGAAGTTCACAGGGACCGAGGTCACAGAAAAGACGCTCGGCGTCGTGGGACTCGGGAAGATCGGCCGGGAGGTCGCCTCCCGCTGCCTCGGCCTCGGCATGAAAGTCCTGGGCTACGACCCCATACTTGCCCCCGACGCAGCCGCGAAGCTCCAGATTGAGCTCGTCACGCTCGGTGAGCTCTACAGGAGATCTGATTTTATCACAGTCCACACGCCGCTCACCGCCGATACGCGGGGACTGCTCAACGACGCGACGCTTGCGCAGTGCAAGAAGGGGGTTCGCGTCATCAACTGCGCCCGGGGTGGGATCATCGACGAGGGGGCGCTCCTGCGCGCCCTCCAGTCCGGCCATGTCGGGGGAGCCGCACTTGACGTGTTCGAGAAAGAGCCCCCTGCCGGCAATCCTCTCCTCGCCCACCCGAAAGTCATCGCCACTCCTCACCTCGGCGCTTCCACCGAAGAGGCACAGGAAAAGGTGGCCGTGCAGATCGCCCACCAGATCGCGGATGCGCTTCACGGCCGGGCCTATGTCGGGGTCGTCAATGGAAGCGCCATGCTCCTCACGCTCAAGGCGGAGGTGCGCCCGTACATCGCGCTTGCAGAAAAGCTGGGGCACGTCGCGGCGCAGATTGCGGCGGGGAAGGTCAAACGTGTGACCGTTGCGGCCTCGGGAGACATCGTCACCGGGGCAATCGAGCTGATGAAGGCGGGGATCCTGAAAGGGATCCTCTCTCACAGCCAGCCCGAGCCTGTCAACTTCATCAACGCACCGTTTATCGCAGAAGAGCTTGGTCTTGCCGTGGGGGAGACGCGTGAGCCTGAGGGGGGGAATTACCCGAACCTCCTCAGCCTCCGCTACGTGACAGACAGGGAGGTCAGGGAGTGTGCGGGGACCGTCTTTGGCACGTCTTCGGTCCGGCTGGTGTCGATCGACGGATTCCGCTTTGAAGTCAGGCCCGAGGGCGATCTCCTCATTTATACAAACGTCGACCGCCCCGGCATGCTTGCCCGCGTAGGGGGGGTCCTTGCGAAACATGCTGTCAATATCGCGGGAGTATCGCTGGGCCGCGCCGGCGTTGGCGCCGACGCCCTTACGGTCATGAATATCGACAGTCCGATCCCCCCAACTGCCCTTGAGGAGCTCCGGGCACTGGACGGCGTATCGGGGCTTCGTACGGTCCACCTCGATTGACGAAAACTCGCCGGATTACGCATTTTTTTGGGTTTCCTATTGACAAAGACAACCTCGGTATTTATATTCAACCAATTCAGGTTGTATTTCCTACCGTAGCATAACTCAACGCAAAGGAGGTGATGAGTTCAGGGGGTAATTGATAACGCTTTCCATTCTTCATACCCGTATCACCCTGTGCTGAAGATCACCTGTATCGTGTGATCTGCGCAACACCCGGGGAGTGAATCCCCCGGCGAGCCCGACCCGCTTCTGCACGCACGAGTCAACTGTCAGTCGGTCAGCCGTACCCATTTCACTGCTCTCTCGGTTCCGGAGCTCGTCGTCCTTCGCGCGTACGTTCCCTTGCCTCTGCACAGGGGCTCCAGTTTGTGGATGCATTTGTGGTGTGCGATTCAGCAATCACATAAGGAGACACAACATGCAACGTAAGCTTTTGTTTCTCGCGTTGATCATGGCCCTTGTTCCGGGCCTGATGTTCGCGTCAGGGAAGATCAGGGGCAAGGTGGTCGATGCAGGCTCCGGCGAGCCCCTCGTGGGAGCGAACGTCATCATCGTGGGGACCTCGATGGGCGCCGCGACGAACGTCGTGGGCGAATACACGATCCTGAACATCCCGTCGGGGACGTACACGCTGCGCACGAGCTACGTCGGCTACCAGGCGATCACGCTCTCCAACGTGCGCGTGAACGATGACCTCACGACGGAATCGAACTTCAGTCTTCCCGCCGAAGGAGTCCAGGTCGGCCAGATCACGATCGTGGCCGAGCGCCCGATGGTTAACAAGAGCGCCACGGCGGCCGTCCGTATCATCGACAACGAGTTCTTCGACAAGATCCCCGCGCGCGGCCTTGATGCCGCCGTCGCCCTCCAGCCCGGCGTCTATGAGCAGGGGACGACAGTCTACATCCGTGGCGGCCGTCCTGACGAAGTCGGCTACGCGGTTGAAGGCGTCGGCGTCAGCGATCCTCTTTACGGCGGCCGCGGCCTGAGCGTCATCGCCGAGGCGGTCGAGCAGGTGCAGGTCATGGCGGGCGGGTACAACGCCGAATACGGCGGGGCCAATGCCGGCATCGTGTCGAGCCAGCTCCGCACGGGCAACTCAGACAGGTGGAAGGCTTCGTTGATCGGCGAGACGGACAGATATACCCAGGTGCACAACAACAAGCTTGGCGGGTATTCCTACGGCTACGGCGACGTCACGGCGACTGTCGGCGGCCCGGCGCCCATACTGGGGAACAAGCTTCGTCTCTTCGGCAGCGTCGAGAACACGTACTATCGCGACCAGAATCCCCAGGTCACTTCATCGCCGATTTCGTTCGTCGGCTCAAACGCGCTTGTCTCCGATCCTCTGTTTACTCCCGCGCACGCTTCCACGGCCAAAGCGGATACGATGAATCTGGTGCTGCCGGGATTCAGCCAGGGAGGCGGAGGTGACAATCACTGGGTCGCGTCAGGAACGGCACTCCTTGATCTGAGCACGTTCCAGGTGCGCGTCTCCGGTTCGTACGGGTACGAGGCGCTGCATGAGCAGTTCACCTATGCGGACATACTCGACCCCGGTCGGCTGCCGCTCGATATAACGCGCGACGGTCTGCTGAACGCCCGCATCTCCCATTTCCTCTCCCCCACGCTCTTCTACGAGGCGAGCTTCAGCTACTACAATAACACGTACGTCTCCGAAGACCCGCAGCTCCAGGGGAACATCTTCTCGTACGGCGACCCTGCTGCCAACGCGGCGCTGGGGTATCCGCTTGAGTATCAGTCGTCCACAAAGCAATATTCCAACTGGCCGGCCTATACGTTCTTCGGCGGGAACTTCGGCCTCAACCAGGCCGGGACGGAAATTGCCGGGTACGATCACCGGAGTGAGAAGTCGTTTGGCGGGAAGATCGACGTCACCGATCAGCTCTCGCACAACGAGCTGAAACTCGGCGGAGAATACACTCGCTACACGATCCGTCGCTACAATCCCTCGAACGTGTTCGCATTTTACAACGACGCGCAGCAGGCCTCCGGGACGCAGCTCACCGAGCTTCTCCTGAAGACCGGTGCGGTCGGCACGGACTCGTACGGCTATGACGCGTACGGCAATGAGATCAACAGCGACGTCCTTCTCCCGGACGGCGCGCTTCTGGAAATGGGGCCGCGGCACCCTGTCGTGGCGGCAGCCTACGTTCAGGACAAGATCGAGCTCTCGGACATCATCATGAACCTCGGTCTGCGGTGGGACTACATCCAGCCGGACAGCAAAAATGTGACGGATCCGACGGCGCTTAACTTCGACGGCGACGGCTTCATCCTGGACAATTCCGTGATCGCGACGAAGACCACGTCTCAGGTGAGCCCCCGGATCGGGTTCTCGTTCCCCGCGAGCGACCGGACTGTCTTCCACGCCGCGTTCGGCAAGTTCATCCAGCAGACCAGGTTGCGCGACTCCTACATGGGAACTGGCGCATGGTGGGCGATGGCCTACTCCGGCAGGTTCGTCACGAACAGCTGGGGATGGGGCCTGGAGCCGACGAGGACGACGCAGTATGAAGTCGGGTTCTCGCAGCAGATGTCCGACTATGCTTCGTTCGACATCAGCGCGTTCTACAAGGATATCATGGACCAGATCACGCTGAATTACTACACGCCGACGACGGCGGTCGGAAAGCCCTACTATGCGCTGGTGAACGGCGACTTCTCGTCGTCGAAGGGGATCGAAGTGAAGATGAATCTCCGGAGGGTCAACCGCGTTTCCTCCCAGATCAACTTCACGTTCTCCGACACGCGCAGCACGGGCACGAATTCGCAGAACGCCGGCGGCCTCTGGTCGGCGGGATCTGTCGTCTCGCTCCCGAAATACCTCACGCCTGTCGATTTCAACGCGCCGGTGCGCGGCAACGTCATCCTCGACTACCGGTTCGCGAAGAACGACGGCGGACCTATCCTCGAGCAGCTTGGCCTCGACATGCTTCTCCAGTTCAACAGCGGCCACAGCTTCACGCGCCTTCTGATCGACCAGTTCGGGCCGGTCGGCAACGCGGATCCGAGGTTCCGGACGCCCGTCGAGCCAATCGGAGCTTCGACGACGCCCTGGTTCTTCCAGCTCGATGCGCGTCTCGACAAGACGTTCAGCCTCGGTTCGATGGACCTGAACGTGTATATCTACGTGATCAACCTGCTGAACACGGACAATGCGATCAATGCATTCCTCCGCACGGGCGATCCGAAGAACGACGGCTGGCTTGCGACACCGACGGGTCAGGCTGCGGTTGCGCAGTTCGGCCAGCAGCTCGTCGACCTGTACAATGCGCGGTTTAACGGCGAGAACTCGGGCAATTTCGGGCCGCCGCGCCAGATCCGTTTTGGCTTGAAATTGGACTACTAAACCAGGGAGGCTGATCACATGATATCGACGCAACGGCTGCTCAGGTCAATCCTTGGGGTGTGCGGCGTTCTGCTCCTTGGCGTCACCCTGGTGTTCGCCACAGGGGCGGGGCCCGACAGAGGACGATCGCTGCAGAAAACGGCGACGAACGACTATTACACCCCGTTCCTGATCAATAACGTCTTCAATTATTACGGCAATAACGGCGACGGTTCGATCAACAACTACCGCTCCGACGCCGAGGGGTTTGAAGTCCCCAAGGGATCCGGTGCCAACGTGATTTATGAGGACGGCATCGTCTGGGGTTGCTTCCAGAGGGATACGCTGAAAGTCGGAGGCTCGACGTACAATCACGGGCTGGAAGCGGGCCGGATTCTCACTCCCGGCACGCCTACGACAAAGCCCGCGTCCGACGATCCCACCGCGCCGGGGTACCGTATTTACCGGGTGCGCCCCGACATCAACCCGAATACGCCCCTTGCAAACGTCACTGACCTCATTAACCAGACAGAAATTCCGTATATCGGAAGGTATCTCTCTGTGACGCCGTCGTCCATTTACAACCAGTACATCAAGGACTGGAACGAATGGCCTGCTGCGCAGGGAGCCCCGTATACGGACGTGAACCACGACGGGAAGTACGATCCCACGGTCGACATCCCCGGGAAGCCGGGTGCGGATCAGACGCTCTGGTATGTCGCGAATGATCTGGATCCGGCACGTGTCGCCAACCTGTATGGTTCGACGCCGATCGGGCTCGAGATGCAGAAGACGATCTGGGGATACAATCGGTCCGGCGCTCTCGGGAACACGATATTCATCAGCACGATCATCATCAACAAGAGCGGCGTGGAGCTTGATTCCATGTTCGTTTCGCAGTGGGCCGATCCTGACCTCGGGTACGCGGGCGACGACTACGTCGGCTGCGACACGACCAGGAGCCTCGGGTACGTATACAACGGCCTCCCGGTGGACAAGGTCTATGGCGTGGCAGTCCCCGCCGGCGGGTTCGAATTCTTCCAGGGTCCCCGCGTTCCCTCCGCTCCTGACTCCGCGGTGTTCCTTGGGAAGAGGATATACGGGTACAAGAACCTGCCGATGTCTGCATTCTACTTCTTCACGCAGGGCAACGCCAAGTATACTGACCCGACACTCGGGGCCGGTGGCGGCGGCGATATCCAGTTCTATCGTCTGCTGAATGGCCGCATTGCCTCCAGCGGCGATCCGTTCACAGACCCGAACACGGGCCTCCCCTCCAAGTTCTGCATGCCGGGGAATCCTCTGACCGGGCAGGGATGGATCGACGGCCAGGAAGTCGGCCCTCAGGACAGGCGAATGGGCGAGGTCGCAGGTCCGTTCACGATGATGCCGGGCGATACGCAGGAAGTCGTCGTTGCGAACCTGGCCGGAATCGGCAAAGACCGTATCTCGAGCATCTCGGTCCTCTTCTGGTACTCCGACCTTGCTCTGTCGGCGTATAACGCCTTCTTCCAGTTGCCATCTCCTCCCCCGCAGCCGAAGGTGACGTTTGCCGCTCTCGACAGGCAGATCGTGCTGACATGGGGTGATACCTCGTCGACGAGGCTCGAGAACTTCACGAGCCAGGGATACAACTTCGAGGGGTACAACATTTACCAGTTCCCCGCCGCTTCGACTGCGAACCCTGTCCGTCTCGCCACGTACGACAAGGTCAACAGCATCACGACGGTGTTCGACTACGCGTATGATCCCTCTACGGGGTACGTCATCAAAAAGCCCGTGGAGTTCGGCGGCGACTTCGGTATCGTTCACACATACAGTATCACGAAGGACGCGATCAACAACACGAACCTCCTGAACGGGACAAACTACTACTTCGGTATATCGACGTACAGCGTCAACACCGCGGTGGGAGCGAACCCGGCGTTTCTGGAGAGCCCCGTCACGATCCTGAAGGACACGCTCCCATACTCTACGGGCATTGTCCCTCATACCACGAACCCCGGGTGGCGTCTTGAGGCCAACGTGGGCGACACGATCGGAGCAGCGCATACCGCAGGAATCGCCGATGGCGGACCGCTCGTCAAGATGGCCGATCCGACGCGCGTCCCCTCCGGCAACTTCGAGATCCAGGTTGTCGTCCTGGATTCCGTGAACAGCGGAGGCGTCACTGTTGCGAACCCGCGCTGGCAGTTGGTCGACAAGGGTTCGGGCGCAGTCGTAGTTCCGCCGACGCTCGATTTCACCACCGGGGCGCAAAACGTCATGTACAAGGGGATGCAGGTTGGGCTCGGCGCCGTGCCCTTGTACAAGTACGGCAAGGAAGTTTCTCAGTCCATCTGGACGAGTCCGGTTGGCGATGCGTTCAACTTCTCGACCGTCAACGCAGGGAGCGGCAATCCTGGCGATCTCGAGAACACGCTCGGAATCTATGTCGGGAATGACTTCTTTGGTGACG
>DATJAS010000116.1:0-22521 GCA_035516035.1 Bacteroidota bacterium | reverse complement strand
CGGCGAAATAGACGCCGTCCGAGAGCCGGTTGAGGTTGACAGAATCAGGGCTTGTGTGAAACGCCTTGGAGTATTTTTCTTCCGACTCACGAAGCGCGCGGAGGGCGTCGTGCAGGCGGAACGCCATCCGTATGGAGGCAGAGAGGACCTCTTCCCCGGATGTCTTGAGGACGTACCCGTAGTTGGTGATCCCGGCGGTCCGCTCGATGATCTCCTTCTCCGTGTGGGAGGTGAGGAAAATCACCGGGATATCGCGGGCCGCAAGGATCTGCCGCGCCGCTTCGGCGCCGTCCATCCCACGGCCGAGGTCGATATCCATCAGCACCATGTCGACCGGGGGAACTTCCTCGCGCACGAGCGCAATGCCTTTCTCGGCGTTCAGCGCGCGCACGACCTCGTAGCCCTCCTTTTTCAGGATGAGCGACTGGTTCATGCCGACGACGGCATCATCTTCAACGAGTAGAAGTTTCTTCATGCGGGGATGGTGAGTTACGCGGGATACGGTCGCGGGACTCCGACAGGCCGGCTCTGCGATCAGGAACGCCGTCTCCTCGACCGGTTGAACAGGAGAACCCCTGAAGTCTGCTCTCCCGGTATATTGACACAATTTCGCCGAAGTGTCAAGGGGTAATGCAGGCGGGCCCCCTCCTTCCCGGCTCACGGGGAGGAGAGGGCCTGCCGGTTGAAGCGCCCGCCGGCGAGGCTCAGGCGGCCACTGCCGCGATTTTCCCCTTTTCGGCGCTCGTCAGAATCCTCTCGAGATCCAGGAGGATCAGGAGGCGGTCTTCAAGTTTCCCCACCGCGGTGATATACTCGGCCTCGATCCCGGCCACGATCGCAGGAGGGGCCTCCGTCAGGCTCCGGGGGATCCTCAGCACCTCGCTCACCGCGTCCACCACGAAGCCGACGACCTTCCCCTCCAGCTCCACAACGACGATCCTCGTGTTCTTGTCGCTTTCCTTCCGTTCCATGCCGAACCGTCGCCGCAGCGCAATGACCGGTATGACTTTCCCGCGGAGGTTGATGACCCCGTCCACGAACTCCGGGGCGTTCGGCACGCGCGTGACCTCGAGCATCCTGTTGATTTCCTGCACCTTCAGGATGTCAACGCCGAATTCCTCCTCGCCGATCTTGAAGCTCACGAGCTGGAGCAGCTCTTCGGCGGCACCCGCGTGCGCGCTCCCCTTGATATCGACAGTCTCGTTCATGCAATCGATTCCGGATTTGTCCGCATAAATGGTTGTGTGCGCGCCGGCCTTACCGCGCGGCCGGCCGGAAGCTTCTCCATCCCAGCCCCTCTTCCGCCTCTTCGGCGTCATCCTCCCCCTGCTCATCGTACGCGTCGTAGTAGCGGCAATCGGCGTAGTGAACGGGCTCGTCGTGGATCCACGGCCTCCCGCATTCAGGACAGCGCTCTGTCTGCTCGAGCGATTCGATGATGCTCACGATTCCCGGTGTGTCTTCCATGGCCTCCTCCTCGTGCCGGAGTGAAGTCAAATTGCGTGCCACGAGGGAGGCGTGGGAACACCCGCGCCAATGAGCGCAACGCGATCCGGCCTCTGGCGAATTTCAGACAGATGGGGAATTTTGGCCTCCGGGGCAACCGCTGAATTTACATCGCGCCCCGAATGCGTCCCGCATCGGGGCGTGCCCCCGGCACGGGGATTGCTCCTTATAGGCCCACCCGCCGGGCCCGGGCGACTCCGGGAGCCACCGGGGGCTGAGGCATATGACACAGTCGGAGAACGGGATGAGGATCTGGCACGCCAGGGACTGGACGCTGTTCGGGAAAATCACGGGAGTGGCGATCGGGGCAACGCTGCCGCTCCTTGCGGTCACGGTGTTCTACGCGCTGCCGCGCGCAGAGCAGGCGATGTACGGGGAGAAAATCCAGGGGACGAAGCACCTCGTCGAGATCACCTCGACGCTCGTCGCGGACTACGACGCGAGGGTACACCGTGGGGAGTTCTCGCTGGAGGAAGGGCAGAAGAGGGCCCTTGCCCGCATTCAGCAGCTTCGGTACGAACAGAAGGAATACTTCTGGATCAACGACATGTCGCCCCGGATGCTGATGCACCCGTACAGAGGAGACCTCGTCGGCAAGGACCTGGCGTCCTATGCCGACCCGAACGGCGTGCGATTGTTCGCGGCAATGGTCGACGTCTGCAGGGAGAAGGGAGAAGGCGTCGTCAGGTACCTGTGGCCGAAGCCGGGGACGGAGACGCCCGAGCCGAAGCTCTCCTACGTGAAGTCGTACGCTCCCTGGGGCTGGGTGATCGGATCAGGAGTCTACGTTGACGATATCGAAGCGGAAGCCTCCGGTCTGCGCAGCGGCGTGCTGGCCGGGCTGGGGCTGGCGGTGGCGGCCAGCATCGGCGTCGGGGCGGTGGTCGGACGGACGCTCCGGCGGCGGCTGACGTCACTTTCGACGCGCATGGAGCACGCCGACCTGAACACGCGCGTCGAGGACGACGCCCGCGACGAGATCGGGATGCTCACGCGGACGTTCGACACGTTCGTCCGGTCCCTCCACGATGCGCTCGTCCGGGTCGCCGACTCGGCGACGGCCGTGGCGAGCGCCAGCGCGGAAATCACCGCCAGCACGGAGGAGATCGCCACGGGGGCCAGGGAGCAGACCGGCCAGGCGACGGAAGTCGCATCCGCCGTGGAGCAGATGGCGAAGACGACCGTCGAGACGACGCGCAACGCGACATCCACGGCCGGCATCGCAAGGAATGCCCGCGAGGCGGCGGAACAGGGAGGAACGGCGGTCGGAGAAACGGTCGGGGCAATGCGCCGGATCGCCGATTTCGTGGAGACTTCGGCGTCCACGGTGCAGGCGCTGGGCGCGTCAAGCGACAGGATCGGCGAGATCGTCTCGGTGATCGACGACATCGCCGATCAGACGAACCTGCTCGCGCTCAACGCCGCGATCGAGGCCGCACGCGCCGGGGACCAGGGGCGGGGGTTCGCCGTGGTGGCGGATGAGGTCCGGAAGCTCGCGGAGCGGACGACGCGCGCCACGCGGGAGATCGCGGAGATGATCAGCACCATACAGGCCGACACGCGGGGCGCCGTGGCCTCCATCGGCGAAGGCACGCGGCAGGTCAACGAAGGGATCGCGCTCGCGGACGGAGCCGGGGCGTCGCTCCGGGCGATCGTCGCAAACGCGCAGAACCTGACAGACATGATTACGCAGATCGCCGCGGCAAGCGAACAGCAGTCCGCAGCGAGCGAGCAGATATCGAAAAACGTCGAGGCCATCAGCAGCGTGACCGGCCACACGGCCGCAGGAGCGCAGCAGATCGCCTCCGCCGCCGAGGATCTCAACAGGCTTGTCGAGAACCTGCAGGAGACGCTCGGTCTGTTTCACCTGGAGGGACCACAACAGGAATCACACCATGGGGAGCCTCAATTGCTGGGAGTTCACGCGCTGCGGGCGTGAGCCCGGGGGGGCGAACGCGGCGTCTGCGGGGCCCTGCCCGGCGGCGTCCGCCCGGTGGGCGCACGGGCTCAACGGCGGGAAAAACGGGGGCCGGGCCTGCTGGGCAATCGCCGGCACGTTCTCGCGTGGCGAAGCCTGCGGCACGGTCGCCTCGCGGCTCGGCGACTGCATGGCGTGCGAGTTCTTCGCACGCACGGGCGCGGAAGAAGGGGCCGGCTACATGGGCGCAAAATCGATACTCGCCGCGCACGATGGCGGCACACCGCGCAGACGGCGGCCGGGTTCCGGCCGCGCGCACGGCACAGTCTCTAGCGGAAGAGCCAGAGGAACGCCCCGTACCCGCGGGACTGCAACTCATCCGCCGGGATGAACCGGAGAGCCGCCGAGTTCATGCAGTAGCGGAGATGCGTGGGGAGGGGACCGTCATCGAAGACGTGGCCGAGGTGTGACCCCGCCGCGCGGCTTTTCACTTCGACGCGGACCATCCCCTCCGTGCGGTCCTCGCTCTTGACGACGTAGCGGGGATCAATCGGCTTGGTGAAGCTCGGCCAGCCCGTCCCCGAATCGAACTTGTCCGTCGAGCTGAAGAGCGGCTCGCCCGAGACGATGTCCACGTAGAGCCCCGCCTTCGTGTTCTCGTCGAACTCATTGTCGAACGGCTTCTCCGTCCCTTCGCGCTGCGTCACGTCGAACTGGAGGGGAGAGAGCTGCTGCCGGAGGTCGGCCTCGGCGGGTTGCCGGTACTCCCTCCACCTGTTCGCGCCCCAGGTCTCGGCGATGTACCCGTCCCTCCCCGAGGCCGTGCGGTATGCCTCGTAGGGCCCCGGGCTGGTCTTGCAGTAATGCTGGTGATGGTCCTCCGCGGGATAGAACTCACTGAAGGGAACGATCCTGGTCACGATGGGTTTCCCGAACACCCCGGACCGGTCCAGGAACACCTTCGAAGCCTCCGCGACCGTCCGCTGCGCCAATGAGCGGTAGAATATGGCCGAGCGGTACTGGGAACCCCTGTCGTAGAAAGAGCCACCGTCGTCCGTCGGGTCAAATTGCCTCCAGTAGACGTCCAGGATCTCGGCGTAGCTGATGATCCGCGGATCGAACGTCACCTGGACAGTCTCCAGGTGCCCCGTCGCTCCCGTGCACACCTCTTCGTACGTCGGGTTCTTGACGCTTCCACCGGAGTAGCCGCTGACGACGCTCGCCACGCCGTCGAGATCCTCGAAGGGGGCATCGATGCACCAGAAGCACCCCCCGGCGAACGTCGCGGTGTCGAGCGGTCCCCTCCCTGCCGGGAGAGCGACGGGTGAGGAGCCCGTTCCCTCCCGCATGCATCCCGCAAGAAGGAGCGCCGCACATGCCAGCCGTCCACACGCAGTCATCATAGGATCCTCGCAAGGAGTGGTGCCGCAGATTCCAGCAGTGTGCATGCAGTTATCATTGCATGCTCAAGCATGTTCGTGTCCGGGCTCGTGGTGCTCCTCACCCCGGGGGACGGTCACGGCGCGGACTGCGTCCTTCTGGATGAGCCTGGCGACAAGCCCGGTCCACCCGGTCTGGTGAGACGCCCCGAGTCCGCGCCCATCCTCACCGTGAAAATACTCGTGGAACAGCAGGTGGTCACTGAACCCGGGGTCGCGCTGCAGAAGCGGAGTGGCCCCGAGCGCAGGCCGCTTTCCTGCGGCGTCCTTCAGGAACAGGTTCGTGAGCCGCCGCGAGAGATCCCCCGCGATCTCGTTCAGGGGGAGGAAGTGCCCGGAGCCCGTGGGGCATTCCACCCGGAACTCGTCCCCGTAGTAATGATGGAACTTCTCGAGCGATTCGACGATCAGGTAGTTCGCGGGGAACCAGACGGGTCCCCTCCAGTTCGAGTTCCCCCCGAAGAGCCCCGTCTGCGCTTCGCCCGGTTCGTACGCAACGGTGAACGTCTCGCCGTTGACGTGGAACTCGTACGGGTGCTCCCCGTGGTAGCGGGAGAGCGCCCGCACCCCGTAGGGGGAGAGAAACTCCGATTCATCCAGCATCCGCACCAGGAGCCGCTTCATCCGGTGCCCCCGCAGCAGCGAGAGGAGCCTCCGCTCCTTCATGCCGGGCTCCTTCCAGCGGGAGACGAGCGAGGCCAGGTCGGGCCTGTGCGCCAGGAACCACTCGAGCCGCCCGCTGAAGGCGGGGAGCCGGTCGAGGAGCTCCGGCTCGAGGACCTCGACGGCGAACAGGGGAATCAGGCCGACGAGGGAGCGGACCCGCAGGGGCACGTTCGTGCCGTCGGGAAGGTGGAGCACGTCGTAGAAGAACTCGTCTTTCGGGTCCCAGAGGTTGATCCCCTCTCCGGCGATGTTCGCCATCGCCCCCGCAATGTAGAGAAAATGCTCGAAGAATTTCGTCGCCATATCCTGGTAGAGGGGACGCACGAGCGAGAGCTCGAGCGCGATGCGCATCATCGTGAGGCAGTACATCCCCATCCAGGCCGTGGCGTCCGCCTGCTCGATGTGCCCCCCCGTGGGCAGATTCCCGCTCCGGTCGAAGACGCCGATATTGTCGAGGCCCAGGAATCCCCCCTGGAAGATGTTGCGCCCCTCGGCGTCCTTCCTGTTCACCCACCACGTGAAGTTGAGGAGGAGCTTGTGAAAGACCCGCTCCAGGAACACCGTGTCGGGCTTCCCCCGCGCCTTCCGGTCGATGGAGTAGACGCGCCACGCCGCCCATGCGTGTACCGGAGGATTGACGTCGCCGAGCGCCCACTCGTACGCGGGGAGCTGGCCGTTCGGGTGCATGTACCACTCGCGCGTCATGAGGAGGAGCTGCGCCTTCGCGAACTCGGGATCGACCATCGCCAGCGGAAGCGCGTGGAAGCCGAGGTCCCAGAGCGCGTACCAGGGGTACTCCCATGTGTCGGGCATCGAGACGACGTCCGCGTTGTCGAGGTGCGTCCACTGGTGGTTCCTCCCTTTCAGCCTTGACGGGGGCGGGGAAGGCTGCGCGGGATCACCCCTGAGCCAGGTGGCGACGTTGTAATGGTAGAACTGCTTCGACCAGAGCATGCCGGCGAGCGCCTGACGCTGGACGTGCCGGGCATCGGGATCGGAGACGTTCTGCTGGAGGTCCGCGTAGAATTCATCGGCCTCCTTTCTCCGCTGGGCGAAGAGTTCGTCGAAGAGAGAAAACGGGGAGGCGCTCGCGCCCCCCGTGAGGCGGAGCCGGATACGCGTCGATCCCCCCGGGGGAACGTGGAGCGCATAGTGGAATGCGGCCTTCGTCCCCGTCCCCGCCGGGTTGACCGCGCTTGCGTCGCCGCGGACGATGCAGTCGTTGATGCCGTCTTTCCAGTATCCCCACTTTCCGTCCGCACCCGCGCCGAAGCACCGGGCTGCGTTCGTCTCGTTGTCGCACACCAGCAGGCGGGAATCCCCCTCGGCGTAGAGGCGCACCGGACCGACGTCGCGGTGGTCGAGCGTCACGACGCCGCCCGCGGCGGCAAGCGCAGGGCGCTCGCCGCCCGCGGACCAGGACCAGGTATTCCGGAACCAGACCTGGGGGAGGAGGTGGAGCGGGGCTTCCTCGCCCCCCATGTTCGTTGCGGTGATGCATATGAGTATGTCCGACGGCGACGCTTTCGCGTACTCGACCAGGATATCGAAATACGCGTTGCCGTCGAAGACGCCCGTGTCGGGAAGCTCGAATTCCCCGTCGGCCCGGGATCGCCGCATGTTCTCCGCAACGAGCTGCGCGTACGGGAAGGCGGCGTGGGGATACTTGTAGAGCATTTTCATGTAGGAGTGTGTCGGCGTGGAGTCGAGGTAGTAGTAGCACTCCTTCACGTCCTCCCCGTGGTTCCCCTCTTTCCCGCTCAGTCCGAAGAGCCTCTCCTTCAGGAACGGGTCGCGGCCGTTCCAGAACGCGGGGGCGAAACAGATCCTCTGGCCGTCGTCCGAGATCCCGCCGATCCCGTCCTCGCTCCACCGGTAGGCGCGGCTCCTTGCAGCGTCGTGAACGAAGTACTCCCACGCGCTCCCGTCGGCGCTGTAGTCTTCGCGCACGGTGCCCCACTCGCGGTCGGCAAGATACGGGCCCCACTGCCGCCAGTGGACGACACCCCTGCGATCCTGTTCGAGACGTTTGAGTTCGGCGTTCATCCGCGCCCCTCCCGGGAGGCAGCGTATCAACGCCGCAGCGGAGGCGAATGGTTCCGCTCAGCGCGCGCCGGCCGGCGGGAGGGGCGTGTCGAGGACCCTGCGGATCGTCGCGAAGAGAACGTGCGGCGTGTAGGGCTTCGGGATGTAATCGGCCGCGCCGGCGCCGCTCAGGCGCACCTTCATCGACGGCTCGACGTAGCCGCTGGCGATGATCACGCGCGCCTCCGGGTTGATGTCCCTGATGGACTCCAGCACGAGCGCTCCGTCCATGTTCGGGAGGCCCATGTCCGTCACGACCAGGTCGATGGTTTCCCGGTTCTCGGCGTAGAGCCTGACACCCTCTTTCCCGTCACCCGCGCTGAGGACGCGGTAGCCGTATTCGCTGAGCGTCTCGGCCATGAGCTCGCGCATATCGTCTTCGTCTTCAATGAGCAGGATGGACTCCGACCCGCGGGCCAGACCGCCGCCGGCGGCGAAGGCCGGCGCTTCCCCGCCGGGGGTCCCGGTCTGAAGCGGGAAATAGAGGCGGAACGTCGTCCCTTCGCCCGGCGCGCTCTCGACGTCGATATGCCCTTCGTGCGCGCGGACGATCCCGAACACCGTCGCCAGCCCGAGGCCCGTTCCCTTCCCCGGATCTTTCGTGGTGAAGAACGGCTCGAAGGCGCGGGCCTTCGTCGCCTCGTCCATCCCGCTCCCGGTGTCGGTCACCTCCACACACACGTGGTCGAACGATCCCGCACCCGGGAAGCGCTGCCGGACGGCGTCCGCGCTGACGACCGACGTGGCGATGCGAAGCGTGCCGCCACGCGGCATCGCGTCCCGTGCATTGACCGCGAGATTGAGGAGAACCTGGTGAAACTGCGTGGCGTCCGCGACGATCGAAGGAGCCGATGGCGCAAAGGCGGTCTCGACCACGATCGTCTTCGGGAACGTCTGGTGCAGGAGGCTCACCGAGTCGCGCACGGCCCCGTTGACGTCGAGCGGCTCCCTCTCGACGTCGGACTTCCTGGCGAACGTCAGGAGCTGTTTCACGAGTGAGGCCCCCCTGTCAGTC
Source organism: Bacteroidota bacterium (assembly GCA_035516035.1). GTDB lineage: Bacteria > Bacteroidota > Ignavibacteria > UBA10030 > UBA6906 > Fen-1273. Next base: position 13,892 of record DATJAS010000116.1, on the reverse strand, counting down.
GCGCGGGTGATCGCCGCCAGGCGACGGGAGAGCTCGGCCTGCGTCAGGTCGCCCCTCTCTCCCAGGCTCGCGTGCGAGAGAATGATGCCGAGGATGTTGTTGAAATCGTGCGCCACGCCGCCGGCGAGCGTCCCGAGGCTTTCCATCTTCTCGGCCTGCAGGAGACGCTTCCGGAGGTCCTTCTGCGCGGTCACATCCTGTATCGCCGCCACGGTGTTCCTGAGTTTCCCGCTTCCGTCCCGGACGGCCGACGCCGTGAGCGCGACCCAGATCACTTCCCCGTTCTTCTTCAGGTAGCGTTTCTCGATGTGGACCGCATCCTCCTCGCCGCTGCGGAGCCTGGCCAGCGCCTCGACGCCGGCGTCCATGTCGTCGGGATGCGTCAGATCCATGAACCTCATTCCCGTCAGTTCCCGTTCGCCGTAGCCGACCATCCTGCACATTGCGGGATTGCAGCGGATGATCCTCCCCTCCGCGTCCACCTCCTGTATGCCGATGGGAGAATACTCATAGATCGAGCGGAACCGCTGCTCGCTCTCCGCGAGCTGCTCCAACGCCTCCTTCCGGGCGGTGATGTCTTCCGCCACTCCCACGATGAGCGACATCTCTCCCTTCCCGCTCCCGGCGGGAACCCCGCGGTTCCAGATCCAGCGTATTCCCCCGCCCGGAACAACGATGCGGAATTCATCGCTCATCGGCAGGCCGCCGCGGTCGGTGCTGAAAATGCCGCGTACGCGATCCCGGTCTTCCGGATGGACGGACTCGAGGAATCCCATCGGATTCGCGTATAATTCCTCCCTGCTCTTCTTCCAGATCCTTTCGTATGCAGGGGAGATATAGAGCAGCGTCCCGTCCGCCACATCCACCATCCAGAACACCTCGCCGATCGACTCCGCGATGAGCCCGAGCCGCTGCTCGCTCTCGCGCAGCGCCAGCTCGGCCGCCTTCCGCTCGGTAATATCCTGTGCGGTACCGAAGAGACCGACCACGGCGCCGGATGACGAGCGGAGCGCGCGGCCCAGCTCGTGGATCACTTTTCGTTCTCCGGTGGGAGTGACGATCGTATATTCATGGTCGAACGGCCCGCCCGACCTGACGGTGGAAGCGTTGACGCCCTTCGTCCGCGGGCGGTCCGCCGGATCGACGAACGCCAGGAACTCCGCATATGTCAACGGGGGGCGCTTTGCATCTGCGCCGAAAATGCGGCACGTCTCGTCGGACCAGGTGATCCGCTGCGTGGCGACGTCGTACGTCCAGCTCCCCACCTTTGCCAGGTGCTGTGCCTCGGCGAGATCGGCTTCGCTCTTGCGGAGACGGTCCTCGGCGCGCTTCCGCTCCGTGACGTCGTTCGCGACGATGAGCCTCGCCGTCCTCCCGTCGAACACCGTGTCGTGGCCGACGACCTCGACGTCCCGCAGCTCCCCGTCGCGCAGCCTGTGGCGCCAGAGGCCGCGGGCGACGCCCCGGGGGCCGTGTTCCCCGATGTCGTCCAGGAGGAGCGGGATATCCTCCGGCGGCCGGATGTCCCTGATCGTCATGCCGAGAAACTCCCCGCGCGTGTACCCGTAGTGCTCGACGGCGGCATCGTTGACCGCGAGGAATGCCAGGGTCTCCAGGTCGAACACCCACATCGGGATCGGGCTCGCATCGAAGAGCATGCGGTAGCGCAGCTCGCTGTCGCGCACCTTCTCCTCCGCGCGGATCCGCATCGTGATGTCGCGTCCCGTGGCCACGAAGTGCGTGACGCGGTCATCACGGTCCCGCACGGGCGTGATCGTCTGCTCCTCGAAGTAGAGCGTCCCGTCCTTCTTCCTGTTGACCAGTATGCCCCGGAACGTCTCACCGGCGAGGAGCGTATCCCAGAGCCTGTGGTAGAATTCCGCGTCGTGATGCCCGGACTTCAGTATCGCCGGCGTCCTCCCCACCACCTCCTCTTTCGGATAGCCGGTGCTCTTCTCGAACGCCGGGTTTGCGAACTGGATAACCCCGCGGCTGTCGGTGATGAACACGCTGTCGCCGGTCTGCTCGACGGCCGTTGAGAGGCGCCGGAGGGACTGTTCCGTTTTCTTCCGTTCCGCGATCTCCCGGGCGAGGGAGGCGTTGATCTCCTCGAGACGAACGATCAGCCTGTCCGTGTACCCTTCGAGGGCCGCCTCCAGAGGCGGAGCGGGACCGGGTGAAACAGCCTGCCGTTCGCGGCCGATCACCTCTCTGAGGACATTCACGATGTCCGCGGCGGACGCGGGCTTCGCAAGGAACGCGTCGGCCCCCACGCCGCGGGCCACGGCTTCATCATCCGCTGCCGTGTACGTTGACGTATAGAAGATCAGGGGAAGCCGGCGGAGCTTTTCATTGTTCCGCACGGCCAGGCAGAGCCTGTAACCGTCCATGACAGGCATCAGGATATCGGAGATCACCGCGTCGATCGAGTCCCGTTCAAGGAGCGTGAGCGCCTCGCGGCCGTTCTCCGCCTCGAACGTCTCGTACCCGGCGCTCTCGAGCTCGAGCCGGAGCACGGCACGGTTGGCGGCTATATCGTCGACGACGAGTATCTTCATATGCAATAGGATTCGTCCGGACATGGACACGGCGCGCGGCGAGGCGACGCGCCAAACTGTCGCTTCAGGTATCCGTGTCTCTGGTGCAGGGGTTCTGGAATTGTGACGCGGGGCGGGTGCAGGATCTGGAGCGAGGTTTTCCTCGAAGCGTGTTCTTCCCCCGGGCGACGCGCCGCCGGGCCCCCGGACCGGGCGGCAGCAGCTCAACACTGAATTCTAGCAATCTGCGGGATTGGTGTCAAGTGGCCCGGGTCACAGCGGCCACCGGGAGGCTCAGATATAGAACCGCTCTGCGGGCCAGAGGGCCTGGAACGAGGTATTCATCCCCCTGCACAGGAAGAGGAGCCGTCCGTTCTCATATGGCATGCAGTGGGCGCAGGAGGTTGCCCCGACCGGTTCCACGCTCTGATACCTGCGGCGGAGATCCCTCAGGTTGTCGTCGAGGGCCCTGTCGTGACCGACGATGATTGCGATATTGCCCGTCCGCTCGCCGGGGCCCCACATCCAGTAGCTGTTGTGGGCGCAGAGTGCGGGGGGAAGCCCGTAGCGCCTGCCGAAGAAATCGATCGCTCCCGCCTCGCCGTAGTTCCTGACGAATATGACGCACTGCTTCTGCTCATCGGCCGAGAGGGTCCCGTAGATCCTGGCCACATGCGCCACAAACTCCTCCCAGCCGAACTGGTCGGCGTACACCTGCGGGAGATCACCGACGGCGGTACGTTCGTCGGCCTTCGGCGCCAGGCCGAGCGCGTGCTCGTACGCGATGAATTCATCCACCGGGAGGACGGGGAGGACAAGAGGCAGCACGACGAGCGCCATGATGCCGGTGAGGACAGGATAGACTCCGCGCACGAGCCGCCAGGGTTTCCGCACGGTCAGTCGCTCAAGCGCCACGGCCCCTCCCGCAAGGAGCACGGGGTATGAGGCCTCCATATAATACAGCTTGCCGTTCCCGGCGATCATGATGGCCAGGACGATCGCGTACATCCATGCGACGGGCCGGTAGGTCTTTCCCTCCGGGTGCGCGATGAAGTACCAGAGGCCGAGCAGCCAGAGCGGAGCGTTGAGGTAGTTCATTTCCCGGAACTGCCCGGCGATGAAATCCCACGGACTCATCGGGGCGTTTTTCATCTGACTGGCGTTGTGCATGAACTCGAGCGTCGGAAGTCCGTGCGCAATCTCCCAGATGACGTGGGGAAGGAACACCAGGACACAGGCAAGAAGACCGATCCAGGGCTCAGGCCGCAGAAGGAGCCGCCGGGCGCGCGTCAGGAGAAATCCTCCAGCTACCCCCGCACAGAGAAATCCGACGGAGTACTTGTTCAGCATCCCCAGGCCGGCCGTGACACCGAGGACGATCCAGAGGCGGGGACTGTCTCCCGAGAGAATCCTGACGACGAGGTAGAGCGCGGCAATCCAGAACAGGACGTCGATGGGATTCATCGTGAAGAGGCTCCCCCCGGCCAGTATCTCGTGCGACGCCACGACGGCAAATGCGGAGAGCCCGAGCGCGAAGGGGCCTCCCCCCATGCGCCTGGCCGTGAGGGCCGTCAGGATGACTGTTCCCCCGAGAGCGAGCGACGAAATGAGCCGGATCGCTTGCAGCGAGTCGCCCGCGATAACGCGCCAGAGGGCGAGGAGTGCGATGGAGAGGGGAGGCTGATCGACGTAGCCGAAGGCGAGGTGGTTGCTGCAGGCAATGTAGTAAAGCTCATCCCTGAAGTAGCCGTACCTGCCGTGGAATGCAGCAGTGAGCAGGATTGCGGCGCCCGCTATCGCGATGGGCGCCGCCATCCCGCGCAGTGAAGCGCGCACACGACCAGAATCAATCACGCCCGTCTCCGCGAAGTGAAAGCCGCCGGTTCCGGGCAATGTACTGCAAGGGGGCGGTATTTACAAGGAGGCGCGGACGTCCGGCCGGCCGGTGTCCGACCAGTCGGCGTCGTCGAACTCGTTTTCGCCCGTGACCAGCATGTGGCGGAACTTGGCCGCCGTCGCGGTGGAGAGCACGTAGTTGATTTCAGGGGCCTCCCAGGCGTAGATCACGCGGGAGACGAGTCCCCCCTCCTTCGTGCGCGGATCCCACATGAACTTCTCCGATCGCACCAGGACTGAGGCGAGCACTTCAAGCCTGGCGGCTTTGAGCTCCCCTTTGAGGACCGCGTCGCAGAGCGCCACAAGGTGGACGGGCCTGACCGTGAACTCACTCTCCAGGTCGGTGCCCACCGCGGTGTACTCCCCCCCCTCAAGCAACGATTCCGACAGGGCCGTTTCCTGCGCAAGCGTAATGCCGGGCACACGGCCCTCAAAGAAGCCTCTCAACACATCTGCATTCATGAACTCACTCCCGTGAAAATATTGGGAGCGGCAATTCTGGATTGTGAGACGCTGCGTCGAGGAGGAAGAACTCAACCAGGAAGTCAACTCCAGAGGCATTGACCCGGGATGGCGTGAGAAGGGGGGGATCAGGAATCGGAGATCTGGCAGGCAGGAGTCAGGTCCTTCTGCACATTCTCCGGGTCAATTGGAGGTTCGCAGCATCTCGTAGATGAAAGAACCTGACCGCTCGGGTGCAATGTACACACGGAAGGGCCGAATGTCAACCCACGGGATGGCGTATGTGACACAGTGCACGGGATCGCCACGCGGCGTAGGCGCCTACGGCGCCACCTTCGGCCTGCGGCACAAATCTGTCATTGCGAGCGCTCTGTGCGAGGCAATCTAGTACCTCGCCATCTCCGGATCGATTTCCTCCGCCCAGGCATCTATGCCGCCTGACAGATTTTTCACCTTCCGGAAGCCGAGCGTTTTCAGAAACTGTACCGCCTGTCCGCTCCGCACGCCGCTGTGGCAGTAGACCACGATGTCCCGCGATGAGTCAAGTTCGTGCACGCGCCCCGGGAGGTCGTTCAGCGGTATCAGGTGGCCCCCGAGGTTCGCGATCTCGTACTCCTGCGGCTCGCGGACGTCAAGGAGGAAGATGTCTTCCCCCCTGTCGAGCCGCGACTTGACATCGGTGACCGTAACGGCGTCCGGGTTCTCTTCACTCTCCTCACGCGGAGCGATGCCGCAGAACGCCTCGTAGTCGATGAGCCGCGTGATTTCAGGGTGATCGCCGCAGACCTTGCAGGACGGATTGCGCCTCAGGTGCAGCTCCTTCGTCTTCATCGTCAGCGCGTCGACCAGGAGCAGGCGGCCGACGAGCGGCTCGCCGATCCCCAGGACGAGCTTGATCGCTTCCGTCGCCTGGATCGTGCCGATGATCCCGGGAAGGACGCCGAGCACCCCTCCCTCGGCGCAGCTCGGCACAAGTCCCGGAGGCGGAGGATCGGCATAAAGGCACCGGTAGCATGGCCCTCCCGGTGCGGCGAACACGGAGACCTGACCCTCGAACCTGAATATGCTGCCGTACACGTTCGGCTTCTTGAGCAGGACGCAGGCATCGTTCACCAGGTACCGGGTGGGAAAATTGTCCGTCCCGTCCACCACCACGTCGTAGTCACGCAGGACGTCGAGCGCGTTCCCGGAATCGAGCCGCATGCTGAAGAGCTCCACATCCACGTGGGGATTGATGGCATGGATCCGGTCCTTGGCCGAGACGAGCTTCGGCCGACCCACGTACGGGGTCGAATGGAGGATCTGCCGCTGGAGGTTCGACTCGTCGACCACGTCGAAATCGACGATCCCGATCCTGCCGATGCCCGCTGCCGCCAGGTAGAGCGCGAGCGGGGAGCCGAGCCCCCCGGCACCCACGAGGAGGATGCTCGCCGATTTCAGCTTTGCCTGTCCTTCCAGGCCGACCTCCGGGAGTATGAGGTGCCGGCCGTACCTGCGGATCTCCTCCCGCGAAAGACGGGCGTCCGGCTTTCCCCCCCTGCCGCCTGTTTCTCTCATTGTCTCAGCTCCTTCCCCCGGCAATTGACGGGATGATGCTCACCGTGTCGGCTTCGGTCACGCGGGTCTCCTCTTTCTGAAGGTAGCGAATATCCTCGTCATTCACATACACGTTGACGAAGCTCCTGAGCGCGCCCGCATCGTCGTACAGGTGCCTCTTCAGGGGAACGTACGCCGTGGTGAGCGCCGCGAGGAGCTCGCCGACCGTGTTCCCCTCCAGGAGGAGAGCGTCTTTTTTCTCTGTATACGCCCTGAGCGGCGTCGGGATCAGCACGCGTGTCGCCATCTATCTCGTTCTCCGGTGACTGGTTATGCCCCGCCGGCACGGACGCGCGGTGAGGCGACCGGCTCAAGGCTTTCGATAATCTCTTCGTCAAACCCCGAACGGTCCTCCTTCAGCACCCAGGACTTGACCGCGGTCGGGACGCGGTTCTCCACCGACGCGATGACATAGGAGCACCAGGGCCACGCGTGTTCCAGGTCGAACTGCGACGGGCGGGCAGGGTGGTCCGGATGGGAATGGTAGAACCCCATGACGCCAAGCCCCTGTGCCGCCGCGAGGGCCTCTCCCCGGGCGTAGTCTTCGGGGGAGATCAGGAACCGGCGTGTGCGGCTCTCCTCGCGCGCGTTCCCCATCCTGGCGACGTCCCGGATCTCCTTCCCTCCCTCCCCTTCGGCGCCGAGCAGGAGGCCGCAGCATTCTTCCGGGTACGCCTCAGCGGCATGAAGCCGAATCCGGTGGAGCACTGCGGGAGAGAGCGTGAGGACCATGTCATTCCTCCCAGAACCGTTCACTCAGGTACCTCGAGCCGTGGTCGGGAAAGACAGTGACAAGCACTCCCTCGTCGAGCGTGCGGGCAACCCGGAGGGCGGCCACGAGGGCGGCCGCGGAGGAGGCTCCCACCATGAGCCCCTCCTCCCGCGCCAGCCGCCGCGCCATCGCGTGCGCGGCGTCCGTAGGAACCTCCAGGTGTTCGTCCGCAATATTCGGGTCGTAGATGCCGGGCACGACCGCCGTCTGGAGATGTTTGAGTCCCTCCAGTCCGTGCAGCGGGGCATCGGGCTGGAACGAGACGCACACAACGCGGGGATTCAGCTCCTTCAGCCGCCGGGCGGTGCCCACGAACGTCCCGGATGTCCCGATGCCCGCCACGAAGTGGGTGACCGCCCCCTCCGTCTGCCGGAATATCTCGGGCGCGGTCGTCCTGTAGTGGGTCTCCGGGTTCGCGGGGTTGTTGTACTGGTCGGGATAGAAGTATTCCTCAGGGTGCTCCGCGACGATCCTCTTCACGTGCGCCTGCGCGCCGTCCGTTCCCTCGAGCGGATCGGTATAGTCGACCCGCGCCCCGTACGCGAGGAGGATGCGCTTCCGCTCGGCCCCGGCGTTGGCCGGGAGCGCCAGTCGCACGGGATACCCGAGCGCGGCACCGATCATGGCATAGGCGATCCCCGTGTTCCCGCTCGTCGCGTCGATGATCGTCTTCCCGCGGCGCAGCGCGCCGGACGTTTCTCCCGCGCGGATCATGGCCAGCGCCGCCCTGTCCTTGACCGATCCCCCGGGATTGTGCCACTCGGCCTTCGCCAGGATCTCGACGCGGGGGGAGATGTCGCGGAAGGGGGGGAGCCTCAGGAGCGGCGTATTCCCGATCCGCTCAACAAGCGAGGGAGCAACGACGACCGGGGTTGTCGAGGTGTCGAACATGAGCTTAACCTGGCAGAGAGTATGACGGAAAAAAGCGTATCAGTATTTCGAAGCGACGCGATCCCTCACGAGGGGCGACAACAGGGGCAGGCCTCCCCCGCCGCGGGGCAGGCACACTGGAGCGGATACGCGGGGAGCGTACGGGGCGATGCAGCCGTAACTGTGACACGATGAGTCATATATTCAGCGATGGCAATCCGGCACTCGCCGCGGGGAGAGCCTCCATCCGGGGGGCCCCGCTGCGCCTCATTCTAACACACCGCGGGGTGAATAGATTCCCCCCGGGAATGGTCTTTTGAGGTCGGAACGGGCAGTCGGGGGAGCGTACTACACCTGCTGGAGAAGGACGGCAGTCAGGTAGGAGATGAGTATTCCCCAGCCGAAGCTCATCAGCGTGCCGATGATGATATATTCGGCTTCCATACGCTGGGCCGGGTCCTGCGCTTCGCCGAAACGGAGGATCGATTTGGCCGCGATCAGAAACCCGATCCCGGCCGTCTGCCCGGTGAGCGTCAGGATGAAGATCAGCGCCCGTTCGAGCTGGCCGATGATCATGCCGGCATCGGGGCTCCCCTGTGCGGGCCCGCTCTTCAGGTCAAGGAGCTTCTGCTGCAGGGGACGCACGGCGGCGCCGATGAGGTACCCTCCCATCCGGATACAGGCAACCGCCCCCGAGAGGATGACGAGGGCCTTCAGGTACCACGGGCCGAGCAGCCCGACCCAGAAGGGGGGGGCCTGCGTGAGGTCCGCCGCCGCGCCGGCCAGGAGGGCGATGACCAGGCCGTGCGCTCCCTGGTCCACCAGAAATGCCACCGCGCCCGACTTCCCGGATTTCGCCTTCACGAAGTCGATCAGCGCGTGCGTCACGAATATCACGACCGGCACCTGCCACAGCGTCCAGAGACCGCACGCGGCGTAGCTCAGCGCAGCCAGGAGCGACGCGTGCGAGAGAAGGACCGGGAGCTTCCCCTTCTGGCGGACCATCTGCGGCGACTGCATCAGGAAGTCGCCGACCAGGTGCGCGGCGGCCAGGCAGACGGCGACGTGCGCGGCGGGAGGGTTCAGGGGTTCTCCTTTATTACAAGTTAAATAGCTTGTAAACTATAATTACAAGTGAATATACTTGTTTATGTGGCCAGGCCCTCCGCCCCCGCCACGATCCGCTCAAACTCACCGAGGCCGCGCTCCACGGCGCGCCAGCCGGCCGCCTCGAGGTGCAGCGCGGCCGCCTGCTGCGTGATCGCGCGCGGTTTCCAGGACGAGGCGATCCTCGCCTGCGTCCACCCCTGCATCGCCCCCACGACCGCGCGCGCCTGCCTGTCCGACCAGTGGACGGCGATCCCGTCCACCAGGTGCGCCAGCACGTCCAGTGAACCCTCCGCGTCCGAGGAGGGGAACGCGACCGCCATGCGCCGTTTCCGCAGGGCGTCGAGGGCGAGACCCGAGGCGCGAAACGCCTCCCCCACGCCCCGGGAAACCCGCACGCGGGGAACGATGTCTGCGGTGCCGATGCCGATCGCGAGGCGCGTGTCGAACGTATGCGATTCCATGCGCTCGCGGAGCGCGGCACGGAAGAGGAGGGCCGCACGAAGGCCAAGTGCGGGGTCGGCAATGTAGACCTGCCAGGAGTCCCCGCGGAACACGTCGACGTCGAGCGGGACCGCCGGGCCCAGGGCCTTCCGAAGCACGCGCGAGCTTTCCTCCATCACGCGCAGGAGGCGCCGCCGCCCGGGGGCGGGGAGCGCCGAGGAGTCGACGACGTCTCCGGTAATCACCGCGCAGAGCACGTGACCTTTGGATTTCATGCGTCACTCATCGAATGCCGGGGGATAACGGGGGATGACGTTTCACGCGATGCCGACAAGCGTGTACGGCCCCTTCGGGATGACCGCCACGCGCGCATCCGGCCCGAACCTCCTCAATCCATCCTCGAGCGCCTCGCCGACCGTGGAGACGGTCCGGATGAAGAGGGCACCTCCGTGCCGCTCTGCAACCGTCGGCGACACCAGGACGATCTCGGCCTTCCTCGCTGCGCGGGCACATTCCTCGAGCTGCCACTGGTCCGTCACCACCGGGTTCGCCATGATCGTCGCAACAAACGCATCGACCGTGCGGAAGGACGTTGCCATGCTGGTGAACGACGGGCTGCCGAGACCTTCTTCGCATTTCGCGGCAATGATGAGCATCCCCCCCTGGCGGACAACCGGGAGGGCGGCGGTCATCCCCTTGACCGCCTGGTAGTACGTCAGGTCGAGGGGGTACCCGGCGCTCGTCGTGATCACGATGTCGGCGGGATCGGGTATCGTCGCCCGGACGGCATCCCGCACGAACGCCATTCCCCGGCGGTGTGCTTCTTCCGGGTCGCCCGCGAAAAGCCCGGTGATGGTGCCGTCCTGGTTCAGCGACACGTTGACGATGAAATCGTGCCCGGCCATGACGGCGATCTCCAGCAGCTCGCGGTGGAGCGGGTTCGCCTCGATCGAGCCCTCGCAGCACCCGGGATCCTCGAGGAACGCTGGACTGTGGAGCGCCTTGATTGTCATTTCGCCGGCGCACCCGGGGGCGACCAGTTTGCGCCCGCCGGAGAATCCGGCCATCAGGTGGGGCTCGATGAACCCCGTGGTGATTTTGAGGTCCGCGTCACAGTATTCCCGGTCGATATAGACCGGCGTCTTGCGCGCGGTCAGCCCCAGGAACCTCTGTTCCCCCAGCACCGCCGCGCGGTGATCCACGACCCGGTAATCGCTGCAGACGCGCGGGCCGAGCATGGCGCCGAGCTCCGCCGGCGTGCTCTGGCGGTGGAGTCCCGTGGCCACGAGTATCACGATATTCTCCCTGCCGATCCCCTTCTCTTCGAGCGTGCGAAGCACAGGAGGGAGCAGGACCTTGTTGGGCACCGGTCGAGTGACGTCGCTGACGACGACGCAGGCCGTATCAGCTCGCCGGGCGAGATCGGCCAGCGGGGGGCCTCCCAGCGGCTCGAGGAGCTGTCGCTCCAGCTCGTTTTCAGGTTCGGCCAGCGGCGCCGCGTGCCCCATTTCGAGCACACCCGCCAGGTTGCGGTCGGGGACGTCGATCTCCATCCCTTCCCGCCCGAATGCAATCCTGATCTTCATGGCGTCACTCCCGGACGCGTGCACCTGTCGACCAGGTACACGATGGATTTGTAGCTCACCCCGCTGTGGAGCGAGAGGCCGATCTCGCACGTCCTGCTCGTCGAGTACCCCTGGTTGCACCCGCGGGGGAGATCCTCCTTCAGCGAGGAGAGGGCAGAGGCGTTGAGCTCGGGAAACGTGAAGCCGCGGTCCCCGGCCCAACCGCAGCATTCAACGTGAGAAGGGACAACCACGCGCTCCGCACACAGCTCCGCGAGCGCCTTGAGGCGGGGAGCCAGGCCCATCTTGATCGCGCTGCATGTGGCATGGACTGCGACGGTGTCGGGGATCTTCCGGAACTCCAGCCTCCCGGCCAGGAACCTGAGTATGAATTCAACCGGCTCGTAGAGCGAAAGACGGCCGTCGAGCGTCTGCTTCATCCTGTAGAGGCACGGGCTCATGTCGGCGTACACCGGGTGAGTCCCGTTCTCCGTTGCCGCAAGCAGCGCCCTGTTCAGCTCCTCCGCCTTCAGCGCCCCGGCCTCGTGGAACCCCTTGCTGTCAAACGCCATCCCGCAGCAGAGGTCGCTCAGCCCCCCGGGGAATATGACGCGATACCCCCCCTTTTCGAGAAGGGACACTGTCTTTGCCATCACGCCGGGCTCGTCTCCGTAGTCAGGAGACGGGCCCATTGACCGGTTGATGCAGCTCGGGAAGTAGACGACGCACGGGGCATCATGGTTTCTCACCGATGGCCGCGGGATCTTTCCCGCGCCCCCGGGCATGCAGGGGTTCCAGAGGGGGATCCTGTTTCCCGAGAGTCTCCTGACCGCGCGGGCTGCTCCGGTCATGACACCTGTCCCGAGCGCCGCATGAGCCGCAGCGACGGTATTGAGCGTCACGCGCATCCCCCCGGTCGCGAGCGCCATGCGGCGCGCGAGGAAACCCGCCGTGAATCGCGAGATCCGGGTCCCCTCCCGGTGGCGCATCTCCTTGATGAGTTTCCCGGTGTCGATGCCGACGGGGCACGCGGTGGCGCACAACCCGTCCGTCGCGCATGTCTCCTCCCCCGCGTAGCGAAATGCGCGAGAGAGAGCATCGAGGCGTGCCCCGTCTGCGCCGGAGGCGCGGAGCCGGGACATCTCCCGGGTGGCGGCGATGCGCTGGCGCGGGGTGAGCGAGAGGTCTTTCGAAGGGCAGTGGACCTCGCAGAACCCGCATTCGATGCAGGTGTCGACGACCGGGTCGGCCGCGGGGAGGGGTTTCAGGTGTTTCAGGTGCGCCTGCGGATCCGGGTTGATCACCACGCCAGGGTTGATGAGACCGGCGGGATCGAATATCGCCTTGATCTCTTTCATGAGCCCATACGCGGCCGTTCCCCACTCCCGCTCGACGAACGGGGCCATGTTCCGCCCTGTGCCGTGCTCCGCCTTGAGCGAGCCGTCGTATTTCTTCACCACCATCGCCGTCACGTCGTCGATCATCGACGCGTAGCGGTTGACCTGCGCAGCGGCGTTGAAGTCCTGCGTGAACACGAAGTGGAGATTCCCCTCCAGAGCGTGACCGAAGAGGATGGCGTCGCCGTAGCCGTGCCTGTCCAGCAGCCTCCTGAGGTCGAGCGCGGCCTCTGCGAGCCGTTCGACCGGGAACGCCACGTCCTCGATGATCACCGTCGTCCCGGTCCGCCTCATCGCGCCCACCGAAGGGAAGAGCCCTTTGCGGATGTTCCAGAGGCGCTCGTACTCCGCCGGCACGTCTGTAAACGCGAGAGGCCGCACGAGCGGGAGCGCCGCCAGCGCGTCCGTAATCTGCCCGATCGCGGCGCCGAGCGCGCCGGCCCCGGCCGCGCGCGTCTCCACGAGGAGCGCCGCGACGCCCGCAGGAAGCCCCGGGAGATACTCCGGCATTCCCTCCTTCCCCTCCACAGAGCGAAGCGATGCCCTGTCCATCAGCTCCACGGCGTCCACGCTGCAGGCCTTCAGGAGCGGCACCGCGTGACAGGCTGCGCCGATGTCGGGAAAGAGCGCGAGCGCGCTCGCCTTGCAGGGAAGCTCCGGGACGGTGTCGTACGTAATCTCGGCGATGAACGCGAGCGTCCCCTCGGAGCCGATCAGCAGGTGCTGCAGGATGTCGACCGGGTCCTCGAAATCGACCAGGGCATTCAGGCTGTAGCCCGTGGTGTTCTTCATCCGGTACTTCTCCCGGATCCTCGCGGCAAGAGGGGCGTCTGCGCGGGCACGCAGGCCCAGGCCTGCGATTTTCTCCAGGAGCTCCGCGTGCGACGAGCGGAATGACGCGACGCTCGCCTGGTCTGCAGTGTCGAGCCGCGAGCCGTCGCCCAGGATGACCCGCATGGATGAGAGCGTGCGATAGCTGTTCTGCGCGGTCCCGCAGCACATCCCGCTTGCATTGTTGGCGGCGATCCCACCGATCATCGCGGCGTTGATCGAGGCCGGGTCGGGCCCGATCTTCCTCCCGTAAGGAGCAAGGTAGGCATTGGCGTGCGCGCCGACGACACCGGGCTCGAGGCTGATGCGCGAGGCGTCGCCGTGGATCTGGTAGCGCCTCCACCCCCCGGAGAGGACGACGAGTACTGAATCCGAGACTGACTGCCCCGAGAGACTGGTGCCCGCGGCGCGGAAC
>DATJAS010000115.1:0-17488 GCA_035516035.1 Bacteroidota bacterium | reverse complement strand
AAGCGCCGACCCTAGGCCCTGGAAGTCCTGCCGCGTCTGCTTGAACTGTGTCGCCTGCGCGGCTGAATAAGGACCCGCTGTTCCTACCCCACTGACGTTCATGAGAACACCCCCTGTGTATGATTATCCCCCCCGTCAAATTATCGGCTAATTCCTGCAGGACTTTAGCGGATCCAGCCTCCGGATGCCAATCATCTTCAAAAAGTGACACCGCGCACTTCTTCCCCGCGCCCGGGAGCTAACTCGTTGGCTGGCCTCATGTTGAATGCATCCCAGAGGCGGAATTTGCTTTCAAACCCCCGAAACCCTAACTTCTTACGCTCATTTTCAAGAACATCTGGTGCCAGACGCGCAGTATGCGTAGAGTGACCGCAGTAGCAACATTCGTCGGGATCTGCCTCCTTCTCGCTGTCCTCCTCCTCTTTAGCCTCATTCCACTGCTGGTGAGCGGGTTGATATTCGCCGTGTCGCTTGCCGTCCTCGGGGCTGCATCGCGCGGATTCCGGAAGTAGACCACCACCCGGCCCGCGCCCAGTCGGAGCATGCCGTCTCACGTTCTGACTCTATCAACAATGAATCGAGCTATCGAGGAGCCGATGTGCAAGATGCAAATTCCCGCCAATGACAGGGATCGTGCTCAATGAAGAAATACACGCTTGATATCAGGTCGGAAACAGGCAGCACCGTCCTGAAGCGGGTGCGCGTGGTCGTCATCACGACAGTCATGCTCACGTTCATTTCGTACTGGCGGGCCTCCGCGATCGTGCTCTCCGATCTCGCGTCAAGTGCCTACTACGCGCTCGGCATCGCCGAAAAGGCGGTCGGCACGTCCGCCCCCTGGTTCGTGCTGTTCGTCATGATCTTCGCCTACGGCATCAGGGCGGTCTACATCGAGTCCTCGAGCATGTTCGTCCGGGGAGGCGTCTACCGTGTGGTGCACGAGGCGCTCGGGGAGACCGCCGCGAAATTCTCCGTCTCCGCGCTCCTCTTCGACTACCTGATTACTGCCCCGATCAGCGCGGTCTCCGCGGGCCAGTACGTGTCCGGGCTCATCGATTCGATCCTCCCGGCCCTCGGCTACACGTTCCGCGTGCCGCGCGACACGACGTCGATGTTCATTGCGATCGTGATCGAGCTTTACTTCTGGCGCAAGAACCTGATCGGCATCGAGGAATCAAGCCACAAGGCGCTCAGGATTTTCCAGGTGACGTCCGTCCTGGCGGTGATCCTCTTTGTCTGGTCCGTCATCACCATCGTCGCCAGGGGCTCCGCGCTTCCCCCGTTCTCCGTGTCGCTTTCGAGCGATGCTCTGGGGATCCTGAAAGGGGTCGACTGGCTCCGCACGATCGGGGTGGTCGGCGTGCTCGTCGGGCTCGGACACTCCATCCTTGCCGTGAGCGGGGAGGAGACGCTCGCCCAGGTCTACAGGGAAATCGAGGCCCCCAAGCTGCACAACCTGCTGAAGACGGGAATGGTCATATTCGTCTTCGCGCTGGTCTTCACGGGCCTCAATTCGCTCTTCGCCGGGATGATCGTCCCCCAGAACGAGCTGCTGGGGGTGTACAACGACAACGTCCTGAGCGGCCTGGCGATGCACCTGGTCGGATCCAGACCGGTGCTCCTGGGATTACAGGCGTTCGTGGTCATCGTCGGCTTCCTGATCCTCGCGGGGGCCGTCAACACGGCGTTGATCGGCGCCAACAGCGTCCTGAACCGGGTCGCGGAGGACGGCGTCCTCCACAGCTGGTTCCGGAGGCCCCACGAGAAATACGGGACGTCGTACCGGATCATCCACACGCTGGCGATCCTCCAGCTCTTCATCATCATTGTCACACGGGGCGACGTGTTCGCGCTCGGCGAAGCGTACGCCTTCGGCGTGGTCTGGAGCTTCGTCATGAAGGCGTATTCCATGATCGTGCTCCGCTACAAGCAGAAGACCGCGCGGGAATGGCGCGTGCCCCTCAACATCCGGATCGGCGGCACGGAAATCCCCATCGGCCTCGGGTCGATCTTTACCGTGCTTTTCCTCCTGGGATTCGTCAACCTGTTTACCAAGCCGTACGCGACCGTGTGGGGAATCGGCTTCACGATCGCGCTCTACGTCGCCTTCGGTGTGTCGGAGCGGGCGAACAAGAAACTGGCGCAGGCCCGGGGGACGGAGCTGGAGAAATTCAATGTGCACGGCGAGGACCAGCTCACGGTGGAAGCGATCGGGTGCAAACACGAGCGGCGGAAACTCGTGGCGGCGAGCGCTCCCAACAGGCTCTACCAGCTCCAGAAATGCCTCCAGGAAAACGACCCGGACACCACGGATATTGTCGTGATGCACGCGAAGGTCATTCCCGACAAGGAAAACGCTACGGTCGACGACTCGATCAGCGCCGACCAGGACCTGCTCCTGACGGAGGTCATCAAGCTGGCCGAGAAAGAGGGGAAGCCGGTGCTGCCGATCGTGGTGCCGACGAACAACGCGCTGTACGCCGTGGCGCAGACTGCGGCCCAGCTCGGCGTGGATGAGATTTTCCTCGGCGTGTCGAAGCGCTACCCGGCGGACTACCTGATCGAGCAGTTCGCGATCTACTGGGGGATGGTGCAGTCTGACGGGGACCAGCACGTGGTGCTAAGGACGGTTGACGCGCGGCGCGAGGTCAGGGAGGAACTTTAAAGGCTCCCGGGAGGTTTAGATGCCGGGTGTCACCTCCGTGCGGAGTCGGGTGGGATTTTTCAGCCGCGTGACCGATCTGCGACTAATACAGTAGGGTATCGGTGTTCCGTCCTTTTGCTTGGCATCACACCACATCTTGCCTCTTCTTGTTATACTCCCCTGATGCGCAGTCATCGGCGTCGCTCTCACCGGCGATTCCACTACAGCTTCCAATGACGCAACAGGATCCAGAGGCACTTGATGGGGTGGTACAGAATCAGTTTCACGCGGGCTGAGGCCAGCACGCGGATTGCCGAGCTGGCTCAGGATTTTCTTGACACGGTGCAGACTTCGGAAAACAGGGACGGGATCGCTCTCTATCGCCAGAAGCCGGTGAACGGGGAGCAGGGGGTCGTCTACTATCTTTGCCTGAACACGACCCGTCCCTCTCAGAGGCTTATGGACGTTTACGGGGCGGAGCCGTGTCAGAGGCCTGAAGTGGATACAGTCGACCACTTCGGGGGTGACGACACCGTGCTGGGGCCGGGAGCGTAAAGCAGGGGGGAGGATCGGGGCTACTTCTTCATGGTTTCCTGGATCGCGCGGACCGCGCGCTCCTCGGAGTAACCGTTCTGGTAGTAGTGTTTGATGACGGTTTCCCACCAGGCGGAAGGGAGAACGCTTTTATCTGTCTCAGTAAGCTTCTCGTAAACCTTCGTCTTGTATACCTCGAAGTATCTGTCCTCGGTCGACTGCTGCATGTCGATGACCTCTCTCTCTACTTCAAATGTACGCTCGAACTGCTTCGAAATCAAGTTGTTTTTGTGCGGCGCATCACGGATTTCGGGTTCGCAATTTCTTATCGTCAACTCGAGGACAGATGTCCGACCGTTTCTCTCACAGGGTTCACACAATGAAGAATTTCTGGAAAGTCGCAGCGATTGTTGCACTTGCAGCCATCCCGCTCATCATCCTGGGCAAGAAGAAGGCCGATGAGAAGGGAGTTGTTCCGGAGTCAGGGGACGATTCCGACATATTCGAGCGCGAGCTCTCCGTCGACTGAGTCGACGCCCGCGTTCGCGGGGGAGTAGGCGGTTCTCAGCATACGCTGAATGGTAACGAAAAACGGGTTACCGGCCCGAGGGGGGATTTCTGCCCTCTGACCGGTAACCCGTTCTGCGTTGCGGGGGGCTAGAAGCTGACGGTCCCGGTCCCCTGCTCTCCCTCCCTCCATTTCGACGTCGCATGCTTGTCGCACGAACCGGGCCGCGTCTTATCCGTGAAGTACTCCACCATCTTTTCAGGGCAGTAGGCCGTTGCGAGCTTCTTTGTCTCGGTGCAGATCGTGTCCGCAAACACGCCGGCGGGCTTCTCGAAATATTCCAGCGGCATCGCGATGGACGGGTCGTCGTAGACGTACTTCATGAAGCGCCCCCAGATGGGCGCCGCCGCCCGCCCTCCCTGTCCGTTCCAGGTCTTGAAGTGGACGCTCCTGTTGTCGAACCCGACCCACACGGCGGCCGAGATCTGCGGCGTGTAGCCGACGAACCATGCGTCGGCAAATTCGGTCGTCGTTCCGGTCTTCCCCGCCGCCGGGAGCTGGAAGAAGTCGCGGACGCGGCTCCCCGTTCCCCCGTTCACCACCCCTTCGAGCATCGACGTCATGATGAACGCCGTCTGCTCGCTGAACACCTCCCGGCGCATCGGCGCGTTCTCTTCGATCACGTTCCCGTCCTTGTCCTCGATCCTCACGATCGCATAGGGATGGACATAGACGCCGTGGTTGGCGAAGACGTTGAACGCCCCGGCCATCTCGATCGGGTAGATGTCGCCCGCGCCGAGCGCGAGCGATTCGTAGGGGGGGAGTGGCGACGTGATCCCCATCCGCCGCGCGTATTCGATCACCCGGTTGACGGGGGCGATCTGCATGATCGCACGGACCGCCACCAGGTTGATCGAGTGCATGATCGCGTTCCGGATCGTGCTCTTCCCGCCGAACTGGCCGTCCGAGTTGGAAGGGGTCCACCGCTTCCCGTCGGCCATGATGACCGTGACGGGCTGGTTGAGCAATTCGTAGCAGGGGGCGTAGCCGTTATCCACGGCAACGGTGTAGACGAAGGGCTTGAACGCCGAGCCGACCTGCCGCCGGATCTGCGTGACGTGGTTGAGTCCGTACTTGAAATTCCTGAAGTTCGCACCGCCCACGAGCGCGAGGATGCCTCCCGTCCTGGCGTCGAGCGCCACGAACCCCGTCTCCATCGACTGCGCCACGTGTTTCATCGAATCCGCCCACGCGTGATCGGCGGCCAGCGCGGCGTAGACGCTGTCGCGGCCCGTGGCGGTGAGGGCCCGCCGGTACTGGGGCGATGTCTTGATCGCCTGGTCGATCACCCTTGCGAGCACGTCCTGCGCCGTCGTCCAGTCCCATTCCTTGTCGAACTCCTTCTGGTAAATCGCGAGGTGCTCCTCCACCGCCTGGTTGGCGTGTTTCTGCATCCTGCTGTCGAGCGTCGTGTAGACCTGGATGCCGTCGCGGTAGATGTCGAACCCGTATTTCTCCGCCTTGGCCATGAGCTGCTGGCGGATGTATTCCACGAAATGGGGGGCGATGCCGGCGGCCGTCACGTCGTCGGCGGGCTTGAGCTGGATCGGCTCGATGCGCGCCTGGTCGGCCTGCTCTTCGGAGATGTAGTTGTATTTCTGCATCTGGGAGATCACCGTGTTCCGGCGGTTCAACACGCGCTCGGGGTGCTTCCCGGAAGGATCGTAGTAGCCCGGGCCCTTGAGCACGGCGATCAGCGTGGCGACCTCCCCCAGCGTGAGATCGGCGGGCGCCTTGCCGAAGTAGACCTGCGAGGCGGAGGCGATCCCGTACGAGCCGCGGCCGAAGTAGACGACGTTGAGGTAAAACTCCAGGATCTCGTCTTTCGTGAACGTCCGCTCGAGCTGCACCGACGTCATGAACTCCCGGATCTTCCGCGTGATGCCGTCAAAAATGTTCCTGTCGTGGTGGCCGAGGTAAAGATTGCGCGCGAGCTGCTGCGTGATCGTGCTCGCCCCTTCCTTCAGGCGAAGGGCGAACAGGTCCTTGACCATGGCCTTGCCGAACCGGACCAGGTCCACTCCCCAGTGGCTGTAGAAGTCCTTGTCCTCCGTGGCCAGGAGCGCGTCCACCACTGGCTTGGGGATGTCGGCGAGTGCCAGGTGGGACCGGTTCTTGATGAAATACTGGTCGAGCACCTCGCCGTCGACGGAATACACTTTCGAGGCAAGCTCGGGCTTCGGGTTTTCGACCTTCTCCAGGGAGGGGAGACCGGAGACGAGATAGTTCCAGTAAATCGCGCCGACAATGACGAGCAGGGCGGCCAGCGCGCTGAGGACTTTCGCCTTGGAGGACATGCGCTGCCAGAGGTTGCGGCGGCTCTTCTTCCTCCGGAATTCCGGGTCGTTGAAATACCGCTCCATGTCGGACGGGACGCTGCCGGGTTCCCCCCTGTCTCCGCCGGGACGCGCTCCCCCCGTCTCTTCGCCGCCGGGGTTTCCCTGTCCTGGTGTTCGGGCGGTGTCTTCCCCCTCCGCCGGTTCGTCGGTCATGGCTCTCTTCCTCCGTTCCAGGTCTTCAAAACGATGGATCCTTCCGACATTTCGCCATACGTATTGTACGTGATCCAGTCGCCCAGGTTGACGTACGTGCCGGTCCCGAGCGCGACGCTCGAGGGCTTGTGATGGTGCCCCATGACCACGATATCCACCCCGCCGGCGATGATCTGCTCCGCGCACCGGATCATCCCCTTCTCCTCGCCGTAGTGCTTCGTCGTGGTGTATGAGCGGCTGGAGAGCGACGTCCGGTGCGCGATCCGCACGCCGATATCGGGGTGGAGCCACCGGTAGAACCAGACTGCGACCGGGTGGCGGAGCAGGGGCCTGATGAGCCTGTAGCCGAGGTCGTTTTCCGCCAGCCCGTCGCCGTGGTGGAGGTAGACGCGTTTGCCCTGGACGAGCGTTTCGAACGGGTCGCGGTGAAGCGTCGCTCCGATCTCCGTCTGGAAAAAGTCCCCCATCCAGCAGTCGTGATTCCCCACGAGGTAGTGGATGGTCTTTCCCGCGTCGGAAAACTCCTGCAGCGCGGCAAGCGTCCTGTGGAATCCCCGCGGGATGACCGTATCGTAGTCAAACCAGAAATCGAAGAGGTCGCCGCCGATGAAGAGCTGCTCGGTCTCAGGCAGGATGGCGTGCAGGAAGCTCAGGAGCCTGTTCTCCTTCGCCTTCTCGCTCTCCCGCGGCCCCAGCCCGAGGTGCACGTCCGAAAAGAAAAATGCCTTCATGCGGGGATTGCGCAGGGCGCGGGAGCGGCGGGACGGGGGGTGGCTCGGCTGATCATATGCGTACGGTAATGTACGAACGCCCGGCGGAAAAGTAAACCTGGCCTACGGTCGCGCCGGGACCCGGGGGGGTTCCTTGACCCCCTGCAGGAGAACGAGGCCGGTGATGAAGAAGAGGGAGATGACAAGCGCTGCGGTCCGCTGGTCGGTGAGGTCCGCCACGATGCCGTAGACGAACGTTCCGACCACCGCGGACGCCTTTCCGCAGAGGCCGTCGTAGAATCCGAAAAACTCTGCTTCGCGCTCTCCAGGCGTCAGCAGCGCCATGAAGCTCCTGGAAGCGGACTGGCAGGAGCCGATCGCGACCCCGGCGGCGAACCCGACGGCGTAGAACTGGCCCACGCTCCCCACGAAGTAGGCGGAGACCGCGATCGCGATCCAGAGCACGAGCGTGATGCTGATTGTCTTCTTCGGCCCGATCAGGTCCGTGATAATCCCGAAGACGAGCGAGCCCGCCACGGCGCTCGTCTGCACGATGGCAAAGAACACTATGATCGCCTCATCCGTCATGCCGAGCGTCCTGTCGGCGAATATTGCGGCGAATGCGATCACGGTGAGTATGCCGTCGTTGTAGATGAAAAACGCGACCAGGAACCGGGCGATGGAGGGATACTCCCGGCTGATGAATATCGCCCGGAACGTCTTCCCCGCCCGCGCGAGGCCCGCGCGCACGAACGACGGGGGAGGCGGCGTCGTCACGACGGGTTCGCGGACGAAAAGGAACAGGGGGAGCGAAAAGAAGAGGAAAAACGCCGCCGCCACCACGAACGAGAGCCGGACGTAGAACAGATACGCGGGATCGGCGGACGGGGGGAGGAGCAGGTGGACGATCAGGAGCACCGCGAGCGCGCCGACGTACCCCATGGCAAAGCCGTACCCCGAGACGCGGCCGTAGGATGTCCTGGTGGTGATGCCCGGGAGGAACGAGTCGTAGAAGACGAGGCCCCCTTCGAATCCGACGTTGGCGACGACGAACAGCGCGAATCCCGCGACGACCATCCCCTCCTGCACGAAAAAGAGAAGCGATGTGGCAACGATGCACGTGAGCGCGAAGAGGAGAAGAAAGCCCTTCCGGTTGCGCGAGTAATCGGCGACCGCCCCCAGCGGGGGGGAGAGGGCGGCGGCGCAGATCATCGACACGCTGACGGCCGCCCCCCAGAGCCACTGGCGCCCGCCGGCGATCCGGTTCGTGAAGTAGCGGGAGTAGACGACCGTGATGATGATGACGGAAAACGCGGTCTGCGCAAAATCGAACAGCGTCCAGGAGAATATCCGCCAACGGGAAGCGGGGGGCGAGGGAGGGCTTCCCGCGGGGAGCGGGAGGGAGGTGCCGGGCGGGGGGAGGAGGTCGCTCATCAGGAGTTCAGGGCGCGCGTTTCCCCTTTGTTTTGCTCGCCCGTGCGGTCCCGTCGCCGTCATAGAGGCCGCGACCGGCCTTGGCGAGACCCCCGGCCGCCTTCATGTCGTTCAGCACCGCGTCCAGCACGCCGTTGACGAACTGGCCGCTTCGCTGCGTGCTGAAGAGCTTGGCCAGCTCGATTGCCTCGTTCATGGAGACCTTCGGGGGGATCTCTTTGAAGTAGAGGAGTTCGCAGATTCCCATCCTGAGGATCAGGCGGTCGAGCACCGCGATCCGCTTGAAATCCCAGTTGGTCACCTTCGCCTTGATGACGTTGTCGATGTCGTCGGTGTGCGTGATCGTCTGGACGACCAGCTTGCGCGCGAACTCGTACGCCGCGAGGTTGGTCTTCAGCCCCGTCAGTATGGTCTCCACCACGTGCTCGACGGGGTCGCCCCCGATCTCGAACGCGTAGAGTGCCTGCACGACCTTCTCCCTGATGATGCGACGTCTCACTGGCGATGGTTCCTTTCGTCCATGGCGGATGCCTCCCCGGTCACCCCAGGAGCGATACCCGCGGCCCGCCGTGCACCGGGTGGGTATCAACGATGACGGGAGTACGAAACACCTCACGGATCCGCTCGCCGGTGAGGACCTCGGCGGGAGCGCCGAGGGCTGCGAGTGTGCCGCCGACCATCATTGCGATCCGGTCGCTGTAGGCGGCAGCCAGGTTCAGGTCGTGTGAGACGGAGATGACGGTCAATCCGGATTCTGTGTTCAGGCGCTTGATGATCCTGAACATGTCCACCTGGTGGGCGATATCGAGGTGGGCGTTCGGTTCGTCCAGGAGGATGATCTGCGGCTGCTGGGCGAGCGCACGGGCGATGAAGACGCGCTGGCGTTCGCCTCCCGAGAGGTTCATGACGGGATGCGCGGCGAGGCGCTCGATGTCTGTCAACGCCATCATGGCCCCGGCCACTTCCCTGTCGTGCGCGTTTTCGAACGCCATGCCCCCGCTGTGGGGAGCCCTGCCCATCAGGACCACCTCGGCCACGGTGAAGGGGAACTGGATGCTGTTGTCCTGGGGGACGAACGCAATGCGCCGGGCGATTGCCGTGCGGGAAAGTCGCGCGAGCGGTTGCCCGTCGAGCGTGATCGTACCGCGTTGGGGGATGAAAATCCTGTCCAGGAGGCGGAGGAGCGTCGTCTTGCCCGAGCCGTTGGGGCCCACGAGGCTGAGGAACTCGCCGCGGCGCACCGTCAGTGTGACATCCCGCACGACCGGGGTGGCCGGGTCGTAACCGAACGAGATGTTGTCAACGGTGATCGCGTGCATTCCCTGTGTCACTGCACGAACAGTGAAACGAAATCTCAGCACCCCGCGGCGCGGCGGCCGGCGCCGGAGCGAGCCTCCGGCGAATGAATCTAGTGAAAACGATCGAGGAAGGCAAATATCCGGATTGCTTCGCAGAAAGCGCTCGCAATGACAGGAGCCGGTCTGTCATTCCGGCGGCGCCGCCTGTGGCGCCACACGCCCCGCCTGCGGCGCCACAGGCGCCGAAGGCGCCACGCGGCAATCTGACGCGTCAGGCCGGCAGGTCCAGGATCTCGCGGAGCTTGCGCAGCACGTCGTTCGTCTGGAACGGTTTCGGGATGAACGCCTTCGCGCCCGCGACGAAGAGCTTCGACTTGAGCTCGGGCGAGAGGTACCCGCTGGCGAGGATCACCTTCGCGCGCGGGTTGAGCTGCCGGATCTTCTCGAACATCTCGAAGCCCGACTGGCGCGGCAGGCCCATGTCGGCGATAACGGCCGCGATCTCGTCGGTGTGCGCCGCGTACGATTCGAGTCCGTCGACGCCGTCGGCGGCCGACAGGACCGTGTACCCGCGCGAGCGGAGGACCTCCTCGAGCAGCACGCGGAGCGCCTCCTCGTCCTCCACCACGAGCACCGTCTCCGTTCCGCCCGCGACCCCCTCCGCTTCTCCCTCTCCCGAGGGCTCCGCTTCCACGTGGATTGCCGGGAGATAGATGGTGAACGTCGTGCCGCGCCCCTCCTCGCTTGCAACGTCGATGAATCCGTGATGACTCTTCACGACGGAGTAGACCGTTGCAAGGGCGAGCCCCCGCGCGCCTTCGGCGGGGTCCGATTTAAGGAACGGCTCGAAGATCCTCTGCCGCTTTTCCTCCGGCATGACGGGACCGTTGTCGCTGATGGTGAGCCGAACGTATGTCCGCGCGGTCGCGCCGGGGTGAAGCTCGTGCACCGCCCGCCCGTCCACGGTCACGGCGCCGAATCCGATCACCGCGTCCGGCGTGTGCGCCGCCACGACCGCGTCGCGGGCGTGGAGCCCGAGCGTCAGGAGGCTCTGGTAGAGCTGGGGCTGGCTCGCCTGCACCAGCGGAAGCTCCGCGCCGATGAGCGTCTCGACGCGTATCGTCTTTTCGATGCTGTCCCCGATTGATGCCGCCGCGTCCCTGACGACGCCGCCGAGCGCGAGCGGGATGTGCTGCGAGATGTCCGCCTGCGCGAACATCGCAAGGCGCTTTCCCACGTCGCTCCCGCGCTGGACCGCGTTTTCCCCCATCTTCAGGTATTTCTCCGCGGCCGCGTCCCCCTTGACTTTCGTCCGCATCAGCGTGAACGTTCCCAGGATGACGTTCAGGATATTGTTAAAATCATGGGAGATCCCGCCGGCGAGCTGGCGGAGGCTCTCCATCTTCTGCGCCTGCCGGAGCTGTTCGGCCATCTGGCTTTCGAGCGTGGTGTCGCGCTTGACCGCGGCGTAGTTGACCACAGTCCCCGAGGAGTCGCGCACGGGAGAGATGACCATCTCTTCCTGGTACCTGGAGCCGTCCTTGCGCACATTGATGAGCCGCCCCGTCCAGACCTCCCCCCGCAGGAGCGTGGCCCACATCTCGCGGTAGAACTCGTTTCCCTGCACGCCGCTCTTGAGGAACCGGGGATTCTTCCCCAGCGCTTCCTCCCGCGTGTACCCCGTGAGCTTCTCGAAGGCCGGGTTCACAAACAGGATGGTCCCGGCGGCGTCCGTGATGATGATCGCCTCGTGCGCCTGCTCGACCGCGGAAAAGAGGCGCGAGCGTTCCTCCTCCGCACGCACCCGGTCGGTGATATCCCTGCCGACGACGATGACCTTTTCCGGCTTCCCCTCGGCGTCCCGGATGACGTTGCCCTGCGATTCGATGGAGCGGACGTTCCCGTCCTTCCCGACAAGCCGGTAGACGATCCGGCGGCCGACACCAGTGCGGACAGTGTCGCGGAAAATATCGCGGACCATTGCGCGGTCGTCGGGATGGACTTCCTCGAACGAATCCGTCCCCCGGAGCTTGTTCCGGGGTCCGAAAATCGACTCGTAGGAGGGACTGTTGTAGAGCCGCCGCCCCTCCAGGTCGAGCACGGCGATCAGGTCGTCGATATTGGCGAGGATCAGGTGGAGGAGACGCTCGGTTTCCGACGTCCGGTCTTCCTGTTTCATCGGGATGCCTCGTTGACCGGCTGGGTCCCCACGTCAATAACTCCCCTGACGACGCGGAGGATCTAGGCCGGCTGGTACGGTTTCTGGAGGAACGCCTTTGCGCCGAGGGCGAAAAGGCGGGATTTCATTTCGGGGTCGATGTACCCGCTTGCCAGCACGAGCAGGACTCGGGATCTATTGTTGGTTTCCCTCCGGGGATTCGCACACGCCTTTTCATACATCAGCAATGCTTTGCGAATTGCATGCGAACACTAGGGCAAAAACGTGTTAATCCCGCTATTATTGAGGCCCGGAACTAAGATATGAAGGGAGATACTTCCAAACAAGGTGTGACAAAAATCACCCGAGGGGTGTGTCCTACCCTGCCTGGCTCACGCCTTCCTCAGGAGGTAGACGAAGAGAGGTGCGCCGATTGCGGCTGTAACGGCTCCCACCGGGATTTCGGTCGGGGCGAGGGCAATCCTGGCGACCGTATCTGCGGCAATCATGAAAATTGCCCCTGTAAGAAACGAGGCGGGAAAGAGCAGCCTGTGGTCCGGGCCAAGCACCATCCGGCATATATGGGGTATGATGAGCCCCACGAACCCCACGATCCCGCTCACGGAGACCACCATCCCGGTGATAAATGAGGCGAGGAGATAGGCCGTCTTCTTCAATGTCCCGACGTTCACGCCGAGCTGCATGGCCGCCTCTTCCCCCGTTGCAATCAGATTCAGCCCCTTTGCCTGTGTGTAGAGCACAGCCGTGGCGGCCAGGACGGCGGGGCCGACGATTGTCACAGAGGATCCGGATGCGCCGCTCAGGTTCCCCATGAGCCAGAGGAACGCGTTCCTGAGTTCCTGGTTGGCGAGCGCGATCAGAAGAAGCACGATGGCGTTGAAGAAGGCGCCCACCATGACCCCGGCGAGGAGAAGCGTGTACGTGTCAAGCTTTCCCCTCCTGTGCGCCACGGCATACACCAGGGCCATGACCGCTGCTGAGCCGGCAAATGAGGCAAGCGGGGCGGAGATGAGACCCGAGCCTCCGGCGAGCGTCAATGCGAGAACCGCCCCCACGGTCCCGCCGCTTGAGACCCCGAGAATATACGGCTCGGCCAGGGGGTTCCTGAGAAGCGCCTGGAAGACAAGACCGGCGACCGAAAGTCCGGCCCCGACGATAATGGCCAGGAGAAGGCGGGGGAGACGTATGTCGAGTATGATCGTACGGTCGGTGCCCGGGACTGACGTGCTTCCGGTGAGAGATCCGGCCACGCTCCTGAAGGGGACAGGGACGCTTCCGAGCGAGAGTGCCACAAATGCGACGGCCACGAGAACGGCCAGGAGCGCAAGGACGACGATGGCCGTCCGCCGCGGGGTGAGGGGGGGATGTTTCACACTCGTCGCCTCCGCACGCCCCGTGCGCTGCGGACAATGTCCCACATGGATCTGACCAGGTCCGCGACTCCTGAGCCTTCGACCGCGGAGATCCGGTGGACGGGGGTTTTTCCGAACCGGATTCTCGCAAGCTTTCTCTTTGCCGCGCCGTCCAGGAGGTCTGTCTTGGTCAGCACGACGATCCTCTTCTTGCGAAGAAGCTCGCTCCTGTACAGTTTCAGCTCGTTCAGGAGCACGGCGAGGTCGCCGCGGGGATCCGCGCTCGTGCTGTCGACAAGCAGCGCGAGCGCCTTCGAGCGCTCGATATGCCGGAGGAACTGGAGGCCGAGCCCTTTCCCCGCGTGTGCGCCTTCGAGGAGCCCCGGGATATCTGCCACGACGAAGCTGGCACCCTCATCCACGCGGACGATGCCGAGGTTCGGCACGAGCGTCGTGAAGGGGTAATCCGCGATTTTCGGGCGCGCCGCAGAGATGACGGAGATGAGCGTCGATTTCCCCGCGTTCGGCAATCCGACGAGCCCGACGTCCGCAAGAAGCTTCAGCTCCAGTTCGAGGTCCCGTTCCTCCCCGGCTTCCCCCTGCTCGTACGTGCGGGGAGCCTGGTCTGTGGACGTCGCGAATTCAGCGTTCCCCCTTCCCCCGCGGCCGCCGGCCGCGGCGACGGTCGTTGCACCGTCTTCCAGGAGATCGGCGACCACCTTGCCCGAGGCGGCGTCGCGGATCACCGTTCCCGCCGGCACCTCCAGCGTGACGTCGATGCCGCTCTTGCCCGTCTTCCGCGCGCCGAGCCCGTGCTCCCCCCTGGGGGCGCGGTAGCTCCGCCGGTACTGGAAGTCGAGGAGCGTCGTCAGGTGGCGGTTCGCGCGGATGATGACCGATCCCCCGCGGCCGCCGTTCCCGCCGTCGGGCCCCCCCTTGGGGACGAACTTCTCTCTTCTGAAGCTCACGCACCCGACGCCGCCGCTGCCGGCGGCGACGTGGATGCGCGCGACGTCGATGAACTTCATGCGCCGCCCCTCGCCGCGTCCTGGTACCGGCGCTGGATGGCGTCCGTAAACTCCACGACCTCCGTATCAAACGGGTCCAGGCCGGATGACACGTAGAGGGAGTTCAGGAGCGTCGCCGCTTCTTTCCAGGTTCCCGCGGCGTTGAGCGAAGTGATCGTGTCCTCGTATCTCTCCTCGTTGCGGGCGAAGACTTTCCTGACGAAGCGTGAGCGCTCGTGGTCCTCGATAAGCTTCCGGAGGTCTGCAAGCGGAGGGGGCTCGTCGGCCAGCGGGACGTCGTCGCGTCCGTCCGGCTCCTCCGTGACGAATTCAAACGTGGCGGGTGTCCGGATCTCCAGCGTGGGCTCAAACGCGAGCCGGTCCTCTTCCGCTCCGCCGGGGGGCTCCGGGGGCCCCGTCTCCGCCGGTGCGGATTCCGCCCGCGGTTCTGACGCCCCGTCTTCCTGCAGGTGCTCCGCCGTCTCTCCCGGGGGCCCGTCCCCCGGGGCGGATTCCACCGGCGGCCCCGTCGTCCCGTCTCCCGGTGCGGGCTCGGCCGGCGACCGCGGTTCCGCACTGGCCGCCCCCGTCTCCTGCAGTGCCGCCGGTGCGCCCGGCGGGGGAGGTTCAGTCTCACCCTGTTCGAGGTAGAGATCCTCCACCAGCGTCGTCAGCTCGTCCAGCGTGATCTCCTCTTTCTGCCGTATCCGGGAGATGCTCTCGATGTAGTCCCGGAGGATCTTCATTTTCTTGTCGTCGAAAAAGACCAGTATCGGCTTGAGCGGGATGCTGACGTCAGGCGGCGTGTCGCGCAGGAGGAGGAAATCGAATATCGGCTTCGCCAGGAGCGCCAGCTCGCGGGCATTGTGCTGCCTGACGATCTGGTCGTCGATCCTGCCGAGGATGTCGCGGAATTCCTCCACGCCCACCTGGCGCAGTCCCCGCCGCTCCAGGATCCGCGGGATCAGCGTCCTGAAATAGGCGTATTCGACGGTGCTGTCGAGCTTCGCGACCAGCTCCGCAACGCCCACCCGGTCGGCCGATTCGAACACGAAGTGCTCGATTGTCCACTGGGGGCGGCAGAGGAAGTTTTCCTGGAAATGGACCGCGTTCTCAAGCAGCGAAAGAAACTCCGCGCGGGGGATGGAGTACGTGGCGGCCATCGACGCAACGAACGCCCGGGCCTGGCGCCGGACGCCGGGAGAGTCCCTCTCGACGCGGGCGAACCGGGGAGAGGAGAATATCTCCGCTTCGAGGGAGCGGATGACGTCGGCCTGGAGGTACGACTTGATCCCGCGCGGGATGTCCGCCGATACGATCTCTTTGAACAGGATGGCGTCCCCGGCGCCGATCGTCCGTGTCACGAGCGCCGCCAGGATCGCCTCGGTTTCGTGTTCGAGCATTGTCAATCCGGGTTCTTCTTCAGGACGGACCTGACGCGGTCGATCTCCTTGCGTGCGGCGGATTTGAATGTCGCGTCGATCCCCGGCCGGTCCACGATTTGCTGGTACATGGTGAGCGCCTGGTCGTACCGTCCCATCTTCTCGTAGGATTGCCCGGACATGTAGAGCGCGTTCGCCGTCCAGTCGATCTTCCCCTTCTTCGTGACGAGGTACGGGACCTTGAGAAAATCGAGTATCGCCTGCTGGTAATCCCCCTTGTGGTAATTTGCCTCGGCGATGTAGTAGCGGATCTCCCCTTCGAGGTCGCTTCCCGCTTCGTCCAGGAGCGACTGGAGCTGCAGCACTGACTGGTCGTAGTAACCGAGGCGGTCGTAGAGGATGCCGATCTTGATCTTCTTGTCGAGCGCGTCCTCGGCGTTCGGGTACAGCTCCAGGTACTTCCTGGTCAGCGTCAGCGCGCCGTCAAACGCCCCGGCGGTTTCGT
Organism: Bacteroidota bacterium; assembly: GCA_035516035.1. Lineage (GTDB taxonomy): Bacteria > Bacteroidota > Ignavibacteria > UBA10030 > UBA6906 > Fen-1273. Next base: position 1,383 of record DATJAS010000115.1, on the reverse strand, counting down.
ACGTCTCGATGAGGTTGCTCATCGCGGCGGGGAGAAGCTCCGCGTCGGGGTGGGGGTCGTCGACGATCGTCCGGTAGTGTTTGATCGCCTCGTCCCACTTCTCGGCGGCGTAGTAGAGGTTGCCCAGGGCGAGGTGCACGCGGCTGATGATGGGCGCGTCGGGATGGGCGGCGAGGAGCTTCTCGAGGGCCTCGGTCGCTTCGCGCTGCCTGCCGGTCGCCTCCAGCGTCTTGCCGATCCAGTACATCGCCGCGGGTCCCGATGGCGTCTCCTCGTATTTATCCGCCACGACCTCGAACGCCTTCATCGCGCCGGCGTACTCCTCCTTGCGGAACTGGAGGAGCCCCTTCTCCAGGTCGAACTGCGCCAGCGCATCGCGCGCCCCGCCGTGCGCCTTTTCGAATGCGGCGATGCGCCCCGCCGCCCCGGCCGCGTCGCCGCTGCGCAGCGTCGCCAGGATGATCCGGGCGTCGAAATACTCCCTGTCGCTGTCCGCCGCCGCGCTGAGCGCGAGCTGCGTGTAGTCCCTGATCGCGTCCGCGTAGTCTCCGTTCTCGAACAGGAGGTCCGCGATGTCGCGCGAGACCGTCGTCCCCGGCGCGGCCTCTTCCGCCTGCCTGAAATACGATGTCGCCCCGTCGCGGTCCCCCTCCGCGCGGCTGATCATGCCGAGCGTGGTGTACGCTTCCCCGGCCGCGCTCCCCGTCTGTTCGCGCGCAAGGAGCGCCATCAGGTAGTGCTTTGCCTCCGGCCCCTTCCCGGCCTGCCAGGAGAGTTTCCCGAGCGCCAGGAGCACGGGTGCCGGCGGCCGGCCATCGCCGAGAGCGTCGGCGGAGTCGCGGCGCGCGATTTCCGTGTACACCGAGAGCGCGGCGTCGGTCTCGCCGGCTGCTCCGAGCGCGAGGCCGAGCTTCTCTTCCGCTCCATCGGCGGCAGCGGCGTAGCCGAACTCGCCGGTCAATCTCTGGTAGAACGCGGCGGCGTCGCGCGGCCTCCCGCGCTGCATGGCCATCTCGCCCATGTGCGCCAGCAGGAGGGCTGCGTGAGGGCTCCCGGGGTAGGAAGCGAGGAACCGGGTCCCCGCCGCGAGCGCCGAGTCGGCGAGGTTCTGCCTGATGAGGAGGCCCAGGGATCCCCACGCGGCCGCCTCGGCGATCGAGGAATCCCGCGCGAAGCGCCCTGCGAGTGCGAACGCCGCTCCGGCGCTTGCGAGGCTGTCTGCGCGTTCCTCCGCCGTGCCAAGTATCAGCTCGACGGTATCCGCCATCGGGAAGGCCGGGTGCGTTGCCAGGAGCATTGCGGCGCCGTCCCTCGCCCCGGCGAGCGACACTGCACCGAGACGAAAGATCGCCAGGAGCGCCTGGTTGGAATCAGCGTCCGCGG
>DATJAS010000114.1:0-28891 GCA_035516035.1 Bacteroidota bacterium | reverse complement strand
ATACCTGGATGATAAGGCATCGACACGCCCTCGCGCGGTGCGCGGTGCGCGGGGGAGCCGCATTCTTCAAACCAGGTCAATTTAACCGGAGAGAGGTGACACACCGACCGATCCCTGCTTGACTGGGGGGAATTGAAACGCTACATTTGACGCCATGCCTCCCTTTTGTCTCCCCCCCCGTCCGATGTGTGCGCATGCGCGCCCCCTGCCGGCGGCCGTAACAGCGCTCCTGATATGCACGCTCATCGCCTCCACGACCGCGCATGCGCAGGATACATCCGACGTCAAACCGGCGCGCATATCGCTCCTTGCGGGCGTCACGCTCGGCACGGTCATCCCCGTTCATATCTACCAGCAAAACGCGTGGTGGCAGGGTCCGCGGGGGCCTTTCCAGTTCGAAAACGACTGGGTCTATGCGTTGAACGTCGACAAGCTCGGCCACATGTATGCCGGCTACGTCCTCTCACGGACATTCTGTTCCATGCTCCGGTGGAGCGGGTTCTCCGAGCACGCAAGCACGTTCTGGGGATCCGCGCTCGGGCTCTCGTACCAGATGTACGTCGAGGTCGAGGACGGTTTTCACCGGGTCTACGGGTTCAGCCCGGGGGACGCGTTCTTCAACATCGCGGGCGCCACGATACCGCTTGCGCAGTGGACGTTCCCCGTTCTCCGGAATTTCTCGCTCAAGTACAGCTACTGGCCCAGCACGCAGTACCGGGACGAGCTGAAGGCGGAGCAGGCGAAGGCCTTCCTTGACGACTACCAGGGGACGGAGGTCTGGCTCGCGATGGACCCCCATTTCCTGATGGGGAAGGATCTCTCGCGCGCCGTTCCCTCATGGCTCGGGATCGCGTTCGGCGTCTGCGCCAGGGATCTGAACGAGACGGGGGGAGGGCGCCGGCTCGAGACACTCGCGCTCGACATCAACCTCTCGAAGATCGACACGGAGAGCGACCTGCTGCGTGCGGTCTTCACGCTCCTCGACTACATCCATTTTCCGATGCCGGGCATACGGCTTGACGGGCACGTGTTCCGGGCGGGCGTATTTTACCCATGATGAAACTTCTCGCGTGTGTGTTCCTGGCGATGCTCCTCGCCGCGGGCCGGTCGCTGGCGTCACTGCCGGGGGGAGGAGATTCGAGCCGTTCGTTCCGGGCGGTGATCGACATGCAGGTCTCCCCCCACCTCTCCTCACAGTCGTCGTACCGCGACGGCGGGTATACGATTTCTCTCGGGTTTGGCGTGAACGTCTCTCCCGCACTGCAGCTGGGCGTGAATATCTACACGGGGCGGGAGGCGATCCCCGGGGGGTTTGCCTCGCCGGCGACCGGGTGGCTGCCGCTCGGAGGCGCCTCGCTCCAGGTGACGCTCTTCCCCGTCACCGCGGGGGAGTTTCGCCCCTACGTCGCGCTCGGCTACGGGCTCTACTCGCTTGCTGCAGAAGACGGGTACAACGGCGGAGGAGGGGATATCGAAGGGGGAATGCAGTGGGATTTCTCGAAGTATTTCTCGCTCCGCGGGGGGCTCCAGTACTCGATTATCCGCTACCATGACCCGACGGGGGAAGCCTACCAGGCCGTCGGATTTCAGCCCTTCACGCTCCGCACGATCGGGGCGGCTCTCCGGTGGTCGTTCTATCCTACGGTTCTCCCCTGAAGAGAAACCCATCGAATCCGTTGTAGTTTGCACCTCTTTCTCCCCCGGGGAGATGAGGTAAATGTTGAAAAAACTACAGGAACGGGTATGGTAATTTTGTCCTCTCTCCCCTGTGAATATGCATAATACAGTGCAATTTTGACAGTTTTCCCTGCCTGACCCGGTGGTACGCCATTTGCTTCTCAAGGGGACAAGAAGAGGAGACCGGCACGGGGGAACCGGAGGCCGGAGAAGGGACAGGGAAAAATGTCAACGGGGGGAGTCATGAGAACAATCGCCATCGTCGTCGCGCTCATCGGCGTCATCGCGTTTTCAAAGATCTACCTCGCGGCTCCGACTGCATCGGACGGCCAGCAGGTCGTCGCGAAACTCGTCCATGACAATTCCCTGGGGAACATGAAGCTCTCCGGCTTCCGCCAGACGGGGGGAAAAGAGTACATGCTCTCCGGCGTCCGCGTGTACGTCATGACATTTGAAGGCTCCGTGGAGTGCACGTCCGCCCCTGCCTCGGGCTCGAACGTGGAGTTCGCGTTCGACCGCCGCGAGGGACTCGAGGTCTCGCCGATGCACGCCGGCGACCACCGCACGGTGCGCGGCGCCATCCAGTTTGAGAAGACAACGTACGCCTGGGTCGGGCAGGCGATGTAACCTGACGAACGCAGCAGGGTCGTGCAGAGCGGCCCCTCTCCTCCGGGAGAGGGGCCGCTCTGCATTTTGGACCCCCCCACGTTTGGAGTTGTCATTGAACTTACTACATTAGTCGTCCGGTTTGACAACTGCGCGGGAGGGCGCGTGTACGACATGGTGATTATCGGGGCGGGTCCCGCGGGGATCAGCATGGCCACCGAAGCCCGCACGGCGGGCATCGACGCCGCGAAGATTTTGATCCTTGAGCGGGCGTCGGAGCACTCCTTTTCGATCAAGAAGTACTACCCCGACAACAAGCTCGTGACCGCCAACTACAAGGGATTCGAGGCGGCCTGTACCGGCGTCATGTGCCTGGCGGACTCATCGAAGAACGAGACGATCTCCTACCTGGACAGGACGATCGCCGGGAACGGCGTCGCCGTCAGGTACTCGGAGACGGTCTTCAGGATAGACAAAGACCCCGATGCCCAGCGGTTCACGATCACGACGGACCGCGGCACATACGACACGGTGGTCGTCGTGATCGCCATAGGGATACTGGGGAAGCCGAACAAGCCGGAGTACCGCATCCCCCAGTCGCTGAAGGACCGCGTCGTCTTTGACGTGACGACGACGGAGATCGCCGCCGCGGAGGTGCTCGTGGTCGGCGGCGGAGATTGCGCCTCGGAGTACTGCCAGTACCTCGTCCAGAAAGGGAACCGCGTCACGCTCAGCTACCGCCGCACGGAGTTCTCCCGCATGAACGACATCAACCGTGAAAGTCTCCTGGCGCTCGAGAAACGGTCGCAGGTGAACGTGCTGCGCGGCACGAACGTCCAGGCGGTCGCCGAGGCTTCCGGCCGGCCCGCGATCACGTTCGCCGAAGCGGCCGCCGGGGCGAGGACGTTCGACTTCGTGGTCTACGCGCTGGGGGGGACCACGCCCCGCAATTTCCTGAAGACGATCGGCATTGAATTCAACGGCGACGATCCCGAAGTCCTCGAGGCGCACGAGACCACGGTCCCCGGCATGTTCCTGATCGGCGACCTGAGCGCGGGGACGAAGGGGGGATCGATCATCTGGGCGTTCAACTCCGCGAACACCGCCATGCGCCGCATCTGCCGGCAGTACCTCCGCTGCAGCATCGATTCCGGGGCGCCCCAGGCGGCCCCACGCTGAAGGGGCGCGTCCGCCGCGCACGGAATCCATCACCAGGGACGGTCATCACCGATGGGACATCCCCTCTTTCGCAGGAAAAGCCTCGACGCCATCATGCAGGAGGCGGAGGCGCCCGAGAGGAGCCTGAAGCGCGCCCTGGGCGGGTTCGACGTCGTCATGCTGGGGATCGGGGCGATCATCGGGTCGGGGATCTTCGCGACGATCGGCACGGCCGTTGCGGGCGACGCCACGCGGGCGGGCGCAGGTCCCGCCATCGTTCTCTCCTTCGCGCTCACGGCGGTCGCCTGCGCCTTCTGCGGGCTCTGTTACGCCGAGTTCGCCTCCCTCGTCCCGATCTCCGGGAGCGCGTACACCTATTCATACGCCACGCTCGGAGAGCTGGTCGCCTGGATCATCGGGTGGGACCTCATTATCGAGTACGCCGTGGGGAACGTCGCGGTGGCGATCGCCTGGGCGTCCTACTTCCACCAGCTCTGCGACGGGCTGGGGTTCCATATCCCCGCCTGGCTGGCCGTGGACTACCGCTCCGCAGTCCAGGCCGCGGGAGACGCGGCCGCCTCAGCGGGGGACCCCGCCCTGGCGCTCGCGCACGAGGCCTGGATGTCCCACCCGGTCGTGGCGGGCGTCCCCCTGATCTTCAACGCGCTGGCGGTCCTGATCGTCATGCTCATCACGTGGCTCCTCGTCGTCGGGGTCAAGGAATCCGCCCGCGCCAACAACATCATGGTGGCGATCAAGCTCGCCATCCTCTGTTTCTTCATCTACTCGGGGGCAAAGTTCGTCAGGCCGGCAAACTGGTCCCCCTTCATGCCGAACGGGTTTGCCGGCGTCTGGGTAGGGGCGAGCCTGATCTTCTTCGCGTACATCGGGTTTGACGCGATCTCGACCGCGGCAGAGGAGTGCCGCAACCCGGCGCGCGACCTCCCGCTGGGGATCATCGGGTCGCTGGTCGTCTGCACGCTGATTTACATCGCGGTCGCGCTCGTGCTCACGGGGATGGTCCCCTGGACACACCTCGGCGTGGCCGATCCGCTCGCAGCCGCCTTCGCCTATGTCGGCGCAAACGTGTCCGCCGGCATCGTGTCGGTGGGCGCCGTCGTGTCGATGAGCGCCGTGCTCCTCGTCTTCCAGTACGGCCAGCCCAGGATATTCTTCTCGATGTCGCGGGACGGTCTCCTCCCTCCCCACTTCGCCGCGGTCCACCCGAAGCACCGCACCCCCCACGTCACCACGATCTGGACGGGCGTCGTGGTGGCTGCGGTCGCCGCGATCGCGAACATCAACGAGATCGTGGAGCTGACGAACATCGGAACCCTCTTCGCGTTCATACTCGTCTGTGCGGGGGTCATCATACTCCGGCGGAGGGAACCGGACCGGAAGCGCGCGTTCCGCACACCCCTGGTGCCCCTCGTTCCGCTGCTGGGGATCGCCTCCTGCCTCTACCTTATCCTGGGGCTCCCGGCGGTGACGATGTGGCGCTTCGTGATCTGGCTGGCGATAGGGATGGTGATCTACTTCGCGTACGGCTACAGGAAGAGCCGGCTGGCCCGGACGTGAGATGAAGGGGGGCGCTAGCGGCGGCCTGCCTTACGGCGCCGCGCGGTCACCCGCTTCACGGGGGGGAGGCATCCGCTGGAGCGGAGGGCGCCGAGCATCCGCGCGTGCGCGGCGCGTGAGAGGCGGGGAGGGGGGAGCGAGCGGTAGAGCGCGACGGTACTCTTGAGCGATTCCAGGTAGGCCCGGCAATCGGGGCATGCCTCCAGGTGGGCGCGGATCTCCCTGCATCGGCGCGTGCCGAGCCGCCGGTCGAGATCCTCGCAGACGTGGAGATAGACCTCCAGGCACTTCATCGCCGGCCCCTCCCGCGGTCCATGTACGGGGCGAGCCGCTCCCTGAGGAACGCCCGCGCCCGCCGGAGCCGCGACTTCGTCGCCTCGACGGAAATCCCCACGATCGCGGATGTCTCCTCTGTCGATTTTCCTTCCATGTCCCTCAGCGTGAAGACGATCCTGTACTCCGGCGGTAGCGCGCCGATGGCCGCCTCGATCTCCGCGCGCAGCTCCCTGTCGAGCATGATATCCGCGGGCGTTTCCTCCCACCGGGCGATCCCGTGCGCGAACTTTCCCTCCGGCCACGACGAAGGATCTTCCAGCGCCTCGAGCGATTCCTCGACGCTCCTGTTCCGCCGGGCGCGGTGCTTCATCAGGCAGTTGTTCGTGACGATCGCGTAGAGCCAGGTGGAGAACTTCGCGCGGCCGTCGAACGAGGAGAGCTTCCTGTAGACGTTGACGAACGTATCCTGGAGCGTCTCCTCCGCCTTCTCCCTGTCGCGGCAGAGCTTGATCGCGTACCGGTAGACGGTCTCCTCGTAGCGGCGCACCAGCTCGCTGAATGCACGAGTGTCGCCCGCGGCGGCGGCGGCGATCAGCCGGGCTTCCGGTAGTGTCTTCAGTTCCCTTGCGTTCACAGGTGAGATGCAGCTTCCGGGGAAAAGGGTTCGTCCCGCACGCGCAAAGATACGTCGCCGGGGGCTCCGGTGCAACGGCGAAGTGTGTTTTCTCGCCGGAAATACATATATTTCGGGGAACCTGACGGAGTGCACCGCACCGATGACACTGCAGCCGGTCGTGCTTGCCCTGAGCGTCCTGCTCCCCCTCTTGTACGCCGCCCTGGTCGCGGTGTACGGGCTCTCGTTCTTCCGGGATCTTCCCCGGCTCGAGGCGACCAAGACGCCGGCGCTCGTCGCCCTCGTGATCGTCCACCTGGCCTACCTGGCCCTCCGCTCGGCCGCGTTCGACCACCCGCCGATCACGTCGGTGTTCGAGATCATGAGCGTGCTCGCGGCCTCCATCGCCGTCGGCTACGCGTACATCGAGCTCCGCACGAAGGCGAGCGCCACCGGGTTCTTCATACTCCTCCTGGCGTTCGGCTTCCAGACCGTCTCGTCCCTCTTTATCAGGGACAGGTCCGACATCCCGACGTACCTCCACAGCACCGTGCTCGGCTTCCACGTTTCGGCGGCGCTCCTCGGCTACACCGCCATCTCCCTCTCCGCCGCCTACGGGTTTCTCTACCTGATGCTCTACCGCGAGATCAAGTCCTCGCGCATCGGCCAGATCTACGCGCGGCTGCCCAACCTGGAAACGCTGGAGATGATGAGCCACCGGGCCGAGGTGTTCGGGTTCGTGGCCCTGGGTGTGGCGATCGTCATCGGCGTGCTCTGGCTCCCCCGCGTCTTCAGCCGGTTCTCGTACTGGGATCCCAAGCTGGTCGCCACCGTGGTGATCTGGTCGCTCTACGCCCTTGCCCTCGGCGCGAAGCGGCGGCTCGGCTGGCAGGGCCGCAGGACGATGATCATCACGCTCGTGGCCTTCGGCTTCGTGTTCCTGTCGATGACCGTGATCAACCTGTACCTCAGCGGGTTCCACAGTTTCCACTGAGCATGAACCTCCACGCCATTGGCATCAGCCACAACACCGCCGCCCTGGAGATCCGGGAGCGGATGTGGCTGTCGGACGACGAGATCAGGGCCGCCCTTCCCCGCCTGAAGTCGGCGAAACATTTCGACGAATGCGTGCTCGTGTCGACGTGCAACAGGACGGAGCTCTACGGCCTGAGCACGGGGGAGGGACCCGACGACGGCACGATGACGCGCCTGCTCCTGGAGGCGAAGGGGACCCCCGCGGAGGTCGGCCCGGGGCATTTCGCGGCAACCCGCGCCGGTCGCGCCGTGCAGCACCTCTTCCGCGTCGCCGCGGGGATCGACTCGATGGTGATCGGCGACATCCAGATCCTGGGTCAGATCAAGGACGCGTTCGCCCTGGCGAGAGAGAGCGGCACGATGGGGCCCGTGCTGAGCCGCCTGATGCAGGCGACGCTGCACGTGGGGAAGCGGGTGCGGACCGAGACGTCGATCTGCGAGGGGGCCGTCTCGGTGAGCTACGCGGCGGTCGAGCTCGCGAGCAAGATCTACGCGGACCTGAGCAGGAAGTCCGTTCTCCTCATCGGCGCCGGGGAAACCGGGGAGCTGACGCTGCGCCACCTGCAGGGGAAGGGGATCGGCCGCGTCGTGGTCGCCAACAGGACGCGCGAGAAGGCGGAGGCACTCGCCGGCGCATTCGGCGGCGCGGTGGTGGAATACGACCGGCTCGTCGAGGCCCTCCGCTCGGTCGACGTCGTCATCACGTCGGTCGCCAGTCCCTCGTACGTCGTGGGGCCCGACGAGGTCCACCGGGTCATGCGCCAGCGGTCCAACAACCCCCTCTTCATCATCGATATCGGCGTCCCCCGCAACGTGCATCCCGGGGCGGGGAAGATCGACAACGTCTTCCTGTACGACATCGACGCCCTCAGCTCGATCGTGGACAGGAACCTCGAGAAGAGAAAAGGGGAGATCCCGAAAGTCACCCGGATCATCAGGGAGGAGCTGGCCTCGTTTTTCCGGTGGCAGAACTCCCTGGAAGTCGGGCCGACGATACAGGAATTCCGGCAGCAGGTGGAATCCATCCGGGCGGAGGAGGTCCGCAAGAACGTCAACCGCTTCCGCGCGGAAGACCGGGAGCTCCTGGAGCTGGTCACCCGGCGCATCGTCAACAAGATCCTCCACGGCCCGACCGCGGCCCTGAAGCAGGAAGCGGAGTCGGGGGGGCATGCCGACGCGCTGCTGAACAGGGTCAACGTGCTCAGGGAGCTGTTCGGCCTCGGCCGCAACGGGGAGGCGCCGCGTGAAGAGTAGCGCGCTCCGGATCGGCACGCGGGGAAGCGCGCTCGCCCTCTGGCAGGCCCGCTGGGTGGAGGGGGAGATCGCCCGGCGGTTTCCCCGCTGCACCGTCACGATCGAGGTGATCCGCACGACGGGAGACCGCGTGCTGGATTCCCCGCTTGCCTCTATCGGGGACCGGGGGCTCTTCACGCGCGAGATCGAGCACGCGCTCCTGGCGGGGGCGATCGACTGCGCCGTGCACAGCCTGAAAGACCTTCCCACGGAGCTGCCGGAGGGACTCTCGCTCGGCGCCGCGTGCACGCGGGAGGACGTGCGGGATGCCTTCATCCCGCACCCCGACAACCCGGTGCGCACGCTCCTCGCCCAGCCACCCGGGACCGTCATCGCCACGGGAAGCCTCCGGCGCAGGAGCCAGATCCTCGCGCGGAGGCCCGATCTGGCGACCGCGGATCTCCGCGGCAACCTGAACACGCGCATGGAGAAGCTCCGCGCATCCCGCTGGGGGGGGATTGTGCTCGCCTACGCGGGGATCCGCCGGCTGGGATGGGAGGAGAACGTGGGGGAGATCCTCCCGACGGATGTGCTCCTGCCCGCCGTGGGACAGGGGGCGATCGGCGTGGAGATCCGCGCGGGGGACGAGGAGACCGGGGGGCTCGTCGGCGCGCTCGACCACCGGCCGACGGCCCAGGCGGTGAGCGCGGAGCGCGCGCTCCTGCGCCGGCTGGAGGGGGGCTGCCAGGTCCCGATCGGCGCGTACGCCCGCATCGAGGGGGATCCCCCGATGCTCCTCATCGACGCCATGGTGGCGTCGCTCGACGGCGCGACTGTCGTCCGGGGCAAATCGCGCTCGGCGCCCGGGGAGGGTGCCTCCTGCGGGGACGAGCTCGGCCGCACGCTGCTCGCGGGCGGAGCGGGGCGCATTCTGGAGGAGATCAGGGGTGCCGGGGCGCGCCCATGACGCTCGCGGGGAAAACCATACTCATCACGCGCAGGCGCGAGCAGTCCGACCAATTCGTCCGGGCGGTGCGCGAGCAGGGGGGGACGCCCGTGGTGATCCCCCTCGTTGCCATCGGCCCTCCGCCGTCGTGGGAGGCGTGCGACGGCGCGCTCTCGCGGCTGGCCTCGTTCGACGCGGCCGCGTTCACGAGCGCGAACGCCGTCGAGGCATTCGTCGGCAGGGCGCTCGCGCGCGGGGTGACGGCCCCCGACCTGGAGCGCCTCCCCGCCGCCGCGGTGGGGGAGGCGACCGCCGCGGCGCTCCGGAGGAGCGGCATGCGCGTTGCGCTCGTCCCGGCTGAGTTTTCCGCAGCCTCACTCGGCGCCGCGCTGGGAGGCGCGCTCAGGGGGAAGCGGGTGCTCCTCCCGTGCGGCACGATCGCCAGAGGCACGCTCGCGGGCGCGCTCCGTGAACAGGGGGCATCCGTCGAGAGCGTCGTCGTGTATGCAACGCTCCCCGCGGAGGAGGCCGGCGCTTCGGGGCTTGTTTCCCGCGTCCTTGCCGGGGAGTTCGACGTGGTCACATTTGCCTCCCCTTCCGCCGCGCGGCATTTCGGCGCGTTGTTTACTCCGCCGGAGCGCGGGGGGCTGCGCGCGCGGTGCCGCATCGCAGCGATCGGTGCGACCACCGCGGAGGCCCTCCGTGCCATGGACATTCCCCCGGACATCGTCGCGGGGGAGTCTTCGGCGCGGGGAATCGTGGAGTCCATCACCGCTTACTTCCGGGCGCAATGACGAACGATCTGTTCCTGCGGGCATGCAGAAGGCTCCCTGTCGGGCGAACGCCCGTCTGGATGATGCGCCAGGCCGGCCGCTATCTCCCCGAATACCGGGCGGTCCGGGCCCGGCATGATTTCCTCACCATGTGCCGCACGCCGGAGCTGGCATCCGAGGTGACCGTGCAGCCCGTCGAGATCGTCGGCGTGGACGCCGCGATCATCTTCTCCGACATCCTGGTCGTCCCCGAGGCCATGGGGATGCGCCTTGCGATGCAGGAGTCCGCCGGCCCCAGGCTTTCACCCCCGCTCCGCTCGAGCGCAGACGTGCGGGCCCTGAAAGACCCGGACCCGGAAAAAGACCTGCGCTACGTGATGGAAGCGCTCGGCGCCGCGCGCCGCGCGCTCGCTGGCCGCGTGCCGCTGATCGGGTTTTCGGGTTCTCCCTGGACGCTGGCCTGCTACATGGTCGAGGGAGGGGGCTCCGCCTCGTACGGCAACATCAAGCGGATGATGCTGGACGACCCGGCGCTCCTTGCATCCCTCCTGGAGCGGCTCGAAGTCGCCGTCAGGCGGTACCTCGAAGCCCAGATTGCGGCCGGTGCACAGGCGGTGCAGATCTTCGACACCTGGGGAGGGATACTGGACCCGGAGCACTACAGGAAGTTCTCGCTCGAGGGGATGTTCCGCATCGTCTCGACGATGCGCCGCGAAGGGGTGCCGGTGATCGTCTTTTCCCGCGGCGCCGGCCACGCGCTGAAGGAGCTGGCCTCGATCGGCGCGGACGTGCTGTCGCTCGACTGGACCGTCGATATCGGCCGGGCGCGCCAGGATACCGGGGGGAATGTCGCGCTCCAGGGGAACCTCGATCCCTCGTACCTCCTGGCCTCCCCGGAGAGCATCCGGGGGGAAGTCCGTTCTATCCTGAAGAAATACGGCCGTGGGCCCGGACACGTGTTCAACCTCGGCCACGGCATTATGCCGGAAGTGAGCGTAGAGAACGCACGCGCGCTCGTGCGCGCGGTGCAGGAAGAGAGTCCCGCGTACCACGCCTGAACAGTGCCCGCGGCGTCCGCATGAGCCGCCCATCCACACATGACGACACGCAGACCCCGCACGCGCACCGGCAGAGCGCCGGTCGCACCCCCTGAAGGACCGGCAAGCGTCCGCACGATCGCGGCGCTCGGCGCGCTCGACGGCATCATCGAGGCGGTCTTCCTCCTCGACCGGTCCGATTGCCGCATCGCGGACGCCAACGCCCGGGCGGTGCAGCTCACGGGCCGGAGCCGGGACGCGCTCCTGGGAATGACCGTCGACGATCTCCACCCCCCGGCGGCGGCCGCGCGGCACAGGGAGGAGATCGCCCGCCTGGGGAGGAGATTCCGCAGGTACGGTCCCATCGACTTCCTGAGGAAGGAAGGGAAGCCGGTCGCGGCGGAAGTCAACGCGCGCGTGGTGACCTGCGGCGGGGGGACGTTCGTCCTCTGCATCGTGCGCGACGTCAGCGAGCAGAAGCGGACGGAAGTGAAGCTCGCGGCGTCCGAGGAACTCCTGCGGATCATCGTGGAGGGGACGCTGGACGTCTTTTTCTACGTCCACGACACCGCGGGAGCGTTCACGTACGTTTCCCCCTCCGTCGCGAAGATTACCGGGTTTTCCCCGGAGCACTGGAAGTCGCGCTCCAAGGAGGCCCTCACGGGGGGACCTGGCAACGAGGGGGCGTTCGCCCACACCGCGCGCGCGATCGCCGGGGGGATCGCGCCTCCCGCCTACACGTGCACGGTACACCACGCCGACGGGCGCCCGCTGCTCCTGGAAATCAACGAGAAGCCGATTCTCAAGGAAGGGAAGGTCATCGGGATACAGGGGGTCGCGCGCGACATCACGGAGCGGAAGCGCCTGGAGGAAGCGATCGTCGAGTCGCGCGACACGCTGACGAGGATCCTGGACCAGACGCCGCTCGCCGTGACCGTGCTCGACGCGCGGGGGAACCTGACGGACGTGAACGGCGCGTGGCTCCGGCTCTTCGGGGCGGCGGGGAGGGAGGAGGTGGTGGGCCGTCTCAACGTCTTCCACTCCCCCTTCATCCGGGCCGTCGGCCTCGCCGGGGCGTTCGAGACCGTCTTCCGCGGTGGCGTCGTCGACGTGCCCGCGCTCACGATCGACCCCGCGCGCGCCGCCGAAGAGCTGCCGCTCACGGGAGGAGAGGTCACCGTGCACGCGCGCATGTTCCCCGTCTTCGAGCGGAACGGGCGCCTGGTGAACGTTGTTGCGATGATGGAAGACGTCACGGAGCGGCGGCGGCTCGAGGAACAGCTCATCCAGTCGCAGAAAATGGAGAGCATCGGGCTCCTGGCCGGCGGGATCGCGCACGACTTCAACAACATCCTGGGGGGAATCCTCGGCTACGCCTCGTTCGTCAAGGCGCAGGTGCCGAAGGCGGACCGGCTCTACGGGCACCTGGAAACGATCGAGCGGTCGGCGCTGCGCGCGGCGGACCTGACCTCCCAGCTCCTGGGCTTCGCCCGCGGCGGGAAGTACGTCGTCGGACCGCTCCTCATCAACGATCTCGTGAGAGAAACCTCCGAGCTGCTGCGGGGCACGATCGAAAAGAGCATCACCGTGCGCACCGTGCCGGACTCCGCCAACCCGGTGGTGGAGGCGGACGCCTCGCAGATCCAGCAGGTGCTGATGAACCTGTGCGTCAACGCGCGCGACGCGATGCCGGGGGGAGGCACGCTGACGATCGTGACGCAGCGGCTCCACGCCCCCGACGCGTTCCTCCGCTCCGTCCTTGACGGCCGTCAGGCGGAGTTCGTCCGCATCGACGTGGGGGACACGGGCGTGGGGATCGACCGGGCGATCAGGAACAGGATCTTCGACCCGTTTTTCACGACGAAGGAAAAAGGGAAGGGAACGGGGCTCGGGCTGGCGACGGTCTACGGGATCGTGAAGAACCACAGCGGGTTCATCAACGTGGAGAGCGAGATCGGGGAGGGAACGACGTTCTCCGTCTACATCCCCGCCGTCGACCGGGCGGCGGAACCGGCACAGGGACCCGAGACGCGCGCGGCGGGGGGCAACGAGACCATCATGGTGGTGGACGACGAGGAGACGATCCGGCTCCTGGTGAGGGACGTCCTGGAGGAGATGGGGTATACCGTGCTTGCGGCGGGGGACGGCCGCGCGGCGCTCGAGCTGTACGAGCGCAACAGGGGGAATGTGGACCTGGTGATACTCGACATGACGATGCCCGGCATGGGGGGGAGGGAGACGTTCGAGAAGCTGAAGGCGATCGACCCGGGAGTCCGGGCGATTCTCTCGACGGGGTACGCCGAAGACGAGCGGGCGCGGCAGATGCTCGCGCTCGGCGTGCGCGCGTTCGTGCAGAAGCCCTACCGGGTGGAGGAGCTCGCCGCGGCGGTCCGGAGGACGCTCGATGCCCCCGCGCACTGAGGCGCGCGCTCCCCTGGGAGTGGTGCTCCTGCAGCTCGGGGGACCCGACTCGCAGGAGGCCGTGGAGCCGTTTCTCTTCAACCTGTTCGCCGATCCCGACATCATCGATCTCCCCCTGGCGTTTCTCTTCCGCCGGCGACTGGCCGCCGTCATCGCCCGCCGGCGGGCGCCGCGCGTCGCGGCATATTACGCCCGCATCGGCGGCCGCTCTCCCATCCTGAAGCTGACGCGGCGGCAGGCCGCGGCACTGGAGCGGGCGCTCTCGCGCGACGTCGACGCGCGCGTGGTGATCGCGATGCGGTACTGGCACCCGGATACCGCCGAGGCGCTCGAGAGTCTCCTCGCCGCCGGCTGCCGGCGCGTCGTGCTCCTCCCCCTCTACCCGCACTACTCGAAGACGACGACCGGGTCGAGCGTGCGCGAGTGGGAGCGCGTGCTGCAGCGCCGCGGCGTGCGCAATCTGAGCGTCGCGCGGGTGGGGGAGTACTGCGAACATCCCCTCTACATCGCGGCGATCGTCAGGAACATCCGCATCGCGCTCGGGCGTGTGCCCGCCGATTCGCGGCGCGCGGTGCACCTCGTCTTCAGCGCGCACGGGACGCCGGTGAGCCTCGTGAAAGCGGGAGACCCCTACAGGGGACAGATCGAGCGGACCGTCGGCGCGGTGGTGCGTGCCGGGGACTTCGGCCTGGCGCACCACCTCTGCTTCCAGAGCAAAGTGGGACCCCAGAAGTGGCTTGCGCCGACGCTCGGCGCGACGCTGGCGTCCCTGGCCGGCTCGGGTGTGACGCACGTGATCGTGGTCCCCGTGGCGTTCGTGTCCGACCATTCGGAGACGCTCTGGGAAATCAACATCGAGGCGCGCGAGGAAGCCCGCCGCCTCGGCATCCGGTATTTCGACATGATGCCCGCGCTCCACACGGCCCCGGAATACATTGCCGCGCTCAGAGACCTGGTCATGGAGAACCTCCCGCAATGAACGGCGCGGTCGACGTGACTGTGGTCGGTGGAGGGATCTCCGGGCTCGCGCTGGCGTGGCACCTGCGGAGGGCCGGTCTCAGCGTGCGCGTCCTGGAGCGCGAGGATGCGCCGGGGGGGACGATCGGGTCGATGCAGGATGGAGGATGGTTGATTGAGAACGGACCCAACAGCGCGCTCGAGACGACGCCGCTCTTCGGCGAGCTCTTCGACGGGCTCGGGATCACCGGGGAGCGGCTCTACGCCGACTCTTCGTCCGACAGGCGCTACATCCTCCGCGGCGGGAAGCTCCACCCGCTCCCGATGTCGCCGGCGGCGTTCATCGCCTCCGGGCTCTGGACGGCCCGGGGGAAGCTCAGGCTCCTCCGTGAGCCCCTCGTCGGGAGAGCCGCGGGAGAAGAATCGGTCGCGGAGTTCGTCGAGCGGCGGCTCGGGAGGGAGTTCCTCGATTACGCCATCAACCCGTTCGTGGCCGGCGTCTACGCCGGGGATCCCGCGGTGCTCAGCGTCCGCGCCGCGTTCCCGAAGCTCTACGCGCTCGAGGAAAAGTACGGCGGGCTCATCCGTGGGATGATCCGGGGGGCGGGAGAGCGGCGCCGGAGGGCGGAGAAGGCGAAGGACAGGGCGCGGATGTTCACCTTCCGCTCCGGGATGCAGGCGCTTCCCCGCGCGCTGGGGAGGACGCTGGGGGAATCGCTTGCGCTCGGCGCGGCGGCGGATGCCCTGGAGATCTCCGGCGGCGGGTTCACCGTCCGCTACAGGCAGCACGGAGAGCGGCGCGCGGTCGCGTCCCGCGCGGCGGTCCTTGCCCTTCCGGCCTACGCGGCGCGGGAACTGGTCCGCCCCTTCGCTGCCGACGCGGCGGACGTGCTCGGGCGCATCGCCTATCCCCCCGTCGCGGAGGTCTTCCTGGGCTACCCCCTCGGCTCGATCGGCCGCCCGCTCGACGGGTTCGGGTTCCTGGTCCCCGCGCGGGAGCGCCGGAGCATACTGGGGACGATCTGGTCATCAGCCCTGTTTGCGGGAAGAGCCCCGGCGGGACACGCCGCGCTCACCACGTTTGTCGGCGGTTCCAGGCAGCCTGCGCTCGCCCTGCTGGACGACGAGGCGCTCACCGCGGCCGTGCGGCGCGACCTGCGTGAGATCATGGACGTCCGGGGAGAACCCGTGTACAGGAGCATACGCCGCTGGGAGCGGGCGATCCCGCAGTACGCCGTGGGCCACCTCGATCTCATGGATGTGCTCTCCCGGTGCGAGGAGAGGCTGGGGGGACTCTATTTCAGCGGGAACTACAGGGGAGGAATCGCCCTGGGAGACTGTCTCATCGCGGCGGATGCGCTCGCCCGGCGCGTCGCCGCGGGCCTGAAAAACACCACTCGTTCAACCTCGTGAAGGTGCACGCATGATGGACAACGAACCGATCGTCGCATCGTTTCCCCGGGGCCGCCTGCGCCGCCTGCGGATGACGGAAAACCTGCGCGCCATGGTGCGGGAGACGCGCCTCGGGGTGGACGACTTCATCTACCCCCTCTTCGTCGTCCCCGGGTCGCGCGTCAAAAAGGAAGTCTCCTCGATGCCCGGCGTCTACCAGATGTCGGTGGACGCGATCGTCCGTGAATGCGCCGAGGTCCAGGCGCTCGGCATCCCCGCGGTGATATTCTTCGGCATCCCGGAAGAGAAGGACGACGTCGGCTCCGGGGCCTACGACGAGCAGGGTGTGGTGCAGCAGGCGCTCCGCGCCGTGAAAAAGGAGGTCCCGGGGCTCGTCCTCATCACGGACGTCTGCCTGTGCGAGTACACCTCCCACGGGCATTGCGGCATCGTGCGGGGAAACGAGATCCTCAACGACGAGTCGGTCGAGCTGCTGGTGCGTGAAGCCCTCTCGCACGCCGAGGCGGGGGCGGACATCGTGGCGCCGAGCGACATGTTCGACGGCAGGGTGGGCGCGATCCGCAGGGCGCTGGACGAGCACGACTTCCCGAACATCCCCGTCATGTCGTACGCCGCGAAGTACGCCTCCGGCTTCTACGGGCCGTTCCGCGAGGCGGCGGAGAGCACGCCGAAGTTCGGCGACAGGCGCTCGCACCAGATGGACCCCGCCAACGCGGACGAGGCGCTCCGGGAAGTGGCGCAGGACATCGCCGAGGGGGCGGACATCGTCATGGTCAAACCGGCGCTCCCCTACCTCGACGTGCTCCGCCGTGTGAAGGAGACGTACCGCATGCCGACGGCGGCATACAACGTGAGCGGCGAGTACGCGATGGTCAAGGCGGCGGCGCGCGCGGGATGGATCGACGGGGAACGGGTGATGATGGAGCTCCTCACGTCGATCCGCCGGGCGGGGGCGGACCTCATCCTGACATACTTCGCGAAGGAGGCTGCCGCCGTCCTGGAGCGTCGCCGGTGACCGACCGTCCGGCAACCCCCCGTTCCGACGCCCTCTTTGCGCGGGCCTCGGGGGTCATTCCCGGCGGCGTGAACTCCCCCGTCAGGGCGTATCGCGCCGTGGGGCGCACGCCGGTCTTCATCGCGCGGGCCCGCGGCTCCAGCGTCTGGGACGAGGACGGGAACGAGTACATCGACTACGTGGGATCCTGGGGTCCCATGATCCTGGGGCACGCCGATCCGGAAGTGACCGCCGCGGTCGTCCGCGCGGCGGGAGACGGCACGAGCTTCGGGGCGCCGACCGCGTCGGAGGTCGAGGTGGCGGAGCTGATCGGACGGCTCATCCCCTCTGTCGAGATGGTGCGGATGGTGAACTCCGGGACCGAAGCGACGATGAGCGCGCTCAGGCTCGCCCGTGCCTTCACGCGGCGGGAGAAAGTGATCAAGTTCGAGGGGTGCTACCACGGACACTCCGACGCGTTCCTCATCCGCGCGGGCTCCGGGGCCACGACGCTGAGCGTGCCCGACAGCCCGGGTGTCCCTGAAGGGGTCGCCGCCGGGACGCTCAACGCCCGCTACAACGACGCCGCCTCCGTGGAGGCGCTCCTGGCGGCGCACCCGGGCGCCGTGGCCGCGGTGATCGTCGAGCCGGCGGCCGGGAACATGGGATGCGTTCCCCCGCGGGGGGATTTCCTCCCTGCGCTGAGGCGGCTTGCGACCGAGCACGGCGCGCTCCTGGTGTTCGACGAGGTGATGACGGGCTTCCGGCTCGGCGCCGGGGGAGCACAGGAGCGCTACGGCGTCAGGCCCGACCTGACGACGCTCGGGAAGATCATCGGCGGCGGTCTCCCCGTCGGCGCGTACGGGGGGCGGAAGGACGTGATGTCGATGATCGCCCCGTCGGGTCCCGTCTACCAGGCGGGGACGCTCTCCGGGAACCCGCTCGCGATGGCGGCGGGACTCTCGACGCTCAGGAAGATCGCAGGGACCCCGGATTTCTACGGGGCGCTCGAGCGGCTCTCGTCGCGCCTGGAGGAGGGGATCCGCGAGGCGATCCGTTCGCTCGGCGTTCCCTGCTGCGTCAACAGGGTGGGATCGATGATCACGCTCTTCTTCACCCCCGGCCCGGTCGCGGACTACGCGGGCGCGCTGGGGTCGGACACGAAGCGCTTCGGGGCGTATTTCCGCGCCATGCTCTCCCGCGGCGTCTACCTTCCCCCCTCGCAGTTTGAGGCCGCGTTCGTGTCCGCGGCGCACACGGAGGAGGAGATCGACCGGACGATTGCGTCGGCGCGCGCCGCGCTCATTGCGGCGTTCGCCTGATCGACGCTCCGGCACACACACGGAGGTTCTCATGTTCACGCTCACGTGCACATCGTACGCGGAGGGAGAGTCGATCCCGCTCGTGTACGCGCACAGGACCGTCAAAGGAGGGAAGAACATCTCTCCCCATTTCCGCTGGGAAAACCCTCCCCCCGACACGAAGTCATTCGCCCTTGCGATCATCGATCCGCACCCGGTAGCGGACAACTGGGTCCACTGGTTCGTGATCGACGTCCCCTTCCGCGACCGGGAGATCCGCGAGGGGGCCTCCGGGACGGACCGCATGCCCGCCGGCTCGAAGGAGCTCCTCAATTCCTACAACGAGAAGGGCTACGGCGGTCCGGCGCCGCCGAAGGGATCGGGGCGGCACCCGTACGTTGCGACGCTCTACGCGCTCAACGTCGCGTCGCTCCCTCTCGGGCGGGACACCGTGCGGGGAGCGTTCCTCCGTGCACTCGAAGGGAATGTGATCGCCGAGGCGGTGATGACCGGGTACTACGAGAGGGCGTAGCGGCGCGCGCTACAGGAGCGCGGCGACGTAACGCGCGATCGCCGGCGAGGCGGTGAGACCGGGGGAGTCGATCCCGATGAGCGAGTAGAGTCCGGGGAGCCCCCTGTCCGCTTCCTCGCGGATCACGAAATCGCGCGGCGGCTCACCCTGCGCCTGGAGCTTCGGGCGGATCCCCGCGATGTCGGGCGTAAGGTCCTCGTCCCTGACGTGGGGGAGTATGCGGCGCACCGACGCGCCGAAGGCGCCCCTCTTTGCGGGGTCGACCCGGTAATCCAGCGTCCGGTCCTCCTGGTACTCGATGTCCGGGCCGAACCGGAGGCGTCCTCCCAGGTCCAGCACCGCGTGGACGCCGAGGGACTCGTGTGTGGGCACGGGGTAGACCAGGCGGCTCACGCACGTGCTCAGGCGCGGGGGGAGCGCGAAGTAGCATCCCCGGCTGTAGTGGAGCCGGTAGGACGCGCTCCCGACGTCGATCCCCGCCAGCGAGGCGATCGTGTCGGATTCAAGCCCGGCGGCGTTGATCAGGCGCTCCGACGTGAACGTCGACTCGCCGGATTCCTCCCGCACCGTGACGCGGTATCCGCCGGGGACCCGCTCGATGGCCGTGGCGGTGCACCGGGTCTGCACGGTGGCCCCGGCGGCCAGCGCGGCGTGCAGAAAGTACTCCATGAGCCCGTGGGCGCTGATGATGCCCGTGTCCGGCGAGAGTATGCCGCCGCGCGTCAGGATGAGCGGTTCGAGCGCGGCGACCTCCTGCGCGCCGAGCATGCGGAGCCGGACGCCGTTGGCGCTGCCGAGTGCGAAGAGCCTGTCGAGCTCGGCCTCCTCCCCCGCGCGCGCCGCGGTGATGATCTTCGTGATGCGCCTGTGGGGGATGCCGTGGCGGGCGCAAATTCGATAGAGGAGCGCGTTCCCTTCCACGCAGAGCCGCGCCTTGAGCGACCCTTCGGCGTAGTAGATCCCCGCGTGTATGACCTCGCTGTTCCGGCTGGATGTCTCCTGCCCCACCTTTGCGTGCCGCTCCAGGAGAAGGAGGGGACCGTGCCCCGGCGCGCACTCGGCGGCGAGCGCCAGTCCCACGACGCCCCCCCCGATGACCGTCAGCGCAAAATCCGCCATCTCAGATCCCCTCCAGCTCGCGGGGCGATTCGACGAGCACCCACGAGCCGTCCGGCCCGGAGCCCGCGGCGCGGAAAAACTCCGCGGTGTCCCTCCCCCGGGAATTCACGCGCACTTTCAGTCCGCGCGAGTAGAGAAAGAGGGGGAGGTCGTTCCTGGAATCGCTCGCCGTCAGCAGCGGCGCTTCCGCCGTCCTGGCGCGGAGGGCTGCCACTTTCCCCTCACGGATGGGGACGGGCTCCGCCGCCCTGTCGGAGAGCGTCCCCCCCGGCGCGTCGAGCTCTATCCCGATCACGCGCGAGGCGGGGACGCCGAGCCGCTCAAACACCGGCTCGACGCTCCACTTGTTGCTCCCGGAAACCGCCCAGACGTCGAACCCGCGCGACTGGAGCGCGCGCAGGAGCTCGACGCTCTCCGCGAGATAGCGCACCCCCCGCGGGAGGTCCCGTCCCCCGAGGCGGCGCGAGCCGACGGGCGAAGCCAGCTCCCCGGCGAACGTCTCGTGCGCGATCGCGCGGACCTCAGCGCTCGTGTAGCCCGCGAAGAGGCGGACAATGTCGGCGCAGGCTTCCGCAACGCGCCCCGCGGCGATGCCGTCGAAATACCAGCCGAGGAGAAGGGCGGCGAATTCGTCGAAGGCGGGGTGGGAGCGGCGCGCCCCGTTCCCGAGCGGGCGGAGCGTGTCGAAGAGTTCCCCGAGCCTCTCCCGGCGCGCGTGGGCGCTCCAGATCTCCGCGGGGGAGCGCCGGAAGAGAAACCGCTCGATCTGGCGGTAGAACATCGCCTCGCCGATGTCGCCCCGGATGACCGTCCCGTCGCAGTCAAAGACCGCCAGCGGGGGCGCCGCTGTCCCGTCGCGCCCGTGCGAGGCCAGGAACGTGGCGATCGTGGGATCCTCGAGTATGGACATGACACCGGCCGTGGCGCTGTGCGGGAATTGCTCAACATACGAATGAGGGGCCGCACACGCAAGCGTTGCAACTCGGGGGGGGAATCGGTATATTGGCACTTCCGCATGGACGCAATCCGCAATTTCTGCATCATCGCCCATATCGATCACGGCAAATCGACGATCGCCGACCGCCTGCTCGAGCGCACCGGCACGATC
The DNA here is from genome assembly GCA_035516035.1 of Bacteroidota bacterium. Taxonomy (GTDB): domain Bacteria; phylum Bacteroidota; class Ignavibacteria; order UBA10030; family UBA6906; genus Fen-1273. Next base: position 8,114 of record DATJAS010000114.1, on the reverse strand, counting down.
ACCCCGCGGGAAATGAAGTTCAACCAGGTCCTGGACGACATGGAGCTGGAGCAGGAACGGGGGATCACGATCAAGCTCCACGCCATACAGATGCACCACGCCGGCGCCGGGGGAACGTGGACGCTCAACCTGATCGACACGCCGGGGCACGTCGACTTCTCCTACGAGGTCTCCCGGTCGCTCGCCGCGTGCGAGGGGGCCATCCTGGTGGTCGACGCGTCGCAGGGGGTGGAGGCGCAGACGATCAGCAACCTCTACCTGGCGATCGACGCGGGACTCGAAATCATCCCCGTCATCAACAAGATCGATCTCCCGAGCGCCATGATCGACACGGTGCGGCACCAGATACGGGACCTGATCGGCTGCCGCGACGAGGAGATCATCCTGGCGAGCGCCAAGGCGAACCGGGGCATCGACGAGATCCTGGAGGCGGTCGTGCGGAGGATCCCGCCCCCCACGGGAGACGCCGGGGCGCCGCTCCGCGCGCTGATCTTCGACTCCGTGTTCGACAGCTACAGGGGCTCCGTGGTCTACATCCGCGTCGTCGACGGGACGCTCAGGGAGGGGGACCACATCACGTTTCTCCACACGGGGAAGCCCCTCCAGGCCGAGGAGGTGGGCGTGCTGGAGATGAAGCGCGTCCGGACCGGGGAGCTCACCGCGGGGAACGTGGGCTACCTGATCGCCGGGATCAAGGATCCGCACGACGTCAACGTGGGGGACACGGTGACGGGCCTCGACCGCCCCGCCGCGGCGCCGCTGCCGGGGTACAAGGACGTCAAGCCGATGGTCTTCAGCGGCGTCTATCCGACGAACGCGGAGGATTTCGAGGACCTGCGGAGCGCGATCGAGAAGCTGCGGCTCAACGACTCGGCGCTGGTGTACGAGCCGGAGACGTCGACGGCGCTCGGGTTCGGGTTCCGCTGCGGCTTCCTGGGGCTCCTGCACATGGAGATCGTGCAGGAGCGGCTGGAGAGGGAGTACAACCAGAGCATCATCAACACGGTCCCGAACGTCGAGTACCGCGTGACCACGAAGCAGGGGGAGGTGGTGCTGGTGGACAACCCCTCGTTCATGCCCCCCCTGGGCCAGATCGAGCTCGTCGAGGAGCCGTTCATCAGGGCGCAGGTCATCGTCCCGACGGAATTCGTCGGGAACATCATGAAGCTCTGCATGGACCGCCGGGGGGTGTACCGGAACACGACCTACCTGGACCCCACCAGGGCGGACATCGCGTACGAGATGCCGCTGTCGGAGATCATATTCGATTTCTACGACAGGCTCAAGTCCACGAGCCGGGGCTACGCGTCGTTCGACTACGAGCTGATGGAGTTCCGCGCCTCGGATCTCGTCAAGCTCGACATACTCCTCAACGGCGAGTCGGTCGACGCCTTCTCCTGCATCGTCCACCGCGACAAGGCGCACGACTGGGGGAAGAAGCTCTGCGTGAAGCTCCGCAAGCTGATCCCGCGGCAGATGTTCGAGGTCGCGATCCAGGCCGCCATCGGGAGCAAGGTGGTCGCGCGCGAGACCATCGCCCCGATGCGCAAGAACGTCCTTGCCAAGTGCTACGGCGGGGACATCACGCGCAAGCGGAAGCTGCTCGAGAAACAAAAAGAGGGAAAGCGGCGTATGAAGCAGGTGGGACGCGTCGAGATCCCGCAGGAGGCGTTTCTCGCCGTCCTCTCCATGGAAGAAGAATAATAGGAGACCATTGCCATGCCAGACCGCCGGCGCACGGACAGGCGCCACCCCGAGGTCAGGAAAGAGCCGGTCAAGGATTTCTTCAAGGACCTGGTGTTCGTCCTGGTGTCGTTTTTCTTCCTGAACAGCTTCGTCCTCGCCTCGTTCGAGGTCCCGACCGGCTCGATGGAGAACGAGATCATGGCGGGCGATTTCCTGTTCGTGAACAAGTTCCTCTACGGCGGCACGACGCCGCGCACGATCCCCTTCACGAATGTGCGCCTCCCCTGGTTCCGCGTCCCGGCGGTGCGGAGCGTGGAGCGGGGGGACGTGATCGTCTTCGAGTTCCCCGGGCAGAGGGACGAGATCCAGTCCCCGGAATTCATGTTCTACCTGAAGCGGGCGGTCGCCCTTGCCGGCGACACGGTCCAGGTGATCAACAGGACGCTCTTCGTGAACGGGCGCCAGGCGCCGATCCCGCGCAACATGAAGTTCAACAACCTGAACGGGCGCCCGCAGGGGTGGGCCGATCCGAAGATATTCCCGCGGGACGCTCCCTTCAACGAGGATTTCTGGGGACCCATCGTGGTCCCGAAGAAGGGGGACACGATCGCGCTCAGCGCCTCCACGTTCATCCGCTGGGCGACGTTCATCGGGAGGGAGGGGCACCGGGCGCGGCTGGACGACCGCGCCCGCGTCCTCGTGGACGGCATCCCGGTGACCCGCTACGTGGTGGAGCACAACTACATGTTCGGCATGGGCGACAACCGCGACAACAGCCTGGACTCGCGGTTCTGGGGCTTCATCCCGGATGACGCCATCGTCGGCACGCCCATGATCGTCTACTGGTCGTGGGATCCCGACACCCCCCTCACGAGCATCATCGACAAGCTCGCCTCGATCAGGCTGGGGCGCATCGGGACGATCATCAGGTAAATGGCCGGCGCGCCGAGCCGGGGAGTCCTCCGCCGGCTGAAGGGGGGGGCGGAGATACTGGGCCTGACTGTCCTCGCCGCGCTCACCTTGAAGACGTTTGTCGTCGACGCGGTGCTCGTGCCGAGCGCGTCGATGGAGAACACGATCCTCGCCGGGGATTTCCTCCTGGTCGACAAGGTCGCCTTCGGAGGGCGCACGCCGCGCTCGATTCCCTTCACGACGCTCGCGCTCCCGGTGCTCCGCCTTCCGGGGCTCGCGTCGCCGAGGAGGGGGGACGTGATCGTGTTCGACGCGCCTGACGCCCCCGCCGGGGTGCGCTACGTCAAGAGGCTCGCCGCGCTCCCCGGCGACACGGTCCGGCTCAGGGGGGGCGTCCTCTCCGTGGACGGCCGGCCGGTGGAAAGGCCTCCCACGGCGAAGGGGTGGGAGGGAGACTCGCCGGATTTCGGTCCCGTCGGCGTCCCGGCGGGCTCCTGTTTCGTCCTGGGAGACAACCTGGACGAGAGCCTGGACAGCCGCTCGTGGGGCTTCGTCCCCCTGGAGTCGATCGTCGGCCGCGCGTTCCTTGTCTACTGGTCGATCGCCCCGGGGGGGAGCATCAGGTGGCGGAGGACATTCACGCTCATACGGTAGCGCTGTTCGCCGGCGCGACGAGGCGCATGCACTCACTCTACGTCCATATTCCCTTCTGCGAGCGGAAGTGCGCCTACTGCGACTTCTATTCGCTGGAGAACACGTCGCTCAAAGGACGGTTCCTCCGCGCGCTCGAGACGGAGATCGCCCTCGCACCCGCGGTCGCCGGGCCCTGCGATACCGTCTACTTCGGCGGCGGGACCCCCTCGCTCCTGGAGCCCGGCGAGCTCTCGCGCATCCTGGATGCCCTCGCCGCTCGCTACGCGATCTCCCCGGGGGCGGAGATCACGCTCGAGGCAAACCCGGGGACCGTGACGCCGGCAACGCTGCGCGCGTTCAGGGAGCGCGGCGTGAACAGGCTTTCGATCGGCGTCCAGTCGCTCGCCGAAGAAGACCTCCGCTTCCTGGGCCGCATCCACACGGCCGGGGAGGCCGCCGCGTGCGTGGCCGACGCGCGCGGCGCCGGGTTCACCAACGTGAGCATCGACCTGATCTACTCGCTTCCCGGGCAGACCCCGGGGGCGTGGGCCGCGGTGCTCGACCAGGCCCTCGCGCTCGCACCCGATCACGTCTCGGCCTACAGCCTCATCGTGGAAGAGGGGACGCCGCTCGCCCGGAGCGTCGCCTCCGGCGCCGTGACGCCGAACGACGATGAGACGGAAGCGGCGCTCTACGAGCACACGATGGCTGCCATGCGCAGGGCCGGGTTCGAGCATTACGAGGTGTCGAACTACGCGCAGCCGGGGTTCCGGAGCCGCCACAACAGCGCGTACTGGACGGGGGAAGCGTACACGGGCTTCGGTCCATCGGCCCATTCGTACGCGCCCGGGTCAGGCCCGCAGGGGGGGATCCGCCGGGCGAACGTCGCCGCGCTCGGCGCCTACTGCGAAGCGCTTGCCGCAGGGAAGCTTCCCGTGGCGATGCGCGAGGAGCTCACGGCGCGCGAGGCCGAGGAGGAGCGCCTCTTCCTGGCCTTGAGGAGTGGGGGGCTTGCGCTCTCCGCGCTCGGGGGGAGCGGCAGGATCGACCTGGCGCGGGCGCTCGCCGCCGGGGGTTCGGCGGTCCTTGACGGGGAGATGTTCCGCCTGACGGACAGGGGGTATCTCGTGTGCGACGAGATCGCCGCCCGCATGATGGCCTCGGCGGATTCCCGATGATCGCCCTCATCACAGGCATGGACGGGTTCGTCGGGAGCCACGCGGCGGAGTACCTCCTCTCGCTCGGGGGCGTCGACATTCACGGGACGCACCTCCCGGGGGGGTCGACGGCCAACATCGATCATCTCCGCGACCGCGTCACGCTCCACGAGGCGGACATCACCGACGCGGAGGGGATCGCGCGGATACTGATGGATGTCCGCCCCGACTGCGTGATCCACCTTGCGGGACAGGCGTTCGTCCCCACGGCGTTCCGCGACCCCTTCGGCACGTTCAACGTGAACGTGATGGGAGGCGTCGCGGTGCTGGACGCCGCGCGCAGGCAGGGGGAACGGGGGGAGAAGGGACCCGGCGTTCTCCTGGTCAGCTCCGGGGAGGTGTACGGGAAGCTCCACAGTGAACCGATCTCCGAAGAGTCCCCCGTGAGGCCGGAGAACCCCTACGCGGCAAGCAAGGCGAGCGTCGACCTGATCGCGCAGGAGTATCGCCGCGCGTTCGGCGTCCGCGTGAGCGTCGTCCGCCCCTTCAATCACGCGGGGCCGCGACAGGGCCCGGCATTCGTCTCCTCCGACTTCGGCCGGCAGTTCGCGCTCATCGCCGCCGGCAGGATGGAGCCGGTCATCAGTGCGGGAAACCTCCGGAGCCGCAGGGACTTCACCGACGTGCGCGACGTTGTCCGGGCGTACTGGGCCATCCTGACACACCCCTCTCCCCACGCGGTGTTCAACCTCTGCTCGGGCCGCGTGGTGGCCATCGGCGAGCTGATCGACATGTACCAGGAAGTCTCCGGCATCCGCGTCAGCGTGCGGACGGAGGAGGCGCGCAGGAGGGAGGAGGACGCGCCGTTCGTCGCCGGGAGCTACGCCCGCCTCCACGAGGCCACGGGCTGGCGGCCGGAGATCCCGCTCTCCCGTACGCTGGCCGACGTCTTCGCCTACTGGCGGGAGGAGATCGCCCGCCCGTCATGAACATACTCGTCGTGAACTGGCAGGACATCACCAACCCGCGGGCGGGGGGGGCGGAGGTCCATTTCCAGGAGATCTTCTCGCGCGTCGCCGCGCGGGGTCACCGCGTGACGCTCTGCTGCTCATCTTACCCGGGGGCTGCGGCGGAGGAGACGATCGGCGGCGTCCGCATCGTCCGGCGCGGGAGCCGGCCCCTCTTCAACTTCCGTTTTCCACTCACGTATCTCGGCGCCTTCCGCCGGGAAGCGTTCGACGTCGTGGTGGAGGACCTCAACAAGGTTCCCTTTTTCACCCCCCTCTACGTGCGGCGCCCCCTCGCGGGGATCGCCCACCACCTCTTCGGCAGGAGCGTCTTCCGCGAAACGTGGCTGCTGAGCGCGGCGTACGTCTACGTCCTGGAGCGGGCCGCGCTGGCGCTCTACAGAACGCGCGTCCCGTTCATGGTCGTCTCCCCCAGCACGGAGGCGGAATTCAGCGCGCGGGGGTTCCCCCCCGGGCGCCTTGCGGTGATCACCAACTGCGTCGATCACGCGCACTATACACCGGGAGGAAAAAGCCCCGTGCCGCTCCTCGTCTGGTTCGGGCGCCTGAAGAAGTACAAGAGCGCCGACCATTTTCTCCGCGCGCTTCCCCGCGTCCGGGAGGCGTTCCCTTCGGTGCGGGCCGTGGTGGCGGGGGGAGGGGACGATCTGGCCCGGCTCCGGTCGATCGCGAAGAGGGAGGGACTCGAGCGCACCGTGGAATTCACCGGCTACGTCGACGAGGAGCGGAAGATCAGGCTCCTCAGGGAGGCGTGGTGCACCGTGGCGACGTCGATGAAGGAAGGGTGGGGACTCACCGTCGTGGAGTCGAACGCGTGCGGGACCCCCTCCGTGGCGGCTGACGTGCCGGGCCTGCGCGACGCGGTGAAGGACGGCGAGACCGGACTCCTCTACGCGCACGGCGACGTGGAGGGGCTCGCCCGGTGCCTGATCCGCGTCGTCGGCGACGACGCGCTCCGCTTGCGGCTCTCGGCGGCGGCGATCGGATGGGCGGGGGAGTTCGACTGGGACCGCTCCGCCGCCTCCACGATCGAATTCCTCTCCCGGGCTCTCAGCGCCGCATCAGCGCGCGGATGAGCCGTATCTGCCCCGCGTGGTAGAGGTCGTGCGCGGCGATCCCGCGCATGAGCGCTTCACCCCGGAGTTTCCTCCCGACACGCGTGCGCATCGCGCGCACGCCCCCCTTGAGGATCGCCTTCCGCATGAGCGCGTGCTCCGATTCCAGGAGCGCAATCTCCTCTTCCCAGGATGTCTCGCCGCCGCGCCCGGCGCGGGGGAACCAGTTGTGCCCCGCAAGCGGGAAGGATCCCTTCGCCGCGTGCGTGAGGCGCCGCCTGACCGTATATTTCCAGTACGCCGCGTGCAGAACGATCTCCCGGATCGAATGCCTGCCGGCGGACGGCCGCCACGACGCCGCCCCGGGGCCGAGTCCCCGCAAGCTCCCCCGGAGCGTCGGCCCGTGCCATGCCCTGCCGGCGTACGCCTCGTCGATCATCGCGATGACCTGCCGGAGCTCTCCCTGCATGTGACCTCCCTAGTTGAGAAATTCCCAGGAGATGCCGAACCTGATCCCCCTGTCGGCGCCCGGATACCAGGGGGTGCCGTAGTAGCGGATCGCCGCGACGTTTTCCCAGACAAAATGGATATACGCGTCGCCCAGGTGGGCGATCATCAGGAAATCGCCGCTGGCGCTCGTCCCGAGCGGCGTCCCTGTGTTTGCCACCGCGGCGAGTATGGCGGGGTTAAACCGGACGCCGGCGTACGGCCCCGTGAAGCGCCCCTGGAACCCGATCTTCAGGTCGAGCTTATCGCCGATCACGCGCCGCCGGTAGAATGCGCCGCCGCTCCCGGCGATCTTCGGGAATGCTGCAAGCGTCGATCCTCCCGAGCGCTGCACGAGGTATTCCGCCGTCCCTTCAAGCAGGAGCCATCCGAAGCGGAGGTTCAGGCCGAGCGAAAGCCCCGACGTCATGAGCACGGGCCCGTTGGCGATTGCCACCCCCGGCACCGCGCTGTCGCTCACCGTGCGCCACGGCGTGAGGAGGATGGGGTCCGTCACCGTCCTGTGGAAAAGGGCGACGCGGAGGCTCCCGTGCTCCGGGGATTCCCACGCGGCTCCCGCCTGGAAGAGCGTGTGATGCTCGGCCAGGATGGGGGAGGTGCGAAGCACCGTGGAATCGGTCCAGTAGAGCTCCTCGTACGTCGGGACCCGGTATGAGGCGCTCGCACCGGCCGAGAGGCTCACACCGGCCGCCGTGCGGAGCGTGATGTCGGCCCCGTACGCGCCGTATGTCCGGAGGAGATACCGGTCGAGCCTCCCGTAGACGGCGGCGCTCGCAATGTCCGTGATGTCGATTTCCTCCTTGGCCCATGCGGCGCCGATCACGTTCCTCCTCCTGGAAAGGTTCGGGCTCCCCTCGATCTGGCGCAGCTCCAGGGAGGCGCCGCCGTCAAACCGCTCCGCCCCGCGCACGATGTTCTGCGTCGCCCGCACCCCCATCCAGGAGGAGACGTGGTCCGCCGCCACCCTGGGAGGGACTATATGGTAGGGATCCTCGTTCTCGCGGAACTCGCGCTTCGCATGAGAATAATAGAGCGTGAGGTCGGAGACTTCCGCCGTATCCCCCAGCAGCGTTCCGACGAGCGAGACGTCGGCGTCGTGCGACGTGTATTTCTGGTAGGCGGTATCCATGGGGACG
>DATJAS010000113.1:0-6820 GCA_035516035.1 Bacteroidota bacterium | reverse complement strand
GCTCGACTCGGACGCCGGGAGGAAGAGCCGCGTCCTGGCGCGCACGCCGATGGGGAAGCTGGGGGAACCCGCCGACGTTGCCGAGGCGGTGCTCTTTCTCTCCTCCGCGCGCGCGCGGTATATCACGGGCGTCATCCTCCCCGTCGACGGCGGGAACTCGATCGGCTTCTGAAAAGGCACGGATGGAATACCGGACGCTCGGCCGCACGGGGTGGAACGTATCGACGATCTCGTTCGGCGCGTGGGCAATCGGCGGCACCTGGGGTCCGGTGGAGGACGCCGAATCGCTCGCCGCGCTCCACCGCGCGCTCGATCTCGGCATCAACTTCTTCGACACCGCCGACGTGTATGGCGACGGCAGGAGCGAACGGCTCCTGGCGCGGCTCCGCAGGGAGCGGAAGGAAGAGTTCTACGTCGCGACAAAGGCGGGGCGGCGGCTCCAACCCCACACGGCCGCAGGGTACACGCGGGAGAACCTGACCGCGTTCGTCGAGCGGAGCGCGCGGAACCTCGGTACCGGAACGATCGACCTCCTCCAGCTCCACTGTCCCCCCGCGGAAGTCTACTACACCCCCGAGGTGTTCGCCGTCCTGGACGATCTCTGCCGTGCAGGGAAGATCCGGCACTATGGCGTCAGCGTCGAGAAGGTGGAAGAAGGCCTCAAGGCGATCGCCTATCCCGGCGTGCAGTCCGTCCAGATCATCTTCAACATGTTCCGGCAGCGCCCGGCGGAGCTCTTCTTCGGCGAGGCGCGCCGCGCACGGGTGGGTATCCTCGCCCGGCTCCCCCTTTCATCCGGCATGCTTGCGGGGAAGATCACGCGCGCGACGAGGTTCGCACCCGACGATCACCGCGAGTTCAACAGGAAGGGGGAGTCGTTCGACCGCGGGGAGACGTTTTCGGGCATTCCCTTCGAGGCGTCGCTGGAGGCGGTGGAATCGCTCCGCGCGCTGGTTCCCCCCGGCCTCTCGATGGCCCGGATGGCGCTCCGCTGGATCCTGATGTTCCCCGATGTCACGTGCGCCATCCCCGGGGCGAAGAATGCGGCCCAGGTGGAGGAGAACGCGCTCGCCGCCGCCGCTCCCCCTCTCACAAAGGAGGTCATGACGGCCGTCGACGCGATGTACCGGAGGGACATTCACAGGCACGTGCACCACTACTGGTGAGAGAGATGGGGATGGAAGAAACGTGGAGGTGGTTCGGCCCGAATGACCCGATCACGCTCGCCGAGATCCGGCAGACCGGCGCGACCGGCATCGTGACGGCACTCCACCACGTGCCGCCGGGCGAGATCTGGACGCGCGAGGAAATCGATGCCCGCAGCGCGGAGATCCGCCGCTCGGGACTCGCCTGGTCTGTCGCCGAGAGTCTTCCCGTGCCCGAGAGCATCAAGACCCGCGGCGGCGAGTTCAGGCGGCACATGCTCAACTATGCCACCTCGCTCCGCAATCTCGGCGCCTGCGGCATCGACACGGTCTGCTACAACTTCATGCCCGTGCTCGACTGGTCGCGGACAGACATCGCCGCCGCCGCGCCCGACGGTTCCGTGACGACAAGGTTCGACGCCGTCCTGTTTGCGGCGTTTGATCTCTGCATCCTTGAGCGGGAAGGAGCGGAGGAGGACTACGAAGCCGGGATCGCCCGGGCGGCCCGCACGTGGTTTGCCAACGCCGATGGCGCCGGGCGGGAGAAGCTTCTCCGCACCGTCCTCCTGGGCCTCCCGGGGTCCGGGACGACGATGACGCTCGATGAGTTTCGCCGGGCGCTCCTCGCGTACGCCGACGTGGGGGAGAGGGGACTCAGGGAAAACCTCCGCGAGTTCATCCGCGAGATGGCGCCGGTTGCCGAAGAGGCGGGCGTGCGGCTGGCCATCCACCCCGACGACCCACCCTGGCCGCTCCTGGGGCTCCCCCGCATCGTCAGCTCGGCCGGCGACGTGGAGGAGATACTCCGCGCCGCCGATTCCGTCGCCAACGGCCTGACGCTCTGCACGGGCTCGTTCGGGGCGAGCCCGCGCAACGACCTGGTCGCCATGGCGGAACGGTTTGCGCCCCGCATCAGTTTCGTGCACCTGCGCAACGTCCACGGGGATGGTGCGGGGGGATTCGCCGAAGACGACCACCTGACGGGGGACGTCGACATGTTCGGCGTCGTCAGGGCGATCCTCCTGGAACAGGCGAGGCGCGCTCGGGAAGGAAGAAGCGACAGCCGGATGCCGATGCGCCCCGACCATGGCCGCACGACGCTCGCAGACGAGATGCTCTCGGGGGTGCGGGGGCGGGCAACCTACCCCGGGTATTCACTCTTCGGTCGCATGCGGGCGCTTGCCGAGCTGCGCGGGCTCGAACGGGGAATCCGCCTTTCGATGAGTTTATGAATGTAACGCCCGTTAAACCCCCCCGCCCCGTTATGCGTCAAACCTGACACGACCGGTCTCCCCCCGGTGGGGGGCGTGCGACCGGATGGGGGGGGTCGCATGCGCTTGTCCTGTCTGGTGTTCCTCTTTGTGCTTCTTGCCGTTGTGCGTTCGCCCGCGGCGGGCGTCCCGGCGCCGGGTCCCCTCCGGGTCGTGTACGTTTCTCCGCTCCCTTCTTCTCCGTTCAATCTCCCCCTCACGTCGATCATCGTCCGTACGGAGACTCCCCCGGGCCTCTCTCGCGCGCAGGGACTGGTGCGCACGGTGGTGGGGGATGCAAGCGGGAGCCACGCGTGCGCAGTCCGGATATCGGACGACAATCGCACGGTGATTTTCCGTCCTTCGATTCCTTTTGCCCCGGGAGAGCGCGTCACGGTCAGCGTCGATACGGCGGTCGCTTCCTGGCCGCACGCTGCCTCGGGGGGGACGTTCGAGTTTACGGTCTCCTCTCACATGCCCGATCGCCAGGCGCTGCGCGAGAACGTGGTCCGGGCGGATGTGCGCCGTGCCGGATCCTACCATCCGCCCGCGGACTCCTCCCCCGGCCGGCCGCTCGACATATCGCTTCCCGCAATTCACGTCACGGTCGACAGCACGACGGCCCCGGGGTATCTCTTTCTGTCTGACCAGGGGTGGAGCGCAGTCGCCCCTGCCGCGCTCCTCATTCTCAACAACGACGGGACCCCGGTATTCGCGCGCGACCTCAACTCGTTCGGGTACGATTTCAAGCCCCAGCCCGACGGCACGCTCACCTACTTCACCGACGAGTCGATGCAGTTCCTCGTCCTGGACCGGACGTACACGCTCGTCGACTCAATCGCGGCGGGGAACGGGTACGTCACAGACCCGCACGAGCTGCGCATCCTGCCCAACGGTCACGCGCTCCTCCTGGCGCTCGACGACGAGACCGTGGACATGTCGAAGCTCGTTGCCGGCGGGTTCAACGACGCGACCGTCGTGGGCTACGTGATCCAGGAGCTCGACACCTCCCGCGACGTCGTCTTCCAGTGGCGGAGCTGGGACCATTACACGATCACGGACGCGGAGCACATCGACTTTATCGCTCCCTGGATCGACGACGTCCACGGGAACGCGCTGGACGTCGACACCGACGGCAACATCCTCTTCTCCAGCAGGCACATGAACGAGGTCGACAAGATCGATCGCCAGACCGGGGCGTTTCTCTGGCGTCTCGGCGGGGCGCACAACCAGTTCACGTTCGTGAACGATTCGATCGGCTTTTCGTTCCAGCACGCGGTCCGCCGGATCGCGAACGGGGACATCACGCTGTTCGACAACGGGAATTTCCACGTCCCGGCGTTTTCGCGCGCGGTCGAGTACCGGATCGACACGGCGGCGATGACCGCGACGCTCGTCTGGCAGTACCGCAACAAGCCGGACGCGGGGGGATTCGCCATGGGTTATGTGCAACGGCTCGACAACGGCAACACGCTCATCGGCTGGGGGGCGACGAATCCGACGGTGACCGAAGTCGCCCCCGACGGGACGAAGCTCTACGAGATGTCGTTCGACCCCGGCGTCTACAGCTACAGGGCGTTCCGCGAGGCCTGGGACGGCGCCGCGGTGACGAGCGTCGCGCCGTCGTCGCCGTCTGCGTTCCGCCTGGCGCAGAACTTTCCCAACCCCTTTAACCCGACGACCACGATCGAGTTTACGATCGCGACGGGCTCCCGCGTGACGCTCGACGTCACGAACATACTCGGCGAGGTCGTCGCCCGCCTTGTCGACGGCGAGCGCTCCCCGGGGACGTACCGTGCGGTGTTCGACGGGAGTCGCCTCCCGAGCGGCGTCTATTTCTACCGCCTCCGCTCCGGCGAGAACGTCGCAACGATGAAGTGCCTGCTCATCCGGTAGTCAGCTCTCATTGTTCTCCGCGAAGCGCGTTCTTTGCGTCCCGCCGAAGGCGGGAGCCGCCCTTTGGACCACGGCGCCGCAGGCGCCTCTCTTTGGCGTGGCAATCTCGCAATATCCTGCCCCCCATCGCGGAATTTACACTCGAAATCGATGATGCAGATCACACCCGGCGAGATTCTGCGCCGCGGCATCCGCTCCACGGCTGACAGTCCCCTCTTCTTTTTGTATCATTCAGGCGCACCACGCACTTCTTCCCCGCCCGCGCTATCTCGCATTCGGACCGGGCATCCGATGTCACTCGTCCTGGACTCGCGTGTCGTTTCTTCAGGCTATCCTCCTTGGAGTCATCCAGGGATTGAGCGAGTTTCTCCCTGTCAGCAGCACGGCCCACCTGACGATCGTGGGCAAGGCGCTGGGTCTGATCGGCGAGGAACATCCCGAGGCATGGACGGCGTTTGTCGCAGTCATGCAGCTTGGCACGCTTACGGCGATGGTGGCGTATTTCGCCGCGGACCTGCGCACGATTGCGGGGGCGTTCCTGCGCGATGCGTTCGGCCGCCGGCGGGGAACGGCGCCGGGGGGCTTCTCGCGCGACTCGATGCTCCTGGTCTACATGGTCCTCGGAACGATTCCGGTCGGGATCGCCGGCTACGGGCTCGAGGAATTCATCGAGGGGACGCTGACCAAGAGCCTCCTCTTCATCGGCTACACGATGCTCCTGCTGGCGCTCTTTCTCTGGCTGGCGGAAACAAGCGCGGCCCACGTGCGGGCGCTGAACAGCATCACGTGGAAGGACGCGCTTGTCGTCGGCCTGGCACAGGTCGCCGCGCTGCTTCCGGGGGCGTCACGCTCTGGAACGACGATCACGGCCGGACTCTTCCTCGGATTGCGCCGGAGCTCGGCGGCGCGCTTCTCGTTCCTGCTCTCGCTCCCGGCGGTACTGGCCAGCGGCCTCCTGGAGCTCGTCAGGGCAATTCCCCTGATCGGGGCGGGGGCCGGCGTGACGCATTTTGCCGTGGCTGACCTCGTCGTGGCCACGCTGGTCTCGGGCGTCACCGGGTATGCCGCGATCAGGTGGCTCTTGAACTACCTGATCAGGTACACGACGATGCCGTTCGTCTGGTACCGGATCGGCCTGGGCTCCCTCATACTCCTTCTCATCGCCGGCGGCGTTCTTTCGCCGAAATGACAGGAAAAAAGAGTGCTTGGATTTCTCGTTCCCGTCCCCTACATTGGCCTCCGGCACGACCCCACGATCCACCACCATCCCACGTGAGGAGGACTTCCATGAACAACGAGGTGAGGGAGAGGTTGCGGAACCTGAGCCGGAGGCTGGCCGACGCCGCATTTGCCAGGGCATGCGATGGCGAGGTGAGGGCGGAGGAGTTTCAGGAGGCCCTTGACGCGCTCGACGCCCATTTGAAAGAGGTTCGCCGACGCTACGCGGAGATGCACCTGGAGCGAGAGCTGGTGTGAAGAGCCGTGCCTGAACGATACGCCATTTCCGCCGGCTTCCGTTGCCGGCGGCGCAAAGCCCGGTGTCCCCGGGCTTTTTCACGCCCGTCGGCGCGCCGCGCCGGCGCTTCCTTCCGGAGACCCGCGTGATGGAAGAGGCCGTCGACGTCGCAGTGGTCGGCGCGGGTCCCGCGGGCCTCTCCTGCGCGATCGAGGCGCAGAAGGCCGGGCTCGACGTTACGGTGTTCGAGCAGGGCGCCCTCCTGGACGCCATGCGTCGATTCCCCACCAACCTCGTCTGGTTCTCCACGCCTGAGCTCCTGGAGATCGGCGGCATCCCCTTCATCACTCCCTCCGTCCGTCCCACGCGCATCGACGTTCTCAACTACTACCAGCATGTCGCGCGGCAGTACCGCCTCTCCGTCCGCGCCCACGACGCTGTGCGGACGATCGTCCCCTCGGGAAAGGGTTTCACGCTGGGCACAGCATCGGGGGGGACCTATGCCGCGGCGAACGTCGTCGTGGCCACCGGGTACTTCGATACGCCGAACAGGCTTGACGTCCCGGGTGAAGATCTGCCGCACGTGTTCCATTATTACGACGAGCCCTTCAGGTATTTCGGCGACGACGTCGCGGTTGTGGGGGGAAGGAACTCCGCCGTCGAGGCCGCGCTCGACCTCTATCGCCACGGCGTCCGCGTCACGCTGATTCACCGGGGAGAGCGGCTCAGCGACGGGGTGAAGTACTGGATCCTCCCGGACATCGAGAACAGGATCAAGGCGGGGGAGATCCGGGCGCTGTACGCGACGACGGTGCGCCGGATCGAGCCGGGAGCGGTGACGGTAGCCGATGCCGCCGGTGAACGGCGCATCGACGCGCGGTACGTGTTCGTCCTCATCGGTTTTCGACCGGACGTCGCGCTCATGCGGACGTTCGGGATCGAGGTGGAACCCGACACGCTCGCGCCCCGCCACGATCCCGCGACGTACGAGACGGCGGTCCCGGGACTCTACGTCGCGGGCTCCGTCGTCGCCGGGAGGCTTAACAACAAGATCTTCGTCGAGAACGGCCGCC
>DATJAS010000112.1:0-2257 GCA_035516035.1 Bacteroidota bacterium | reverse complement strand
CGAAGGCCGTGGAGGGGGAGCACGGGGCTACAATCGCGCTGGAGGAAGTGATCGGTCTCCCGCCGGATACTGCGCTCACGCTCAGCGGTTCGCTCGCCGATTCGACCCCCGCTGCCGACACGACGCTCCCGCAGCAGGTCGACCCGGACGCCACCGTGGACATGACGATTGCCGCGCTCCTGGTCAACCGCAGCGTGTTCGACGAGGATATAGCCCGCCACGAGAGGCTTCCCGACATTTCACTCTTCGCGGATGCAGGGTATCTCAGCTCGGGGGATAACCTCCGTCTCCCGACGTCCGAGCGGTTGAACGGGTTGGGGTACGAAGTCGGCATCGGCATCCAGCTTCCCATACTCAACTGGGGAGCGACGGGCTTCCGCGCGGAACAGCGGGAGGTTGCCACGGACGATCTGCGCAACAGGAAAGAACTCCTCCGGCGGTCGATTGTCTCCGATGCCATGCGTCTCCGCATTGAGCTCGCCGGGGTGCGCCGGCGGCTCGGCGTGCTCCGCGAGAACCTCGGGAAAGCGCGCGACAATTTTGTGCTCACGAAATCGAAATACGCCGCGGGCGCATCGCTGACGCTCGAGGTCCTCGCCGCTGAGCAGGCGATGATCGACGCCCGGGCGGCGCACATCGAAGCGCTCGCCGATATCCGCGTGCTGACGGCCAAACTGGAACGTCTCAACGCCCATTGACATTTGCCGCCATGAAGACCGCCCTTTGCCTCGTATGTGCGCTACCTCTCTTCGCATGCCTCGCCGGCTGCGCGAAACACCATGCGGAGGATGATGACGAAGCCGCCGCCGTAACGCCGGTTGTATCCGTGAAAACCGCGCCGATCGTTCGGGGCACTATCGACGTCGTCGCCACCGCGACGGGCGCCACGGACGCGGTCCGCAAGGAGAAGATCGTGGCGCCGATCGGGGGCGTCCTGATCGCGCTGAAGGTCCTGGAGGGAGCGTCCGTCCGGAGGGGAGATGTCGTCGCGGTGATACAGCCGAAAGAGACGCGTGCGGCGATCACCGGCGCCGAAGCGCTTCTCCGCGACGCTACGACAGACAGGGAACGAGAGGAAGCGCGGCGCGCCATGGAGCTTGCCCGCCGCAGCGCAAACAACCTCGAGGTCCGGGCGACGACCGACGCGGTCGTGGCTACCCGGAGCGTGACGGAGGGAGAGGTCGTCGCCGAAGGGGCTGACCTCCTCACGCTCGTCGATCTCGGCACGCTCGATTTCGTCGCCGATGTCCCGTTGCTGGACGTCGACAGGGTGCGCACGGGCCAGAAGGCCCTGATTGTCTTCCAGTCCCTCCCGGGACGGCGATTCGAGGCCCGGGTAGAGGCGGTCAATCCCCGTTCCGACGCGCAGAGTCAGACGGTGCGGGTGCGGCTCTCTTTTGCGGGACTCGGCGCAGACCGGCGACTCCTCAGGACAGACATGGGCGGCGTTGCCTCCGTTGTCACGGGTGTTCACCCGGGCGTCCTCATTGTGCCCAAAGCAGCCGTGCTCAGGAACGACGAGACAAACGCGACCAGTGTTGTTCTCGCTACGCCGGATTCGCTGGCCATGGTCGTTCCCGTCGACGTTGGCGCGCGGACGGATTCCACTGCGGAGGTTTCAGGCAAGGGGCTCGCTCCGGGCGCGCTGGTTGTCATAGAAGGCAACTACGCGCTCGCCGACTCCACCCGCATCGCGCCGGCGCGCTAGGCTCCCGATGACGCTCTTCGACTACGTCCGTCGCCACGCACGTGCCATCCTCTTTACCGTGGCGGTTCTCACCGCCTCCGGCGTGGCGTTGCTGCAGCGGATGCCCGTCTCTCTTTTCCCCGATGTCACATTCCCCCGGATCGTCATCCTGGCGGACAACGGCGAGGAACCCGCCGAGCGGATGATGATCGAGGTGACGAAACCCCTGGAGGAGGCTGCCAGCTCCGTGCCGGGGGTGAGGATTGTCCGCTCCATCACCGGGAGGGGATCGACGGAGATCTCGGTCAATCTTGACTGGGGGACGGACGTTCTCCAGACGCTCCAGCTTCTCCAGGGAAGGATTGCCAACATCCGGTCAGAGCTCCCGCCGAAGGCCGCCATACGGACCGAGCAGATGCAGGTGGCGGTGTTCCCCATACTGGGCTACAGCCTGACCTCCGATTCGATCTCCCTCGTAGAGCTGCGCGATATCGCCCTGTACCAGATCCGCCCCGCGCTCATGCGCGTCAAGGGCGTCGCCCGGGTCGTGGTGACGGGCGGCGACACGCG
>DATJAS010000111.1:0-7013 GCA_035516035.1 Bacteroidota bacterium | reverse complement strand
GAGGCGGCCGTCTTCCTCAAACAGGTAGTTGTCGTACAGGCTGGCGACAAGGAGGATGTCGCGGATCTTGAAGTGCATCAGCCGCTGGAAGGACTTCAGGCGGCTCCCGTAGATGTCCTCGATCTGCAGGTGGTCGATTCTGTCCATGGACGAGCCGTGCCGGGCGCCGTGGGAAGAAAAAAACGTATCCGATCCTGAGGGAACCCGATCCCCGGGCAGTCTCTCTAAAGAACCAAGGTCAGATACGTTCACAGGAACATACGTGAATGCCACTTCACCTGCAAGCGGCGGGGCGCGCCGGGTGGAGGTGCGCCCCGCCGCGTCCCATTCAGACCAGCCCCTGGTCCAGCATCGCGTCCGCGACCTTGAGGAAGCCGGCGATGTTGGCGCCGGTGACGTAGTTCCCGGGGGAGCCGTATTTCTCCGCGGTCTCCACGCAGGTCTGGTGGATGTTCTGCATGATCTGGTGAAGCCGGTGGTCCACCTCTTCCTTCGGCCAGGGGAGGCGCATCGAGTTCTGGCTCATTTCGAGACCGGAGGTCGCGACGCCCCCCGCGTTCGATGCCTTGCCGGGGGAGTAGAGGACGTGCGCGTCCAGGAACACCTTGACGCCGTCCAGCGTGGTCGGCATGTTGGCCCCCTCGCAGACGCACTTGCACCCGTTCTTGATCAGCTCCCGCGCATCCGCGGCGTCGAGCTCGTTCTGCGTCGCGCAGGGGAGAGCGACGTTCACCGGCACGCCCCACGGGCGTTTCCCGGGATAGAACGGCACGTGGAACTTGTCGGCGTAATCCTTCACCGCGTCGCGCGCGCTGGCGCGCATCTTCAGCATGTAATGGATCTTTTCGCCGTTGATGCCCTCTTTGTCGTGGATGAACCCGTCCGGTCCCGAGAGCGTGGTGACCTTCCCGCCGAGCTGCGTCACCTTCTCGACTGCGCCCCAGGCGACGTTGCCGAACCCGGAGACGGCGACCGTCGATCCCTCGAACGACAGTCCTTTCGACTTGAGCATCTCCTGGGCGAAGTAGACCACCCCGTAACCCGTGGCTTCCGGCCGGATGAGCGATCCACCCCAGTTCATCCCCTTCCCCGTGAGGACCCCGGAAAACTCCTTCGTCAGGCGCTTGTACTGCCCGAAGAGGAACCCGATCTCCCTCCCCCCGACGCCGATATCTCCCGCGGGGACGTCGATGTCGGGGCCGATATGCCTGAACAGCTCCGTCATGAAGCTCTGGCAGAACCTCATCACCTCGCCGTCGCTCTTCCCCTTGGGGTCGAAGTCGGAGCCTCCCTTGCCTCCCCCCATCGGGAGCGACGTGAGGCTGTTTTTGAACACCTGTTCAAACGCGAGGAATTTCAATATGCCGAGGTGCACCGAGGGGTGAAAGCGGAGCCCCCCCTTGTAGGGACCGATTGCGCTGTTCATCTGCACGCGGAAGCCGCGGTTGATGTGGATTTCCCCCTGGTCGTCAGTCCACGGGACGCGGAACATGACCACGCGCTCGGGTTCGACCATGCGCTCGAGGATCTTCGCCGCCCTGTATTCGGGGTGCCGTTCGAGCACAACATCGAGCGATTCGGCGACCTCCTGGACTGCCTGGTGGAATTCCGGTTCGTTCGGATTCTTCGCCTTCACCTGAGCGATGAGGCTCTTTACATACTCTGACATACCTTCCTCACGATGTGGCTGGAATATTGTGTACTCAAATTATTAGGTTTTGCGTGAACTTACAAGGCGCACGCCTGTCGAGACGCATCAGGGGAATGTGCGCGTTGCGCAAGGATGTGCACCAGCCGTGCCAGAAAACCGGTCCTGCACCTCAGGAGAATGCCAGATGGACTTGGGGTTTAAATGATTTAAACACTGCTTTGACATTTTCCCTCTCCAGGGCCCTGTTGATGTGCTGAGATTGCCAGGAGAAGCATTCCCAAAAGTAGAAACAGATTGGAGAATTTGGGACGGCGATGTGTTGCGAGTTGCAACATAGGCGCTGAAAGTTTCCACAATAAACTCAACTCACAGCGATATTGGGAGTTGCAAGCATACAAGCCATTGAGAGTCCGGGGGGCTGTTGAGGAATGCAACTTTGTTCTTTGTTAACAATCTGTTGGAATTGCAGCCAAATCGGTTCGTTTTCCGCTAACTGATTGATCTTCAGTCGTTCACGCGCCTGAAAAATTCATCACTCGCTAATCAGCATTCTGGCACGAATACTGAAACATGACGGAGCAGTCAGGAAACTACAGGAAGGATAAAGAAATGTCAGCCATACTCGCCTTGACGACCGTGATCATACTGCTGATCGCTTCGGCTCTGCGGCGGAAGAAGCCGGCGATGGCCCCGGCGGTATTTGTGAAGCGCTACATGCACCCGGGACATACGTGGGTCAGGGAAACGCCGGACGGGGAAGTCCTTGTCGGTATCGACGACTTCGCAGCCGCGCTCATCGGTCCGGTCGACGGCGTCGAGCTTCCTCGCTTGCTGAGGAACGTGAGGCAGGGGGAGATCGCGATGAGCGTCCGGCACGGCTCGCGCACGGTGCCTCTCATCTCTCCCGTGAGCGGGCGCGTGGTGGGGAAGAACGAAATGGTCCTGGCGACACCCTCCCTTATCGGGGATTCCCCCTACGGCGACGGGTGGCTGATCAGGGTCCGCCCCCGGCGGCTGAACGCGCAGCTCCACAACCTCCTCACCGGAAAGCCGGCGCAGCAGTGGCTCGATGCAGTCCGCAGCCAGCTTGCCGGTTTCTTCTCGGGCACTCCCGCACTGATGTACCAGGACGGCGGCACCATGATGACCAACCTGGGCGACCGTTGCTCGGACGAGGAGTGGGAGCGGCTGGTGAACACATTCTTTCTGTCCGACGTCCGTACGAAATAACAGGAGATACGACGATGACCGTGATATTGATGCTCAGCATGATCGTGACATTTCTCGCCCTGGAGGGGTTCGTCCAGAGGTCCCGCGCCCGGCGTTCGGCCGCAGGCGAAGCCCTCCCGGCGGGTCCCCCGGCGGGGTTCCTGCTCGCGCCGAACCACACATGGGTGAAAGAGGAGAAGGAGGGGGTGCTGGTCGGCGTGGACGAATTCATCGCCCGCATCGTGGGCGCAGCCTCCTCGGTGATGCTCCCCGACGCGGGCGCAACGGTCTCCCCCGGGAGCCCTTCGTTCGCCCTCGCCCGCGGCGGGCGGCACATCCGTTTTGCATCCCCCGTGCAGGGAAGGGTCCTGGAGGTGAACAGGCGCCTCGTGGACAATCCCGCCCTGGCGCGGATGGACCCCTACGGCGGCGGCTGGCTGCTGAGGATCGCCCCGGACCGGCGGCGCTCTGCCATGCCCGCCCTGACGGGCGAGAGAGCGAGGGCGTGGCTCGCCGGGCAGCTCGCTTCGGCGCGCGAGTTCCTCACCGCCGCGGCGCACGGCGCGCTCTCCCCTTCGCTCCCCGACGGCGGCGAGCTTGTGGAAGGAGCGCTCATGCACTGTGACGCAGCGGTGTGGCGCGAGTTCGAGCGCCGCTTCACGTCGATCGGCGCCGCAATGCCGGCCGACGGAGAGTGAGAGGAGAGTGTGACGATGAAACCGAAGGGTCTCTTGATCGATATCACCAGGTGCGTGGGGTGCCACGCGTGCGAGCAGGCGTGTGCGGAGGCGAACAACCTCCCGCAGGACGAGGCCACCGATCTCTCGGCCACGCACTACACGTTTCTCAGGAGCTTCAACGACGGGACCGTCTTCGTCCGTCGCCTCTGCATGCACTGCAACGAGCCGACGTGCGTCTCTGCGTGCCTGGTGGGGGCGTTCAGGAAGATGGAGACCGGGGCTGTGCTGTACGACGAATCGAAGTGCATCGGGTGCAGGTACTGCATGCAGGCCTGCCCGTTCGAGGTGCCACGCTACGAATGGGGGAGCCTTGCGCCGAAGATCCAGAAATGCCGCATGTGCTACGAGCGGGTCGCCGCCGGCCGCCAGACTGCGTGCGCGGAGGCGTGCCCGGCCGGGGCGACGGTGTTCGGCGACAGGGACGACCTCATCAGGGAGGCGCGCTCGCGGATCGACGCCACCCCAGGTTCCTACATCGACTACATCTACGGGCTGAGCGAGGCGGGAGGGACGTCCGTGCTCTTCCTCTCCGCGATCCCGTTCGAGAAGCTCGGGTTCCCCATGAATGTTCCCCGGGAGCCGATCCCTGACCTGTCGTGGCGCGTGCTCTCGCAGGTGCCCAAATATGCCGTGGCAGCGGGCGTGCTCCTGTTCGGCATCAACTGGATCACCGCGCGGAGGGCTGAAGTGGCCCGCTTCGAAGCCGAAGAGCGCCGCGCGGGGAAACAGGTCTCCCGGGAAAGCGAGGTGCGAGCATGAATCTTGCCGGCGCATTGAAGCTCACCTTCTGGAAATCCGTCGCCATCGTGCTGATGGCCCTCGGTGCAGGGGCGGCCGTGGAGCGCTACGCGCTCGGGCTTGGTGCCACGACCAATCTGAAGGACACGTTTCCCTGGGGGATCTGGATCGGGTTCGACATCCTCGTCGGCGTCGGTCTCGCCGCGGGAGGGTTCACGATTGCCGCGACGGTCTACATCTTCCGCATCGAACGGTTCAGGCCGATCCTGCGCCCCACGATCCTGACGGCGTTCCTGGGGTACCTGCTGGTGATCGCGGGACTGATGGCCGACCTCGGACGGCCGTGGGCGATCTGGCACGCCATCATCATGTGGAATCCCCACTCGGTCATGTTCGAGGTCGCGTGGTGCGTGATGCTCTACACCACCGTGCTGGCCCTTGAATTCAGCCCCGTCGTCCTGGAGCGATTCCGGCTCCACCGCACGCTCAGGGTCATCAGGGCGATCACCATCCCGCTCGTGATCCTCGGTGTCATCCTCTCGACGCTTCACCAGTCGTCGCTCGGGTCGCTGTTCCTGATCATCCCGGGGAGGATGCACCCTCTCTGGTATTCGAACATCATTCCCTTCCTCTTCATCATCTCCTGCGTGGCCGCGGGCCTCGCCATGACGATCGTCGAGTCGTTTCTCTCCTCGCGCGCGTTCGGCCGCGAGGTGGAGCTGCCGCTCCTCTCCGAGCTGGGCCGCGTCATCGTCGTCGTGCTCGCCCTCTATTTCACGGTGCGCGTGCAGGACCTGATGAGCCGTGACGCGCTCCGCTACGTCTTCATGCCGACGTACCAGAGCGCCATGTTCCTTGTCGAGATCCTCCTGGGCGTCCTTCTTCCCTTCGGCCTCCTTCTCGTCAGGAGGGTCCGCGAGAGCAGGACGGGGCTCTTTTATTCGGCCGCGCTGGTGCTCCTCGGGTTCGTGGCGCACCGGATGAACACCGCGATCACGAGCATGGAGCACTGGCCCGACCGGCTCTACGTCCCCTCGTTCCAGGAACTGGCGGTCACGCTCGGCCTTGCGGCGTTCGGTTTCACGGCCTTTGCATTCGTCGCGAAGTACTTCAATGTGTTCGGAGAGGCGCCGCATATGGAGGAAGAGCCTGAACTTATTCAGAATTCCATTCTGAATTCAGAGCTCTGAACTCAGAATTCGGAATTCTACCGGGGGGCTACTGCCCCCCTTTTTTGTTCAATTTTGCAACACACCTTCTTACCCGTAGGAATCCTCAACGCCTCAATTCTCGTTACACCTCCGCAATCGGTAAAAAATCTGTCAATTTGATCAGTCGCGTAGTTCATGCCATGGCATGATTTGTGAAAATTGCCCCGCGGCAATTACCGTGCGAGTGAGCGCACCCCCATGAGCATCACCAGAACCATCGCGTTCAGGCTATTCCTGCTGATCGTGTCGGTGCAGACCATTGTCCTCGCCCTCCTCACGTACGCCCTCCTCCGTGTCCAGGAATCCGCGCTGAAGGAAAACGTCCAGTCGAGCGCGGTGCGCGTGAGCGAGATGATACGCCGGGCGACCAGGCACAGCATGATGTTCAACCGGAATGCCGACGTGGACGGGATACTCGCGGCGATGGCCGGCGAGCCGGGGATCGAGGGAATACGCGTCTACAGCAAGACGGGAGAGGTGGCCTACAGCACGATCCCGTCGGAGCTCCACACGACTGTGGACATGAATGCGGAGGCGTGCGTGAGTTGCCACGCGGGGAATAACCTGGCCAACCCGCGGAGTCCCTCGCAGGAGCTCTCCCGGCTCTTCACCGCGCCGGACGGGCACAGGGTGATGGGTCTCATCACGCCGATCAGGAACGAGCCCCAGTGCTCGGAAGCGGATTGCCACGCGCATCCCGCGTCCCGGACTATCCTGGGCGTGCTCGACGTCAAGATGTCGCTGGCGCAGGCCGACGAGCGCCTGGCCGACGCGCGGCGCGAGCTGCTGAGCGCGTCGCTCGCCGCGGCGCTCCTGGTCGGACTCGTCTCGGGGGGGTTCATCTGGCTCGTGGTCCGCCGTCCCGTGAGCCGCCTCACCGAGGGGATGCGCATGGTGACGTCCGGGGATCTCACGCAGCGGCTCCCCGCGGCTTCGCGGGACGAGCTGGGCGTGCTGGCCGGGACGTTCAATTCCATGACGCACGAGCTGGCCCGCGCGCGTTCAGAGATCACCGCGTGGTCGGAAACGCTCGAGCAGAAGGTCCGTGAAAAGACGGCGGACCTGGAGCGCGCGCACCGGCAGATGGTGGGCGTGGAAAAAATGGCCTCGCTGGGGAACCTCGCCTCCAGCGTCGCCCACGAGCTCAACAATCCGCTCGAGGGCATCCTCACGTTCGCCCGGCTCCTGATGAAACGGGTACAGCGGTTCGGACTTCCCCCGGAGGATGCGCGCTCGATGACCGAGGATCTGAAGCTCATGGCGGACGAGGCGCTCCGGTGCGGAAACATCGTCAAGAACCTCCTGGTATTCGCCCGCCAGCGGGGAGTTGCGTTCCAGCAGGTGCACATGGGGCCGCTCATCGAGCGGTGTGTCCTCCTGATGAACCATCACGCGCGGATGCACGCGGTCGAGCTGCGCGCGTCGCTCCAGGACGACGATATCGTGGAATGCGACCCGGACCAG
>DATJAS010000110.1:0-5340 GCA_035516035.1 Bacteroidota bacterium | reverse complement strand
GATCACCACGATCCCGGTCCTCCCGGTTTCCTACGCCGACGCGCTTCCGCTCCTTACGGCGCTCGGGGGACCCGTGGCGCCTGCGGCGTGGCGGGGCGCCCTCCCGATCACGTATCACTGCGGCCCCGGACCCGCGACCGTGCACCTGCAGGTTGCGAGCGCGTGGGACATGGCGCCGATCCGGGACGTGATCGCCGTCCTCCCGGGCGCCGCGCGGCCGGACGAGTGGATCGTGCGGGGCAATCACCAGGACGCGTGGGTGTGCGGCGCCGCCGACCCGCTGAGCGGGCTCGTGGCGCTCATGGAGGAGGCGCGCGCCGTCGGCGTTCTGGCCCGGGGTTCATGGCGCCCCGCGCGGTCGATCGTCTACTGCGTCTGGGACGGGGAGGAGCCGGGGCTTCTCGGATCAACCGAGTGGGTGGAGACGCACCAGGCGGAGTTGGAGCGGAAGGCCGCGGTCTATATCAATTCGGACGGGAACGGCAGGGGCTTCCTCTCCGTCGGTGGATCGCACACGCTGGAAAGATTCGTGAACGGCGTCGCGCGCACCGTGGAAGACCCGGAGACGCACGCGAGCGTGTGGGCCCGGCTCAGGGCGTTCACGCTCCTCCACGCAGCGGCAGGGGAGCGGAAGGAGATCCAGGACAGGGGCGATCTCCGGATCGACGCCCTCGGCTCCGGGTCGGACTATTCGCCGTTCCTGCAGCACATCGGCGTCGCCGCGCTGAACCTCGGCTACGGCGGCGAGAACGGCGGCGGGTCGTATCACTCGGTCTACGATTCGTTCGAGCACTACACGAGGTTCGGCGATCCCGGCTTCGTCTACGGCATCGTGCTCGCGCGCACGGCTGGCAGGATGGTGCTCCGGCTGGCGGATGCCCCGGTCCTCCCGTTTGAGTTCGGCGACTTCACGGAGACGATCGGCCGCTATGTCCGTGAGGTGATCAAGCTGACGGATGACATGCGCACGGAGACCGACGAGACAAACAGGGAAATCAGGGAAAAAGCGTTTGCGCTCGCCGCCGACCCGACGGAGACGTGGGTCGACCCGCCACTGAAGGACCCCGTTCCGCATCTCGATTTCGCCCCCCTGGAGAACGCCGTGGACCGCCTCCAGAGGAGCACGGCCCGGTTCGTCGAGGCCTCCGGCGCGCTCTGCCGGGCTGGCCGCGCGCCGGCCGAGCCGGCCTGCCGGGCGCTCGACCGCCTCTACATGGGGTTCGAACGATCGCTCACCACGGCGGAAGGGCTGCCCGGGAGGCCCTGGTACGTCCACGAGATTTACGCCCCGGGGAAATATACGGGCTACGGCGTGAAGACGCTTCCCGGCGTGCGTGAGGCGATCGAGACCAGGCAGTGGAAAGAGGCGGGTGAACAGATCGTCGTGGCCGCGCGCGTGCTGGAGCGGGCAAGCGGGCTGATCGATTCCGCCGCTTCGCTCCTCGCCCGTCCATAGCCATCCACATACGAGACAGGGAGCACACATGATGAAACGCGCACTTCTGGTCCTTTTCCTTCTCTGTGCACCGGCGCTCCGCGCGCAGACGGGGGCGCCGGCCTGGACAGTCGACCTCAAGCTGGAGTACGGCACGGCGCCCAACGTGACGTACAGCGTGGCCAGCGACCACGAATGCAAGCTCGACGTCTACTACAGGAATCCCCGCGGCGCGGTGGCGCCGACGGTAATCTACATCCACGGGGGGGGATGGGTCGGGGGTACGAAGGAGGGGGCGCTCTTTGATCTCCTTCCCTGGTTCGCGATGGGGTTTCATGTCGTGAACGTGGAATACCGGCTGGCGCGCGTGGCGCCTCCGCCGGCGGCGGTCGAGGATTGCCGCCTTGCGCTCCGCTGGGTGTATGAGAACGCGAAGCAGTACGGGTTTGACACGACGCGCATCGTCGTGACGGGAGGCTCCGCCGGCGGGCACCTCGCGCTGATGACGGGGATGCTGGACGCGGCGGCGGGGTTCGATGCGCCGAAAGAATGGGACGACGCCCTTCCCACCATGAAAGTGGCGGCGATCGTGAACTGGTTCGGGATTACGGACGTGAAAGAGCTGCTCGCGGGTCCGAACCGGAAGAGTTATGCGGTGAACTGGCTGGGGAGCCTTCCCGACAGGGACGCAGTGGCCGCGAGGGTCTCTCCTCTCACGTATGTCCGGGCGGGACTTCCCCCCGTGCTGACGATACACGGCGACAACGACCAGCTGGTCCCCTACACGCAGGCCGTCCGGCTTCACCGGGCGCTCACCGATGCGGGAGTCCCCAACAGGCTCCTCACCGTCCCGGGAGGAAAGCACGGGGGGTTCTCCCGGGAGGAGCTCTCAGGGGCGTACCAGGCGATCCACGAGTTCCTCTCGCGCTACGGGCTCCTTGGCGCAGAGGGAAAGTAGGACTACTTCCTCCGTTCCATCGACGGCAGGGGGGCGGCCTTGAGCGCCGTTCCCTTGCCGTAGACCGGCACGCAATGCTGGCGGTAGCGCACGACGCGCCCGCGGACGATGTTAAAGTAGAGCTCCCTGAGCTGCCTCACCACGTTTCCCATCTTTCCCGTCCCGATCGAACGGAAGTCGATCCTCGTCACGGCGATGATCTGGACGCCGGTCCCGGTGAAGAAGACCTCGTCGGCGAGGAAAAGTTCCGTTCGGTCGACGGGGCGTTCGACCACCTCCAGCCCCATCTCTTCCCTCAGGAGCGCGATGACCATCCGGCGCGTGATCCCCTCCAGGATATTTGCCGAAATGGGGGGGGTCACCACCTGCCCGTTCCGAACGAGGAAAATGTTCTCGGCCGAGCCTTCGGACACGTGCCCGTCCTCGCTCAGCACGATCGCCTCGTCGAACCCGGCAAGCTGCGCGTCCGATTTCGCCAGCGCCGAGTTGACGTATGCGCCTGCTATTTTTCCCCGGGCCGGGATCATATTGTCGTCCACACGGCGCCAGGAAGAAATCGTGCAGTGGGCATTTTCGTCGTTCTCGACGTAGAGCCCGAACGGGACGGCGGTAATGGCCACGCGCGGGTGCAGGTTGTGGAGCCTGACGCCGATGATTTCGTCGCCGTAAAAGGCGAGCGGGCGCACGTAGCAGTCCGTCTTCAGTCCCTCCGACTGGAGAAGATCGACAGTGCTCCGGGCGAGCGCCTCTGGCGTATACGGGAGCTCCATCCTCAGGAGCGACGTGGACTGGAGGAACCGGCGGAAGTGATCGACGGGCCTGAAGATGAACAGCTCTCCCTCGTCGTCGTTCCAGTAGGCCCTGATTCCCCCGAAGACGGCGGTGCCGTAGTTCAGTCCGTGCGTGAGGACCCCCACTCGTGCATCGGCATAGGGGACGATCTTTCCGTCAATAAACGCGTACCCAGGAAGGTTCATTGAAGTGCTCCCCTGTCGTTACGAAATACAATGACTGCGGTGTCGCAGGCGTGGCAACCTGCCTACAAGATACGATGGCAGAGGCAAAAACGAAATACCCCCGCGCACATCTGCGGGTCATCGCAGGAAATCCGCCTGCTCAACAGCACAAACCTCTCGTTCGGCATGTGGCATAAATCAACATCTTGATCCGTCTCGGCGAATGTGCGGCAACCCCAACTTGACAATGCATGCGTGTTTCAGTATGATTGTCAAGTTATTGGGTCTGTTCTTTTCCTCACACACACCTGAACGCCTCAAGCGTGCATGTATCTGTGCCGGCACACCTCTCACCCGAATCGCGGGCCGGCTGTCATGCGCGCATTCCGCAGACCGCCGCTCGCCGGCATCCCCTTCAATTTCTTCCTTCTCATGTTTACCAACGTCTCAGCCCGCAGGGCCTTTCCTGCGCCGCGCACGCTTGCCATTCCAATCGACGTCAATAAGGAGATCCTGCCCATGACGCGCTCCGTTTCACACATGATTGCATGTATGCTGGCCACTCTCGTCGTGCTTCCTGGCACGGTAGCTCGCGCGCAGACCCGTGAAGCAACGCCCGAAGAACTCGCGGCACGGGCCGATGTCGTCGCCGTCGGCCGGGTAAGCCTGCTTGCGCCTCACTGGAATGCCGATCATTCGAGAATATTTACCACGGTGACGCTGGCGGTCGACTCCTATCTCAAAGGGAACCAGGGGGGTCCGCTGAACATACTTGTCCCCGGCGGTGAAGTCGACGGCGTCGGTGAGATATACAGCCACACGGCGACATTCCGCAAAGACGAAGATGTGCTCGTATTCGTTCAGAAGGACGCAAGGGGCAACTACACCGTCAGCGGGGGCCCGGGGGGAAAACTCAATGTGACGAAAGACGAGCGCACGGGAAGCGCGTTCGTAGGGAATCGCCCGCTTGCGGATGTGGCTTCCGCGGTCAAAAATGCCATCACCCGATCGACCCAGAAGCAATAGCATGCGCGAGGTCCCGCGCACGAATCCAGTTCACACACCGGGGGAGGAGTGTTTATGATGAGGAGTTGGCTACTCGTTTCCACCATGCTTGTGGCCTTGCCGTTTTTGGCCGACGCCCAGCCAGGAGCGATCCTGATGCCCTACCGCTCAGCGGGATACAAGTACCAGGTCGTCAAACCCAACGCGAGCGTGATCAAGACATTTGCGACGGCGACATTCAACGACGCCGCGTGGACGACGGGCACCGCTGCGTTCGGTGCGGTCAACCCTCCCGGTGCGCCCGCCTGCCCCATGAACGATACGGCCCATATCAAGGTCGTGTGGCCGGCTTCCCAGGACATGCTCGTGCGGCGGCACTTCACGGTTCCTGCCGGCGCCCTGAACGTGAAGGTGGCGCTTGCGCTTGAAAACCAGGTCCAGGTGTTCCTGAATGGCACAGACATTTCGGGAGGCGTCCGGGACGGCGACAGTTGTGCGGCCCCCGGCACGTTTGTGTTCAGTGTCCCCGCGTCACTGGTGAAAACCGGGGATAACGTGATTGCGCTGCACGGCATTTACGAAGTGAACTCGGACGACCCGTACTACCGCTCGGGATACCTTGACGTCCAGATCACCGGGGACCTCCCGCTTACCATCACCGCAAGTGCGGGTCCAAACGGCACCATTGCTCCCGCGGGAGCGGTGACAGTGCCGGTCGGGGGGATGCAACGGTTCGCGGTCACACCGGCCGCACACTATCATGTCGATACAATACAGGTCGACGGGGCGCGGACGGACTCCCTCGCAGGATACACGTTCACGAACGTTGTTGCCAACCATACGATCCGGGCCGTCTTCGCGATCAACCGGGACACGATTCTCTCCAGCGCCGGTCCGAACGGGTCGGTCAGTCCCGCCGGCGCGGTGCCTGTGCCGTACGGCGGGACCCAGGGATTTGCGGCGATCCCGGTCCTGCACTTTCACGT
>DATJAS010000109.1:0-20319 GCA_035516035.1 Bacteroidota bacterium | reverse complement strand
CGATAATGACGCCGTCGCTCGCGGCCGAAGCACGAAGGGCATCCTCCGGCGTCGAGATGCCGAAGCCCACGAGGACGGGATTCCGGGCCGCAGCGGCCTTGACGCGTGGAATGAAATCCCCGGGCGCGCGCTTTCCCCCTTCCCCGGTCACGCCCGTCGTGGAGACGCAGTAGAGAAAACCCCTGCTCGCCTCATCGATCGCGCGCACCCGTTCTGCGGGTGTCGTGGGAGCCACCAGGAGAATATTGCAGAGGCCGCCGGCCTCAATCGCCGCGGAGAACCGGTCACGCTCCTCGAGCGTGATTTCGGGGAGTATCACGCCGTCGACGCCGCACGCCGCGCACTCCGCGAAGAATTTCCCGGGCCCGTAGCTCAGTATCGGGTTCACGTATCCCATGAGGACGAGCGGGACGTCCGAAGACGAGCGTATCCTGCGGACATCGCGGAGTACCGTTCGTACGGTCGTCCCGTTCGCGAGCGAACGCGCAGAGCTCTCCTGTATCACGGGTCCGTCGGCCAGGGGATCGGAGAAGGGCATGCCCAGCTCGATGATATCCGCGCCGGCTGAGGCGAGCGCAGTTGCGAGTGCGGGGGTGGATTCCGCCGCCGGGAAACCCGCCGTGAGGAACAGGGCGAGCGCCTTCCGCTTCCGCTCGCCGAGCGCCGCGAGCCGCGAGACCAGGCGGTTCTCCTTCATGATCCCCCCGCGGCGTACGTTTCCATGTCCTTGTCGCCTCTCCCGGAGAGACAGACCACCACCGTCTGATCCTTGCGCGTCGAAGGGATAAGCGTCTCCAGGTACGCGAGCGCGTGCGCGGTCTCCAGCGCGGGGATGATCCCCTCCGTTCGTGCCAGGAGCCGTGCGGCGCGGAGCGCTTCCGCGTCCGTGACCGCGGCGTAAAGGACCCTCCCCGCGTCTTTCAGCGCGCTGTGTTCAGGGCCGACCCCGGGATAGTCGAGGCCGGCCGATATCGAATGGGCGAGCCGGACCTGTCCCTCCGCATCCTGCAGCAGGTAGCTCAGCGAACCGTGGAGCACGCCCGGCCTTCCCGCGCTCAGCGTGGCGGCGTGGCGGGCGGTCTCAAGACCTTCCCCTGCCGCTTCGACCCCCGTCATCACTGCACCCGTCTTCAGGAAGGGGTGGAAGAGGCCGATCGCGTTGCTCCCCCCCCCCACGCAGGCGAGCAGGTGATCGGGGCCTTTTCTTTCGGCATCCCGGAGCTGAGAGCGCACCTCCAGCCCGATCACGGACTGGAAATCCCTCACCATCATCGGGTAGGGGTGCGGACCCACGACTGAACCGATAATGTAGAATGTATCATTGACATTGGAGACCCAGTCGCGGATCGCCTCGCTGGTTGCGTCCTTGAGCGTCCGGCTCCCCGTGCGGACGGTGATCACCGTCGCGCCGAGCATCTCCATCCGCCTCACGTTGAGGTGCTGGCGGCGGACGTCCTCTTCTCCCATATAGACGCAGCAGTCAAGCCCCATCTTTGCCGCAACCGTTGCCGTGGCCACGCCGTGCTGTCCCGCCCCCGTCTCCGCGATGATCCGCTTCTTCCCTGAGCGGACGGCAAGGAGAATCTGCCCAAGCGTGTTATTGATCTTGTGCGCGCCGGTGTGGCAGAGGTCTTCCCTCTTGAGGTAAATCTTCCCCCCGCCGTAGTGGGCCGTCAGCCGGGCGGCAAACGTCAGCGGAGTGGGCCTCCCCGCATACGAGGAGAGGAGCCCGGCGAGTTCCGCCTGGAACGCGTGATCCCGGCGCGCGGCGGCGTACATCGCCTCGAGCTCCCTCAGTGCGGGAATGAGCGTCTCGGGGACGAACTGACCTCCGTACTCGCCGAAATAGCCCCGTGCGTCAGGGCGAGTGGCAAGGGCTCGTGCCAGGTCTGCATTCATGGCATGTCTCCCGGCGCAACGCTCCTGTCCATCACGGCTGCGAGCGCGCGCACGCGCTGCATGAGTTCGATGAAGCGCTCAAGCTTCAGCGACTGGTACCCGTCGGAGAGGGCCTCCCCGGGGTTGGGATGGATCTCGATCATGAGACCGTCCGCCCCCGCGGCAATTGCCGCCATGGCCATCGCCCCCACTCCTTCCCACATCCCGATGCCGTGGCTCGGATCGACGATGATCGGCAGGTGGGAGAGCTTCTTCACCACGGGGACCGCGTTGAGGTCGAGCGTGTAGCGTGTCGAGGGTTCAAACGTCCTGATCCCCCGCTCGCAGAGGATCACGTTCATGTTGCCGCGCGCCAGGATGTACTCGGCGGCCATGAGAAGCTCTTCGATCGTCGAGGAGATCCCGCGCTTGAGGAGTATGGGGGTGCGCAGCTCCCCCGCCGCCTCAAGAAGCGTGAAGTTGCTCATGTTGCGGGCCCCGATCTGGATCAGGTCAGCCACCTCGGCCACGGCATTGAGCGTGAGGACGTCCTTCGCCTCCGTGACGATCCTGAGCCCCGTTTCCGCCTTCGCCTCGCGGAGCAGGACGAGCCCCTCTTCCTTCATTCCCTGGAACGCGTAGGGGGACGTCCGGGGCTTGAACGCTCCCCCCCGGAGAAACTTCCCTCCCGCAGCCTTCACCGCCCTTGCCGTCGTGATGAGCTGTTCCCAGCTCTCCACCGAACAGGGGCCGGCGATGATCGCAAGCTCCCGCCCCCCGATCACCTCCCCGTCGACGCGGATCTCCGAATTCTCGCTCCGCGCGTCCCTTGCGGCCAGCTTGTAGGGGCGGGAGACGGGGATGGCCTGATCAACGCCGCTCATCGCGGCGAATATCTCGGGGTTGATCTTGTCCCTGTTCCCCGTGATCCCGATGGCCATCCTCTGCGCCCCGGGGATCTCGTGAGCGCTATATCCCATCGAGCGGATCTTCTCGCTCACGCGGGCGATGTCGCCGGGTGAGGCGTCCTTCTTCATCAGTATCAGCATCGGGTCTCCGGTCCTGTCACGATGGGCGGGGAGCCGGCACGCCCTTCAGGCGCTCAAACAGCTCCCTGATTTTCCGCCTGTCCTTGATTCCCGGCGCCGATTCGACGCCGCTGCTCAGGTCGACCGCATACGGCATCACTTCGGCTGCCGCCCGCGCCACGTTCTCCGGGGAGATCCCGCCGCTGAGGATGATCCGCATCGTCTCTGAGGCCCGGCGCGCCACGCGCCAGTCAAACGTCTTTCCCGTTCCCCCGTACATCCCGGGGGCGGAGGCGTCGAGGAGATACGCAGCGGCCCGGTAGGGAGCCATCGCCGCAACGTCAAACCCGTCACCGACGCGGAATGACTTGATGACGGGAACATCGTACCCCGCGGTGTCCTCCGGCAATTCGTCGCCATGGAGCTGGAGGCAGCGTATCCCCGTGGCGTCGATCGTGCGGAGGATCTCCTCCCGGGTCTCATTGACGAACACGCCGACGGGCGTGACAAAAGGAGGGATCTCCCGTATGATGGCGGCGGCCCCCCGGGAGTCAATGTACCGGGGGCTCGGTGGAAAGAAAATGAACCCGAGCGCGGATGCTCCCTCCTCGGCCGCGGCCATCGCATCCTCCATGCGCGTGATGCCGCAGATCTTGACGCGTATCATTCCCCCTCCTCCAGGAGAAGCCTGAGCGCAGTCTCCGGGTCGCCGGAGCGCATCAGGTGCTCCCCCACCAGGAACCCGCCGATGCCGGCGCGGCGGAGCGCATCGATATCCTCCCTGCTCCGTATGCCGCTCTCGCTCACGCAGAGCGTCCCCTGCGGTACGGCCCCCGCCAGCCGGGCCGAGAGCCCGATATCCGTCCTGAACGTGACGAGGTCACGGTTGTTGATCCCGATGAGCCCGGGCCGGAGGTCGAGCACGCGCTCAAGCTCTTCGGCCGAGTGGATTTCCACGAGGCACTCCAGGCCGAGACCGGCAGCCGCTCCCATGAGGTCGCCGAGCTCTCCCGCTGAGAGCGCCGCGGCAATCAGGAGGATGGCATCCGCACCTGCCCCTCTTGCCTCTTCCACCTGGTACTTGTCGATCACAAAGTCCTTCCTGAGTATCGGAAGATCCACCTCGCCTCGCACCGCCTCAATGTCTCCCAGCGAACCGAGAAAATGCCGTTCCTCTGTCAGCACCGAGATCGCGGAGGCTCCTCCCCAGGCGTAGGCCCGGGCAAGCGCGCGGGGATCGAACGCGCGCGCAATCAATCCCCGCGACGGGGAAGCCTTCTTGACCTCCGCGATCACCGCGGGAGAGCGCAGGGAGAGGGCCCGCCTGAGAGAGCGGCGTGCGCGGGCGTAGAGGGGGCGCTCACGGATCGCTTCGAGGGGAATCCTCTTCTTCCGCACCTCCACGTCACGGCGCGTGACGGCGAGTATGTCCCGCAGGAAATTCACGGCCTGTTCGTGTATTCCACAAGCCGGCGGAGCGACGCCAGGGCCCGGCCGGAGTCGATGGATTCGGCCGCCATCGCGCTCCCCTCCTCCAGGTTTTGCGCCTTCCCGGCAACGTAGATGCCGAACGCCGCGTTTGCGACCACCACGTCGCGGTGAGGCCCCGGGTCTTTCTCCAGCACGCGCATCGCGATGCCTGCGTTTTCCTCCGGCGTCCCCCCGACCACGGAGGACCCGGGCCGCTCCGGGAGTCCGAACGTCCGGGCGGTGACCGTGTATTTCTTCACAGGCCCCCCGCCCCCGACTTCGAAGACTGCCGTCGATCCCGAGACACCCACCTCGTCCATCCCGTCGTTGCTGTGCACGACGCAGGCGCGCTCCGTGGCGAGCCGCCCGATCGCCTCGGCGAGCCGCGTCGCCACGTCCTCGCGGAACGTGCCGATAAGCTGTTTGCGCACGCCGGCGGGGTTCGTGATGGGACCGAGAAGGTTGAATATCGTCCTGACTCCCAGGTCGGCCCTCGTCTTCGCCGCATATTTCATCGCCGGGTGGAACAGGGGTGCAAAAAGGAAGCTGACGCCCACGGCGTTCAGGCAGTCCCCCGCCCGCTCCGGCGGCAGCGAGATGTTCACCCCCAGCGCCTTCAAGAGATCGGCGCTCCCGCTCCGGCTCGAGACCGAGCGGTTCCCGTGTTTTGCCACCGTGACGCCCGCCCCCGCGGCCACGAGAGAGGCGAGCGTCGAGATATTGAACGTGCCGAGGCCGTCTCCTCCCGTCCCGCACATATCGATTGCATGCGGGTCTTCCGCCTTCACCTTGACGGATTTCTCCCGCATCGTCCTGGCGAACCCCACCAGCTCATCCACGGTCTCCCCTTTGGCGCGGAGGGCCACCAGCAGCCCCGCGATCTGTGACTCGGACGCCTGGTCCGTCATGATCAGCTCCAGCGCCCCTGCGGCCTCGTCCGCGCTCAGGTGTTCGCCCGCCAGGCACTTTTCGATGTACTGTTTCATTGTCATGTGTGCACCTCCAGCCAGTTGCGTATCATCGTCTCCCCGTCCTGCGTGAGTATCGATTCAGGGTGGAACTGGACGCCGACCGTCGGGTACGAACGGTGCCTGACCGCCATGATGACGCCGTCCGCGGTCTCGCCGATTTTTTCCAGCTCGGCGGGGAATCCCTCGGCCGAGATGACGAGCGAATGGTAGCGCGTCGCCACAGTGGGATTGCCGACTCCCCGGAAGAGCGCATCCCCGTTGTGATAGACGGCCGACGTCCTCCCGTGCATCAGCGCGGGGGCGTGGACCACGCGCCCGCCGAACGCGACGCCGATCGCCTGGTGTCCCAGGCAGACGCCGAGGATCGGCACAGTCGGCGCGAACCGGCGTATGAGGTCCACCGTGACTCCCGCATCTTCCGGCCGCCCCGGCCCCGGCGAGAGGATGATGTGCGTCGGCGCCGCGGCGGCGATCTCATCGAGCGTCATGCGGTCGTTCCGCTCGACCCGGATCTCCCCTGCGATCCCCCCCACGAGCTGCACGAGGTTGTACGTGAACGAATCGTAGTTGTCGATCACGAGTATCATGCCCTGCTCCCTCCCTTCATTCCCCGACGCCCAGCGAGAGGAGACCCCGCGACGCTCCTTCCACGGCCTCCATCAGCGCCCGCGCCTTGTTGACGGTTTCCCGGTACTCGCGCGCGGGCACGGAATCCGCCACGATCCCCGCCCCCGCCTGGAGCGAGAGGCGGGCGCCGTGCCGGATGATCGTCCTGATCGCGATGCACGTGTCGAGCGAACCGTTCAGCCCGATGTACCCGACCGCGCCCGCGTATGCGCCGCGCGAGACAGGCTCCAGGTCGTTGATGATCTCCATCGCGCGCACTTTCGGCGCCCCCGACACGGTTCCCGCGGGGAAGCACGCCCTGAGCGCTTCCAGCGCCCCCGCCCCTTCGCGGAGCGTCCCGCGGACTTCGGAGACGATGTGCATGACATGGGAGTACCGCTCTACGCGCTTGAAGACGGGGACGTGGACGCTCCCGAATGCGCTGATCCGGCCCACGTCGTTCCTGCCGAGGTCGACCAGCATGACGTGTTCGGCCAGCTCCTTCTCGTCGCGGAGCAGCTCCTCCTCCATCACGGCGTCTTCCTCGCCGCTCTCCCCCCGCGGCCGTGTCCCCGCGATGGGGAGCACCTCGACGGTCTTCCCGGTCACCCTCACCAGGACTTCCGGCGAGGAGCCCGCAAGCTGCGTCTGTCCGAAATCGATGAAGAAGAGATAGGGGGAGGGGTTGATCATGCGGAGCGCGCGGTAGACGGAGAAGAGGTCGCCGGCGCACGGGAAGCTGATCCTCCTGGAGAGGACGACCTGGAAAATGTCCCCCTCGGTGATGTGTGATTTCGCCTTCTCGACCGCGTGCGTGTAGGCCTCCTCGTTCACCGACTCCGTCCTGCCTGCGGCATCGTAGGAAAATGACTGGGGAGCGGGGGCCGCGCGGAGGAGCCTGAGTTCCAGCGCATCCAGGGCCTGGCGTCCCCGGCGGTAGGCCTCCGCCGGAGAGGATGTCCCGTCCAGGAAGACGTTGTGGACGAGCGTGACCACCTGCCGGCTGTGATCGAAACGGAGGAGCGACCCGAAGAGGCCGAGGACAGCCTCGTCTTCTTCCCCTTCGCCGGGAGCATGGAGCCGGAGATTCTCCAGGTGCGCCACGGCGGGATAGCCGATATAGCCGACGAACCCCCCCATGAACCCATCGCTCAGAGCGGCCTCCGGCTGCCGGAACTCCGCTGACTCCCTCTCCAGCGCGTCAAATATGCTCTCGCGGCGCGAGCTGGTCCCCGACGGGCCCGTGATTTCGACGGTTCCCTTGCGGGCCCGTATCATCCGGAGCGGATCGACGCCGACAAACGAGAACCTCCCGATCTTCTCGTCCCGCTCCACGCTCTCGAAGAGGAACGAGCTTTTCCCCCCCTCGCGCAGCGCAAGGTAGGCGGAGACGGGTGTGTGCAGGTCGGCCAGCCGCGTGCGGACGAGCGGAATGCAGTTCGCCCCGGCCGAGAGCCGTGTGAACTCCTCGAGTGAAATCATGCGCCTCCGGTCAATAAAAAACCCCCCCTGGCGAACCAGGGAGGGTTGAGTTTCGACAACTGCGTGTGGCGTCAGGTCCTCACTGCTTCACCAGGGAGATCACGATGATGCCACCACCAGCCGGCGTTCGTGACAGATGAAAAAGTATGGACCGTGCCCACTTTCATAATATTTCAATATAGTGCGTCAACGTCCGTTTGTCAAGAGGAATTTTTCGTCTCAATCCCTCGGCCTCGGCACGCACTTGAAATAGAGCTCGTTCACGTCGTCCTCCCCCGCGAGTATCGCGCGGGCGCGGTCGCTGGAAGTCTCCTCCCAGTACCTCCTGACAAGCTCGTGCAGCTCCATCCTGTCGCCGTCGACCAGGTCGCGCGGGATGATGTACCCCGTGTTCACCATCGCCGCCTGGTCGCGCCTCAGGTAGACCGCGCCGCCGGTCATTCCCGCCCCGACGTTGTGTGAGACGGGGCCCAGGATGGCGATAATTCCGCGCGTCATGTATTCGCACGCGTGAAGCCCGGTCCCCTCGACCACGGCAACTGCGCCGCTGTTGCGGACGCCGAACCTGTCCCCCGCGAGCCCGTGGACAAAGAGCGCTCCGCCTGTCGCCCCGTAGAGGGCGCAGTGGCCGATGATCGCGCTCTCGGCCGGATTTCCCGTGTAGGCCCCCTCCGGGCGGATCACCACCTCCCCCCCCGACATCGATTTGCAGACGGAGTCGTTTGCTTCGCCGTTGAGCACGACGTGCATGCCGTCCACAAGGAAGACGCAGAACCCCTGCCCGGCGCTCCCGTTGAATTCGACGCGGATCCGTTCGGCTTCCGGTTGAGGCCCGCCCGCAATGCGCGAGGCATGCCACCGCCGGGCGATTTCCCCGGAAAGCGTCGCCAGGACGCCGCGGTCCGCCGTGCTGACCCGGTACGAAAGCGCGAGCGGCTTCCCCGATCCGAGCGATGGGATCGCGTCGTTCAGTATACGCCTGTTCAGCTCGCCTACCGCATCACCGGAGGGAGCAACGCGTGCCGGGATCGGCATCGGGGGCCCGCCGGTAAAGAAATCGACGCTGAGCTTTCGCTGCGTGACGAATTCCGCGTGCGCAGGCGCGACGCGCAGGAGATCCGTCCTCCCGACGATGTCCTGGAGCCGGCGCACTCCCAGTCCGGCAAGTATCCTGCGCGCGTCGGCGGCGATGATCCTGAGCAGCCGGGCAACGTATTCCGGGCGCCCCTTGTACTTTGCCTTGAATTTCGGATCGTGCGTTGCGATCCCCGTGGGACACGTGTTCTTCTCGCAGATCCGCGCCATGATGCAGCCTTCGGCCACAAGGAGGAGCTTCCCGAAGTCGTACCCTTCGGCTCCCAGGATCGCAGCAATGACGACGTCCTTCCCGGTCGAGAGGCCTCCGTCCGTGCGCAGCTCCACGCTCCCCCTGAGCCCGTTCTCGCAGAGCGCACGGTGCGCCTCCATAAGCCCGAACTCCCACGGGAGCCCGGCGTGCTTCATCGATCCCAGCGTCGCGGCCCCTGTCCCTCCGTCTCCGCCGGCGATGTAGAGGATGTCCGCCCCCGCCTTCACGGAGCCGACGGCGATCGTTCCGATCCCGGACCCGGAGACGAGCTTCACGCTCACCTTCGCCTCCGGGTGCACCTGCTTCAGCTCGTAGATAAGCTCCTTCAGGTCCTCGATGCTGTACACGTCGTGCAGCGGGGGAGGCGAGATGAGGTCCACGTGTGGCAGCGAGCGCCGCGCGCGGGCGATGTCCGCATCCACCTTGACGCCCATGAGCTGTCCCCCTTCGCCGGGCTTCGCTCCCTGCGCGATCTTGATCTGCAGCTCCCGGCCCGCCAGGAGATACTCCGCCGTGACGCCGAACCTGGCGGAGGCAACCTGTTTCGTCGTGGCGCTGATCCCCTCCCGCTCGTAATACGGGTTCTCTCCCCCCTCGCCGCTGTTGCTCCTGCCCCCGATGCTCCGCATCGCGAGGATCACGTCGCGCTGGCTCTCGGCGCTCACAGCGCCGAACGACATCGCACCAGAGCCGAACCTGGCCAGAATGCCCGGGGCGGGCTCGACGTCACCAGGGGAGACCGGGGGTCCCGCCGGCGCGATGTCGAAGAGGTGCCGGATGTTCACCGGCTCCGATTCCTTCCCCATCGCCAGGTACTGCCTGTACAGATCCCCGCCGTCATCCCCCGCGGCCTCGTCTTTCACCATTTTGTGCACCACGCCGGCGCGGGCCGCGGTCATTGCGTGCTTCTCGCCCGTCTGCCCCCGCGTGTGCTCGCGGAACTGGTACGTGTTCAGGAGGCGGTCGCGGTATTCTTCCAGCGTGGCCAGCGCGGTCTTCTCCAGGATGTCCTGCGCCAGCTCGTCGTAGCCGATGCCCCCCAGCGGGGTCGTGCTGCCGGGGAAGAAGTTGTCCATCAGCTCCGCCCCCAGCCCGATGGCGGTGAAGAGCTTGGCGCTCATGTAGCTCTGCACGACCGATATGCCGCTCTTGGACATGATCTTCAGCAGGCCCGACTCGAGCGCGCCCAGGTAGTTCCGCTCGCGGACCTCGGGGCTCAGGCGACGGAAGGACTCGTGGTCGTCGTTGCGCACGATCTCCAGCGCGAGGTAGGGGCAGACGGCCGACGCGCCGAACGAGATCAATGCGGCGATGTGGTGCGGCGTCCGCGCCTCTCCCGTATGGACTACGATCGACGTCTGCAGGCGCAGCCCGGACTCGTTGAGCGCCCGCACCACCGCGCGCAGGCCTATCAGGCCAGGGATCGGCGGGTGCTCGTAATCCGCCCCTTCATCGCTCAGGATGATCACGCTCGCGCCTCTGTCGACGCCCTGCAGCACAGCCTGCGCCAGCGCGTCGACGGCCGGCCGGAATCCCCGGACGCCCGCCTCCCGCTCGAACACCATCGGGAATATGAGCGGGATGATATGCGACTGCGACGGCCGCTTGTGGCTCAGGGCCTCGATGTAGCGCATCTGCGCCAGGCTCAGGACGGGCCCCGGCAGCTCGAGCGCCTCCTGCAGCGGAACGAGGTCCTTGGCGAAAAAGATGTTGGGCCGCCGGCCCAGGAAGACACGGAGGTCCGTGATGTTCTTCTCGCGGAGGTAATCCAGGGGCGGGTTCGTCACCTGCGCGAAGTTCTGGTAGAAGTAGTCGAAGAACGGACGCGGTTCCGACGAAAAGACGTTCGGCCGCGCGGTATCCCCCATCGACCCGATCGGCTCCTTTCCTTCCGCCGCCATCGGGTAGACGATCCGCTCAAGCTCCTCCTGCGTCAGCGTGAAGAGCGTCTTCCGGAACGCCGTGACGGGTTCCCCCCGGTCGGGCGCGCTGATGCTCCCCACCGGGATCGTGCGCGGGTCGAACCGGGCGTCGCGGTTTTCGCGGGAGAGGCTCGGATCGCGGAAGTGGATGCGCCCGGTGACCAGGTCCACCTTGACGCCTGTGCCGGCGTGGAGGATCCCCTTTTCCCTGATCCGCGACTCATCGATGGCAAACGCCCCGGCTTCCGACGAGAGGTAAAACGTCCCGTCCGTCACCGCCCAGCGCGAGGGGCGGAACCCGTTCCTGTCCAGCCGCGCGCCGATGCTCCGCCCGTCCGAATACATGATGATGGCCGGTCCGTCCCACGGCTCCATGGCGCGGCTCCAGAACTTGTAAAAATCGTTCTGCCCGTGGGCCGGGGGCATCATGATCGCCAGGATGTCTTCGATCTGGGGGATGCTGCTCCGGTTCATGAGCGCTTCGACCATCTCGTTCAGGCTCCCCGAATCGCTGATCCCGGAATGCGTGACGAGCTGGTCCTGCGCGAGGCCGAGCGACTTCTCCCTGGAGAAGGCGCGCGAGCGGTTGCCGGCGATCGTGTTGATCTCGCCGTTGTGCGCGATCAGGCGGAAAGGCTGGGCCTTGTCCCAGGAGGTCCGCGTGTTCGTGCTGAAGCGCCGGTGGAAGAGCGCGAAGCGCGTCACGAAGCGCGGGTCGTTCAGGTCCAGGTAGAACCTGTCCAGCGCCCCTGCCCGCGTGAGCGCCTTGTAGACGATCGTCGTCCCGGAAAGGGATGTGAAAAAGAACTCCTTGTTGATCCCCTGTTCCGAGTGCTTGCTGCGCACCGCCTGCTTGGCGGTGTAGAGGAGCCGGTCGAACGAGGCGTCCGTCCGGCAGTGGCGCGGGCGGCGGATGATCGCGTGCCGCATGGCGGGGATGGAGCGGAGCGCCTCCTCGCCGAGGACGGAGCGGTCGACCGGGATCTCCCGGTAGCCCGCGATTTCCAGGCCGTAGAAGAGGAATGTCTTTTCGAATATCTCCAGCGACAGGCGCATCCTCTCTTCCGCGGGAGGCATGAAGAGCGTGGCAACCGCGACCTCTCCCCGCCTGTAGCCAAGCAGGTCGAAGGGGATGTCCGCCATGATCCCGGAGCCGTCGCCCGTGACCAGGTCAGCCCCGCACGCGCCCCTGTGCTCCACGCAGCGGAGAGCGTTGAGGGCCTCCTGGAGGATGTCGTGCGAGCACGCGCCGCTGCGCGTGGCAACAAAGCCGACTCCGCAGCTGTCGTGTTCCTGACTGCTGAAGGGGGATGAG
This sequence comes from Bacteroidota bacterium, assembly GCA_035516035.1. Taxonomy (GTDB): domain Bacteria; phylum Bacteroidota; class Ignavibacteria; order UBA10030; family UBA6906; genus Fen-1273. The sequence continues at coordinate 8,299 of DATJAS010000109.1, read as the reverse complement.
TCCATATGAATAGTATAAGAATTTCACAGGGAGACGCAAGTGACGCCCTCCGTCATCGCGAGCGTTCTCCGCGAAGCGATCTGCTCTCAACGACGCGATCCCGCCCGGCCTTGAAGCTTCCCCGTTTTTTCCATACATTCTGTGCACTCCATGTTCCGGAGAGGTGGCCGAGCGGTTGAAGGCGCTAGTCTCGAAAACTAGTATAGGCGTAAGTCTATCGAGGGTTCGAATCCCTCCCTCTCCGCTCGCAAGCCCCGCACAATCGGGGCTTGCGAATTAAGAATTCAGAATTCTGAATTCTTAGTTCTTAATTTGCCGGACACTTCCCTCCCACGCCATGCCAACGGAAGAACGCACAGATTTCATCCGCGACATCGTCGCGGAGGACATAAAGACGAACAAGTACGGCGGACGCGTCTGCACCCGTTTCCCCCCGGAACCCAACGGCTATCTCCATATCGGGCATGCCAAGTCGATCAACCTGAACTACGGCATCGCCGCCGAGAACGGGGGCGTCTGCAACCTCAGGTTCGACGACACCAACCCCGAAAAAGAGGAGCAGGAATACGTCGATTCCATCGTGGCCGACGTGAGGTGGATCGCCGGGAGCACGGCCGGCACGGTCTACTTCGCGTCCGACTATTTCCGCCAGATGCACGGCTGGGCCGTGGACCTGATCCGGAAGGGAAAAGCGTTTGTCTGCGACCTGAACGCGGACGAGATCCGCGCCACGCGGGGCACGCTCACGGAACCGGGGAAGGAGAGCCCCTACCGCTCGCGGAGCGTCGAAGAAAATCTCGACCTCTTCGAGCGGATGCGCATCGGGGAATTCCCCGACGGCGCCAAGACGCTCCGCGCGAAAATCGACATGGCCTCCCCCAACATGAACCTGCGCGACCCGGTCATGTACAGGATCCTCCACCAGAGGCACCACAGGCAGGGTGACGCGTGGGCCATCTACCCGACGTACGACTGGGCGCACGGACTCGAGGATTCGATCGAGGGGATCACGCACTCCATCTGCACCCTGGAGTTCGAGAACCACAGGCCCCTGTACGACTGGTTCCTGGAATCCCTGGGTGTCCACCACCCACAGCAAATCGAGTTTGCCCGCCTCAACCTCAGCTATACGCTCCTGAGCAAGCGGAAGCTCCGGCAGCTCGTACAGGAAGGGGCTGTTTCCGGCTGGGATGACCCGCGCATGCCCACGATCGCCGGGTACCGCCGGAGGGGATACACGCCTGAGGCGATACGGGCGTTCTGCGAGAAGATCGGCGTCTCCAAGAAGGACAGCATCATCGACGTGGCGCTGCTTGAGTGGAGCATCAGGGAGGATCTCAACCGCCGGGCGCAGCGCGCGATGGCGGTCCTCCGCCCCTTGAAGGTCGTGATCACGAACTACCCGGAGGGGAAATCCGAGGAACTTTCAGTCATGAACAACCCGGAGGATCCCGCTGCGGGCACACGCACGGTCCCCTTCGCGCGGGATCTCTACATCGAACAGGACGATTTCCGCGAGGTTCCCCCCCCGAAGTACCACCGCCTCTCGCCCGGGAAGGAAGTCCGCCTTCGCGGCGGGTATATCGTCCGGTGCGACAAAGTGGTGAAGGACGGGGCCGGAGCGGTCACGGAGATACACTGCACGTACGACCCCGAGACCCGCCCCGGAGGGGCGCGCGCCGACAGGAAAGCGAAGGTGACGATTCACTGGGTGGCCGCCGCACACGCCGCAACCGCGGAAGTGCGTCTCTACGACAGGCTCTTTAACAGGGAGAACCCGGAGGAAGGGGACGCGCCGGGCGGGTTTCTTGCCAATATCAATCCCGGCTCACTCCAGGTGCTGGCCTCCTGCAAGGTCGAGCCGATGCTCCGAAGCGCCGGCCCCGGCGACTCGTTCCAGTTTGAACGGCTCGGCTATTTTTGCGCGGACCTGAAGGATTCAAAGCCGGGGGCGCCCGTCTTCAACAGGACGGTGACGCTCCGCGATACGTGGGCGAAGATCGAGCAGCGGGGACCCGGGGGCTGAGCACAGGAAAGCCTCACGGGCCGGAGACTAGTGTGCGACAGGGACGGTGCGCGTGATGATCTGCATGCACCCGATCACCCCCAGGCCGCCGGTCACATCCGTGAATTCGGGGGTGTCGAGCCTGAGCGTACCCGTGTCCGGGGGCCCGTTGCGGACGTAGAAGTAATCATAGAGCGCGTCGTCGATCTGCGACACCGTGTACCGGATCTCTGTCACCGTGACGCTCCCCTCAGGGTGTGCATTGACGACTCCGGCCAGCGCCATGCGGTACATGGCGCCACTGTACGCACTGGACGTCGTGGCGGTTCCCAGGCCGGCGGGGACGCGCGCGAACGCCGGATAGACCGGGCTCACGTTGCCTGCCGCATCGACGGACGTCCCCACGGGCACCTCGGCGCTTCCCCCGCTCACATTCCCCCCCGCCGTCACCTGGTAGTCCAGGTAGAGATGCACCACGAACGCGCCAAGGGGCGACGCAAAACTTGACACCACCAGGAGCGAGTCCGGTACCGAGATCCCCCCGGGATACTCCAGCGTCGCATCCGCGGGCCCGAGTCCCACGGCCGTGGCTCCCGCCGTTCCGCTTCCGGCCGAGGCTACGCTCACGCGGTACGCCACGCGCGATTTCGGCGTAAAGTTGTAGGCCGCGTAGACATGGTACGGCGCGGTCCCTCCCGCCCCATCCCCGTGCATGACCAGAGTGTCGCGAAGCTGGACCGGAGGATCACCGTTTGCGGGTATGATCTCCGCGGTCGCCCCTGCCACGTCGATTGTTTCTCCCGTCGTCGACGTGCGCCCGATCCTCACGTATTGCGTGTCCTGCGGCGAAGCAAGAACGGCGTAGACCACGAGCCGGGCATCGTACCCACCGTCGGGCTCGAAGGGCTGGTTGCACCCCGCCGCGATGAGCCCTGCCATGAGCATTCCCCACGCCGGTCGTCTCACGCTCAAAACTCCACTGTTGTGAACGCCGAGGGAAAGAACGGCAACATGTAGTCGGTCTTCCCCGTGGTACGGTCATAGTAAAGGATGTTCCGGGCATTCTCCACGTTGAGGCAATTCACACCCGCGCTCCCCCTGAGCGCCCCCAGGCTGAAGCGGAACGAGACTGACGCATCCAGCCTGTGGTAGGCGGGGAGGCGGGCGGCGTTTTTCTCCCCCAGCACGCGCGTCGGCTCCCCCTCCCCCGAGGGGAATGGATCGGTGCCTATGCCGTCGAGCGAAAGGGGGGTGTACCATCCCGCATTCTGCGTGTAGGGGTACCCGCTCCCGTATTCCCAGCGGAGCGTCACATCGAGCGCCGGCGTAAGATGCAGGACGCCCATCGCCTTCACCGCGTGCGTTTGGTCGTAGCGGGGGGCGTACGTGAGATCGTCAACGCTCACGCGCGCGCGGGAGAGCGCATATGATGCATAGAGGTCGAACGCGGGTGCGGCGTACCGGACGAGCGTCTCGATCCCCGAGGAGAGACCCGTGCCGGCAATGTAGTCCGGGTCCGCGGGGAAGATCTTGTCGGGGTTGTAGAGCGCGATCGACTTGTAGTCCTTCACGTACCCCTGGACGCTGAGCGACAGGCGCCGCGTGAGGCTCCCCTCCAGGCCCAGCACGTAGTGATCAGCTTCCTCGGGGCGAAGCGCATCCGGCAGGTAGAGCCAGGCGTCGAACAGGGAGATCAGGTCGTCTTCATTGCTGATCGCGATGATGTTCTGCGTGTACACGCCGTAGGCTGCTTTGACGGACCACGATTCATCGAGCGCGAGCGAGAGTGCGAGGCGAGGCTGGAGGATCCGCCGCAGGGGTATTCCCTCGCTGCCGAGTATTGCGGCGCTGATCACGCTCAGCTCCGTGTGAAAACCGGCGTCAATCCCCAGCGGACCGACCGAGGCAAGGTACCTCACCCAGAACCAGAGCTCTCCCTCGCTGTCGTCGTACGGAAGCTCGATGCCCGCCCTGGTGGGAAGGACGTCGTCGATCGAGGGGAAGGAGGATTCGAACCCGAACATGTAGTGGCTCTGGTTCTCCTGGTATGCGTCGAATTCCCCGCGCAGCGTCAGGTCGGTGATGCGTGAGGAAGCATCGGGAACCGGCGAGGCAGGGCCCGCCGTCCGGCGGATCTCCGACGTGGAGTAGTTCAGCGTCACGTCCATGTAGATGCGGTCCGTGAGCAGGCCCGAGTAGTCGGCGGCGTAGGCGGCGCTCCGCCAGGCGTAATCGGGCTGCACGGGGTCGTCCGGCGTGACATTGTCCTCATTAATAAAGCCGCGCACGCCGAGCCGCTGGGACGCGCTGCCGATTGTCCCCTTGAAGAAGAGGTCGTCGAACGAGGTGGGGACAGACGTGGGAACCAGCTTCTCCAGCGTCCCGGGAAAGAGCGATTTCCGCCCGCTGATGAGCCAGCTATTGTCACCCATGACCGGTCCTTCCAGGCCGAAATTGCCGGAGAGGAAATTGATCCCGGCGTTGCCCGAGAGATTCATCCTGTTGCCGTCGCGCGTGGTCACGCTGACCACGGAGGAGAGCCGGTCGCCGTACGTGGCGGGGAATGCGCCCGTATAGATCTCCGCCGATTTGATGATCGACGGGTCGAGCACGCCGAAACTCCCGTACGCGTGGAACGGGTTAAACAGCTTCATGCCGTCCAGCAGAACCAGGTTCTGGTCCGCGGCCCCGCCCCTGACGTAGAACTTCGCGTTCACGTCGGACGTCGCACCGACCCCGGGCAGAAGCTGCATCGAACGGAAGAGGTCCCCCTGGGCGGCCGAGGGGATTTCCTCGAGCCGGCGGACGGTGACGAGGTGGAGGCTGGGGTCCGTTCCTGCCCCTCCGCCTGAGCGCTCTCCTTCAACGGTCACTTCGCCCGTCTCGATCACCCTGGGGACGAGCACGATGTCGAGCGTGATGGGCTCCGACCCCGAGACGTTCACCGGAAGCGTTTTCGGCCAGTACCCGACTGCGCTCGCCGTCACGCTCTGTGTCCCGTGCGGGATCGCGGCAATAAGGTAGAAGCCGTTCACGTTTGTCACCCATCCCCGCCCTGTTCCTTCCACGATCACGTTCGCGCCGGGGATTCTCTCTCCGTTCGCACTGTCCGTGATCGTCCCCCGTATGTCCGCTGCAGTTGACTGTGCGCCGGCCCGGGAAATGACACAGAGGAGCGCCGCCAGGAGGAGCGTGATTCGCTTGTGCGCATGCGACTCATGAGAGGTACCTGAAGTGCTGGTTCCCTTCTTCCTCCTAAGTTCAGCGAATGCGCGGAAGTAGTGTGAAAAATCTACAAAACAGCCCTCCTTCGGGGGAAAAAACGTCATCGTGTTCCCCTCGTGCGTCCCCCGCAGGGAGGCCGACGCGTTGAAAAGGAGCGGAAAATCTCATTCCACGCGCGATTTTGCCCGCGGGGGAATTTCAGGGCTTGTTCTGGCACAGGTAGTGATGCAATGAGTGTCATGGAAAACACGGCAGAGTTGGAACACCCGAATACAAGTCCGGCAGGATTGGGCCAGAGCCAGGAGGACCCGCTCCGCAGCGGGTCGCTTCACCCCCGGCTTGCCTGGATGATGGCATACAAGGAATCCGGAAACGCGCAGGCCGTCTGCAACAGGTTCGGCATCAGCAGGAAGACGTTTTACAAGTGGCTCAAACGCTTCCAGGAATCGAAGGGAGACAGTACAAGCCTGACCGACCGCTCCCGCCGGCCGCATCATTTTCCCCGTGCGACGAGGCCCGAGCACGTCGAGCTGCTCAGGCGCGCCCGGGAAGAAACCGGATACGGTCAGCGGAGGCTCCGGGCTTACCTCGAGGAGAACTACAGCATCTCCCTCTCCGAGCGGACGATCTGGAAGCTCCTCAAACGCGACGAGGAAGAACTCCCCCGCGCAGCCAGCCAGGCCTGACGCACGAAGGACGCGAATCACTCACCGCACACGGGCGAGTTTCCCGGTTGCGGTGAGTGATTTGCCGCCGCCGGTCACCTCCACCTGGTAGAGATAGTAGCCATTGGCGACATCGTCGCCGTCCGCATCCCTCCCATCCCAGTAGATCCTGTTAAATCCCACCTGGAGCGTCCCGGGGAGGGGCTTCAGTTCCCGGATCTTTCTCCCCTTCACCGTGTAGATCCTTATCACCAGACCCTCGGGCGCGGCGTCTCCCGTCAGAACGAACGTGAACCAGGTATCCGCGCGGAAGGGATCGGGGTAATTGAACATCTGGAGGATCCGGGTCTGGCCGCTCACGTTCACCGCCAGTCCCTGCGTGACCGAATCCACCGTCCCCGACGCATCGAGCTGCGTCACCCGCACTTTCAGCTCATGCATGCCGTCTGCGAGCACTGGGGAGAACGTGGGGTTGCCGGCAAGCCCCGGGCTGCCCGCAATCGCAGCCGAGGTCGCGCCCGTCACCAGGACGTTGTCAACGAAGAGGTCGACCTCCGGTGGGCTGCTTCCGACCCCCGTGAGATTGTCAAGCTGGACGAGAATTTTCGGCCTCGTGGCCACGTAATCCCCGTTCATCAGCTGGATGCCGTCGGCAAAGAGGCGCACCGTACCGCCGAGCGGCACGTACCCGTTCACCGCGACGGTGATAAACGCGGCATTGTTATCCGCGATGAGATCCCTGACTCCGGGTAAAGGATTCACGCGCACCTGGAGCACCGCCTGTGCACCCAGTCCCCCCGCCGAGAAGGGGATCTGGACAACCTGCGAACCCCCTGCGCTGATGCTGTCGACCATGGCGTAGGCTATCGGTCTGAGCGATCTGTCCGGCATCCGCACCGACAGGACTGCACGCGCGCTGTCGACCCGACGATACCCGATATTGTAAACGGTGGCGCTCACGGTATTGGTCCCCCCGGCTCTCACGGCCACCCGGGAGGCCGTGAGTGTCCGGCCACTCACGGCGATGTCCGCGGGTGGCTCAACGTCCGCCGACCAGTCGCGAACCAGCGGTGTGAACCTTGTGTCCGAAGTGGAGAGCAGCGCCTCGGCTCTGAAGGCGGTGTATGACGTGTCGAGAATGGCCTGGTTCAATCCGGACAGGCCTACAGACGTGCTGTCTGAGAGTATCTGGCGGAGCGTATCAGCCGCTCCCCCGGAACGAACCCCGAGCAGGACTACGCGGGCCGCCGTGGTAGCCCCGGGAGTGCCCGCAGACCAGCGAAATGCATCCAGGCGCTGCGGCACCGGCCAGGGAGGACCGGCAAATGTCCCGGAGGGAAAAGCGAAGTAGTTCGTTGCTGCAATGCTGTCCGACGTTGTCGCAGCCGTGCTCCGGCGCTCGAGCGGAAGCTGCACCCCCCCTCCCACGCGTGCGATGAGCGACCAGGCATCGCCGGGTCTGACCGAGTCTATGAGCGTGCTCCCGAGCGATTTCAGCGCCGTGCGCAGGGCCGGCGTTACATTCGTGGCGCCATCGGTCACAACGGTGACGCAGACGTAGTTTCCCGTGTGAGCTGTGCCGATAAACGCGGCCATGCTATCAGAGAGCGACGAGGCTGACGGCGTGTCGAATGACCGGAGGACGGGAATGCCCGTCACATCGTCGACGACGCCACAGAGAAATCCGTTCCCCACGAGCCAGGGGTAGCCACTCAGCGTATTCCCGTCGGCGCTGAGCGTGCTATAGTCTCCGGTTGCGGCGTTCGCCCGGGCGCCGACGGAGTGCACCGAGATGGCCACAGGAGTGAGCCGGCCGATGATGACACCGGAATCTGTGACCACGGTTTGCACTGCCGATCCGGAAGCGAACAGTCCGCGGGCGTTCTCGCGCCATCGGACAACGGGCAGAGCGGGGGCGGAGGAGGACGTTGAGAACGTAAACGTCTGCCACGGTCCCGGTATCCCGGAGGCGGACGTCCTGACCCTCCACCAGCAGACCCGGCCGTCCGGAATCGAAGGCGTTGTCCATTGGACCGCGACCGGTCCCGTGTTCAGCGCCCCCGACGCAGTCTTAAAGGGGGACGAGAACGTCGCAGTCGTATCGATTTCGAACATGACCTGGATCGGCAGCGAGTCCGCGCCTGCAGGATCGGTCACCCAGAGAGCCTGCGGGCCCGGGGAAACAACCATGTTCTCCAGCGGGCGCACCTGTTCCATGGCATTGCCGTACACCTGCTGGACGATGGACGCGCTGTTGTTGGCCTTCGTCACCTCCGCGATGCGTCCCGCCGGATCGAGCGTGACGGTAAGCGTGTGGAGTCCGGCCACCCGGGTGCCGCGCCACACGGCGCTCAGCGAGTCCTCGACGAATGTGGGAGGCAACATTCGACCCGTGACCACCGGC
>DATJAS010000108.1:0-83824 GCA_035516035.1 Bacteroidota bacterium | reverse complement strand
GCTCGAGACATACCCCTCCTCCCCCCCGTTCGATCTCATCACGATGCTCGACATGGTCGAGCACGTGGAGGATGATGCCGCACTGCTCCGCGCGGCGCGCGCGCTCCTTGCCGAGGGGGGCCACGTCCTGATCACCGTGCCAGCGTTCCCGTCGCTCTGGAGCAGGTACGACGAGATACTCCACCACAAGCGGCGCTATACGCGCGCCGCGCTCGCGCGCGTGGTGAGGGGCGCCGGGTTCAGGATCGAGCACCTGACGTTCCTGAACTGCCTCCTCTTTCCCGTAGCCTGGATCCGCCGGGTCGCGGCGCGCTCGTCGGCAACGGACGGGACGGACGATTTGAGGATTCCCGCGCGGACCCTGAACGCCGCGCTCCGCGAGACGTTCCGCCTGGAACGCTGGGTCCTCCCCCGCGCATCGCTCCCCTTCGGGCTATCGCTTCTCATCCTCGCACGCCGGGAGGAAGGCGCGTGAAGATCACGATCGTGGGCACGGCCTGGCCGCTGCGCGGAGGGATCGCGCACTATGTTGCGCTCCTCTACCGCGCGCTTGCGCGGCGGCACGACGTCGATCTCGTGACGTTCTCCCGCCAGTATCCCGCGTTCCTGTTTCCGGGCCGCACGCAGCGCGAGGAGGGGGCCGCGGAGAGCTTCCGTGTGCCGGGCGAGGCAATCGTGGATTCGGTCAATCCGCTGACCTGGCTCGCGGCCGGGCGCCGGATCCGGCGCCGCCACCCGGATCTCCTGGTCTTCAAGTACTGGCTCCCGTTTTTCGGTCCCTGTTTCGGGACGATCGCCCGCATCGCGAAACGGGGCACACGCACCCGGGTGGTCTATATCTGCGACAACGTAATCCCCCACGAGCGCCGGCCGGGAGACCGCGCCTTCACGCGCTACGCCTTCCGCGCCGCGGACGCCTTCGTGGTGCAGTCGCGCGCCGTCGAGCGAGAACTGCACGGCTTCCTCCCCGGAGCGCGGAGCGCGTACGTTCCCCATCCGGTCTACCACGGGTTCGGCGACGCGGTGTCCCGCGCGGAGGCGCGGCGGCGCCTCGGTCTCGGCAGCGGCAACGTGCTCCTCTTCTTCGGCTACGTGAGGCGCTACAAGGGACTCGACGTGCTGCTGGATGCGCTGGCACTCGTGCGCGGGACGCTGGATGTGCGCCTGCTCGTGGCCGGGGAGTTTTATGACGACGAGGCGCCGTACCGCGACCGGATCCGCCGGCTCTCGCTCGAAAGCGCCGTGACAGTCCGCTCGGAGTACCTCCCGAACGACGAAGTGAAGTACTTTTTTTCCGCGTGCGACGCCGCGGTCCTTCCGTACACCTCCGCGACGCAGAGCGGCATCGCGCAGATTGCCTACCACTTCGACCTTCCGGTGATCGCCACGGACGTCGGCGGGCTCGCAGAGGTGGTGCACGACGGTGAGACGGGGATCGTGGTGGCTCCCGGCGAGGCAGCGGCGCTGGCAGAAGGGATACTCCGGTACTTTACCGCAACGGACAGGGAACGTATGCGCCGCGCTGTCGCGGCGGAGAAGAACCGGTATTCATGGGAAGCACTTGTGACGGCGCTGGAGGAGCTCGCGCAATGAACGCCCCGGGACACCTGGAGAAGTACTGGCAGTTCGAATACGACGTGGCGGCACGGTATCTGATTCCGCTCCTGCGTTCCTGGGGGGTGGAGCCCCGGGGAGCGTCCGTGCTGGATGTCGGCTGCGCGGAGGGAGGAGGACTCTGCGCCCTGTACGACGCGGGCGCGGACTGCCGCGGGTTCGACGTCGAGGCATCGCGCGTCGCGGACGGCCTCCGGCTGAAAGGGGACCGGGCAATCACAATGGTCACCGGCGACATGTACGCCCCCGTGCCCCCCTTCGGCGACCGGCGGTTCGATCTCGTGACGCTCCACGACGTGTTCGAGCACCTGGAAGACAAGAGCGCTTCGATCGCGAAGCTCGCGCGCTATCTCGCCCCCGGGGGAAAACTCCTCATCACGTTCCCTCCGTGGTATTCCGCATACGGCGGGCACCAGCAACACCTCCGATTCCCGCTCGGGCGTCTCCCCTTTGTCCACCTGCTCCCGTTCGGCCCGGGAGTGATCCTCCCCCGGCTCCGGGGCGAGTCCCCCTCCGTGGTGCGCGAGATCCGGAAGCTCGGCACGCTGAGGATGGGGATGAGGAAGTTCCGCCGCATCGCCGCCGGGGAGGGACTCAGGATCCTCCGGGCGAAGGCGTACATCGTCAGTCCGAACCATATGCGGTTCGGCCTCCGGCCCGTGGGGGCGGGGCCGGTCGCGCACATTCCCGTGATCAGGGAGTTCCTCTGCTCGGGCGTCATTTATCTTCTCGACCTCCCGTGACGGACGCGCTCACATACGTCATCGTCCTCAACTGGAACGGGCTCGCCGACACGCGCGCGTGCCTGGATTCGCTCGAGCACGCCATCGACGACACGGCCGTCATGCTGGTCGTGGACAACGGCTCGAGCGACGGATCGCCGGAGGTGTTGCGCCGGGAGTTTCCCCGCGCGCGCGTGCTGGAGACCGGCGCAAACCTCCGGTTCGCAGGGGGCAACAACGCCGGCATTCGCGCGGCCCTAGCAGGGGGCGCCTCCCGGGTCATGCTTCTCAACAACGACACGACGGTGGACCCGGGGTTTCTCCGTGCGCTGTCGGAGTGTCTCCGCACGTGGCCCGGCGCGGGTATCGTGGCGCCGAAGATCCTCTACCACGCCTCCCCGGACCGGATCTGGTACGCCGGGGGGGAAATCTCCCCCTGGACCGGGACGATGCGGCACCGCGGCATCAGGGAGCGCGACGACGGCCGGTTCGACGCGCCGCGCGAGACGGACTACGCGTCCGGGTGCTGCTTCCTGGCCTCCCGGGAGGTCCTGGAGAGGGTCGGCATGCTCGATGAGTCGTATTTCATGTATTCGGAAGACGCAGATTTCTGTATGCGGGCCCGTCGCGCGGGGTACCGCGTGGTGTACGAGCCACGCGCGCGCGTCTGGCACAAGGTCTCCGTCAGCGCGGGGGGCCACCTCTCCGCGTTCAAGCTGCGGAACAAGTTCGTCAGCAATTTCCGTTTTTTCGCACGCTACGCGGCGTGGTACCAGTGGGGAGTGTTCCCGTGGATGAACGTGGCGGTCAACGCCGCGGCAGCCCTCCGCTACCTGCTCCGCCGGCGCCGGGGCTGACATGGAAATCGGCCGGCATCTGGCGAAGGGGATCTGGGGGCTCGCGGACAAGTCGCTGCCTGCGGTGTACGGCCTCGGCTACGTGTGGCTCGTGATCCGCGTCCTGCCGGAGGAGGAATTCGGCAACTTTGTCCTCGTGCAGGAGGTGTTCCTGGTGATCTCGGGACTGGCGACCGCATTCGCGCTGCAGCCATTGCTGAAGTTCGCCTCCGAGGAGGGTGCGGGAGGGACGGGCGTGGTCGGCGCCTCGTTCCTGCTCAACGCCGTTTTCGTCGCAGCGGCCTCCGTCGCCGTGGCGTCGCTCGCCGCACCCGCCGCGGGAGCCCTCCATGCGCCGGGACTGGCCCCCCTCCTCCTGATGGTGCCGGCGATGCTCCTCGCCTCGTTCTTCCGCAATTTCACGCTCACGCTGCTCCAGGCGCGCTTCCAGGTGCGGGAGGTGTTCTGGACGGACGCCGTCCACTTCCTGGGCGCACCGCTGCTGGTCTGGGTCGCCTCGCGGGCGCACATGTTCGGCACCGCGGCCGACATGGTGACGGTCAATCTCGTGTCGCTCTCGGCCTCGTCGCTCGCAGGGCTCTGGTACGCAAGAGGAATGTTGCGCATCGGGCGGCGTCCCCCCGCCGCCGCCGTGAGGCAGGTGTGGGACTACGGCAAGTACTCGCTGGGAAACGTCGTGAGCTCGCTCTTCTCAACCAAGGCGGATTCGTTCATCCTCTCGGCATTCACGGGTCCGGTGCAGGTGGCCGTCTACAATTCTGCCAAGGTCTTCGTCCGCGTCTACGAAACCGCCGCGCAGGTGGTGCAGATGTTCGTCCTCCCTGCCGCCTCGCGCCTCGCGTCGCAGGGGAACAGGGCTTCGCTGAATGCCATGACCGAGAAGGCCATTCTCTTCCTCACGGTCGGCCTGCTCCCCGTGACGCTTGTCTTCGTCGCCGTCCCGGGCATCCTTGTCGACGTCCTGTACGGCGGGCGCTACGCCGGCGCAGAGCCGATCCTCAGGATCTTCGGGCTCCTCACCCTTTTCGTCCCTCTCGGCTCGATCGGTGCGAACGTGCTCATGGGACTCGGCGAGGCACGCCTCTCCTTCCTCCTCGGCCTGGAGGTGCTGGCGGGCTCGCTGGGCGCCTTTTACCTCTGCATCCCCTTCTGGGGGGCGACGGGGGCGGGAGCGGGGTACGCGCTCGCCGCACTGGTGACCGCGCTGCTCACGCTCCGGTACCTCCTCCGCTTCGTGCCGCTCACGGCCACGGGCGTGCTCCGCCGGACGATCGACATCAGGGAGTTCCTGCGGAAACGATTCTCAACTTGGGAGACCAACGGGTGAAAACTGCGCTCATTTCCGGCATCACCGGGCAGGACGGCTCGTACCTGGCCGAGCTGCTGCTGGCGAAGGGTTACGAAGTGCACGGGATTATCCGCCGCTCGAGCTCCTTCAACCGGGGGAGGATCGATCATCTCTATATCCAGAACGCGAGCCTGATGGACAAGCGGCTCTTCCTCCACTACGGGGACGTGACCGACACGTCCAACCTCAACCGCCTGATCGAGAAGATCGCGCCCGACGAGATCTACAATCTTGCCGCGCAGAGCCACGTCAAAGTGTCATTCGACGTCCCGGAGTACACGGCGCAGGTGGACGCTGTGGGCACGCTCCGCTTCCTTGACGCTATCCGCGAGACCGGGGTGAAGACCCGGTTCTACCAGGCGTCCACCAGCGAGCTCTTCGGGAAGGTGCGCGAGACCCCGCAGAAGGAAGGGACCCCCTTCTACCCCCGCAGTCCGTACGGCGTGGCAAAGCTCTACGGCTACTGGATTGTCGTCAACTACCGGGAGGCCTACGGCCTGTTCGCCTGCAACGGCATTCTCTTCAACCACGAGTCCCCGCGGCGGGGCGAGGGGTTCGTGACGCGCAAGATCACGCTCGCCGCGGCGCGCATCAAGCTGGGACTGCAGAAGACGCTGGAACTCGGCAACCTGGAGGCGCGACGCGACTGGGGCTATGCGCCGGAATACTGCGAGGGGATGTGGCGCATGCTTCAGCAGAAGGCGCCGGACGATTACGTCCTGGCGACCGGCGAAACGCACTCGGTGAGGGAATTCGTCATGCTGGCGTTCCGGGAGATGGGGATGGAGCTCCGCTGGAGCGGCCGCGGTCCCGCCGAGAAGGGGAAGGAGGCGCGCACAGGCAGGGTCCTGGTGGAAGTTGCTCCCCGCTACTACCGCCCGACGGAGGTCGACGTGCTGATGGGGGACGCGTCGAAGGCCCGTCGCACGCTCCGGTGGTCCCCCTCGACGACGTTCCCCGAGCTCGTGGCCATGATGGCAAAGGCGGATTTCGATAAAGTCTCCAGGCGGGGGTACTGATGCGCCGGTTCCTCCCACGGTACGTCCGGCGGCGGCTCTTCGAGGGGGCGCCGCGGAGCGTGCGGGCAAAGCAAAACATCGTGGCCCTCTTTCTCCTGAGGGGCGTCAGCGTGGGGATCAACCTCCTCCTGGTCCCGATGACGCTCTCCTATCTCAACCAGGCTCGCTACGGCGTCTGGCTCGTGCTCAGCTCCATCATCGGCTGGGTGAGCCTGATGGACATCGGGCTCGGCAACGGACTGAGGAACGAATTTGCCAGGGCCGTGGCGGTCAACAACCGCGACCTCGCCCGCACGCAGATCAGCACGACGTACGCCTGCGTCGCGGCGATCATCGCGGTGCTCATCGGTGCGTTTGCCATCGTGAACCCGCTCCTCCACTGGTCTGCCATCCTCAACACGCCGCAGGCAATGGAAGAGGAGCTGCACCGGCTGGCCGCGGTCGTGTTTGTTTTCTTCTGCCTCCGGCTGCTGTTCGGCCTCATCAGCACCGTGCTCCTGGCGGATCAGAAACCCGCCATGAGCAACCTGCTGGAGGTTCTTGCCTCCGTCCTCGCGCTCGCCGGCGTCTACGCGCTGACCCGCCTCGGGACCGGGTCCCTGTTCTGGCTCGGGTTCGTGGTCAGCGGGTCCACCGCAGTGGTCCCGCTCGGCGCGAATCTCCTGCTGTTCAGCACACAGTACCGGGGCCTCGCTCCCTCGCCGCGGTTCGTGCGCCCGGACCGGGCCAGGGCGCTGGTGCTCCTTGGTGCGCAGTTCTTTCTGCTCCAGATCGCGGCAACGGTCATCTACGCGACGTCCAACGTGGTGATCACGCAGTTCTACGGTCCCGCGGAGGTTGTCCCGTACAATATCGCGTTCAGGTACTACGGCGTGGCACTGATGGCATTCACGGTCATCCTCACGCCGTTCTGGTCGGCCTTCACGGACGCTTACACGCGCGGCGATACGCAGTGGATTACCATGACGCTGGGAAAGCTCAGGGTAGCCTGGGTCATTCTCGCCGCGGCGCTCGTGGTCATGACGCTCTGCGCGCGCGCTGCGTACGCTTTCTGGGTCGGTCCCGCCGTGACGGTGTCCTACCAACTCTCGCTGGTCATGGCTGCCTATGTGCTCATCGTTGCGTGGAGCACGTTATTTGCGTATTTTATCTACGGCACGGGGAAAATCACGCTCCAGCTCTGGGTCGCTCCGCTCACCGCCCTTGCGGTAATACCGCTCGCCATCTTCTTCGCCACAGGCCTGGGGCTCGGAAGCGCCGGGGTGGTGCTGGCAATCTGCACGGTGCTCCTGCCCGGCTGCTTCCTGTGGCCGATCCAGGCGCGCAGGATCATCGCCGGCACCGCGCGGGGAATCTGGTCCCGCTGACGCCGGGGCGCACGCCACACTGATCATGAGGCGCCGCACGCGCGGCGGCACGCGACCAAACAACCTCTCGAAGGCCGATGGCTGAAACGCTCGGAACCCTGTGCGACAAGCTCACAATCGTGAAGCTCAAGCAGTGGCACGCCTCCGATCCCGGCGCGCAGGCGAGCCTCGCCGCGCAGGAGACGCGGCTGCAGGAGGAGATCGACGCGTACGTTCGCGACGCGGCCGCGGGACGGATACCTTCCGCGCACCTGACATTCGCCGCCAACAAAGTGTACCGGAAGGAAGGGAACCCTGTGGCCGACGTCAGCGGCGGCATCGGCGACATCTTCGCGCAACTGGCGGACGTCAACTGCAGGCTGTGGCACGTGCAGGAGTCGGTCTACGAATTCGAGAGCGTCCCTCCCGACCGGAAGGACGGCGTCGTCAAACAGCTCGCGGTGCTCAACCTCGAACGGACGCGATGCATCGATCAGCTCGACCTCGAATTCCAGAAGTTGCTCGCGCCGTCGCCGGGAGCCCGCACCACCGACTGACGGTCCTTATCCCGGAGATTTCCATGCACCTCGTCCACCGCACCAGTTGCCGCATCTGCGGCTCCGTTGCTCTCACCAAGGTTATTGACCTCGGGGAGCAGTACCTCCAGGGTTCGTTTGTCAAGACCGGAAAACCGCAGCCTCCCCTGCGCAGGATCCCTACGGTGCTTGTGCGCTGCAATCCCCTGCTCGACGAAAAAGCCTGCGGTCTCCTCCAGATGGAGTTCACGGTTCCCCCCGAAGTCCTCTATTCGTCGTACTGGTACCGTTCGGGCACCAACAACACGATGCGGACGCACCTCCGGGGGATTGCCGGAGCTGCGGTGGCGATGGTCAACCTCCCCGCCGCCCGCGTGCTGGACATCGGCTGCAACGATGGGACGCTCCTCAGGTGTTACCCCCAGGCCTACGCGAAGTTCGGCATCGATCCGTCCGACGTCGCCCAGCAGGCCGGCCCCGGCATCACCGTCATTCAGGATATTTTCCCCTCGCAGGAACTCCTGACGGTCGCCGCGGGGAGTACGTTTGACATCGTAACGTCGATTGCGATGTTTTACGACCTGGAGGACCCGCGGGGCTTCACCCGGGGCGTGCGTCAGGTGCTCTCTCCCGGGGGCCTCTGGGTGTTTGAGATGTCGTACATGCCGTCCATGCTCCGGATGAACTCGTACGACACAATTTGTCACGAGCACCTGGAGTACTACAGTCTCGCGGTCATCGAGAAGGTGCTCCGCGCGGAGGGGATGAAGATCGTCAAGGCCGAGTTGAACGACATTAACGGAGGGAGCATCCGGTGCTACGCGACGCACGCCGGGAACTTCGCCTTCAAGCGGGATGACTATCTCGCCGGGCTGATGGCCCTGCGCCAGCAGGAGTTTGATCTCGCCCTGGATACCGACAGGCCGTACCGGAATTTCCAGGACCACATCAACGTCCACCGGGAAGAACTGAGCGCTCTCCTCAGGGGCCTGAAGAAGGAAGGGAAGAAAATCCACGTGTACGGCGCCTCGACGAAGGGGAACACGCTCCTGCAGTGGTGCGGCATCGATAACCGGATCGTGGACGCGGCCGCCGACCGCAACCCGGACAAGGAAGGAGCTTTCACGCTCGGCACGGAGATCCCCATCCTCAGCGAGGAGCAGTCCCGCCGCATGAAGCCCGACTATTATCTCGTCCTGCCGTGGCATTTCCGCGAGGAATTCCTCGAGCGCGAGAGAGCGCTGCTCGCGCAGGGCGTGAAAATGATCTTCCCGCTTCCCACCATCGAGATTGTGGGCGGCTGAGGCGCGCGTGCGGACTGGCGGCAACCCGGCACGAGCGCAACGCCTGCGCATCCTGCTCGGGCAGCTCGGCAAAAACGGCGACTGTCTGTACGCGACGGCCCTGGCCCGGCAGATCAAGCAGGACTTTCCGGACTGCCATCTCACCTGGGCAGTGGGCTCCCCCTTCCGCGACATTCTGAAGGGCAACCCCTTCGTGGACGAGGTATGGGAATACCCGATGCCGACTGCGGCAGACCTCGAGAACGTATGGCCGGCCTTTGCACGGGAAGCGCGCGCCCGTGCGCGCCGGGGAGAGTTTGACCGGGTGTTCCTGACGCAGGTTCCGCCCGACAACTATGCCCGGTTTGACGGCACAGTGCGCGCATCGATCTTCCGCGGCTACCCGCACCCCGTCACCGTACCGATCGCGCCGGTCGTTCGCCTGACGGAGGAAGAAGTGCGCCACGCGGAGGAATTCACCACCGGGCACGCCGTCGACGTCCATGCACACCGGATCCTGTTTGAATGCGCGGGCGCGAGCCGGCAGACGTTTCTCACTCCCGCGTTTGCCTCCGCTGCTGCGCAGCTGGTGCTTGCGCGCGTACCGGACGCGATCGTGATCCTTACCTCCAATATCCCTGTTGCGAGCACGGACCCGCGGATCGTGGACGCAAGCGTGCTCACGCTGAGGGAGAACGCGCAGCTGACACGGCACTGCACGCTCCTGGTCGGGGGTTCGAGCGGCATTACCTGGCTCGCGACATCGGACTGGGCGAGGCCCCTCCCCATGATCCAGCTGCTCAGCAGAAGGACGTCGGTGTTCGCATCGGTGCTCCACGACGCAGAACATTTCGGCCTCCCGACGGGGAACATCCTGGAAATGACGGAGTGCGAGCCGGCGCATCTCGCGGAGTGCATTGTGGCTGCCCTCACGGAGGGTTTCGCCGAGGCGCGGTCGCGATTTCACGAGCGGATCCCCGTGCGAATGGACGTCTACCTGACCGTGTTCATCCGGAGCCTCATCAGGCAGCGTCGCTTCTGGACCGCGGCGCGATCATTGTGGTGTACCCTGGCGAGATACGGTCCCGCCCCCCTGGCATTATTCCTGAAGGAGCGCCTGGTCCCCCCACCGGGACACCGTGCAGCACAGGCGTGCTTCCCCCGAACGTGACCGGCGCTTCATGGCCCCCGCGGTCTCCATACTCATCACGACCTGGAACGGCATCGAGCTGGTCCGCGACTGCCTCGGCGCGGTGGCGGCGCGGACAGCCGGCATCGATTACGAGACCATTGTTGTCGACGACGCATCGACGGATGAGACGGCAGCAATGCTCGGGCGCGACTTCCCGGCGGTCCGCCTGCTGGTGCGCCCGATCAACGGCGGATTCGTCAGGGCCAACAACGACGGCGTGCGTGCCGCGCGGGGGCAATACGTCTTCCTGCTCAATTCCGATACGCTCCTGCTGAACAATGCGGTGAAGATACTCGCCGACTATCTCGATGCGAACCCCGGCGTAGGCGTCTGCGGCGGCTGGCTTACGGACCGCGACGGGTCGAGCCAGGTGTCGTACGGCGACCCGCCGTCCCTGGCGCAGGCGCTCGCGGATGCGCTTTTCCTGAACGACCTGTTCCCGGCGCTCGGGCTCCCCAACCGGGGGGTGGCGCCCCGTGCGGCCGCCGGACGCCCGATGCCGGTCGGTTACATCACGGGAGCCGACCTGATGATCCGGCGCTCGCTGGTGGAGCGCATCGGGCTGTTCGACGAGCGGTACGAGGCCTACTGCGAGGAGGTCGATCTGTGCCGGCGGGTCCGCACCGCGGGGGGAAGCATGGTCCACTTTGTCCCGGAGGCGCGCATCTGCCACCTGGGAGGCTATTCATACGGCAAACGGGGGAAACGCCACGTTCAGCTCCAGTCCATCAGCACGCGCCGCTACCTCGTCAAGCACCACGGCGCGCTGTACGCCACACTCGTGCTTGCGCTCTACGCCTGGCACTACGCGGTGAAGGGGGCAGTCCGGTCGCTCCGCGTACCGCTCTCATCACCCGGTCACCGGGTTGACCGCCGTGCCGCCGCCCTCGGCGCGTGGTATCGCGTGCGCTACAGCCTCCGGCCGGGCGGGGGAGCCTGAGGCCGTGAACATCCTCATCGTGACCCCCTACCTCCCCCACCCGGCCGCCGGCCACGGCACGGGCGTCTTCATGCACAGCCTTCTCGCGCAGATCGCGCCGCGCCACCGGATCACGCTCCTCTCGTTCTGCGACAGGGAGGAGGAGCGCGGCGGCGATGCTCTCCGCGCGCTGGGGATTGATCTCCATATCGTCCGCCGTGCCAGGGGATCGCAGCCCGGCGCCGCTGCGAACGCCCGGCTCGCGCTCAGGCGCGGCATCCAGTTCCTGGGAAGCATCCTCTCCTGGAAGCCCTACTACGTCGCCAAATGGAGGGACGCCCGCATGGCGCGGGCGGTAAGGGATCTGACGGAGAGGCTTCCCTTCGACATCGTGCAGTGCGAGTTCGCGTTCATGGGGCAATACGCCTCGTTCGCCGCGCGGGGCGCAACCGTGCTTCACGAGCATGACGTGACGTACCGCCCCGCCTACAGGAGGTTCCGGCGGGCGCGCACGCCCGCGGCCCGGTTCCTGCACTACCTGGAGTGGTGCCGCTGGGCGCGCTACGAACGGCGCCTCGTGCCCCGGTTCGATCACGTCTTCACGGTGACGGAACAGGACCGGATGCTGCTCCGCCGCCTCTGCCATTCGGAGCGCATCAGCTATCTTCCCCGCGGCGCCGACACCGCCGGGGCTCCGGCTGACTACGCCGACCGGCAGCCTCACAGCATGCTGTTCATCGGGACGTTCCACCACCAGCCCAACGTCGACGCCGCGCTGCTGCTGGCGGAGGAAATCCTGCCGCTTGTCGCGCGCGAATACCCCGACGCCGTCGTCGACATCATCGGCGCAGATCCGCCCGGGGAGCTGACCGCGCGCGCCGCCGCAGAGCCCCGCCTGAAAGTCCGGGGCTACGTTGACGACGTCACGCCGTACCTTCGCCGGGCCGCCGTGTTCGTCGCGCCGCTCCGGTTCGGCGGGGGCGTGAAGCTCAAGATCATCCACGCCATGGCAGAGGGGATCCCTGTCGTGACGACGCGGGTGGGGATTGAGGGTATCGAGGGCATCGGGCCCGGCGCGGCGGCGGTCGCCTCCACGCCCGCCGCGCTGGCGGGACTCGTCTGCCGGCTCTTCGCCGACCCCGCTCTTGCCTCGCACACGGGAGCACGGGGACGGGAGGCCGTCGCGCGTCATTACGCGTGGGCGGCGGTCGCCGCGACGCTCGAACGCCAGTACGCACAGATCATCGCACGACACAAGGAGTAGCGTTATGTCGAAACACCACCGGAGCCACCCCGCGCGGGAGCCTCAGGGCCTCCCCGTCCTTGCCACGCTCTCGCCCACGATGCAGGACGTGCTGGCGATCGTCTTCCTGTATGCCGTGACGCTCGTTCTGTTCCGGGGCATCGTCTTCGACAACGCCGCGTTTGCCGCGGGGGGAGACACCGCCGCCGAACAGAGCTACGCCCATGCCGGGGCGGAGCTCGAACAGAAGGAGGGGGTGGACGTCCTGTGGATGCCCTATTTCTTCAGCGGCATGCCCACGTTCGGCAACGTGGCGTTCCTGCCGCACCACGTGAGCTACCTGCAGAACGTGATGCAGGCGGCGCTCAATCTTCTCTTCCTGAACGGGACGTGGACGTGGCTCGTGGTCTATTACTTCCTGGGGGGGGCCTGCATGTTCCTCCTGATGCGCACCTGGAAGTTCAGCCGCGCCGCGTCGCTCCTCGCGGCGCTCACATTCATGTTGAGCCCGTACATGGTCGGCCTGGCCGGCGAGGGACACGGGACCAAACTCATGGCACTGTGCTATCTCCCGCTGGTCGTCCTGCTCACACACCAGCTCTTCGAACGCCGCGACCTGCTCTCGTTCGGATTGCTCGCCGCCGCAATAGGCACGCTGATGCTCACGGATCACATGCAGATCGTGTACTACGAATTTGTCTTCTGCGCGCTCTTCCTGATCTATCACGTCTCCGGTGACATCCCCGGGCACCCCCGCCTGGCACTCCTGAAGGGGGCGCTCTTCGCAGCCGCGCTCATCCTGGGATTCTGCATTGCGTCGTACATCTATCTCTCCGTCTACGAATACGCCCAGTACTCCATGCGCGGGGGGGGGACCACGGGGGCAAGCGGCGGCCTCGGCTACGACTATGCCACAAACTGGTCGTGGCACCCGGCGGAACTGATCACGCTCCTCGTGCCCGGGTTCTTCGGCATGAAGGCCGAGTATTACTGGGGACCGATGATTCCCTGGACGAACTCGAGCGTCTATGTCGGGCTCGCGCCCATCCTCTTCGGCGGCATCGCGCTCGCCTACAGGCGGTCCCGCCTGGTGTTGTTCTTCGGCGTGACGGCGCTCCTGCTCGTCCTCACCTCGTTCGGGAACAATTTCTCGCTGCTGTACCGGCCCCTGTTCGCGTTCCTCCCTTTCTTCAACAAGTTCCGCTCCCCGGAGCAGATCCTGCACTTGCTCCCGTTCACCACCGGCGTGCTGGCGGCGGCCGGGTTCACGGCGCTCGAAGAAGCCGCAGCCGGCGGCTCCCGCATACCCGCGCAGCGGCTCGCCCGGACGCTCTTCATCGCGGGAGGGGTACTGGGCGGGCTGTTCCTCCTGGCAATCCTCCTGCAGGGGAGCATGCTGGATTCCCTCCCTTCGTCCTGGTTCATCACGGAGGGACAGCTTCAGCAGATCACGCGGCAGTACGCAGCGCGCGCGGCGCGCGCGGTCGCGCAGATCAGAGAAACACGGTTCGACGTGTTCTACAGAGACCTGGTGAAATTCCTGGTCCTGGGCGCGGCCTTCTGCGGACTTGCCGGAGCGTTCCTGGCGGGGAAGATGCGGGGGTGGTCGTTCGCCGCGGTGGTCTTGCTCCTGGGAACGCTCGACCTGTCTCTGGTGGACGCGAAGTACATCGACCCGCAGCCGCGGGAGAGCATGATGCAGGAATTCAAGCCCGACGAGACAAAGACGTTCCTGCTGCACCAGCCGGGGCTCTTCCGCGTTTTCGCGGGGATCGACCCGTCGGACCCGCTGTACATGGACAACTCGTTCGCCTACCACGGCATCCAGTCGATCACCGGGTACAGTCCCGCCAAGCTCCGCATCTACCAGACGCTCCTGGATTCGTGCATGTACAGGAGCACCGATCCGACATTCCCGATCAACATGCACGTCGTCGACATGCTGAACGTGGAGTACATGGTCACCCGCTTCAGGCTCCCGGAACCGAGATTCCAGCTCGTGAACGTCGACCAGGCGGAGCGGGTCCTCACGTACCGGAATCCCGGGGCGCTGCCGCGCGCCTTCTTCGTTCGTGAAGCGCTCGTCGCCGCGGGCGACGGGGAGGTGTTCCGTGCGCTCAACGCGCCCGATTTCGATCCGGCCCGGACCGCCGTCCTCAGCGGCGCGCTCGCGGCGCGGATCGCGCCGGTCGACAGCGCGCACGCGCCGCAGGTCACCTCCTACAAATCGCGCGAGATCCGCATCCGCACGGACGCCCCCGACACCGCGCTCCTGGTCCTGAGCGAGATTTATTATCCGGCCGGCTGGAAGGCAACGGTGGACGGGTCCGAGAGTCCGATCTACCGGACGGACTACGTGCTCC
This sequence comes from Bacteroidota bacterium, assembly GCA_035516035.1. Taxonomy (GTDB): domain Bacteria; phylum Bacteroidota; class Ignavibacteria; order UBA10030; family UBA6906; genus Fen-1273. Next base: position 69,382 of record DATJAS010000108.1, on the reverse strand, counting down.
GTTCCGTGGTGGTTCCCCCGGGGTCCCACGAGGTCATCTTCACGTTCGACCCGCCGCTCTACAGGACGGGGTGGCTGCTGACGAACGCCGCGTGGGGACTCGTCCTGGTGTGTGTGGCAGGCGGGCTCTGGCGGTTACCATCGCTCCGTTCGCGCCGCGACGCGCCCGCGGCGAAGGAACCCTGAACCGTTGACAATGAACCGGGGCGTGGGTATATTCCCGTGCCCTGATGCAGTGCACGCCCCGCTCCACAACCAAGGAGAACAACGTCCATGGCGGAAACGTCGTTCGATGCGCTCGGCATGGTGGAAACCAGGGGCCTCGTCGGTTCCATCGAGGCTGCAGATGCCATGGTGAAGGCAGCGCGGGTGCAGCTCATCGGCAAAGAAGCGATCGGCGGGGGATACGTGACCGTCATGGTGCGCGGCGACGTCGGCGCAGTGAAAGCGGCGACCGATGCGGGGGCGGCCGCCGCGCAGCGCGTGGGGGAGCTGGTCTCCGTCCACGTCATTCCCCGTCCCCACGCCGACATCGAGACGATTCTCCCGAAACGCCCCCAGCTCAAATGAGCCATGCCGGAATTCGCCCTCGGTCTTGTTGAAACGCGCGGCCTCGTCGGTTCGATCGAGGCCGCTGACGTCATGTTGAAAACCTCCAGCGTTGCCCTCCTGGGAACGGAGTACGCCCGGGGGGGCCTGGTGACCGTTCAGGTGACGGGCAACGTCGCGGCTGTGAAGGCTGCGGTGGAAGCCGGCGCGGCCGCCGCCGCGCGGGTGGGAACGCTCATCTCCTCGCATGTAATCCCCCGCCCGGCGCAGGACCTCGGCCTGATCCTCCCGCAGCCCCCCGGAGCCGCGCAGGAGGGGGACGCCCCGCACACAGAAGAATTCCCGTTTGCCCCTGCACCTGATGCGGCGTCATACCGCGCGCGTCTCGAGGCAATGAACGTGCACGAGCTCAGGACGCTGGCGCGGGAGACACCCGGGCTCGCCATCCAGGGGAGAGAGATCTCCATGGCCACCAGGGTAGTCCTGATCCATGAGCTGATGCAATCGCGCTCCGGCGCCTGAGTCCCCTCCCGATGGACCGACGGTCGATCTATATTGCCATCGTCTCGACGCTGTTTGGCGTCCTGGCATGGGTTTCCGTCACCATGCGCGAGGACTACGAGACCTCGATTGCCTCCCCGTTCGTCCTCCAGGATATCCCGCCGGGGATGGCGGTGGAGACGCCACTGCCGCGCGAGCTCCTGCTCCGATTCCGGGGCGAGGGTTGGCGGCTGGCCGGCGTGCTGCTTGCCCGCGCCCCTGCGGTCGTATTCTCCGCCCTCTCCCTTCCCCCGCACCACAGACCACTGACGTTCACCGACTTCGCCGACCACGTCGCGCTTCCCCCGGGGGTGCGGCTCGTGGAAGTCAAGCCGGATTCGCTCGAGGTGGCCCTGGGGCCCTCTGTGCGCAGGCGGGTCCCCGTGCTCCTGGACTGCGTCGCGGGATTCCGGGAGGGATACGGGCAGGTGGGTCCGGTCTTCGTGGCGCCGGACAGCGTTACGCTCACGGGAGCGGAGTCGGTGCTGCGGACGATCGATGCATGGAAGACGGAACGGCGCGTCTTCGACAACGTCCGCGGACCCATCGACGCGGAGGTCCCGCTGGCCTCCCCCGATCCATGGGCGGTTGCGCTTTCTGTTCCGTCGGTCCGGATCGCCATCGCGGTCGAGCCGTTCGCGGAGAAGATCATCGCGGGTATCCCGGTGGAGGTCACCGGCACTTCCGCGCACAGGGAGGTGATCCTGATTCCGCCCCGCATCGAGATCGTCGTGCGCGCCGGAATCCGGCAGCTGTCAGGCCTCTCCGCCGCCGACTTCCGCGCGACCACGAGCTACGGCGCGGTCGCGGCTGACTCCACGGGGCTCATCGACGCCGACGTCGCCTGTCCCGCCGGCGTGCAGCTCGTGACCAGGCGTCCGGAGCACCTCCAGTACATTGTGAGAAGGCGCCCATGAAACTTTCGATCAACATCGACCACGTCGCGACGCTCCGCCAGGCCCGGGGTGAATCGGAGCCAGATCCCGTGGAGGCGGCGCAGGCGTGCGAGCGCGCGGGGGCGGACGGCATCGTCTGCCATCTCCGCGAAGACCGGCGTCACATCAACGACCGCGATCTCCGGCTGCTGCGCGAGACCGTGAGGACGAAGCTGGATCTCGAGATGGCCGCCACCGCCGAGATCATGGCCATCGCCAGAGCGACCCGCCCCGAGCTCGCAACGCTCGTCCCCGAGCGCCGCGCAGAGTTGACCACCGAAGGGGGACTCGACGTGCGGGGCAACCTTGCCGGCGTTCGGGAGGCCGTGGCACGCCTGAAGGACGCCGGCATCCGGGTCAGCCTCTTCGTCGATCCCGTCGCCGCGCAGATTGACGCCGCGCGCGAGGCCGGAACCGACACGGTCGAGATCCATACCGGTGCCTACGCGAACGCCGGTACGGACGCCGGGCGGCACGCCCTGCTGGAAGAGATCCGGGCGGCCGCCCGCAGGGCGCGCGGGCTCGGCCTCGGCGTGAACGCGGGCCACGGGCTCAACTACCGGAACATCGTCCCGTTCAGATCGATCACGGACATCGATGAGGTGAGCATCGGCCACGCGGTCATCACGCGCGCGGTCTACGTGGGACTTACAGAGGCGGTAAAAGAAATGCTGGCGCTGGTGCGCCCGGGGTGAGTCAGTCGCGGAGTTCGAGCTTGCGGATCTCGTCGCGCAGGGCAGCAGCCTTCTCGTAGTTCTCCTTCTCGATCGCCTCCTTGAGCTGCTGGTTGAGTTGCTCCAGCCGCGTGATCTTGCCGGACGGGGGCGTGTGCTGCTTGGGCGCCTGGGGGGCGGACGGGGTCGACGGCCGCCCTTCCTCCTCCTCCTCTTCCGGCACGAATGCCGCCTCGTCCATGACCGAGGCCGCCACGTAAATCTGCACGCCGTAGCGCACGGCAAGGGCGATCGCGTCCGAGGGACGCGAATCGATCATCTGGCTGTCAATGTTCAGCTTCGCGTAGAAGGTCCCGTCGCGCAGGTCGTCGATGATGATGTCGGTGAGCTCGGCGCCGAAGGCGGCGATGATGTTCTTCATGAGGTCGTGCGTCAGGGGGCGCGGCGGCTTGATGCCTTCCATCTCCAGCGCGATCGACTGTGCCTCGGAGGCCCCGATGATGATCGGGAGTCGCCTGTTGCCGTTCACTTCGCGGAGGATCAGGGCGTACGCCCCCCCGCTCGCCGGGTTCGTCGACAACCCGAGTATATCCACCAGCACCTTGTCCACGTTCCGCTCCGGCACGCTCATTCACTGCAGGCTGATCACGAGTAACATACGGCAAAACCCTCCGAAGCGCAACCTCATTTTCCCTGACGCCGGAGCGCCGCGGTGAGCGCGGGGAGCACGTCGAACACGTCGCCCACGATCCCGTAGTCCGCCACCTGGAATATGGGAGCATCCTTGTCCCGGTTGATCGCCACGATGTAGCGCGAGCTGGACATCCCGGCCAGGTGCTGCACGGCTCCGGAGATGCCGCAGGCGATGTAGAGGGCCGGCGACACGGTCTTCCCGGTTTGACCGACCTGCTCGTCGTGCGGCCGCCATCCGGCGTCGACCACCGCGCGCGATGCGCCCACGCCGGCCCCGAGCGCGTCGGCGAGCGCCTCGATCAGCGCGAAGTGTTCAGGTCCCTTCATGCCGCGCCCCCCGGAGACGATGATGTCCGCTTCGGTCACGTCGGGCCTGCCCGAGGCCACGGCCGTTGCTTCCACCGTCGTCACCAGGTCCGCGTCCTCCAGCGGCACCGTGATTGCCTCCACCGCTGCCGCCCCTTCCCCCGCGACCGCCTCGAAGACGTTGGGCCTGAGCGTGAACACTTTCACGCCCGTTGTCACGCGGACATCCAGGAGCGCTTTTCCCGCGAACACCGGCCGGGTGGCAATGACGTCGGTTCCCTCCGTGCGCAGCGCCACACAGTCCGCAGCCAGCCCCGCCTCCAGGTCGACCGCCACCCGCGGCGCGATGTCCTTTCCCGCCTGGCTCGCCGCCAGGAACACCAGCGAGGCCTCTTCACGGCGGGCGACTGCCGCGACGATCCTGGCCAGCGCGATGTTCGGCTTTCGCTCCAGGCGCGCGTCGTCGACGACCAGGACGCGCGCGGCGCCGTAGCGGCCCAGAGCCGCGGCGCCCTTCCCCGCATCGTGGCCGGCCACCAGGGCCAGGCATGTCCCCCCGAGTGCGTCGGCCATCCGCCGCGCCGCCCTGACGGTTTCCAGGGACGATTTCCTGAATTCTCCGTCCCGTTCCTCGGCAAATGCAATACACTTCATGGCTTTCGTGTTCCTGTGTGGACGTTAAATGACCCTGGCCTCTTCGTGAAGCAGTCGGATGAGCTCGGGTACGGCGGAGGCGTCCGTGCCGACGATCTGCCCGGGGTTCTTCGCGGGCGGCTTGCGCAGCGCGACGGGAACGACGCGCACTGCAAACGGGGCGGCGGGCTTTTCCTCGATCGGCTTGCTCTTCGCCGCCATGATTCCCTTCAGCGAAGGATACCGGGGATCGTTCAGCCCCTTCTGTGCGAGGAAGACGGCGGGGAGCTTCGTGTGCACGGTCTCGTGCCCCCCTTCGATCTCTCGCTCGCAGACGACACGGCCGTCGCCGCCGATCGAAAGCTTCACCACGACCGCGACGGACGGGAGGCGGAGGATCGCGGCGACAAGCGTCCCCACCTGTGCGTCGTCGTAGTCAATCGACTGTTTGCCGAAGAGGATGACGTCCGGGGAGAGCGCGCGAAGCTCGGCGGCAAGTCCCGCCGCTACGCTGAACGAATCGCGCGGGGCGTCGTCGCGAAGCAGCACGGCGCGGTCCGCGCCCATCGCGAGCGCCTTGCGGAGCGTCTCCCTGTGGGCCTCACCGCCCAGCGAGATTGCCGTGACGCTCCCCGTGAACTTGTCCCTGATGCGGAGAGCTTCCTCGACAGCGATCTCGTCGTACGGACTCATCATGAAATTGACGCCGGTCCTGTCGATCGACAGGCCGTCGGGAGCCACGCGGACCTTTGTTTCCGTGTCCGGAACGTGGTTGATGCAGACAGCGACGTTCATGTGTCCTCCATGGAACGACTGCAAGGGAATGTGAATATACGCCCGACCGGAAAAAAACGCAAGGCGCGTTGACTTTCTGCGCAGGGATCGGTATCTTACTTGTTCAGTCGTCGCAGAGAAGCATCTCAGGCATCCGGGAAGGGTTCATGGCACAGCACAAGTCGGCGGAAAAACGAAGCAGGATGGCAAAGCGGAGAGCGGCACGCAACGCGCAGTTGAAGTCGCGCATGCGGACGGAGATCAAGCGCATCAGGTCCGCCGCGGACAAGACCGCGGCGTCCGCCGATTTGCGAAAGACGGTGAAGCTCCTCGACCAGCTCGCTGCGAAAGGCATCATCCACAGGAACAAGGCGGCAAACCTCAAGTCCCGCCTGACCGCGGTCGTCAACCACCTCAAGTAACGCCGGGCGACGTTCCCTGTTCCGTCTTTCTCTTCAGCTCCTCCAGCTCCTCCAGCCGCTTCTGATACCGCTGGGCGCTCCCCGGACGCTGGGCGGCCAGCGTCCTGTACGCCTCGATCGCTTCGCTGAACTCTCCCTGGCTCGCGTAAATCTCCGCAAGCGTCGCGGTGACGAACCGTCCCTGCGCGGGGGCAGCCGGTGGCGCCTGTGACGCCAGCGGCGCCTCTGACGCCAGCGGCGCCTTTGGCGCATCGGGCGCCACATCGGTCGCCGTTTCGCGCGGCGCCTCCACCGGCGGCTCGATGCGTGGCGTTTCCTCCGGCCCCGCGATAATTTCCCCGACGGCCGAGTCTCCCGCCGCTGCTGCCGGTCCGACGTAGTCCTCGAATGTCAGGCGGTCCTTCCGCCCCTGCCAGCGGGCCTGCCACTCGCCGGCAAACGCTTCGAACCCCTGCTGCTCCCGCTGACCGGCACGGCGGAGCAGCTCCCGCACGAGCCCATTGTCCGGGAAGACCTCCAGCACCCGCGCGTACTCGAGCATCGCCTCCACGTGGCTGCCCAGGGCCTCATAGCATTTCCCGAGCATCAGGCGTCCCGTCGTGTAGCGCGGAAAGGTGCGCGTCCCCTCCACGCACACACGCAGGGCCTCTTTCATGTTCCCGGCGTCGAGCAGGTCCGCGGCGATGCGCGCGAACCACGGGCTTCCCGCGCCCGCTGTGCCGCGCGCCGGACCGTCCGCCGATGTCATGGGATCTCCCCGCTCCACGGCCCGCCTACTTCGGGTGCACCTGGCGACCCAGCCACGCGTGTTTCAGCGACATGGCCGAAACGAACGCAAAGCCCAGGAAGAACAGGAGCTGAAAGGGAACCGCGGCGATCTCCAGGAAATAGATCGACGAGACGACGCCGAACAGGCAGTAGACCGCCAGCACCACCTCGACGATCACGGTCGGGCTGATCTTCACGGGGACGTACTTCTTGTCGGACCAGGAGTCCGATTTCTCGCGGATCGAGTACTTCGGCGTCCGTACGAATTCGCTCTTCTTGCGGAAGAGTCCCTCGATGACGGCGCGACTGTTGTTCACCGCGAAGCCCATGCTCCCCGCCATGAACACCGGGAAGAGGAAGAGGCGCCGCCGCCAGTCGCTGTAGACGTCCTTCTGCGAAAACAGATAGAACAGGAACGACCCGATAAACGCGAAGACGCCGACGGACATCATCGTGAAGTACGAGTCGTACTGCCCGGTGTGCTTCAGGAACACCAGGGGGACGTTCAGCACGCCGGCCAGCACGATGAACGGAAACACCAGGTTGTTGGTCAGGTGGAAGGTCGCGTGCACCTTGATCTTCAGCGGGAGCTTCGACCGCCAGACGTACGGGAGGATCTTCCGCGCCGTTTCGATCGCCCCCTTGGTCCACCGGAACTGCTGGGACTTGAGGGCGTTGATTTCCGAGGGAAGCTCCGCCGGGGACGTCACGTTGTTCAGGTAGAGGAACCGCCACCCCTTCAGCTGGGCCCGGTAGCTCAGGTCGAGGTCCTCGGTCAGCGTGTCGGACTGCCAGTTGCCGGCGTCTTCGATGCAGGATTTCCTCCAGACGCCCGCCGTGCCGTTGAAGTTGATGAAAAAGCCGACCTTGTTGCGCACCGCCTGCTCGATCACGAAATGCCCGTCCAGTGCCATGGCCTGCGTGCGGGTCAGGAGGGAGTACTCAGAGTTGATGTGCTCCCAGCGCGTCTGCACCATGCCGACCCTGGAGTCCATCACGAAGTGCGGGATCGTCTTGAGAAGGAAGTCCTGCCGGGGAACGAAATCCGCGTCGAAGATCGCCACGAACTCCCCGCGGGCCGCGGCCAGACCCTCGCGCAGCGCACCGGCCTTGAACCCCGTCCGCGTGGCGCGGCGCACTTGCTTGATGTCGAACCCCTGCCTCCGGTAGCGCTCGACGTGCCCTGCGACCACCTCGACCGTCTGGTCGGTGGAATCGTCCAGCACCTGAATTTCGAGCTTGTCCTTCGGGTAGACCATCGCACATGCCGCGTCGATGAGCCGGCCGACCACGTACATCTCGTTGAACACGGGGAGCTGCACGGTCACCACGGGGTAGCTCACGATGTCCTCCGATGGCGCCAGCTTCCTGGAGCGGAACTTGAGATAGTAGTAGATCATGATGAACCCGTGCGAGCCGAAGATGAAGAGCACGGTCAGGGAAAGCATGTACGTGATGAGGATGATCTCTTCCATGATGGTGTCGCGCCTCTACTTCGTGTTGTGAGACATTGCTGTGCCCCGGGGGTCCCGCCGCCTACCAGCCGGACACGGTTTCCAGCAGGACGTCCTCGGCGATTTTCCGCATGGCGTCCTGGATGCCGGCCTGCCGCTGCGACAGGCCCCCCCCTGAATCATAGTCGCCCCAGTTCGAGAACGTCTTCTCCCAGACCTTCTTCCTGAGCTTTCTGTCCTGGAACGCGAACCGCGCCGAAATCGTCACGCGACGGCGCGTCACCTGTTCCCCCTGTGCCACGACCGCGGGGGCGTCGCCGATCGACACGATCGCCCCCTCGATGATGGAATCGGCCGTGCCCCGGTCGGCGACCTCCAGGCTGTTATCGGCGGTAAAGAGAGAGATGAGCTCGTTTGTGAACTTCTCCCTGAGACCCGGCTCCCCGAACCCCGACTGGTCGTCCACCAGCGGGATGGCCACCGTCTTGAGGTGCGCCGGGACCGAGGCCCCTGTGAACGAGTAGACGCACCCGGCAAGGTGCGCCCCCGCGAGCGCGGCCGCCGTGCCCAGCGCGAGTGCACGAATGACACCGGGGCTCATTCCAGGTGATACTCCTTGATCTTCCTGTACAGCGTTCGCTCGCTGATATTGAGCGCCCTCGCTGCCATGCGGCGGTTCCCCTTGGACCGGGAGAGCGCCTCGGCGATCAGCCGGTGCTCCATCTCCTCGAGCGACATGCCGCTCTCGGCCACCGCACCCCCGGCGGTGCGCTTCGTGGCATCCAGCGCCTGCCGCTGCTCGTCGAGCATCGCCCTGAGCTCCATGATATTCCCCTTGAGCTCCAGGAGCGCCCTCAGGATCAGCTCACGCTCAGCCTGCTCCACGCTTCGCCCCACCGGGACCGGGAGGAGCCTTTCCTCCCCTGACGGCGGAGCGTCGGGCGGGAGGTACCTGCGAACGTCCTCCGCCTCCAGGTACTTCCCCTTCTCCAGCACGATCATGCTCTCCACGGTATTCCGCAGTTCGCGCACGTTGCCGGGCCAGCGGTAGGAGCGGAGCACATCCATCGCCGCGTCGGCGATGCCGTGGAAGGGGACGCCGTTCTTCCGCGCGACGTCGTCGGCGAAGAGGCGGAAAAAGAACGGGATGTCGTCCGGCCGCTCCCTGAGTGGAGGCACCGCGATGTTCACGGAACGGAGCCGGAAGAAGAGATCCGCGCGGAAAGATCCGTGCCGCACGGCGGTCTCCAGGTCCCTGTTGGTGGCGGCGATGACCCGCACGTTGACGCGCCGCGGGGTCGACGATCCGACCCTGAGGAACTCGCCGTTTTCCAGGACGCGGAGGAACTTGACCTGCGAGCCGAGGGGCAGCTCGCCGATCTCGTCAAGGAAGAGCGTCCCGCCGTCCGCCAGCTCGAAGTAGCCCTTCCGCTGGTCGGACGCCCCCGTGAACGAGCCCCGCTCATGGCCGAACAGCTCGCTCTCGATGATCCCTTCAGGGATCGCCCCGCTGTTGACGGTGATCATCGGCCGCGCGCTCCGCCGGGACTCGGCGTGTATCGCTTTGGCGATGACTTCCTTCCCCACGCCGCTCTCCCCGGTGATCAGCACGGTAATGTCCGTCGGCGCCACCTGCTCCACGACCTCGGCAATCTTCCGCATCTGCATGGATTCCCCCGCGATCCCGCCGCGGGGTGCATCGTCCGGAAGATCGCTTTTGACCGCCGTCCCCTGCATCAGTTGGTCGTCACGATCGACTCGACATGGTACCTGGCCCGGATCTCGGCCCCTTTGGTCTTTGCCTCGTCCGCGCTGGCGAAGCTCCCCACGAGCACAAGGTAAAGCGACTGGTTGTCCCGCACGCGGCTGATGAGCTCGACGCTGTAGCCGAGGTTCTCGAAAAAGGCCTTCTGTCGCTCGGCATTCGCCTGCGCCGTGTATGCGCCTACCTGGAGCGCGTAGCGGGTCGGTGCGGCGGGATGCTCCCCCGCCTGCGCGCCGGAGGGGGCACGGCTCGTGTCTTCCGGGAGCCCGCCGGTGTCCACCCCGCTTCCTCCCGTTGCCCGGCGCGAGGTGGGGTAGTTTTTCTTCAGCTGCGCCATTTTCATCTCCGCCGTGCGGTAGAGGCCGAGCGCATAGTAGAACTGGTAGACACGGAAGAGCGCTTCCGGGGCCCACGGGCTCGCGGGGAAATTGTCCACGATGCTCTGGTAGATCCTGACGGCCTCCGCGCCGTCGCTGGTTGTCTGCGCCTGAATGTAGAGGACGCCCGGGTTGTTGGGATACCGCGCAAGGAGCGAGGGGATCGCCCCGCGCACCTGTTCCACCTGGCCGTTCTGGAGCATTGCCTGGTACCTGGCCACCTCCGCGTCCGCTGCCTGCGCCTGGAGCTGCGCACGGGCGCCGAAGAGGAAGAGGATGAGGATCACGCGTTTCATGCAGCCGACTCCGCAAGTGAGCGAGCCTCCCCGGCATCGCCGATGTTCACGCCGATCAGCGTCGCAGAGTTGGCCCTGTCAATCCTGATAGCCGCGTCGTCCCCGGGTTCCTCCACGGTGCGGGGGAACACCACGGTCCTGTTTGTGTCAGTGCGCCCGGTGTAGTCGGCAGCCGATTTCCGGCTCGGTCCATCGACCAGTATGCGCACCACCCGGCCCACGAGCGCCCGGTTCTGCTCAAGCGCAATCGCGTGCTGGAGTTCCGTGATCTCCCAGACCCGCCTCCCTTTTTCCTCCTCCGGGACGTCATCAGCCATCTCCCACGCCCTGGTGTTCTCGCGCGGAGAGTACTTGAACGTGAACGCCCCGTCGAACCGGAGCTCTTCCAGGAGCTCGACGGTCATCCTGTGTTCTGCTCCAGTTTCCGAGGGAAATCCGGAGATGACATCCGTGCTGAGCGCCACGCCGGGGATCGCCGCGCGGATCCTGCCGATCAGCGAGCGGTAGTGACCGACCGTGTACGACCGGTTCATCAGGGCCAGAATTCTGTCGGAGCCGGATTGGACCGGGAGGTGAACGTAGTTGCAGATGTTGGGTTCTGCGGCGATCGCTTCGATGAGCCGGTCCGACATATCCTGCGGGTGCGATGTCGTGAACCGGACGCGCATCCGCCGGTCGACGGCCGCCACAGCGCGCATCAGGTCGGCAAAATCGTGCCCGCCGTCGCTGAACGAATTGACGTTCTGCCCCAGGAGCGTAATCTCACGGTACCCGCCGGCGGCGAGCTCCTCCACCTCCCTGACGATGCTCTCCAGCGAACGGCTCCGTTCCCTCCCCCGCGTGAACGGGACGACGCAGAACGTGCAGAATTTGTCGCAGCCGCGCATCACGGAGAGCCACGCACTGACGCCGTCGGTCCTGAGCGGCGCAATATCATCGTAGTTCTCCACGCGCGAAAGGCGAACGGCCATCCCCTTTTCACCCTCGAACGCTCTCTCGATGAGCGCCGGGAGCTTCCTGTACTCGTCCGGCCCGACGACGATGTCGACACGGTCCTCCTCAAGGAGGTCGCGGCGGAGTCGCTCGGCCATGCAGCCGAGAACACCGATGACCGTCCCGGGCCGTCCCCTCTTGTACGTGCTGAAAAGCCCGAGGCGGCCGTATATCCGCTGCTCGGCATTATCCCGGATGGCACACGTATTGACAAGTATCACGTCCGCCTCGCCAATGTGCGGCGTAATTGCAAAGTCGCAGGAGCTGAGTATCCCGCCGACGACCTCGGAGTCGGCCACGTTCATCTGGCATCCGAAAGTCTCTATGTAGACCCTTCGGGGGTGTAATGCAGTTGACATAATCGGTGTGACGAAGTATGGCTAACCTATTCAGAATGTGACAGAAAATCAATCGAGATTGCCTCAAAACTTGGTTAATTCTCTTTAATTTTCAAACTGGAACAGTCAATATCTGTCAAAATGACAAGCCGAAACGAGTGCCCATTGAATGGATTCCTTTGAAATCTGACTGTTGTTCACTATCTTAAAGCCCCTTAATTCTCCATTTCTCAATTTGACCCCGGACTGGATCCAATGCTTCCCTCTGAGCTCATGAGCAGTATCGTGGCAAAGGCAAAAAGCCTGAAACGGACAATTGTTCTCCCCGATGCGACCGACGAGCGGGCCATTCAGGCGGCCCGCATACTTGCCGACAAGTCGATCGCCCAGCCGGTCCTTATCGGCAAGGCCTCGCTCATCCAGGACCAGGCACGGAAGAGTGGCACGGCCCTCGCCGGGATCCGGATCATCGATCCGGAGACGTCGGACAGGCTGAGCGACTTCTCACACATTTATTTCAACCTGAGGAAAGCCAAGGGAATAGAGTTCACTGAGGCGCAGAAGGCGGTGACTCATCCCCTCTTTTTCGGGGCGATGATGGTCAGGGAAGGGATGGCCGATGGCAGCGTGGCGGGTTCGCTTTCCACCACCGGTGACGTCCTGCGCGCGGGGATCCAGGTGATCGGCCTCGCCCCCGGCATTACGATCGTCTCGAGCTTCTTCCTGATGGTGTTCCCGCAGCAGGTCTATTCGTTCGCCGACTGCGCCGTCGTCCCCGATCCGACGCCCGAACAGCTCGCCGATATCGGGATCTCCACTGCCGAGAATCACCGGCGGCTCACGGGCGAACAGCCCCGTGTGGCTATGCTCTCGTTCTCGACAAAGGGAAGCGCCAGCCATCCGCTGGTGGAGAAGGTTCAAAAGGCCACGGAGATATTCCGCTCGAAACGGCCGGACATCGCCATGGACGGGGAGCTGCAGCTCGACGCGGCGATCGTTCCGCGCGTCGGCGCGTCGAAAGCCCCGGGGAGCGTCATCGCGGGAAAAGCCAATGTGCTCGTCTTCCCCGATCTGAATGCGGGCAACATCGGCTACAAGCTGGCGCAGCGGCTGGGAGGAGCGGAGGCGATCGGACCCGTGGTGCAGGGCCTGAAGAAACCCGCGTTCGACCTCTCGCGGGGCTGCAGCGTGAGCGACATCGTCAATGTCGCGGCCATCAATGCCGTCGTCGGGGCGGTCTAGCGAACGGCCCGGAGGGCGCGCCGAACGTCCCCCCGGGAACGATCCCCCTCTCCTCGGCTCGCACATGTCGACGAGCGGCGGCGTGCACACCGCCTTCGCCCGGGGGGAGCGCACCGGGTGCGTCACCATGCAGGTCTTCACCAAGAATAACAGCCGCTGGAACGCGCCCCCGTACGACCGCCGGACGATCGAGCAGTTCCGGGCGGAGGCCGCACGCACCGGCATCGCCCCCGTGTTCGCACATGCCACGTATCTCATCAATCTCTGCGCGACCGACGAATCGGTCCTCGCCCGCTCGCGCGAAGCGCTCGCGGACGAGCTCACCCGCTGCGGGCTCCTCGGCATCGCCGGCCTGATCGTCCACCCCGGGGCGCACGGGGGCCGCGGGGAAGAGGAAGGCCTCCAGCGCGTCGCCCTCTCCATCAATGAGGCACATCGCCGCACGAGCGGGTGCCGGGCGCTCACAGTGCTCGAGACGACTGCGGGCCAGGGAACATCCCTGGGATACCGTTTCGATCAGCTCGGCGATATTATCCGGGGCGTGGAGGAGAACGAGCGGATGGCAATCTGCATCGACACGTGTCACCTGTTCGCCGCGGGATATGATATCGGCACGCCGGTGGGGTGGAACTCGACACTGGAGGAATTCGACCAAGCGCTGGGCTTCTCCCGCCTGGCCGCGATCCACGTGAACGACTCCCGGCGGGAGCGGGGTTCACGCATCGACCGTCATGAGCACATCGGCAGGGGGGCGATGGGCCTTGGAGCGTTCCGCATGCTGATGAACGACGAGAGACTTCTCCGCGTTCCGAAGATCCTGGAGACGGACAAGAGCGAGGACATGCACGAGGACGTTGAGAATATGGCGCTCCTCCGCTCGCTCATGCGCCGTGCCGGCCAGTCGCGCCGAGGGCCCTCGAGGGAAGCATGAAGAGCGCCCGGATAAGATGCAGGAGCGCCTCGGCGGTGATCCCGACCAGCCGCAGGGGGAGCAGGAGCACCCAGACGAGGGGGTAGAGGAAGAGGGCCGCAATCGCCAGCGGCCAGCAGATAACGAGCAATATCAGCCAGAGCAGAAACTTCACCATGGCAGACCTCCTCCTCCGGTGTACGTTGCACCCCGGGGGGGAGTTTCGCCCGGCTCCCTGTCCCCGTCCGCCGAGCCCGGGGCGCCGCCCGCCGATTTGACCGCACCTTCGTACCGGCGCGCCCGTATCTTTGGGCAGACACCTCTAGACCACCAACATCTCCGGGGAGGACGCTCATGGATCGTCAACGGCTGAACCTCAGCGTTCAGGCAATGCTCGGCGTCGCAGCTGTGCTGGTCGGCGCGCTGCTCCTGCTTGATAATTTCGACATTCTCGACGCGCGGATGTATCTGCGCTTCTGGCCGCTCCTGCTTGTCGTCTTCGGGGCCGTGAAGGCGTTCAGCTCAGCGCACAGGGGAGGACAGATTCTCGGAGGTGCCATCGCGCTCGTGGGCGTCCTCCTGGTCGTGCGCGAGCTCGGCTTCACATCGGTCGGGCTCTTCGAGCTCTGGCCCCTGGTCCTCATCCTCGTCGGCGCCAGCCTCCTTTTCGGCGGATCCTCGCGCCGATGGATTCCGCCGGCGCAGGGCGCTCCCGCCGATTCCCACAACACGGTCAACGCATTCGCGGTGCTTGGCGGAGTGCAGCAGGCGTCGAACGCGCAGGATTTCCGGGGGGGGGAAGCCAGCGCCATCTTGGGGGGGGTCGAGCTTGATCTTCGGCAGGCGGTGATGCAAAGCGAGGAAGCCGTGATCACGACGTTCGCCTTGTGGGGAGGGATCAAGATCAGGGTCCCCGCCGCGTGGTCCGTCCTTGTGCAGGGGATTCCGTTCCTCGGCGGGTTCGATGACAAGACGGCGAAACCGGCGGATCCCTCTGCCCGGCGTCTGGTCATCCGTGGAACCGCGGTCATGGGAGGCGTAGAGCTGACGAACTGACGCGTGCGCGTCCGGCATGCACCCGATACTTAAAGATACCCGCGCACTCCTCCTGTACCTGCTCGCGTGGGTCGCACCCGCCCTGACGCTCGCGGCGCTGATCGCGGCGACGGGCATCGCGCCCTGGGGGGGGGCGCTCCTGTTCGCACTCCCCTCCACGGTCGTCTATGCGTTCATGTGTCTCTCGGCATGGTACGTCGCAAGGGCATTTCCCCCCGGCACGTTGGGTCTTTCCCGCGTGCTCGTCCCCGTGCTGGCGGCGGCGTGCCTTTCGGCGGCGCTCTGGGCAGGGGCATGCACCATCTGGGCTTCGCTGATCGAGAGAGTTTCTCCCGGGCTGGCCCCGCACGGAGGATATCCCGCCTCGCTTGCGATTCTCCTGCCGTTCGGGTTCGGCCTCTTTGTCATCGCCGCGGCAGTTCACTACCTAGTCGAGTCGTTCAACGCAGCGCGCACCAGGGAACGCGAGGCGCTCGAGCTCGAGGTGCTTGCACGCGACGCGGAACTCAAGGCGCTCCGGGCACAGGTCGATCCCCATTTTCTGTTCAACAGCCTGAACTCGATCAGCGCGCTCACGAGCGCCGACCCCGCCTCCGCGCGCGCCATGACGGTGCTCCTGGCGGACTTCTTCCGGCTGAGCCTCCGCTACGGGGCGCTCGAGACGATCACACTCGCCCAGGAACTTGCGCTCGCGGGAAGTTTCCTCGCCATTGAGAAGGTCCGGTTCGGCCGACGCCTCGCCGCCGAGACCGCCGCTGGGGAAGGCACGCTCGAGGCACTCGTGCCCCCGCTGATACTTCAGCCGCTCATGGAGAACGCGGTCAACCACGGCATCGCGCGTATCGCCGAAGGAGGGGCCGTGGTCCTGACGAGCGAGCGCCTGGGCTCCCGGCTTCGCGTCACAGTCGCCAACCCGGTGGATGATGCGGGGAGTCCCCCCGGCACCGGGAAGGGCCTTGCCATCGTCAGCGGGCGGCTCCAGCGGCTCTACGGGAACGATGCCCGGTTCGAGGCCGGCGCATCCGGCGGCCGCTTCGCGGCAGTCATTGAGCTTCCGTACCACAGGGCGCCGCGAGAAGGCGGCTCATGAGTCCACCATGCGCGCAATGATCATCGACGACGAAGATCTCGCCCGCGCCGTTATCCGGGAGTATCTTGCCGCGTATCCCGGGGTCGAGATCGTGGGAGAGTGCTCAAACGGGTTCGACGCGGTGCGGGCCATCGCCGAGAAGCAACCCGACCTCCTCTTCCTCGACATCCAGATGCCGAAACTCAACGGGTTCGAGGTGATCGACCTTCTGGAGCAACGCCCGAAGATCGTCTTCGTCACGGCGTACGACTCGTACGCCGTCAGGGCGTTCGACGTGAACGCGGTCGACTACCTCCTCAAGCCGTTCAGCAGGGAACGGTTCGCGGCGGCCATGGAGCGCGCCGCCGCGGGAGGGGCGGAGGAGGCCATCGACCGCCTTATACGCGACGCGCGGCACCGGGCCGCACCGCTCGAGCGGATCCTGGTCCGCGACGGGGCGCACGTCCACGTGATCCCCGCCGGTGCGATTGAACACATCGACGCCCAGGACGACTACGTGATGATCCACGCCGCCGGGAAGAAGTTCATCAAGCTCGTCACGCTCGCCGAGCTGGAGGAAACGCTCGACCGGAAGCGGTTCGTCCGGATCCACCGCTCCCACATCCTGAATATCGAAAAGCTCGCGCGGCTGGAGACGTACGCCAAGGACAGCCGCATTGCCGTCCTGACGGGGGGTGCCAAACTCCCGGTGAGCCGCTCGGGGTACGACAGGCTGAAGGAGTTTCTCTGACGCTGCTTGCATGTCGCACGCGCGCTTTCTAGATTCGCTCACCCAAGGAGAGCCCATGAGCACACGAGCCCAGCGCAAAGCGCTCGTCGAGCGCGCAATCAAGGCGAAGGCGCACGCGTACGCCCCCTACTCCCGCTTCCGCGTCGGCGCAGCGGTGATTGCCGAGGACGGGACAATTATCGCCGGATGCAACGTCGAGAACAGCTCGTACTCACTGACGGTCTGCGCGGAACGCAACGCGGTGTTCCAGGCAGCCGCCCGCGGCAAGACGCGCCTCCGCGCAATCGCGATCGCTTCCGACGATCCGGGATTCCTTCCTCCCTGTGGCGCCTGCCGGCAGGTGCTGTCGGAATTCAATCCCTCCATGGAGATTATCCTCACCACAGTCGACGGCAGGACGAAGGTGACCTCACTCGACAGGCTGTTTCCCATGCCAGCGGACCTCAAGAAGCTCGCCCGCCCCCGTTCGATCCAGAAACCCTGACGCGCACCCGGCGTGGAGACGACAACGCGCGCCGCACTCAGGCCGGCGGCGCTGGCAGCGGTCATATTCTTCAGCGTATCCGGGGGGCCGTACGGCCTGGAAGGCGTGCTGAACCTTGCGGGCCCCCGTACCGCGCTCCTTCTCGTCCTCCTCACCCCCCTCATCTGGGCGCTCCCCGTGATCCTGATGGTTCTCGAGCTCAACGGCATGATGCCGGCGAGCGGGGGGTATTACCGGTGGGTGAGCGAGGGCCTCGGGCCGATGTGGGGGTTTTTCGAGGGATGGTGGAGCTGGCTCTACCAGTTCGTCGATCTTGCGATCTACCCCGTGCTCTTTATCGAGTACCTCACGTTTTTCCTCCCCGTGGCGGCCGCGCTCCGGTATCCGCTGTGCCTGGCGGTCATCTGGCTCTGCACAGGGCTTAACCTCCTCGGAATACTCCCCGTCGGGAGGAGCTCCGCAGCGCTCGGCGCCGTAGTGGTACTCCCATTCATCGCGCTCTGTGCCACCGCGCTCGGCGGCCACGGGGCGGTCGCCATCGCCCCGGTCGCACATCCCGCACGAAGCGTTCCCGCGCTCGGGATGGCTCTCTTCACGGTCATGTGGAATTATCTTGGCTGGGACAACTCGACGACGTTCGCCCCCGAGGTGCACCATCCGGCGCGATCATACCTCGTTGCCACGGTCTGGGCGCTCGCCCTGATCGTCATCACGTACGCGATGGCCATGGCGACGGCGATCCGCGCGGGAATCGATCCCGCTCTTCTTGAGCGCGACGGTTTTCCCGCCCTCGGCGCGCTCGTCGGAGGCCCGGCGCTCGGGGCGCTTCTTGCGGCCGGAGGGATGGCGAGCGCGCTGGGACTCTTCGTCGCGAATCTCCTTTCGGTCTCGCGCCTTCCGAAGGCGATGGCGGACGACGGCGCGCTCCCGGCGCTGCTCAGGAAAACGGATCTCCGCCGGGGAACTCCCCACGTCTCGATCATCGTCTGCGCGCTCGTCGTAAGCGTGATGGTCCTCTGGGAGTTTGAAGACCTGCTGGTCATCGATGTGGTCCTTTACGGGTCGGGCCTCATGCTCGAATTCCTGGCGCTGATCGCGCTGCGACGCCTGAGGCCCGACTTACGCCGGCCGTTTCTGATTCCGACGGGGAGGAGAGGGCTGATCGTCCTGACGTCGCTGCCGGCCCTCTGCTTCGCGGCCGGGATCGGCGGACTTGCCGCCACGAGGAACATCCACACTGTAGCGCTCCTCTTCGCGCTGGTTTCAGTCTCGACCGCTCCAGGCGCCTGGTACGCTATCCGGCACGGGAGAAGGCCGGGGAAGTAATTGTTACCCTGCCCACCTCAATTTTTACCTGAGTGTCATCTCTTTTCCTTCAAATTCGGCCAAAAGAGCCTCCTGCTGATCTGGCGCATCATTTGTGCCTACCGTAGAGGCTGGAACGTGCACATGCGATGCCCAGGGGAAAGAGGATCGCCCGGATATTTCGATCGTAGATATTGACGTTTTTCGCCACTATTGGTAATATGCGGGCAACAAAATCTGTCAGCTCGCTCAGGGAGGATGACATGGACTCACCGGCCCGGGATTATCCCATCGAAGAGAGGCTCAGGGAAGTGTACGACAAGACGGACTCCCGCGAGTACGCCGAAGCCCTCGACACACTGGAAGCCACGCGGCTGACCGATCCCGGGAACATCTACATCTCGGCGCTCAAACGGCAGCTCGAAGCGCTCCTTTCGCTTTCACAGGCCGACGATCTGAGCGAGGAGAGGCGCCGGGAGCTGATGGACCCGATGCAGGGGATCATCGAGTGCGCAGTCAGGGACAATCAGAAGCAACATACCGGCGCCACCGAGGTCCGTCTTCAGGAGACGCCTTCCGAGGGCGCCGGCGTGCAGAACCCGGCGGAGAGCGGCGACGCGCAAAAAGAACTCGAGGCGCTGAAGCTTCTCTACTTCCAGCGGGCCAGCAAGTTCGTGATGAAGGGGGAGTACGAGCAGGCACTTGCGGAAGTGAGGCGCGTGTTCGTGGTCGATCCCGAGAACATGATCGCGCGCGAGTACGCGTCGCGTGTGGAGCAGTTGATACAGCATGCGCGGGCGCTCGCCGCGGAGCCGGCCCCGGAGACAGGGGAGAGCCCCGCGATGCAGGCCACGCCCCCCGCTGAAGCGGAGGTGCCCCCTGCAGCGCCCGCGCGCGCGGAACGTCCCACCGCGTGGGACGACGACTTCGTCGCCCCGAGGCAGGCGACAACGCTTCCCGAGCATCGGCCTGCTCCCTCCAGCGCCCGGCAGACGGTGGCATACGGCGACAGGCTCGCGGTGTCGCTCTCCGAACCCCGGGAAGAGAACGCTCATGACGAGCGCGCGCCGCGAAAGAAGTCCAGACTGTTCCTGCTTCTCGCTACGGTCATACTGACGCCGCTCATTGCCGGCGTGGGAATCGCGGTCTTCTCGGCGAAAAACGGCCCGACGGTTGCAGGACGGGCAAGCGCCCAGGTGCCGGTGCAGAACGTCAGCTCCACCACATCGGCGGAAGCGACGATCGGCACCCCCGCGCCGGTCGTGCAGGCTCTCCCGGCTCATGCGGCTGATGAACATGCCGCGCCGGCCGTGAGCGCACTGCCAAAGACGACTGCTCTTCCCGAGCAGAAGCCGAAGAACGACCAGAAGCCGGCCGCAGAGGAACCGGCCCCACGGCCCGCAGCCGTGCAGGCTGCGCCGCCGCAGATCGCGGCCGCCGCCCCGCAGACGAAGACGCTCGCTTCCGAAGCGCCCGCACCGGCTGCGGGCGCGCCTTCTGCACCCTCACAGCCGCCGGCGCAGCAGCAGGCCCCCTCCCCCGCGTTCGTCGCCGTGGAAAAGGAGCCGCAGATTGTCCGGCTCGAGAAACCGGAGTTCCCGAGCTTCGTCTGGAGGATGGGGGGAGAGGGACAGGTGGTGATCCGCGTGCTGATCGATGCCAACGGGAAACCGCTCGACTCCCAGATCCTCAAGAGCACAAGCCCGGTGTTCGAGCAACCGGTGGTCGACGCGGTGATGAAATCGCAGTTCAATCCCGCGCAGATGGGGCAGGGTCCCGTCGCCGCCTGGCTGACGATTCCCTTCCGCTTCAAGCAGCCGAAGTGACTGCTGGATTCACGCCCCGATTTACCTATATTGGGGCGTGAACCCGGCTCCGCAGATCTCTCTCGTCATCGCCGTGTACAACAAGCCGGAGGTCCTCCGGCTCGTCCTCGCCGCGTGCGCCCGCCAGTCGTTTCAACCGTTCGAAATCATCGTCGCCGACGACGGCTCGGGTCCCGCTGTGCGGGAGGTCGTGGACGCGGCACGCGCGACAAGCGGCCTCTCCATGACACACGTCTGGCACGAAGACAGGGGATGGCGCAAGAACGTCATTCTCAACAGCGCCGTGCGCGCGGCGCGTGCGGAGTACCTGGTCTTCATCGACGGCGATTGCATTCCCGCGAAGGATTTTCTCCTCGACCACTGGCAGGAGCACGAGTCCCGCCGGGTCCTCCTGGGACGCCGCGTGGAAACGAGCGAACGCTGGTCGGCGGCACTCGATCCCGGGTCTGTCGGACGC
This sequence comes from Bacteroidota bacterium, assembly GCA_035516035.1. Classification (GTDB taxonomy): domain Bacteria; phylum Bacteroidota; class Ignavibacteria; order UBA10030; family UBA6906; genus Fen-1273. The sequence goes on along the minus strand of DATJAS010000108.1, from coordinate 48,766 downwards.
GGGGAATTTGAACGGTTCACGTGGGAGGAGCTGCGGGACGCGCTCGCGGGGAGGTCGCTCCGCGTCGAGGACGGTATCAGGATGCGGAGCCGCCTCCTGCGCCGGGTGCTGCTGCGCTCCGTCCGGGGGATGCTGGGGAGCAACTTCTCCGTTGCGCGGCGGGATCTGGTCGCGATCAACGGGTTCGACGAGCTCTATGACGGTCCGGGGTGCGGGGAGGATTCAGACGTCCAGTACCGTCTCTCGCTTGAGGGGGTGAAAGGCAAGTCGCTCAGGAACCTGGCCGTCCAGTATCACGTGTGGCACCCCCGGACCGCCGTCTCCGACGCATGCTGGGACAGGTTTGAAATGGTCAGACGCCTCGCAGAACCCCGCTGCATACTGGGGCTGGAGCGCCTCAGGAGGAGGGATCGACAGGCCGCGCGACCATGATGCCTGTCTGTTTCTCGTGCGCGCCCAGGTACGCCGAGAGGCTGAGCGTGGTGATCTGCACCTGCTGGCCCACGTTCGGGGCGTGGAGCAGCCGCGTGACGCCCCCCTCCCGCACGGCAATGCCCGTGTGAGCGACGTCCAGGCCGCTCACGCCCGTGGTCACCGCGATGATATCGCCGGTCTGGATCTCCTTCTCGATGGAGGCCACGTGCGCCTTCGGGACGTAGAGCCGCGCGCGGCGACCGAGCGACTTCTCCATGGCGACTATCGCGGCGAAGTTCGCCGCATCTGCCAGGGGAGGATACGCCTCCCTGTGCGTGGACATGAAGTTAAGCCGCCGCCTGTCGCGCACGCCCCCGAGCGAGCCGGTCACATTGCGGACGATCTTCCTGGCCGCGTTGTCGTCAATCCACTCGCTGAAGTAGTGGAGACGGCTCCCGTAGCCGTTGCATTTGCCCCCCCTGTAGCGGATGCTTTCCAGCTGCGTTGTGTAGCCCCGCACCGTCGATGCATGGAGCTTGATGCCGCGCGCGAGCGCCAGTGACGTTTCGCAGAGCGTGACGCAGTCGAACTCCCGCAGGTTCACCACGAGGCGCTCCGGGCCGGGTTCCTCCAGCGTGTTCGCCTCGTAGGGCCTCTCCAGGAACGACCGCCCCATCGCAGCGACAAGGTCCCCCATCGCGAGCCTGAAGAGGTCCTCCTCCATCCCGGCGGCAAGCCGCTTCAGAATGATGGTCCGGTCCGTCACGAAGAGCGTGTCCTGGAACGGCCGGGGGAGGAGCGCCAGGGCCGGCATGAGCGCCGCCGCCCGGCGGAGGAATGCTCTCCTGGATTCTTCCTGCGCGTGCACGGGGACCTCAGAAGGGCGTTTCATCGGGTGCACCGGGAACGTCCTCGAAGTTCGGCAGGGCGAGGTTTTCGAACCGCGCGTACCGGCGCACGAAGGCGAGCGCAACGTCGTCCACGGGACCGTTCCGCTGCTTGCCGACGATGATCTCGGCCTTCCCCTGGAGATCCTCCATCTTCTCCGACTTCGGATCCGTGTACATCTCCGGGCGGTGGACAAACGCCACCACGTCTGCGTCCTGTTCGATCGCACCCGATTCCCGGAGGTCGGACAGGATGGGGCGTTTGTCGGTGCGCCCCTCGACCGCCCGGCTGAGCTGCGAGAGGGCGATCACGGGGATGTCGAGTTCTTTGGCGAGCCCTTTCAGCGACCGGGAGATCGCCGAGATTTCCTTTTCCCTGTTCTCCGCGTTGCGCGGTCCCTGCATGAGCTGCATATAGTCGATGATGATCAGTCCCACGTTGTGTTCGGCCCTGAGGCGGCGCGCCTTCGCCCGGAGCTCCAGGATGCCCAGCCCGGCGGTGTCGTCGATGAAAATGCTCGCCTTCGCCAGCCTGCCCGCCCCGAGCGAGAGGCGCTTCCAGTCGTCCTCGGGGAGACGGCCGGTGCGCACGGCGTGCGCATCGACGCGGGCCTCGGCGCACAGGAGCCGCATCACCAGCTGCCGTGTCGACATCTCGAGCGAGAAGATGCCGACCGTCGTCGGTTTGCTCCTGTGCATCGTGGCGTTCGCGGCAAGCGAGAGCGCGAATGCGGTCTTCCCCGAGCTGGGGCGTCCCGCGATGATGATGAGGTCGGATTTCTGCCACCCGCCTGTGAGCGTGTCGAGCTCCCGGAAGCCCGTCGGCACGCCGGTCACCCCCTCGTGCTTGCCGTGGATGCTTTCCAGCATCTCGAGCGTATCGTGGACTGCCCGGTCCATCGACACGAAGTTTCTCTTGAGGCGCCATTCCGAAATCTTGAAGATCGCCTGCTCGGCCTGGTCCAGCAGGTCGAACGCATCCTCGCTCTGCGCGTACGCGCGCGAGGCAATGCCCGCGGATTCAGCGATGAGCCGCCGCATCAGCGCCTTCTCCAGCACGATGCGGGCGTGGTATTCGACGTTTGCCGCGGAGGCGACTTTCATCGTCAGCTCGACCAGGTACGCTTCCCCCCCCGCGTTGTCGAGTTGTCCCTCGCGGCGCAGCTCCTCCGCCACCGTGATGACGTCCGCCGGCTCGCTCCGCTCGAAGAGAACGGTGATCGCCTTGAAGATCCGCCTGTTGCGCTCGGCGTGGAACGCCTCCTCGTCCAGCACCTCGAGGACCTTCGACACCGCCTCCTTCTCCAGGAGCATCGCCCCCAGCACCTGTTCCTCGATCTCCACCGCTTGCGGGGGAACGCGGCCCCCCGCGGGAGCCCGCTCGGCGAGCGCCTCACTCTGCCGCATCGTGTTCTCGGCCATGGCCGGTCGTCCCTATCGTCCCTGTTGCACCAGTTCGTCGTGAAGCCTGCGCACCGCCTGGACATCCTCCCACGTGGGGCGCTTCCAGTTCGGGTTCCGCAGGAGCGCCGCCGGGTGATACGTGACCATCAGCGGAATCCCCTCGTACCGCAGCTCGCGTCCGCGAAGGCGTCCCAGGCTTTCGGTCGTGCCGAGCAGATTCTCCGCCGCGGTCAGGCCGAGGGCGAGTATGAGCTTCGGGCGCACGAGCGCGATCTGCTTCCTCAGGTAGGGGAGACACCGGTCAACTTCCTCTGCCTGCGGCTTGCGGTTCCCCGGAGGACGGCATTTCAGGATGTTGCAGATGTACACCTCCTCGCGCCTGAAATTGATCGCCTCGAGGATCTTGTTGAGCAGCTGGCCCGCCTTCCCCACGAAGGGTTCCCCCTGCGCGTCCTCGTCGGCGCCGGGAGCCTCCCCGATGAGCATCAGCGTCGCCGACGGGTTTCCCGTCCCGAAGACGAACTTCGTCCGCGTGTGCCCGAGGGCGCATTTCACGCACCCGCAGGTGGAGCGCTCGAGGACGTCGAGCGTCGGTGAATTGCCCCAGGCTTCCTGCGTAATGGGGACCGGGGGGGCGTCGAAGAGCGCGGGTTCCTCCGGCGCCTCTGCGTGGTGCGTTTTCGTTCGCGGCATGAGAGCCTCACTGCGGAGTGGAAGGTCGCAGAGCAGCGCGTCCCCGAACAGGCCACGCTCTCCGGCGAGAAATGCGTGGACGTCGCGCGCCAGGTCCGGCGGGAGCATGGCGTTCATCCCAGAAGAGGGAGGGCGCGCGTGAGAAGCGCATGGGCGACGTCGATCTTCGCCATGCGGGGAAGCCGCTCGGCGTTGCCCGGGGTCCCGATGACGGTGACCACGTTCGTGTCGCCGCCGATGGCGGCACCTTCCTCCAGCGGGTTATTCAGAACGATCAGGTCCAGATGCTTCGCGGCGAGCTTCCTGCGGGCATTTTCCTCCCCGTTCTCCGTCTCGAGCGCAAACCCGACAATCACCTGGCGCGTCTTCGCCGCGCCGACCCCCTTGAGGATGTCGGGGTTTTCCGCAAGCTCCAGCACGAGGTTCCGGCCGGCCGCCTCTCCCCGTTTGAGCTTCTGCGCCGCCTGCCGCACGGGGGCGAAATCCGCCACCGCCGCCGCCATGACCAGCAGGTCCGTCCCGGTAAACTCCGCCGTCACCGCCGCGGCCATCTCCGCGGCAGTGCGGACGTCGATGCGCCGGACGTTGCGCGGGGTCCTCAGGCTCACGGGTCCGCTCACGAGCGTCACGCGCGCACCCCGCATCGCCGCCGCGGCTGCCACGGCGAACCCCATTTTGCCGCTCGAGCGGTTGCTGATGAACCGCACAGGGTCGATCGGTTCCTCGGTCGGGCCCGCCGTCACCAGGATGCGCCTCCCCTCGAAGTCCTGCGCGGCGTTCGCAAGCACGCCGTCCAGCACGGCGATCACGCGGGCGACATCCGCCATCCGCCCGGGGCCCGTGAGGCCGCTCGCCAGCTCCCCCTCGTCAGGTTCGATCACCGTGCACCCCGCCTCGCGGAGCGCCGCGATGTTGGCGCCGGTCGTCTCATTCAGGTACATGTCAACGTCCATGGCCGGCGCCACCACCAGGGGGGAGCGCAGCGCCAGGACGAGCGTCGTCAGGAGGTTGTCCGCCGTCCCGTGGACGATCTTGGCAATCGTGTTCGCCGTCGCCGGGGCGATCACCATGACGTCCCCCCAGAGGGCGAGCTCGATGTGCCGCAGGGGAAGCGGCGCCGGCCCGTCGGTGCGGGGAGGAAACATGTCGACGGCCGCGTCGCGCCTGGAGAGCGTCCCCATGGTGAGCGGCGTGATGAACTCGCATGCGGCCTTCGTCATCACCACCTGCACTTCGGCGCCCGCGCGCACGAGCTCCCGCACGAGGAACGCGGACTTGTACGCGGCAATCCCCCCCGTCACACCCAGGAGTATGCGCTTCCCGCTCATCATGGCATGCGTGCGGCCTACTCTTCCTCCTCCGTCGTCTCCTCCGCCGCCTCTTCCCTGGGCGGCGGCACCTCCTTGACCTCGTAGTGCCAGGCGAGCTTGTCCTCCAGCAGCTCGTCCAGCGCCGTGTCCGTGGGCTTGGGGCGCTTCTCGAACTCGAGGCTCACCTTAAGCTGGTCGGGGTTGATGTCGTTCTCTTCGGTCTCCGACTCCGTCTTGACTGCAAACATCTCGACGCGCTGGTTGAACTCGATCTTGATGTCCTCGTTGATCTGGCGGGCGCGCCGCGAGGCCGCGACAATGGACTCGTGCACGTTCTTCCCCTCCTGGTTGAAGAATTCAAGATCGATCGGTTTGATGCCCATGCGTGCTGATCCCTCCTCTGTGGTCACTCTACGTATCTGTTCACGATCGCTTCCACCTCCGCGATCGCCCGCTCCAGGTCGTCGTTGACGACCTGGTGATCAAACGCCGCTCCCAGCTCCATCTCCAGCGGAACCCGTGCCATGCGCCGTTCGAGCGTCGCTCGATCCTCGGTCTTCCTCTCGCGCAGGCGCCGCTCCAGCGTCCCGGCGTCCGGGGGACGGATAAAGATCAGGAGCGCCTGCGGGTACGCCGCCCGGATCGAGAGCCCCCCTTTCACGTCGACGTCGAAGAGGAGCTGTCGCCCCGCACGCAGCAACCGGTCCACTTCGCTGCGGAGCGTGCCGTACTGGTTGCCGTAAATCTCCTCCCACTCGACGAACTCCCCCGCGTCGATTCGCCGGCGGAATTCCGCCGGCGTCAGGAAGTAGTACTCGCGCCCCTCCTGCTCGCCCGGGCGCGGTGGCCGCGTCGTCGCCGACACCGAAAAACCCATCGCGGGGTGCGCCGCCAGCACAGCGCGCGCGATCGTCGTTTTGCCCGCCCCGCTGGGGGCGGAGATCACCACGAGTTTTCCCCCGGGTGCCGGGTTCATTCAATGTTCTGGAGCTGTTCCCTGATCTTCTCGAGCTCCTCTTTCATTCGCACCACGATGTGCGCGATGGCCGGGGCGCTCGACTTGGAACCGATTGTGTTCGCCTCCCGGTTCATTTCCTGGATAAGGAAATTCAGCTTGCGCCCGACCGCCTCGGGAGACGCCAGAGCTTCAAGGAAAAACTTGTTATGGCTGCGGAACCTGACACATTCCTCCGTCACGTCGAGGCGGTCCGCCAGGAGCGCCAGCTCCATTTCCAGGCGCCCCTCGTCTACAGGCGTCCTCTCCAGGAGCTGCGTCACGCGCTCCCGGAGCCGTACTCTCTCGGCGGGCACCTGCTCGGCGGAGAGGCGCTCGACATCCGAGAGCATCCCTTCCAGCAGCATGATGCGTTCGCGGAAATCCCGCTCGAGCTCCCCTCCCTCTTCGCGGCGCATGACCGCGAGGGCGTCGAGCGCTCCCTCGAGCGCCTCGGCCAGCACTTCCCATTCCGCGTCGCCTGCCCCGGCGCCGTCGCGCTGCTCGAAGATCTCCGAGAACTGCAGCATGTGCTCCAGGCGGACAGGCTCACGAAGCCTGAGCGTCCTGCGCAGGTCTGCAAGGAGCTTGTAGTAGGCCCTGGCCGCGGCGGCGTTGACCGTGAGGCCGAGCGAACCCGACTCCTCCCGCTCGATGACGGCGAGCATGTTGATTTTTCCCCGGGAGATTTTCCGGCGGACCACTTCTTTGACGTCGTTTTCCCTGAGTGCGAGAGAGCGGGGGAGTCGCGCCGTGACCTCGAGAAAGCGGCTGTTAACCGTCCGGAGCTCCACGGAGACCGTTATGCCTTCCCTGTGGGCCTCTCCCCTTCCGAACCCGGTCATGCTGGCAATCATGCGTCCTCTTCAATCTAGTGCCCAAGCACGTTAAAATACCAAAAAGAGGGAGGATTCGCAACGCAAAGTTGCAGACATGTGCTGCACACTCATCCACAAGTTATCCACACGGATCCGCCAATCCATTGGGAAATTCGCCGATTTTCGATATATTGTTGATAAGACTGTGATCAGCAATTACTACACATTCCGCTACATCGTTTCCACGTTGAGCTCCACGCTCCCCGGAAAGCGCATCCGGGAAGCCTACTCGCAGAACCCCGATGAGCTTGTTGTCGCATTCGATGAGCTTTCTTCCGCTCTCATCTTCCTGTGCCGGCAGGATGCAAACGCGATGTACCTCAGCAACAGAGCGGCGCGCGCCAGGCGAAACTCGGCCGATTGCCTGAAGGGCTGCCCCGGGCTGCGCGTGACAGAAGTGGCAATCGATCCGGCGGACAGGATTATCCGCTTCCTTCTCGATGACGGACGGACGCTCGCCGCCACCCTCTACGGCCCGCGGTCAAACGTCCTGCTGGCCGCCGAAGACGGAGCCGTGCTCGATGCGTTCAAGCGGCCGCGCGCGACTCAGGGGACAACGCTCGAGCGGCCGCGCCCGGAGCAGCCGTACGATTTCGATCTCTTCCGCAGCGCGTGCGCCGGCGCCGGGAGTGCATCGCTCGCCTCCGTGATGCGCCGGTCGTTTCCCCTGCTCGGGAGAACGCTCGTCGCCGAGGCGCTTTTGCGCGCCGCATGCGACGGGGCGCGGGCCGCCGCCGACACGGAGGCGCGCGTGCACGACGACCTTGAAAGGAGCGTCCGGTCGCTGCTTGAGGAACTTGCCTCCCCCGTCGTACGGGTGTACGTGACACAGGAGGGGTCGCCAGAGTATCTCTCGCTCGTGGATCTGCGGCTCGCCCGACCGTTGAAAGAAGAGCGGATGCCCGATATCCATGCGGCCATCGGTCGCACGCTCGCGCTCCGTGGAGCGCTCGAGCGCGGCGCGCACGAACAGGAATCCATACTGACGCCTCTGCGGGAGGAGATCGCAAAGTCGCGCCGCGCGCTCGCGCGGGCGGAAGAGGACGCCTCAGGCGCCTCGCGCGCGGAGGAGTACGAACAATGCGGGAACGCGCTCCTGGGCGCGCTCCCTTCGCTCCGGAAGGGAGCGCGGACGTTCGCCGCCGGGATCGGCGGACGGGAAGTCGAGATCGCGCTCGAGCCGTCGCTCTCGCCGCTGGAGAACGCCCGGAAGTACTTCACCAGGGCAAAACGGGCGCGCGCCGCAGCGGCAGAGACTTCCCGGCGCCGGGAGGAACTCAGGAGCCGCATCGAGCTCGCCGGGCGCCTCCTTGCGGAGGCGGAGCGCACGCCCGCGGGGGAGGGCCCGGCTGAATTCCTCAGGGCGCATGGCGAGGAGTTGCGCCTGATCGGTCTCGCGCCTGCGCAGCGCAAGGAGGCCCTGCCTCCCTTTCGCCTCTTCACGGTCGACGGCGGGTTTGAAGTCTGGGCGGGAAAAAACGGGAGCAACAACGACCTCCTGACGCTCCGCTACGCAAAACCCGACGATCTCTGGTTCCATGCCCGGGGAGGGAGCGGGTCGCACGTCGTGCTGAGGAAGCGCTCGGGAAAAGGGGAGCCGCCCAGGCGTGCCCTGGAGCAGGCGGCGGCGATCGCGGCGTACTACAGCAAGATGAAGACGGCTGGGACCGTGGCGGTCGCGATGACCGAGAGGAGATTCGTCCGCAAGCCGCGGGGCGCGGCCCCGGGGACTGTCATCATCGAACGGGAGAAGGTGCTTTTCGTCGCACCCGCGCTTCCGAAGAGTGCGGCACTGTAATGGCATGTACCAAGGGGCGGTCATGAGACTGGCGGTCATCGGCGCAGGAGGTGTCGGGGGATACTTCGGGGCAAAGCTCCTTGCTGGGGGCAATGATGTCGTCTTCACGGCCCGCGGGGCGCACCTGGACGCCATGCACAGGAGCGGCCTCCGTGTCGCGGCCCCGGAGGGCCCCCTGGCCGTTCCTCCCGGGTGCTGCACGGAGACGGACGGGGACCTGCACGATCCCGACATTGTCCTCTTCTGCGTCAAGTCATACGACACGGCGCGGACCGCCGCCTCGCTCGCTTCCCGCCTCCGCCAGGGAACGGTGGTCGTCAGCCTCCAGAACGGCGTCCACAACGAGGAGGCTCTCCGGCGGGCACTCCCCTGCTGCGCGATATTCGGCGGCGTCGCGTACATCTACTCAACGATCACGCGCCCCGGCGAGATCACGGTCGGCACGGGGCCCCGCAGGATCGTCTTCGCGCCGTTCGGGGACTCCTCCCCCGTGCTGCACCACCAGGCGGAGTGTCTCCTGGATGCCTGCCGCCGCTCGGGCGTCGGCGCGGAGATCTCCCCCGACATCACGGTCGACCTCTGGAAGAAATTCATCTTCATCACGGGGGCGGGGGGACTCACGGCGCTCACCCGGCTCACGCTTGCGGAGATCCTCGCCGTGGACGCGACGCGCGAGCTGCTTGCCGACGCGATGCGCGAAACTCTCGCCGTCGCCCTGGCGCAGCGAATCGACGTCGGGGCCGGCTTCCTGGACGGCGTGTTCGCAACGCTGGCACGGTTCGACAACGCCACCCGTTCGTCCCTCTACTACGACCTGGTGAACGGGAAGCCCATGGAGCTCGAGGCGCTCCCGGGCACGGTCGTCCGGCTCGGCGCGCAGTGCGGAGTCCCGACGCCGGTGAACAGGGCGATCTACGCAGCCCTCCTCCCCTATCACATTCACAACAGCGAGAAGAGACGATGAAACGCTCACGCGCCGCAGCACCGGACCCCGCGGAGCAGTCGCTCGCCACGCGCGCGATCCACGGCAGGAAGCTGTTCCCCTACCGGGGGACGGTCTCCCCCGTGATCGCGCAAACTACCACGTACCGTTTTGCGGATTCCGGCGACGCCCTTCGCTACGCGCGCGGGGACCCGGAAGTGTATGTCTACACGCGCTACCACAACCCCACCGTGACAGAAGCCCAGGAACGGCTCGCGCTCATGGCGGGTGCCGAAGGGGCACTCCTGTTCTCCTCGGGGATGGCGGCCATCACGAGCGCGATACTCTCCGTCGTGCGGCAGGGAGACGAGATCCTGAGTACGCCCGCGCTCTACGGCGGCACGTACAGGTTCTTCCGCGACATTCTCCCGAGGCACGGGGTCCGCGTGCGCTACGTCGGGTCCCCGGGGGCGATCACCGCGCACGCCACGCGGAAGACGCGGCTGGTCTACTTCGAGACACCCACAAACCCGACGCTTGGAATCGTCGACATCGCCGCCCTCGTCGCCCGTACGCGCGAAGCGGAGCGGAAGCTCCGGACGAAGATCACGGTGATCGCCGACAACACGTTTGCCACCATCGTCAACCAGGATCCGTGCGCACTCGGCGCCGACGTCGTCGTCGAGAGCGCGACGAAATACCTCGGCGGGCACACCGACGTGATGGCCGGCGTGATCACCGGCAGCAGGGCGTTCATCGACGGCGCGCGGACACAGCTCAAGTACTACGGTGGGTGCGCCGACCCGTTTGCCGCGTACCTCCTCGTGAGGAGCTTGAAGACGTTCGACCTCCGCGTGCGCGCCCAGAACAGAAATGCCATGGCGCTGGCCTCGTTCCTGGAAGGGCACCCGGGAGTCCGGCGCGTGCTCTACCCGGGCCTTCCCTCCCACCCGGGGCACGCCGTCGCCCGGTCCCAGATGACCGGCGCGGGTGGTGACGGCTACGGGGGTATGGTCACGATCGAGGTGCCGGGGGGCGCGCGGGGGGCGGTCGCAGTGTGCGACGCGCTCCGCGTGGCAGTCAACGCCATGTCGCTCGGCGGGGTGGAGACGCTGGTGAGCATCCCGGTCTATTCCTCACACGTCAACATGAGCGCGCGCGAGCTGGCCCGACACGGTGTCCGGCCCGGGATGATACGGATTTCCGTGGGAATCGAAGGGATCAATGACCTCCGGGCTGATTTCGACCGCGCGCTCGCGTCGGCGTTTTCTTGATTCTCAGGCCCGTTTTCTGTAGTATAGGCGTCTACGGGTCACCCCACACCGCCACTAATGCTCATTTTCTGGAGATTGAGAGTGCGTATTTCCCACACGGTCATTGCCCGGCGTGTCAGCCGGTGTGCCGCCCTCATGGGTGGAGCGCTCCTGTGCGCCGCATGCTCATCCGTGCAGCAGGACACGATTGTCGCCACGGTCGGCCAGGATCCCATCAGGCTCTCGGAGTACGAACAGCAGTACCTGAAAACGCTGGGCACGCGCGAGGCCGGCGCCGCCACGAGCCAAGAAGACAGGGAGAAGTTCCTCGATCTCGTCGTCAAGTACCGGCTGAAGCTGGCCGGCGCCTACGGCGAGGGCCTCGACAGGCGATCCGAGGTGCTGAACGAGATCTCCTCGTACAAGGGAAGCCTCGCCCAGACGTACCTGACGGAGCGGGAGATCGTCAACCCCGGCGTCCGCAAGCTGTACGCCCGGCAGAACGAGGAGATCCGCGCCAGCCACATCCTCCTGACGCTCCGCCCCACCGCGACAACGGCCGAATCCGCGGCGGCGTACGCAAAGGCGTACGAGATCATCGCTGCGGCGAAGGGAGGGGCGGATTTCGGCAGGCTCGCCCTGGAGAACTCGCAGGATCCGTCGGTGAAGATGAACAGGGGGGACCTCTACTATTTCACCGCCGGCCAGCTAGTCACGCCGTTCGAGGACGCGGCCTTTGCCATGAAGGTCGGCGAAATATCCTCTGCGCCGGTGCGCACGCAGTACGGGCTCCACATCATCAAGATCGTTGATCGAAAGCCCGCCCCGGGGGAAACGCACGCGGGCCACATCATGATCCGCTTCCAGAGCCAGAATCCCACCCCCCAGGACACGGCTGCGGCGTACGCGAAGATCCGTGCGCTCAAGGACAGCCTCGCCGCCGGAGCAGACTTCGCCTCTCTGGCGCGACGCCACTCCGAGGACCCCGGCTCTGCGGGTAAGGGGGGGGACCTCGGCTACTTCTCCCGGCGGCGCTGGGTGCAGCCGTTCGACGAGGTAGCCATGAGCCTGAAGCCAGGGCAGGTGTCGGACATTGTCCGCACGCCGTACGGGTACCACCTCATCAAGTGCTACGACGTGAGACCCCGCAAAACGTTCGAGGCGGCAAAGGCGGAGCTGCAGCCGCTCTACCAGCAGCTCAGGTACCAGGATGACCTTGCGAAATTCATGGATCGCCTGCGTCGGGAGGTCGGGTACGCCTTCCACGAGCCGGTATTCGAGCACTTCATCTCCTCCGTCGACTCCACGGGAACGAGCCGCGACAGCGCGTGGTGGGGACGCATCCCCCATGCAGTCGGTGCCGGTGCGCTCTTCACAGTGCAGGGGCACGATGTCTCCGTCGACAGCGCCGTGCGGTTGATCGACGCGCGTCCCGACCTGGCGGGCACGCCGCTCAGGGCGCAGAACCTGCGCTCTGCGGCAGACAGGGTCGGCGACGGGCTTGTCTTCGCCGCCAAGGCCGACCTCATGGCCGCGCAGGAGCCCGAGTTCGCCGCCCTGCTGGCCGAATACAAAGAGGGGATCCTCCTCTACCAGGTGGAGCAGGAACATGTCTGGAACAGGATCGTCATGGGCGATTCCGTGCTCAAGCCCTATTTCGCCGCGAACCGCGAGAAGTTCACCTGGCCCGACCGCATCAGCATTACCGAGGCGCGGGGAGCGTCCGATTCGCTCGCCGGCTTCCTCGAGCGGGAGCTACGCGCGGGGAAGACGCTGGAGGCCCTGGAGGCGATGGACTCGACCCGGATGTCCGCGCCGATCGGCCACCGCATGGTCTTCGCGCCAAACTCATCTCGTCTCGACGCCTCCACCCGAAGTGCGCTCGGCGGCTTCGCGCGGCAGGCCCGCGAGGACGCCGCCATCCGCATCACGGCCACCGTCAGGCCCGACACGTCGCGCCAGAAGGCCTCCCACATGAAGCTCGCCGAGGCGCGCCTGGAGGCCGTGCGTTCGTACCTGACCCGCACGCTCAACGTTCCCCCTTCACAGGTCGCCACGATACTCAGCGCGCTCCCCCCCGCCGCAAACCCGGGGGACGTGCCCGGCCCGGGCTCGACGGACGCCCTCCAGGTGCAGCTCGTCGGCAGGGCGTCCTGGTTCGCCGCCAGGCCGGAGGAGGCGGTGCTTCCCCCATCGACCGACGAGCGCACGCAGCGCGCGGACACGCTCACCGTCGGGGGTGTCACGCCGGTGTTTCTCTTCAAGGGATATTACACGATCGTGCGGCTCAACGGGCGGGAAAAGGCGAGGCTCAAGACGTTCGAGGAGGCCGGTCCCGAGGTGGCCAGCGCTTACCAGGACTACGAGTCGAAGCGCCTGGAGAGCGAATGGCTTGCGCAGCTCCGGCGGACGTATCCCGTGGTGGAGTTCAAGCCGGCGCTGAAGGAGGCATTTGCGTCAGCAGGGAAATAGCTTCCCGGCGCTCTGTGTGATTCTTGCCGCGCTCGCCGGCTGCTCCGGGAACCACCCGGCGCAGCCCTACGTTGCACGCGTCGGGTCCGCGGAGCTGACGGAAGAGGAGCTGGCGGCGGGCGCGGATTCGATCGCCCGGGCCCGCGGGAGGTCGATGGCGTTCATCAACCAGTGGGTCGTGAGCGAGCTGCTCTACCAGGAGGCTGAGCGCCGCGGGCTGGCGGACACCGACGAGCTGCGCAGACAGCTCGAAGCCACGCGCAAGCAGCTGGCGATCGAAGCGCTGCTCGATCGGGAAGTCTACAACGCGGCCTCCGACAGCATTCCCGAGGAGGAAATCGGCGCGGCGTTCAGGAAAAACGCCGCGGCGTTCACGCTAAGGGAGGACGTCGTCCGGCTCAGCTACGCGCTCTTTGCCGACCGGGACGCGGCAAACCAGTTCCGGGCCGCGCTCCTGAAGGGGAGCTCCTGGGACGAGGCGCTGGCGCCGGTCGGGCGCGACTCCGCGCGCGGGCAGACGCTGCGCGCAGTGGCGCGAAACCAGTTCTTCACGCAGGCGATGCTCTTCCCGGAGGAGCTCTGGAAGCTCGCGCGGACGCTGCCGAAAGAAGAGGTCTCGTACCCCGTGAAGACGACCGCGGGATATTACATCCTGAGGGTCCACGCCATCAGGCACGCCGGTGAAGCCCCGGAGTACGAGTTCGCCAGGCGGGAAGTGCGCGACCGGCTGATGATCGACCGCCGCCGCGCCCGCTACGAGCAGCTCGTGTCGGATCTCAGGTCCAGGCACAAGGTGGAAGTCAATCTCGGCGTGGTGGATACGGCGGGGGGCGGAGCCGACTAGCCGGCCGGGTCGACAACGGGAGTACGGACGATATGAAACACGTGTTGCTCATCCTTCTGTGCACCATCGCCGCGGCGGCCGCTGCCCCCGCGCAGACGCTCGACCGCATCGTCGCGGTGGTCAACGGGGAGGTGATCCTGGAATCGGAACTGAACGCGCAGGCGCAGTTCTATGCCCTCAACAACAAGATGGACCTCACCACGCCGGGCCTGCGCGCGCAGGTGCTCCAGTCGATGATCAACGAGAAACTCATCATCGCCAAGGCCGTCGAGGACAGCATCACGGTGACCGACGACGAGGTGCAGCAACAAATGGACGCGCTGATCCAGCAGCGGGTGCAGCAGCTCGGGTCGGAGTCGCGCCTGGAAGAAATGTACGGCATGCCGCTCTCCCGGATCAAGAGGGAGTTCCGCGACGAGGTCCGCAAGAACCTGCTTGCCCAGAAGCTCCAGCAGCAGCATCTCGGCAATACGAGCATCGGGCGGTTCGAGGTGGAGGACTTCTACCGGACCTACAGGGACAGCCTCCCGCATGTCCCTGAAGAATGCGAGCTGTCCGAGATAGGCATCGCTCCCAGGGCAAGCGACCAGGCCAGGGCGAACACGCGCGCTAGGCTCCAGGCGATCCTGGACAGCGTCCGCGCCGGGGCGGACTTCGGCGACATGGCGAGGCGGTATTCGCAGGATCCCGGGTCCGCCGCCCAGGGGGGTGATCTCGGATTCGTCCGGCGCGGCATGTTCGTCAAGGAGTTTGAGAGCGCCGCGTTCTCGCTCAGCGACGGGCAGATCTCCGACATCGTCGAGACCGAACACGGCCTGCACATCATACAGCTCCTGGAGCGCAGGGGCGACGCCGTGCACTGCCGCCATATCCTCCTGAGGATCGAGCGGACCAGGGAAGCCGACGAGGCGGCGATCCGCCTGCTCGATTCCCTCCGCGCCCGCGCCCTCGCGGGAGAGAGCTTCGCCGAGCTGGCGCGGAAATACTCGGAGCTCCGCGACAACACGATCGGGGGAAACCTCGGCACCGTGGAGATCGACCAGGTCAACCCGGCATTCCGGCCCGCCATCGACACGCTGAAAGAGGGGAACATCAGCGCCCCGGTCCGGGTGGAGGAGCCCAGCGGCTACCGGTACTACCTCGTGTGGCTCCGGAAGCTCACCCCCGCACACGTCATGTCGCTCGACCAGGATTACCACAAGGTGGAAGCCATTGCGCTGAACTTCAAACGGACGCGCGAGTACAACGCCTGGATGGACGACCTGAAGACGCAGTTCTACTGGAAGGAACAGCTCACCCCATGAGCGCCCGGGAGCGGGCACACGACGTCGAATCGGCCCGCGCGCTGAAGGGTTCATATGAAGCGCTGCGCGCCGAGATCGCCACGGTGATCATCGGCCAGGACACCGTCGTGGAGCAGCTGCTCATCGCGCTCCTGGCGCGCGGCCACTGCCTCCTGGTCGGCGTCCCCGGCCTGGCCAAGACCCTCCTCATCAGGACGCTCGCCGACGTGCTGGATCTCTCGTTCAACAGGATCCAGTTCACGCCGGATCTGATGCCGAGCGACATAACCGGCACCGAGATCATAGAAGAGAACGTCTCCACGGGAACTAAGTCGTTCAAGTTCGTCCGCGGTCCCGTGTTCGCCAACGTCGTCCTGGCCGACGAGATCAACCGCACCCCGCCAAAGACGCAGGCTGCCCTCCTGGAAGCCATGCAGGAGCACCGCGTCACCGCGGCCGGGCAGACATACACGCTTGCAGAGCCCTTTTTCGTCCTGGCAACGCAGAACCCGATCGAGCAGGAGGGGACCTACCCCCTGCCGGAGGCGCAGCTCGACCGGTTCATGTTCAATCTCTGGGTGGACTATCCCTCGGGGGAGGAAGAGCGGCGGATTGTCAAGGCCACCACCAGCATGGCGCGCCCGGCGCCGCGCCGCGTCATGACCGGCGAGCAGATTACGGAATTCCAGGAGCTCGTCCGGAAGGTGCCCGTGGCAGACGACGTGATCGACTTCGCGGTCCGTCTGGCAACAATGACACGGCCGAAATCCCCGATCGCACCGAAGTTCATCCGCGACTGGCTGAGCTGGGGGGCGGGACCCAGGGCGTCGCAATATCTCATCCTCGGCGCCAAGACGCGCGCGCTCCTGGACGGGCGGCACGCTGCGGACATCACCGACGTGCGCGGCGTGACGGGTCCCACCCTCCGCCATCGCATCGTGCCCAACTTCAACGCCGAGGCCGACGGCGTCACTGCCATCGAAATCGTTGAGCGGCTCCTGCAGGAAGCGGGATGACGCCCGCGATGGGCTCCCTCCCTTCAATCGAACTCTCGTTCTCGTCCTCCCCGCTGGTTCCGGTGCTCCTCCTCCTCGCCGCCGCTGGCGCAGCGTACCTGTGTTACCGCGTCACCCTCCCGCCGGTCTCCAGGACAATGAGGCTCCTGCTCGCCGGGCTGCGGGGTGCCGCGCTCGCGCTGGTGCTCCTGCTCCTGGTTGAGCCCGTGCTGCGCGCCGTCGCCGTCGTGCGGCGCAGCGCCGTGGTGGCCGTCCTCGCCGACGCGAGCGAGAGCATGGCGATTACCGACGCACGGGGGAGCCGCGCCGCAACGCTTCGTGCCCTGCTCGCGAACGTCATTCCCGGGGCTGTCCCCCCGGGGACCGACATGGCGCTCTACACGTTCGGCTCCTCGGTGCGGGGCCCGCTCGCGGAGCTCCCTGATTCGCTGCGCGATGAAGTCACGGATATCGCGGGGGCGCTCATGACGCTTGAACGCGAGAAGGACCGGCGCAACATCGGAGCGGCGATCATCCTCTCCGACGGCGCCGTCACGCGAGGCGAGAACCCGGCACTCAGCGCGGACGCCGCAGGCATACCGCTTTTCACGGTCGGCATAGGAGACACGGCCGAGCAGCGGGACGTGCTGGTGGAGGGCGTCGTGGCAAACGACGTGGTGTACGCCGGCGCCGAGGCGCCCGTGGACGTGGTCATCAAGAGCTCAGGCTACGGGGGAGCGAAGGCGGAAGTCTCGCTTGAGGAGGGGACTCGTCTGCTCGACAGGACGACCGTGACGCTCCCGCCGGGGACTGCGGACGTGCCCGCCCGCCTTGCCTACACTCCCGCGGGGGAAGGCCGCAGGCGCTATACGGTGCGCATCGCGCGGCTCCCCGGTGAGCTCACCGGGGCCAACAACTCGCGGTCATTTACCGCGACCGTGCTGAAGAGCACCACGCGCGTCCTCCTGCTGGCAGCCGGGCCGGGGGAGGACTTGAGCGCGGTGCGCAGCACGCTCGGCGAGGACCCCAACGTCACGCTCCGCGTGCTCACGCAGAAGTTCGGGGGCGGCTACTACGAGGGAGCGCTCGACGTCCGAGAGGCGGACAGCGCGGACTGTCTCCTGACAATCGGCATGCCGGACGGGCGGACCTCCCCGCAGGAAGTCGCCCTCGTCCGCTCGCTCATCACGGGGCGCCGGACTCCCCTGTTCTTCATCGGGGGGAGAGACGTTGACCTCCCGAGGGCGTTGGAGATGTTTCCCTCGCTCCCCGTGACGCCCGGGTCCGCCCTGCCCGGGGAGATGGAGGTGGAGTTCGTTCCCGACCCGTCCCGCATGGATCACCCACTCCTTGCCCTTGGTGCGCCGGGGGAACGGGACGCGTGGAAGGACCTCCCTCCCGTTTTCGCGGACCGCACGTCCTGGCGCCTCCGCGAGGGCTCCGTGATGCTGGGATCCCCCGCGCTGAAGAGCGTCGTCCTTCCGCAGCCGTTCATGGCCCTGAGAGATGTCGGCGGCGTGCGCTCTCTCTGTCTGACAGGTTACGGTCTCTGGCGCTGGCGCCTCATGGCGCAGGGAAGCGAAGAGACGGCACCCGTTTTTGCCTCCCTCCTCTCTTCAGCCATACGCTGGCTCACCGGCCCGGAAGGGGAGCGCAGAGTGCGGGTCGCACCGGAGCGCGAGCAGTTTGCCGGCGGAGAGCCGGTTGCGTTCACCGGCCAGGTGTACGATGAAAGCGCGAGGCCCGTGGAGGACGCGCAGATCACCGTCAGGATCGGCGGCGCTGGGCAGCACCCGGAAACTGAGCTTCACGGCCTCGGCAACGGGCGGTACGAGGGGGCGCTGGAAGGCCTCCCGCCAGGGGACTACACGTATGAGGCGACCGCGGCCGGCGGCGGTCACGTGCTCGGAAATGACTCGGGATCGTTTACCGTGGGGGGATTGAACCTGGAGTTCATCGATACGCGGATGCACCCGGACGTGCTTCGGGCTATTGCCTACAGGAGCGGCGGTGCGTACGTCGACGCGGCCGATGCCGGCGCGCTGAAGGGGATGATCGCCTCTCTACCGTCGCTCCGCGCACGGGAGGACGCGCATGCGGACACGCTCGAGCTGCACCGCACGGCCTATATCCTTGCGCTCATCATCGTGCTCTTCGCGGCGGAGTGGATACTGCGCAAGCGGAGCGGAATGCTCTGAGCGGGCGGGGGCGCGGGCTATTTTTTCCCCTTCGTGCGCCCCTTTCCCGGGGCGGGATGCTTCGCGCGGGGGGGCGTGCGGCGCGGAGCCCCCTTTCGTGTCCCCTTCGGTGTCGCAGAGGACGCGGCCTCGCGGGCGCTGCCAGCCTCATTCATCCCGGTCTTCAGGTTTTTTTTTTCGCGCGCGGATGCGCCGCCGCCGTTCGGCTCCGCCTCCGGTTTGCCGCCTTCCGCGGGAATCTCCTGGTCCTCCGCCATCACGGAGGCAACGTCGGAAACCGAGTCCCCCTCGCCGAGCTTGATGAGGCGGACGCCCTGCGTGTTCCTCCCCGCAACCCTGATCTCCGAGGCGTGCTGCCTGATGACGATCCCGCCGGTGGTCACCACCACGACGTCGTCGGATGAGAGCACCTCGCGTATGGCAACCATTGGCCCGGTCTTGTCTGTGGTCTTCACCGTGAAGATCCCCTTCCCGCCGCGGTGGCTGACCCGGTATTCCTCCGTTTCGCTCCGCTTGCCGAACCCTTTCTCCGTCGCCACGAGAATCGTCGTCCCGGTGCGCCTCAGTGCCACCGCTCCGATCACGCGGTCTTTTTTCTCCAGCCTGATCGCCCTGACTCCCCCCGCGCCGCGTCCCATCGGGCGCGCCTCCTGCTCGTGGAACCGGATGGCCAGTCCCCCGTGCGTCCCGATCACCACGTCCTGCGATCCGTCCGTGAGGCGCACGTCGATCAGGCGGTCCCCCTTGTCAAGCCCTATTGCGCCGATGCCGGTCCTGCGCGGGTTGGCAAACTCGGTGAGCGACGTTTTCTTGATCATCCCCTGCTCCGTCACCATCATCACGAAGAGGGGATCCTCGAAGTTCTTCACCGAGACGTACGAAGCGATCGTCTCGGCCTGCTCCTTCGAGATCAGGTTCGCAATCGATTTCCCGCGCGAGGCGCGCCCCCCCTCCGGGATCTCGAACACCTTCAGCCAGTAGCACCGTCCCGCGTCCGTGAACAGCATGATGTAGTCATGCGTGCTCGCGACGAACATGTGCTCGATGAAATCGTCTTCCTTCGTGGTCGCGCCGGTGCTCCCCCGGCCGCCGCGGCTCTGGCGCCGGTACCCGCTCACCGGGAACCGCTTGATGAACCCCCCGTGGCTGATCGTGATTACCACCTGTTCTTCCGCGATCATGTCCTCGATCGAGAATTCCTCCGCCGTGTACACGATCTCGGTGCGCCGCTCGTCGCCGTAGTTTTTCCTGATCTCCAGCAGCTCTTCGCGGATGATCTCCAACTGGAGCTGCTTGCTCTTCAGAATGGCCTTCAGGCGCTCGATCTGCTTGATGGTGTCCCGGTACTCGTCCTCGATTTTCTTCCGCTCGAGCCCCGTCAGCCGCTGCAGCCGCATATCCAGGATCGCCTTTGCCTGGATCTCGGAAAGCTTGAACTTCTTCATCAGCCCTGCGCGCGCCGTGTCGACGTCCTTCGACGCCTTGATGAGCTTCACGATCGCGTCGATGTTGTCCAGGGCGATGATGTACCCTTCCAGGATATGGGCCCGCTTCTCGGCCTCGTCGAGCTCGAACTTCGAGCGGCGCACCACCACCTCGTTCCGGTGATCGACGAACCGCCGGAGCATTTCCTTTAGCGTGAGGATCTTTGGCCGGCCGTCCACCAGGGCGAGCATGATCACCCCGAACGTGGCCTGCATCTGCGTGTGCTTGTACAGGTTGTTCAGGATGACTTCAGCGTTTGCGTCACGCTTGAGGTCGATGGCGATCCGGAGGCCGTCGCGGTCCGATTCGTCCCGGATGTCGGCGATGTCTTCGAGCTTCTTCTCGTTGATGAGGTCTGCGATCTTCTCGATCAGGTTCGCCTTGTTGACCTGGTAGGGAATCTCGGTGATGACGATGCTCTGGCGGTCGTTCTTGCCCGTCTCGATCGACGCCTTGGCCCGCACGACGATCCTCCCGCGGCCGGTGGTATAGGCGCTGCGGACCCCCTCGTAGCCGTAAATAATCCCCCCCGTGGGGAAATCCGGCGCCTTGATGAATTTCATCAGCTTCTCGTCTGTGAGGCTCTCATCTCTGATGAGCGCCACACACCCGTCCACGACCTCGGTGAGGTTATGCGGGGGAATGTTCGTCGCCATCCCCACGGCGATGCCGCTCGTCCCGTTGACGAGCAGGTTCGGGATCATCGCGGGGAGGACCGAGGGCTCCTGCAGCGTGTCGTCGAAGTTCGGGACGAAGTCCACGGTGTTTTTCTGCAGGTCGCGCAGCATCTCCTCCGCGATACGCGCCAGCCGGGCCTCCGTGTAGCGCATGGCCGCGGGTGAGTCGCCGTCGACGGACCCGAAATTCCCCTGCCCGTCCACGAGCGGATAGCGCATGGAAAAATCCTGGGCCATGCGCACCATCGTGTCGTACACCGCCGAGTCGCCGTGCGGGTGATACTTCCCCAGCACCTCCCCGACGATGCGGGCTGACTTCTTGTACGCCCGGTTGGCGGCGAGTCCGAGCTCCTGCATGCCGAAGAGGACCCGCCGGTGGACGGGCTTCAGCCCGTCCCGCACGTCGGGGAGCGCGCGGGCAACGATCACCGACATCGAGTAGTCGATGTAGGATCCCCGCATCTCGTCCTCGATATCGACGGGGACGACCTTCTCATTCACTGTGGCCATAGCGGATCACGCCTGTTGGTTCGACGGACGGTGCCGGGTCATATGTCCAGGTTCCTGACATACTTCGCGTTCTTCTCGATGAACTCCCGCCGGGGCTCCACCTCGTCCCCCATGAGGATGGAGAACGTCCTGTCGGCGTCGGCGGCGTTTTCGATCGATACCTGCAGGATCGTGCGCGTGTCGGGGTTCATCGTCGTCGCCCAGAGCTGCTCCGGGTTCATCTCCCCGAGCCCCTTGAACCGGGAGATGACGACCCCCCCCGCGGCGACCACCGCCCCCTCGTCCGGGGGAGGCTCGACCGCCTCCTCCTCGGCCTTCTTCCCCTTCTCGGCCCCCAGGCGCTTCACCAGCGCGTCGCGCTCATCCTCGTCGAACGCGTAGTGCTCCTGCTTCCCCTTTTTTACCTTGAACAGCGGCGGCTGCGCGATGAAGACGTGCCCGAGCTCGATCAGCTCCTTCATGTGGCGGTAAATGAGCGTGAGGAGGAGGGTGCGGATATGCGACCCGTCGACGTCGGCGTCGCACATCAGGATGATCTTGCCGTAGCGGAGCTTCGCGGCGTCAAACTCCTCCCCGACTCCCGCCCCCAGTGCGGTGAAGATGTTCCTGATCTCCTCGTTCTCCAGGATCTTGTGGAGCCGGGCCTTCTCGACGTTGAGGATCTTCCCCTTGAGCGGGAGGATGGCCTGGAACCGGCGGTCGCGCCCCTGCTTGGCGCTCCCTCCGGCGGAGTCCCCCTCGACCAGGTACAGCTCGCAGTGCTCCGGGTCGCTGATCGAGCAGTCCGCGAGCTTCCCGGGGAGGCCGCCGGAGAAGAGGGCGTTCTTGCGGCGCGTCAGGTCGCGCGCCTTCCGCGCGGCCTCGCGCGCCTCCGCGGCACGCATCGACTTCTCCAGGATCCGTTTCGCATCCCCCGGGTTCTCGTCGAGCCACGTAGCAAGGGCCTGCCCGATGACGGACTCCACGATGCTCTTCACCTCGCTGTTGCCGAGCTTCGTCTTTGTCTGTCCCTCGAATTGGGGCTCGGGCACCTTCACGGAGAGGACGCCGGTGAATCCCTCCCGGAAATCGTCCCCCGTGAGCGTGAGCCCCCCCTCCTTCAGGATCCCGTTCTTGTATGCGTACGTGTTCAGCGAACGGGTGAGCGCCGAGCGGAACCCGACAAGGTGCGTCCCCCCCTCATGTGTGTTGATGTTGTTGACGTACGTGAAGATGTTCTCGCTGTACTGGTCGTTGTACTGGAGCGCCGCCTCCACCTCCACCGCGCGCCCGTTCTCGTCCTTTTCAGATCCCTGCGCGGCGAAGACCCGCTTCGTAATGGCTGGGCGCGTTGCGTCGATGTACCTGACGAACTCGACCAGTCCTCCCTTGAAGTGGAACGTTTCTTCCTGTTCGCTCCGCGCGCGCGCGTCGATGATGCGGAGCTTCACCTGGGGGTTGAGGAACGCGAGCTCCCGCAGGCGCTCGCCGATGGTCTCGAACTTGAACGCCCTGTTCTTGAAAATCTGCCCGTCCGGGAGAAACGTCGTCTGCGTCCCCGTCCGCCCCTTGTCGGCTTTCCCCGTCACTTTGACCGCCGCGACCGGTTCTCCGCGGCGGTACTTCTGGAAGAAGACCTTCCCGTCGCGGTACACCTCGACCTCCATCCACTCGCTGAGCGCGTTGACCACCGAGACGCCGACCCCGTGGAGGCCCCCGGACACCTTGTACGTGTTCTTGTCGAACTTCCCCCCCGCGTGGAGCACCGTCATCACGACCTCGAGTGCCGAGCGGTTCTCCCCCTTGTGGAGGTCGGTGGGGATCCCACGCCCGTCGTCCAGCACGGTGACGGAGCCGTCCTTGTTGATCGTGACGTCGATGATCTTCGCGAACCCGGCGAGCGCCTCGTCGATCGAGTTGTCCACGACCTCGTACACCAGGTGGTGGAGCCCGCGTATCGAGACGTCCCCGATGTACATGGCCGGCCGCCGCCGCACCGCCTCCAGTCCCTTCAGGACGGTGATGTCCTCGGCGGTGTAGCCGTGTACCGCCGGCGCCGCTTCTGCTGCCCCCTTCGCCGTCTTTGCTGTGCTCATGCCTCGTGTCTCATGATTGCTCCACTACCGAAACCGGATATCTGTGATGAGGCGCCCGCCGGCGCGCTCGTTCAGCCTGTCGATCAGCTCCAGCCGCTTCATGGTCAGTTCCGCCCGCCAGGGAGCAGTGGCAACATCCACGTACAGGACGCCCCTCTCCACGCGCCGGGCCGCGGTCACGCGCGCGATCTTCTCACCCACGGCGTCCGGCCAGGCCGCCAGGACGTCGTACGCCGCCAGCCGCTGCTCGAGGCCGAGCGAGCGGAGAAGATCCTGCATCGCGTCAGCGAGCGGCACCGGTCCGCTCCGTTCACGCTTCCTGCCTGCACGTGCCGTGCTCAACGGTAAACCTCCTGTGGCGGTCTCCCCAGCCGACCGCCCCGTCAAAGACGCTTCCGTCCGTCGTCGTGATCATCACTTGCCCGAGCTCCGCCGCCAGGCCGAGGATGCGCCTCACGCGGCCCCTATCGAGCTCGCTGAACACATCGTCGAGCAGGAGCATCGGCGTCTCCTGCCGCCGCTCCCGCATGTACGCGAACTCCGCCAGCTTGAGCGCCACCAGGAGCGTCCTGTGCTGCCCCTGCGAGGCGAACCGCTGAACGTCCATGCCGTTGACCGTCAGGCGCAGGTCGTCGCGATGGGGTCCCGCGAGCGTGAGGCCCCGCCGGCGCTCCTCCTCAGCCCGCGCCGAGAGCTCGGCGGCCAGCCGCTCGCCATAGCCCCGTGCGTCGGCCGCGTCGCCGGGGTCGAACCCGCAGACGTACGACACCGCGGGAAGCTCGCCGTCCGGGATGACGCTCCTGTAAGCGCGCTCGACGTATGAGCGGAACTCGCCAACGAACGCCGCCCGCCGCATCGCCACGCTCCCTCCGGCAGCAGCCACGCTTTCCGTCCACGGTTCCAGCAGATGCGGCGGGCACGATCCGCGCAGCCGGGCGTCGGCCAAGACCCTGTTCCGCTGGCGAAGCGCCCTGCGGTATTCCAGAATGTCCCCGAGATATGCCTGGCTCACCTGCGAGAGCGTGAGATCGAGAAATTTCCTTCGCTCCCCCGGCCCGCCGAACGTGATGGCCCCGTTTTCCGGCGAGAGCACCACGAGCGGGAACATGCCGATGGCGGAAGCCAGCGTCTCCGGCTGAGACCCGTCGATCAGGAATTTCTTCTCCGGGCCCGCGCGCCTGCAGGCGACAGCCACCCGGTGCACGAACCCCGCGTCGGATGCCAGCTCCCCGTCGAGATCGAAGCCCTCCCTGCCGGCGGCAATGACTTCCGCGTCGCCGGCAGCGTAGAAGCTCTTGGTCAGCGACAGGTACGACGCTGCCTCCAGGATGCTGGTCTTCCCCTGGCCGTTGTCACCCAGGAATGCGTTGACGCCCCCGGCCAGATCGACGGCCGTGGCATCATGGTTGCGGAAGTTGCTGAGCCGGATCCTGCTGAGCATCATAGCCCATGACACGCCCGACAATGGCGCGGTCCCGCCGAAGGCGGGACCGCCGCGTGAGATGCCGTCACCGCACCCGCCTACGTGTTCAACCGCACGGGCATCACCAGCATCATGATGCGGTCGCTATCCTCTCCGACCGGCGAAACGATCCCCGCCCGCGTGGGCGTGCTGAAGAGGAACGCCACCTGTTCGCTCTCCAGGTGCGTGAGGATGTCGGTCAGGTAGACGGAATTGAACCCGATCTCGAGCCTGTCGCCGCTGAACGTGCACGGAACCGTCTCCCGGGCTTCTCCCCCGAAATCAATGTCCTGGGCGGTCACCTGGAGACTCGACTTCCCGATGTCGAAGCGGACCTGGTGCGTCGTGGCGCTGGCATAGAGCGCGACGCGGCGGATCGAGGATATCATATCATCACGCTTGACGGTCATCTCCCTGTCGTTGTCGGCGGGGATGACGCTCTCATAGTTCGGGTATGCCTCGTCGATGAGCCGGGTGATGAGCACCGACTGGCCGAACGTGAATTTCGCGTGCGTATCGCTCATGCTGATCGTCGTTTCCCCTTCATCGATCGATTTTCCCAGCACCTGGAGCGCCTTGGCCGGGATCACTACGTCGCGCTTCATGGCCAGGGGCTTCTCCTGCCGGAGAATCAGCTTCACCAGGCGGTGCCCGTCCGTCGAGACCGCCCGGAGTTCGTTCTCCTTTGCCTGGAAGAGAACGCCCATCATGGCCGGCCGCAACTCGTCGGTGCTGACCGCAAACGTGGTGCGGTGGATTATTCCCCGGAGCGTACCCGCGTCCAGCGCGATTTCCGACGACCCTTTGAACGCGGCGGCGGATGGAAATTCCCTGGCCGATTCCCCGGTGAGCGAATACTCCCCGTTGTCGGTCGTGATCCTGATTTTGCTCGATGCCACGTCGGCAACAAACGTCGCTCCCGTGTCCGGGAGCGACCGCATGGTATCCATAAGCCGGCGGGCCGGGATTGCGATCGTGCCGTCCTCACTCCCGCGCACCTGCAGAGACACCGTCAGCGATATCGCCAGGTCGGTCGCAGTAAGCGTCAGGATGTTCCCGGAGAGTTCGCACAGGATATTTTCCAGTATGGGCATCGTCGACTTCGCCGGTACCACGCCACCGACCTTATTCAGCGTGCGCTGCAGCTCAATGCTGTTGGCGGTGAATTTCATCGCGTTCTCCTGAGGTAGGCTGGATGAGCACAGCGTGAGAAGGAAAACCCCTGTAAATTACTGAAATTGCACCCAACATTCAACCGCCCTTCATGAATGCTCTTATAGATATATACAGAGAAGAACTAAGAGTTATAATAAGGAGTGTGCATATGTGGAGAGCCCCGGCGCAGCGGTGGGAAGGGATGCCGGGCAGGGAGAATCGCGCAATCACCTGATGTCGCGCTTGAAGGAACAGAATGTGGAAATCTACGTTGATGATGCACGGCAGTGCGCGGGGGAGTTGCAGGAGGGCGAGACATGCCTGGTTGTGCACCGCGCCCGCACGTCCGTGCACACGCGATCCACGGGATTGTTCACAGGCATAACGCTCACACGTGTCCAAGTATCTGCAGTCGCCGACGGATCTGCTGGACGTTGGTCTGATACTTCTGGTCGATCCGCATCTGGTCTTCCACTGACTGGTAGGCGTGGATCACGGTGCTGTGATCGCGCCCGCCGAAGTGAAGCCCGATCGTCTTCAGCGAGCAGTTCGTGAGTTCCTTGGCCAGGTACATGGCGACCTGGCGGGCGTTGACGATCTCCTGCTTTCGGGTCTTCGCCCTGATGAGGTCCTCGGGAATGTTGAAATACTCGCACACCGTGCGCTGGATCGTTTCGATCGTCAACGGGGACTTCACGTCTCCCACCACGACCTTGATGACCTCGCGCGCGAGGTCGACGGAGATCTCTCTTCCTTCCAGCGATGCCTTGGCCATCAGGCTGATCAGGCATCCTTCCAGCTCCCGGATGTTGGACGTGACGTTTGTTGCAATGCACTCCACCACGTCCTGCGGTATGGAAATGCACTCGTTCTCACTCTTCATGAGGAGAATGGCAATGCGCGTTTCAAGGTCAGGGGGCTGGATGTCGGATGTCAGTCCCCACTGAAACCGCGACAGGAGGCGGTCGTCAAGCCCCTTCAGCTCCTTGGGGGGGCGGTCGGACGAGAGGACGATCTGCTTGCCGTGCTGATGCAGCTCGTTGAACGTATGGAAAAAGTGGTCCTGCGTCCGTTCCTTCCCTGCAAAAAACTGTATATCGTCGACGATCAGGATATCCATGCTCCTGTAAAACCCGGCGAATTCGCTCGTCGTGTCTCGCTGGATCGCTTCGACGAACTCTACAGTGAATCTCTCGCTGGAGACGTAGATAACCCTGCTTGCCTTCCCGTTGGCCAGCGCGTGGTTCCCGATCGCCTGGATCAGGTGTGTCTTCCCCAGTCCCGTTCCCCCGTAAATGACAAGGGGATTGAACGATGTTCCCCCGGGATTGTTGGCGACGGCGGACGCTGCGGCACGGGCAAGCTGGTTCGAATCCCCCTTGATAAAATTGTCGAACGTGTACCGGGGATTGAGAAACGTCTGGAACTGTCCTCCCTCCGGCCTTACCCCGGAGGCTGCGGGTTGAAGGGGGAGCGTAAATGAATTGGGCTGGGGAGGAAACGCCCGGCGGTCGGCTCTGGGGGCCGGCGGGGGCAGAATTCCATAGTCGAGATCGATCTGCGGCTCGTCGGTCCTCACAGAATACTCGAGGTGCGCCTCTTTACCGAGCACCGTGGCGATCGTCTCGCTGATCACCGTGTAGTAGTGTTCTTCCAGCCAGTCATAGAAAAACTGGCTTGGCACCTGGACAGTGAGCTTTCCGCCGCGGAGGGAGAGCGGGACCATCGGCTCGAACCAGGTCTTGAAGCTCTGTGTGTTAACGCTCTCCCTGATTCGGTCGAGGCAGGCGCTCCAGACCGCGCGAGCCTGCTCCTCCTCAGAAGGATTGACAAGCAACTGGGTGCTGGGTTCCATGCAAAATACAAGGGCTTACAGGGTTGTACACAGCGCCAGGGAGGTTATCCACAATGTTACACACAGTGACAGACCGCGTACGCGTACTCACAGCTGTCAATATCTTATCAACAGTTTTGTGGACAACATATACATCCCCTAAACGCAAGAGTTTCATGGTCTCAGGTGGCTACTGCGGTCCTGAAGGTGAGCAGGCAACATCTGCGCACGCTGTCACGGGGGGAACTGCAGGCGCTACGCAAATTATTAACAAGTTGCGCACGCCTCTTACGCGCCAACCTGCTGAACGATTATACTACAATGGGCCGCGCTACGCAAGGCCAATATTTCTTTTTCCGCCGCCTCTTCCTTGTGTGTGTGGCATATTTTTTATACATTTTACGCCTTGATGCACCTTCGCCACGGGCCAGCCACAGGAGCGGGAAGCCGGAATGAGCATAACCTTTCAGCCACACAAGCGCAAAAGGAAGAACACGCACGGGTTCCGCTCGCGCATGGCGAGCAAAACCGGACGGAAGGTTCTCGCACGCAGACGGGCTCGCGGGCGGAAGAAGCTTTCCGTCAGCGACGAACGTTAGGTGACGAAGGAAGCAACCCTCCGTGGTCGCGGGTCGTTTCAGTTCATGTACAGGACGGGGAGGCGGCTGGACGGCGACGTGGTGAGGTGTTTCTTCCGGTGGGAGCGCAGAGCCGGGACGCCAGTGCGTGCCGGCTTTTCCGTCTCTGCAAAGACATTCAACGCGGTCGGAAGGAACCGGACCAGGCGCGTGATGCGGGCGTCGTTCGCCGCGGTGCGGCCTGCGCTCGTCGCCGCGTGCGGGAACCCGCCGGGGGCTCTCACGCTCCTGTTCGTCTACCGGGGCGCCCGTCGCGCCGGTTCAGGGAGGCCAGACGCCGCGAAGATCCGGGATGACATCGCCCGGATGTGCGGCTCACTCTGTGCGACGGTGGAAAAGGAACGGATGTGAAATCAGGAGTCGTTGCCTTCCTGCGGGCCTATCAGATACTCATTGCTCCCCTGCTGCCGCCGAATACCTGCAGGTTCACACCCACGTGCTCCCAGTATGCCATCGATGCCGTCCGCACGTACGGCGTCGGGCCCGGCCTCTGGCGCGCACTGAAGCGCATCGGCCGATGCCATCCCTTTCACCCTGGCGGGTACGACCCCGCCTGAGGTCCAGGTATTTGCCATCTCTCGCGACTTGTTATGGACAGGAACACAACGATCGGTTTCGTGCTCATCGGCCTCGTCCTCATCGTCTGGATGTGGATGCAGGCGCCGCCCCCTCCCGGGGCCCGGCCACCGCTCCCTGACAGCCTCCGCGCAGTTCAGGTTCCCCCGCGCGACACGGTGCGTCCGGCTCCCCGCCCGGTTGTGCCCGATACCGCGGAGCGGACGCCGGCCGAGATCTACGGGACATACTTTGCCCCCAGGGCCGCCGGAGAGGAAAAAGTCATCGTGGTCGCGACCGACCTCTACACCGCGGAGATCACCACGAAGGGGGGACTGCTGCGCAAGTGGGAGCTGACAGCCTTCAAGACGTGGGACGGCCGGCCGGTGGAGCTCGTGGATTTTGACCGGGGGGGTGACCTGAGCCTCCTCTTCACCTCCGGCGACGGGAAGCTCATCAACACGCGCTCGCTCTACTTCGAGGCGCGCGAGCGTCCGTGGACCACGTACCGCCTGACTGGGAGCCAGTCGATCGTGATCGACATGACGCTCCCCCTGGGCGAGGGGCGCTCGATCGTCAAGCGTATGACGTTCACGAACGGCAAATACTCGTTCGACACGGAATTCGATTTTGCCGGGATGGGGGAGGCGATCTCCAACTTCGAGTACCAGATCGTGTGGGAGAACGGTCTCCGCTACGCCGAGCGCAACAGCGTGGACGAGTCCAGCTTCGCGCAGGCGTACGCGTTTTCCGGAGGGGAGCTGACCGATATCGACGCGACAAAAATCGGCGAGACGGTCAAGCGGGATATCAACGGGAACACCGACTGGGTGGCGACCAGGAGCAAGTACTTTGCGCTGGCGATGATGCCCGAGCACAACGCCGCGCAGGGGGCCTACCTGGAAGGGACGCGCACCGGCGCGCCGGACAACGGCGTCCGGGAAATCTATACGCTGGCGCTCAAGATGCCGCTCGCCACGGGCGCCGAGCGGGCGCGGGTGACGGTGTTCCTCGGGCCGCTCGACTACGACATCATCAAAGGATACGACCGGGGACTGGACCAGATCATGAGCCTCGGCGCGGCCTGGATCATCAGGCCGATCGCGGAGTACGTGATGATCCCCCTCTTCAAGTTCCTCCACATGTTCATCCCGAACTACGGGTGGGTGATCATCATCTTCTCGGTCATCATCAAACTCGCGCTGCAGCCGCTCACGCGCTCAAGCATGAAGTCGATGAAGCGGATGCAGGCGCTCACGCCGCTGATGAACGAGATCCGGGAGAAGTACAAGGAGGATCCGAACAAGCAGAACCAGCAGATCATGAACCTGTACAAGGAGTACGGCGTCAACCCGGCGGCCGGCTGCCTGCCGATGCTCCTGCAGATGCCGATTCTGTTCGCGCTCTACGCGGTGTTCCGCTCGACGATCGGACTTCGTCAGTCGGCGTTCATGCTCTGGATCACCGACCTGTCAATCCCCGACACGGTGGTTCACCTGCCGTTCAAGATCCCGCTCTTCGGCATGACGGACCTGAGCGGGCTGGCGCTGGCGATGGGCGTGACGATGTTCCTCCAGCAGAAGATGACGGTGACTGATCCGCGCCAGAAGGCGATGGTCTGGATGATGCCGCTGATGATGACGCTCATCTTCAACTCACTGGCGTCGGGGCTGAACCTGTACTACTTCGTCTTCAATCTCCTGGCGATCGGCCAGCAGCTCTGGTTCAACAAACGCACCGGCGACGAGCCGCTGAGAAAAGTGGAGCCGAAGAAAGGAGGGGGCGGGTTGATGGCGCGCCTTGCGAAAAACATGCCGGACGTCAAGCGGCGGTAAGCCGTGCCCATCGTGTACTGAGGTGCACGCGCCCCGCGGGCTGAGCCCGCGGGGCGCTGCCGTTTCAGTCGATGGACGTTCGTTGATAATACAGGGGGAAAACCGTAGTTTGATCATGCCTCCCGGAGTCACCGTGAAGATACTTCCCGACGATACGATAGCCGCGCTTGCGACTCCCCCTGGAGAGGGAGCGATCGCCGTGATCCGCCTGAGCGGCGCGCGGGCGCTCGAAATTGCCGACCGCGTCTTCCGGGGCCGGCGGCCGCTTGCTTCCGCCCGGGGCTTCACCGTTCACCACGGGAAGATCCTTGCTCTCACCGGGGAGGAGATCGACGAGTGCCTGGCGACCGTGTTCAGGGCCCCGCGCTCTTACACCGGTGAGGACGTGGTGGAAGTGAGCTGCCACGGCGGTCTCCTCGTGTCGCGCGGGGTCCTGGGTGCTCTCATTGCCGCAGGCTCGCGCGAGGCCGCCCCGGGTGAGTTCACGCGGAGAGCCTTCCTCAACGGGAAGATGGATCTCTCGCGGGCGGAAGCAGTGGCCGCACTGATCGCTGCAAGGACCGACCGCGCGCGCCGGGCTTCTCTTGGGCAGTTGAACGGGCGACTTGCGGGAGAAATCGGGAAGCTCCGCGAGGGGATGAAACGTCTATGTTCGTTATTGGAGTTGGACCTTGATTTCGCCGAGGAAGGGCTCACCGTGGTGACGCCCGATGAGATCGAGCGGAAGATGGAGGAGCTTCGAGCGCGCCTCGATGAGATGTCCGCGTCGTTCACGCGTGGGAGAATGTACCGGGACGGGATATCTGTCGCCATCACCGGTCCCCCCAACGCGGGGAAGTCGAGCCTCTTTAACGCTCTCCTCAGGGAAAGCCGCGCCATCGTCACGCCGGTCGCCGGTACGACCCGCGATTATATCGAGGAGAGCGTGACGCTCGGCGGAGTTCTCTTCTCGCTGAGGGACACAGCCGGCCTCCGGGAAGCGGATGACCCGGTCGAACAGGCTGGTATCGCGCGCGCGGTTGAGAGCGCCAGCGAAGCCGATATTATTCTCATCGTGACAGACGCCAGATCTGGTCCCGAGGAGGCGGAGAGGACATTTGCCCTGATCCCCACGGATGAGCATCACCGCCTCATATTCGTGGCAAACAAGATCGATCTCGCCGCGGGCCGAGCAGCGGGTCTGGGCAGAATTGCCCTGGGGAAAGGGGAATACGTTACTGTCAGCCTCTCTGCTCTAACCGGGGAGGGAGTGCATGAGCTCACCGGAGCGATGGTGAACGCTACCGGGGCTGACGGGGTGGAGACCGATGAATCGCTCCCGATACTCAGCGAACGGCATGAGAGGATTCTCCGCAAGGGGGCCCGGCTCATAGAGGGGGCAATACAGTCGCTTCGCGACGGGCTGACGAATGAATTCGTCGCAATCGACATCCGCGAGGCCCTTTCCGCACTCGGGGAGATCACGGGCGAAGTAACGAGCGAGGATATCCTGAACACAATATTCTCCGAGTTTTGCATTGGGAAGTGAGTGTTTCACGTGAAACATGAGTGCCAGTGTCCGGGAAGAGAGTAGACATAATAGTCGTAGGGGGGGGGCACGCCGGCATTGAGGCCGCGTTGGCAGCTGCCAGGATGGGATGTGAGACACTCCTGCTCACGATGGATGCAAGCGCCATCGGGAGGATGTCCTGCAACCCCGCGATCGGGGGGACGGCCAAGGGGCACATCGTCCGGGAGGTCGATGCACTGGGGGGAGAGATGGGAAAGATCGCTGACGCTACCGGCATACATTTCAGGATGCTCAACCGCTCAAAAGGACCGGCGGTTTGGTCCCCCCGTTCTCAAAATGACAGGGAGTGGTACAGCCGTGAGGCCCGACAGCGCATCGATTGCCAGCAGGGGCTCCGGATCCTGAAAGGGGGCCTGAGTGACATGCTCGTCGAAGGGGGATCCGTGCGCGGCGTGACCATTGACAGCGGGGAATTCATAGAATGCATGTCCCTCATACTCTGCACCGGGACGTTCCTCAATGGCGTCATGCACACAGGGACGACCGCGACATCAGGCGGGAGGTATGGTGAGCCTGCATCATCGGGTGTGAGCGAACGGCTCGCATCGCTCGGATTCTCAACGGGACGGCTCAAAACAGGGACCCCGCCGCGCCTCAGCCTGAAGACGATTGATCTTGCCGAGACCGAGATCCAGAACGGGGACGATCCCCCCCGCCCCTTCTCGTTCCAGAACGAGAGAATCTCCAATCGGCAGATCCCGATGTACCTCACTTACACGAATAGTGAGACTCACGCCGTACTCCGCAGCGGTTTTGACCGGTCACCGATGTTCACCGGGAGGATCCGCGGGGTTGGGCCGAGGTACTGTCCCTCCATCGAGGACAAGATCAACAGGTTCGCCGACAGGGAGAGGCACCAGATATTCCTTGAGAGGGAAGGCTATGATACTGACATCGTCTATATGAACGGGTTCTCGACTAGTCTTCCGGCGGATGTTCAACTGAAGGCGCTCACCACGATCCCAGGGCTCCGATCCTGCGTGATGCTCAGGCCGGGCTACGCAGTAGAGTATGACTATATTCCCCCCCACCAGGTGAGCCACACGCTCGAGACAAAGCTCGTGAAGGGGCTCTTCCTGGCCGGGCAGATCAATGGGACAAGTGGATACGAGGAAGCCGCCGGCCAGGGGCTCATCGCGGGGATCAATTCCGCGCTTAGGTGCACCGCGCGCCCGCCATTCACGCTCGGAAGAGATGAAGCGTACATCGGCGTGATGATCGACGACTTGATCAACAAGGGGACGGACGAGCCATACAGGATATTCACCTCGCGGGCCGAGTACAGGCTGCTGCTGCGCCAGGATAATGCGGACTCCAGGCTGATGCGCAAAGGCTACGCACTCGGATTGATACCGGAAAAAGTCATCCGGCGCCTGAATGAGAAGGAAGAGAGAATCGAAGAGGCGAAGAGAAGGCTCTCAGAAATCCGCATATCGCCGGCTTCGGCCAACGGCTATCTCGAAAGCTGCATGAGCGAGCCTCTCACCGAGAGCGAAGCGCTTGGACGTTTGCTGAAACGCTCGGGCATCACGCTCGAAGGCCTCCTCGGTGTCCATGGCACCGGCGATGAGCCCGCGCTCCGCGCCCTCCGTGATGATGCTCTCGCCATGGAGAGAGTTGAGATCGAAACAAAGTACGAGGGTTACCTGAAGCGGCAGGAGGATGAAGTGAAATCCTTTGCCTCGAGCGAGTCGATCGAGATTCCCGATGAACTTGAGTTCAGGAACGTCCGATCGCTCAGCGCCGAGGCGAAAGAGAAGCTCAGTCGGATCAGGCCCAGATCGATCGGGCAGGCTGCGCGGATAAGCGGTGTAACGCCGGCCGACATTTCAGTCCTTCTCATAACACTGATGAAGTGATGTTTCACGTGAAACATCCAGACCGATGAACAGGGCCACGCTCCCGCCAGAGCTCCAGAAGAGATGCCGTGAGAATGGCCTTGATCTTACCGGGGAGCAGTCCGGGCTTCTCTCTGAGTACGTCCGGTGCGTGCTCGAATGGAACAGAAAGATCAATCTGATTTCCAGGAGGGACGAGGAGAACATCTGGTACAGCCATGTTCTCCACAGTCTCTCGATACTCTTTTGCGTCGACATCCCCCCCTCGTCGCGAACGCTTGATCTCGGAAGCGGAGGGGGATTCCCGGGGATCCCGCTGGCGATCGCTCGTCCGGACATCAACATGGTTCTCCTCGATTCGATAAAGAAGAAAACCGTCGCTCTCCAGGAAATGGTCAGTTCTCTCGCCCTGGCGGGGGTCTCTGTCTGGACAGGTCGGGCGGAGGAGCTGTCGGCGACGCCTGGAGCTGCCGGCGCGTTTGATTATGTCTTCACGCGGGCAGTCGCACCGCTTGAAAATCTCGCCCGCTGGTCGCGCCCCTACCTGAAGAAGAGGGGAGGCATGCCCGTGGAGAATTCGGACCGCGTTCATCCCCCCGCCCTCGTTGCGCTCAAAGGGGGAGACCTCGAAAAGGAAATTGCGGCCGCGCGCTTGAAGGGCCGCCTCATCTCCGTTTCCGTCACGGCACTCTCGTTTCCCGGCAGCACGTCGCTGGGCCTCGAGGACAAGAAACTGGTTGCCGCGTTCTTCTGAATACTTATATCCGTTATTGTAAGAACGGCATGAGCAAAGCAAAGGAACTCCACGACGCTCTGGCGAGGCTTCTCACCGAGCAGCGAAACCCCGCATCAATGGACCTCGACCGGCTCCCGACGGAGGCGGCCCTCAGGCTGATCAACGCACAGGACAAGCTGGTGCCGCTGGCCGTCGAGCGGGAGATTCCCTACATCGCGGAGGCTGTGGAGCTGGTCGTCCATGCACTGCGCAACGGCGGGCGCCTCCTTTACTTCGGCGCGGGAACGAGCGGCCGACTCGGTGTTGTTGATGCCTCCGAGTGCCCGCCGACCTTCGGCACGGATCCCTCGCTCGTGCGCGGCATACTTGCGGGAGGACAGAGCGCGATGTTCCGCTCCCAGGAAGGGGCGGAGGATGACACGGCGCAGGCCAGGCGCGACGTCGATGATCTGAATGTCGGCGCGCGCGATGTCGTTTGCGGCATTGCGGCCAGTCGCAGGACGCCGTACGTCGTGGCTGCAGTGGCGCGCGCCCGCGAGCTGGGCGCGCGGACCGTCTACATCACGACGAACCCCCGGGCGGAGTTTGATCTGGAGGTGGACGTTGCGATCTGCCCCGAAGTTGGCCCGGAGGTCCTCATGGGCTCGACGCGCATGAAGTCCGGCACCGCGCAGAAGCTGGTCTTGAACATGCTCACCACCGCGGCAATGGTCAACCTCGGCAAGGTCTACCAGAATATGATGGTCGATCTCCAGCTCACGAACCGGAAGCTCGTCGAGCGTGCAAAGCGGATCATCGTACTTGCCACCGGCGTCCCCTACGAACGCGCTGCGGAGATTCTGGAAGCCTCCGGCGGGCATGTGAAGACGGGGATCGTCATGGCGGCGACCGGCGTTGGCGCGGTCGAGGCGCGATCGCTCGTTGAAGGGGCGGGGGGAACTGTGCGGGGGGCAATCACGCTGAAACAGGGAGCTGCTCCGGGGCGCTAGCGTCCCGGCCGCATCGCCCGGAGAGACCCTTCCGGCGTCACCCCGCCCACCGGGGAGGCGCTGGAGGGGCGTACTGCGTTCAGGCCTTACCATGATCGAAGAGATACGCGCACGGATCGAAGAGCTCGACGCCTTCAAGCTTCTCCTCTCCTCCTCCGGCCCCGCCGTGACGGTCAGAGGGTTCGCGGGCTCACTCCCGTCGTTCATCACCGCCGGGATACGGGACCGGCTCGCCTGCCAGGTGCTCTACGTGGCCGCAGACCAGGGGGTCGCCGAAGAGGTGCGGGACGATCTGGCTCTTCTTCTGGGGGGAGATGCGGTGCGCTTCTTCACGGGATCAGGATCGCCGCACGCGCACTCCGTGGAGAGCGGCGTGGGGGACGTCCAGGCGCTCCGCTCGCTTGCGGAAAACCCCGCGGCGGTGGTGGTCACCTCCCATGCAGGTCTCGCCACACCGCTCCCCCCCGCGTCAGCCCTCCGGCGCAACGCCATACAACTCGCGAAAGGGGAACCTGCCGATTTCGACGCGCTCGTCCGTTCGCTCAGGCAGTCGGGGTTCGAGCAGAAGGACTTCGTTGAGGCGCACGGGGACTTCTCCGTGCGGGGAGGGATACTTGATGTGTACACGTATGCGGGCGAGAATCCCGTCCGGGCCGAGTTCGCGGGCGACTCGATCGAATCGATACGGGAGTTCGATCCGGTCTCGCAGCGCTCCATTCGTGAGCTGAGCGCGGCCGCGATCGTGCCCGACCTCTTCCGTCCGACCGGGGAGACCGCTCCTGACGCGCCCGTTGCGATACTCGACTACCTCCGCGAGAACGCCACGGTCGTTCTCGAGGAGCCCGATGCCATGCGTGCGGCATTCACTCCGGCGAGGGAGGGACGGCTCACGGGCGAACTCATCAACGAGCTCCTCGCGCTCTTCCGCAGGATCTCATTCGAGGCTCTCCCGGCCGGCCGAGCCGGGGCGATCGACTTCGGCGCGCGGCACCAGACGGCGTTCAACGGGAGCATTGCCGCGCTGCGCGCCGACATCGCCGGACTGCAGCGGGAGGGGTACGCGATTTACTGCACTTCGGACACCAACGCGGAGATCGCGCGCCTGAAGGACCTCCTGAAGAGCATTCCCGGCGGAACGCCGCAGGAAGCCGAACCGGCCGTCGCGCTGGAGGGGGTTCGCTTCGGACTCGACGCGTTCCACGGGGGGTTCGTGCTCCCGGGGGCGCGCTTGGCGCTCTACGCCGAGCACCAGATCTTCAACCGGTTGAAGCGGCGCGGCAGGCGCCGCGGACCGAAATTCCGCGGCTTCACGGAGCGGGAGATCCAGATGCTCCGCCGTGGGGATTTCGTGGTGCACCAGGATTTCGGCATCGGCCGCTACGACGGCATGAAGAGAATAAGCGTTGGGGGCGCCGAGCAGGAAGTGGTGAAGATCCTCTACGAGGGGAAGGACACGCTGTTCGTGAACCTGAACTTCGTCGGGAAGCTCCAGAAGTACTCCTCGCGCGAGGGACATGTCCCGGCCCTCTCCCGGCTCGGGAGCGGAGAATGGGACCGTCTCAAGGCCCGGGCCACGAAGAAAGTCAAGGATATCGCGCGGGAGCTGATCGCGCTCTACGCCCGGCGCAAACGCTCCGACGGGTTTGCCTTCTCGCCCGACTCGCCGTGGCAGAAGGAGCTTGAGGCGTCGTTCATGTACGAGGACACGTTCGACCAGGCAAAGGCGACACTGGACGTCAAGAAGGACATGGAGGAGCCGCACCCGATGGATCGCCTGATCTGCGGCGACGTCGGGTTCGGCAAGACCGAGGTCGCCGTGCGCGCGGCGTTCAAGGCCGTGCTGGACGGCAAACAGGCGGCGGTGCTGGTCCCGACCACCATCCTCGCGATGCAGCATTTCAACACGTTCCGCGACCGCCTCGCCCGCTACGGCGTTCACCTGGAGGTGCTGTCCCGCTTCCGCTCGAAGGCGGAGCAGCAGGCGGTCGTCAGGCGGCTCGCCGAAGGGAGCATCGACATCGTCATCGGGACCCACCGCGTCCTCTCGCGCGACGTGACGTTCAGGGCGATCGGCCTCCTCATTATCGACGAGGAGCACCGCTTCGGCGTGGCCGCCAAGGAGAAGATACGGCAGATGAAGGCCGAGGTCGACACGCTCTCGCTTACGGCCACGCCGATTCCCCGCACGCTTCATTTCTCGCTCATGGGGGCGCGCGATCTCTCCGTGATCGCCACGCCGCCCCGGAACCGGCTTCCGGTCATGACCGAGATCCTGCAGTGGAACGACGATATCATCGCGGACGCAGTCACGCGGGAACTGCGCCGTGGGGGGCAGGTCTACTTCGTCCATGACAGGGTGCAGACGATGGACGACCTTGTCGCGCGGCTCCGGAGGATACTTGGCTCCGCGCGGCTCCGCTCGGCGCACGGACAGATGCCCGCGCACGAGCTGGAAGCGGTGATGATGTCGTTCCTGGAAAAGGAATGCGACGTGCTCGTTGCGACGAAGATCATCGAGTCGGGTCTGGATATCCCGAACGTGAACACGATATTTATCAACCGGGCGGACCGCTTCGGTATGGCGGAGCTTTACCAGCTCAGGGGGCGCGTCGGCCGTTCGAACGTTCAGGCCTACGCGTTCCTCATCACTCCCCCCCCGGGCGCCCTCCCGCGCCAGACCGTGCGGCGGCTGCAGGCGGTGGAGGAGTTCACGGAGCTCGGGTCCGGGTTCAACCTCGCGATGAGGGACCTGGAGATCCGCGGAGCGGGGAACCTTCTGGGAGCGGAGCAGAGCGGGTTCATTGAGAACATGGGGTTTGAAACGTACACGAGAGTTCTCGAGGAGGCCGTGCGCGAACTGAAGGAAGAGGAGTTCGCCGAGCTCCCCGGTCCCGGGGGGGCCCTGCCGCCTGCGGCGCGCGAGACTCTGGTGGAGACCGACCTCGACGCGTTTATCCCCGAGGCGTACATGGCAAGCGACGCGGAGCGGCTTGCGGTGTACAGGCGGCTCTACGCGCTCTCGAGTCCCGAGCAGCTCGAGGAGGTCCGCGCGGAGCTGGAGGACAGGTTCGGTAAGTTCCCCGTGGAAATACACAACCTGATGGGTATGGTGAATCTCCGGCTGGCCGCCGCGCGCATCGGATTCAGAAAGGTCTCTCTGAGCGGGGATGCGCTGGAGGCCGAATTCCCTCCCGAGAGCGACGCCGGGTTTTACGCGGGAGAGACGTTTGCGCACATCATGTCGACTGTTCCGCTCCTGAAGAAGGAGCGAGCTGCGCTCCGCCAGGAGGGGAAGAGGCTCACGCTTACCGTGAAGCTCTCCCAGATTGAAGGAGACAGAATTGCCAGCGCAATTCATCTGCTTGAGAAGATCTCCCGCCCTGTCTGAGGCTGGGAAATTCTCCCCACACAAAAACTCCCCTTTCCTCGCAGATTTCCTGCCGAATACAGCTCAATTTTAGCAATTTGAGCTTGACATTCTGCGTCAAATGCGTATCTTGAGAGCCACGGTGGGGAAAAGTGGGTGAGAAGGGGTGGTCTCACCACCTGATTCTTTTCTTAAATTTGAAGGGGTTTGGGGAGTCGTATGTCCTCGTTCAAAGGCTCCTATACGTATTCTGTCGACGGGAAAGGAAGGATCAATATCCCGGCGAGATTGAAAAAGTACGTTTCCCCGGAAGCAAACAACACGTTTACAATCACGCGGGGCTTTGAAAGCTGTCTCTTCGTCTACCCGCAGGACGAATGGCTCAAGGTGGAAAATTCCATCCGCACGCTCTCCTCGATGAACCCGCGGCACAGGTACTTCACCCGCCTCCTCCTTGAGAACGCGATTGAATCGAAGCTCGACGCGCAGTCCCGCATCACGATTCCCCGGGAACTGCTCGCGATGGCCGGCATCACCAGGGAGGTGCGGATCATCGGCGTGCTGGAGAGAATCGAGATCTGGAATCCGGCGACGTACAGGGAATACCAGGAAAAGCAGGGGGATAGCTACGAGAGCATTGCTGAGACGGTCCTGAAACAGTGAGGCTCCGTCGTGGCCGGCTTTCATGAGAGCGTCCTGCGGGAAGAGGTCATTCACTTCCTCGTGACCGACCGGGGCGGCACGTACGTCGACGGCACGGTCGGCGGCGGAGGTCACGCCGAAAGCATCTGCAGGGCGCTCACTGCGCAGGGGCGCCTCATAGGATTTGACCGCGAC
Organism: Bacteroidota bacterium; assembly: GCA_035516035.1. Lineage (GTDB taxonomy): Bacteria > Bacteroidota > Ignavibacteria > UBA10030 > UBA6906 > Fen-1273. Next base: position 8,858 of record DATJAS010000108.1, on the reverse strand, counting down.
TCGGACGCGCTCGGCGCGGCGGAAGCCCGGCTCTCGACGCTGGGAGCGGCGGTGACGCTCATCAGGGGGAATTTTGCGGACATGGCGGCGGAGCTCCGCGCACGGGGAGTGACGCGCGTTGCGGGGATTTTCCTGGACCTGGGCGTGTCGTCCCACCAGCTCGACGCGCAGGAACGGGGCTTCAGTTTCCGGCCCGGATCGGCGCTGGACATGCGCATGGACACGCGGGCGACGCTGAGCGCGCGTGAGGTCGTCAATACATACAGCGAAGAGCGGCTGGCGGAGATCCTGCGGATGTACGGGGAGGAGCGTGCGGCGCGGCGCATCGCTCGCGGGATCGTGAAGGCGAGACCCGTCGAGTCCGCCGACGATCTCGCCGCAGTCGTCCGCAGGAGCGCAGGGGGACGGTTTCTCACCAAGTCGCTCGCCCGCGTGTTCCAGGGGATCCGCATCGAGGTGAACGGAGAGCTCGAAAGCCTGCGCCACGCTCTGCAGGACGTGCCGGACCTCCTTGAGCGGGGAGGTCGCTGCGTGGTGATCAGTTATCATTCGCTCGAGGACAGGATCGTCAAGGAGTTCTTCCGGGGGGAGGCCGCGGACACGATCGCGTCCGCGCACAAGCTCCTGCCCGACCATCGGCGATCGCCGCGGCTGGTCATCCTGACGCGGAAGCCCGTCGGGGCGTCAGAAGGGGAATGCGCCCGCAACACGCGTGCGCGGAGCGCGAAGCTGAGGGCTGCCGAGCGAGTGTGACCGCCGCTCGGCGGGCGGACCGGGGGTGATTCTATGGCCACAAGTTCGGTACGCGGGATCGAGGCGGCGGAAGGGCGGGAGCTCGAGCGCCGGTACGTCTACGGCGGCGGCGCCCCCGGGGGGATATCCGGCGGTGCGATGCGGCCTAACCGGAGGGGCCTCCGGCGCAGGGTCTCCACGTTCAATGTCATGCTCCTCCTGTTCGGCATCGGGGGTGCCATCGTCTTCTATATCAACAACATCCTCAGCATCAACGCCCTCGCCTCCGACACAGGTCAGCTCGAAGCCGAAGTCCAGAAACTGGAGGGAATCAACGCGTCGCTGCGCACCGAGGTGGCGAACAAGTCGGCGCTGGAGCGGATCAGCGCGCTCGCCGAGGGAGAGCTCGGCCTCCGTGCATCCGCGACGCAGCAAATCTGGTTCACGATAGATCGCGACCGGCTGAAGGAGCTTGAACGTGCGCCGAAGTGAGACTCACCCGGGTGCCGCGACCCGGCGCCTTCGCGCGGTCAAAGCGCTGCTCGCGGCGATGTTCGCCGTCCTGGCACTCCGGCTCTTCCAGGTGCAGGTGATCGATGCCTCCGTATACCAGGCCCAGGCGCGCAGGCAGTATGAAAAGCCCCAGGAGATCCCCGCCCTCCGGGGCGCGATTTACGACAGGGGGGGGCGGGCAATGGTCACGAACGCGCGGTTCATCTCATTCGGCGCGGATCCCGCGATGGTCGGCGACCGCGTGCGGGAGGTGGCGGACCGGTTCGCCGCGGTCTTCAACCGGCCGCGCAGCGCGTATATCGAGAAGTTCGCTTCCGCTTCGAAGCACTTCGTGTGGCTTGAACGGGGAGTCAATCCCGCCACCGAGGCCCGCATCGGCGCAGCGTCGTTGCCCGGCGTGATCACCATCCCCGCCCCCCGGCGCCTCTACCCCTACGGCGACGTCGCCGCTCAACTCCTGGGGTTTACCGGCGTGGATGGCGGCGGGCTCGCGGGGGTCGAGCTGGAGCTCGACTCGCTCCTCCGGGGCGTGAACGGGCACCTCGTGTTGCAGCGCGACGGGCTCAACAGGCAGCGGCAGTCGGTCGACTATCCCCGCGTGGATCCTCTCGACGGCGACGCGGTGACGCTCACCGTCGACGTCGAGTACCAGTCGATCGCGGAAGAGGAGCTCCGGCGCGGGATTCAGCGGAACAGGGCGGAGAGCGGCCTGGTGGCAATGATGGACCCCGCGACGGGGGAGGTGCTCGCCATGGCCAACGAGCCCCCGATGAATCCCGCAGACCCCGGGACCGGCGACCCCGGCGCGATGCGCAACAGGGTGGTGACCGACATGTTCGAGCCCGGCTCGGTCTTCAAGATCGTCACGGCCTCCGCCGCGCTCGAGGAGAAAAAAGTCGCCCTCGCGCAGAGATTCAATGGTGAGGGGGGAACATACAGGCCCCGCCTCAGGAACGGAAGCGTCCGCAATACGATCACCGACACGCACCCGCACGGGATCATCACGTTCCAGGAGGCGATGGAGGTCTCCAGCAACATCGTGATGGCCAAGGTCTCCGACCTCGTGGGCGCGGATGCGCTCTTCACGATGGCGAGGGCGTACGGCTTCGGCACGGAGACGGGGATTGAGTTGCCGGGGGAGGTCCGGGGCGAGCTGAAGCATCCATCCCGCTGGTCGGGAACGACGCTCAACTCGATGGCCTACGGCTACGAGGTCGGCGTGACGCCGCTGCAAATTCTCACGGCGTACGCGGCCGCGGCGAACGGCGGAACGCTGATGAAGCCCTACATCGTCCGCTCCGTGGTCGCCGCTGATAACCGGGTCCTGTTCGAGCACCGCCCGGAGCGGATCCGCCGCGTGGTATCGCCGGCAACCGCCGCGCTCCTGGTGCAGCTCTTCAGAGGCGTCGTCGAGCGCGGGACCGGGATGACGGCGAGGATCCCGGGCCTGGCCGTGGCGGGCAAGACGGGGACAGCCCGCAGGGCGATCGACGGGAAGTATTCGCTGAATGACTACACGGCATCGTTTGTCGGATTTTTCCCTGCAGAGGCCCCCGCGGTTGTCTGCCTCGTGATGATTGAAAACCCGCGCGACCGCGGCTACACGGGAAGCCTGGCGGCAGCGCCTGTGTTCAGGGCGATCGCCGAGCGGATCTATGCGATTTCGGGGCGTTTCCGCGCCGAGCACGCGGCGCTCCGCTCGTCCTCCTCATTGCTTGTGGTGCCCGACGTCACCGCGCTCGCCCCCGCGGCGGCCCGCTCGCTCCTCTCTGCCCTGGGGTTCGACGTGCAGATCCGGGGCGAAGGCGGCGCTGTCGCGCACCAGACGCCGGAAGCCGGTGAGCGGCTCGCGCCCGGGGGTACGGTGACGCTCGTGAGCGCGGAGGCGCCCGGGGCCTCCGCGGGACTCATCGGTGTCCCCGACGTGCGTGGTGAGGCGATCCGCCGGGCCCTGACGCGCCTGGCGCTCGTGCGCCTGGACGCGACGATCCAGGGATCGGGAGTCGTTGTGGCACAGGATCCGATGCCGGGCTCCCGCGTCAGGGCCGGCACGGCGGTCGCGCTCCGCTGCGAGCCTGGCGCGCTCACGACGCTCGTCACGAATTGACGCGCCCGGCGGAGCGGCGGGCGTCGGCGCAGGGAAGATGACGCTCAACGCCATACTCGAGGGTGTCCGCGTCACGAAGCTCTATTCGGCCATGTACGGCCGCATGGTGCTGACGCAGGACATCAACGTGCGGGAGATACGGTACGATTCCCGGCGCGTCGGGCCGGGGGACCTGTTCGTTGCGCTCAGAGGGACTGCCGCCGACGGCCGCGGGTTTGTCACGGCGGCCGTGGCCGCCGGCGCCGTCGCGGTACTTCTCGATGACGACGCGGCGGTGCCGGATGCGTTCTTCATGCACGCCGGCGTCCTGAAGATCGTGGTGCCGGACGCGCGCGTGGCGCTGGCCGGTTGCGCGGCGAATTTCTTCGGCAGGCCCGCGGACGCACTGACGCTGGTCGGGATCACGGGCACGAACGGCAAGACCACGACGAGCCACCTCGTGCGCTCGGTGGTGGAGGCCTCCGGGACGCGCTCGGGTCTCATCGGGACGATCGAATACATGACCGGGGCGGGCTCAACGCCTGCCACGCACACCACGCCTGAGTCGCTCGAATTGCACGGGCTCCTGGCCGCGATGGTGGGTGCAGGGTGCGGCGCGGCAGTAATGGAAGTCTCATCGCATGCCCTGGCGATGCACCGGGTGGACGGACTGGAATTCCGAGCGGCGGTCTTCACGAACCTGACGCAGGATCACCTGGACTACCACCGCTCGATGGAGGAGTATTTCCGCGCGAAGAAGATGCTCTTCGACTCCCTCCGTGCCCGTGACACGGCGGTCGTGAACGCCGACGATCCGTACGGCGCACGGATGCTGGAAGGGACTTCAGGCGCGCGCCTGACTTACGGATTGGGCCCGGGATGCGACGTGCGCGCGGCGCACGTCGCGCAGGGGATCGAGGGAACGCACTTGGCGGCGGCGACGCCCGCGGGGCCGATCGAGTTTGCATCTCCCCTGACGGGACACTTCAATGTCCTGAATATGCTCGCCGCGTGCGGCGCGGGTGTCGCGCTCGGAATATCCCCGGAGACGATCGCGCGCGGGATCAGCGCGGTCCGCGCGGTGCGCGGGCGGTTCGAACGGATTGCGTCCCCCGCGGGCTGGACCGCGGTGGTCGACTACGCGCACACGCCTGATGCGCTCGAGAACTGCCTGCGGACGATCCGGGAGCTCGCCGGTGGCCGCGTGATCACGGTCTTCGGGTGCGGAGGGAACAGGGACAGAGGAAAACGGCCGATCATGGGGCGCATTGCGTCGACGATGAGCGACTTCACGATCGTTACATCCGACAACCCCCGGAACGAGGATCCCGCGGCGATTATCGCGGAGATCACGGCGGGGATCGAGGGCCGCGCCGCGGTGATGACGGAACCGGACCGGCGCACGGCGATCCGCGCCGCGCTCGGCATGGCGCGCGCGGGGGACGTGGTGCTCGTGGCGGGAAAAGGGCACGAGACGTACCAGGTGATCGGCGCCCGGCGGGAGCATTTTGACGACAGGGAGGAGGTGGAGCGGTTCATCCGGGAGGCCTCATGAGGCTGGCGCTGAAAGATATCGAGCGGCTGCCCGGGGCGGAGATCACTGGCCGGGACGTCCTCCGGAAGGCTCCGCCCCGGGGCGTGGCGACGGACTCCCGGACCACGCGCGCCGGCGATCTCTTTGTCGCGCTGAGGGGAGAGAACGCCGACGGCCACAGATTCGTCGGCGCGGCCTTCGCCGCCGGCGCCGCCGCGGCGGTCGTCGAGAAAGGGTTCGACCGCGCACTGGCCGCCGGCATGCCGCTCGTGGTGGTGGAAAGCACCCGCGACGCGCTCGGCGCGCTGGGGAGGATCTGGCGTGACAGGTTTGCCATCCCGGTGATCGCCGTCGCGGGGAGCAACGGAAAAACGACCACCAAGGAAATGATCGCGGCCGTCCTGGGCGAGCGCTACCGCGTGCTCTGCACGGAGGGGAATTATAACAACGACATCGGCGTGCCGCTCACGCTCTTCCGCCTCCGGCGTAACCACGAGATCGCCGTGGTCGAGATCGGGACGAACCACCCGGGAGAAATTGCCCGGCTGTGTGCCACGCTCGCGCCGACGCACGGGTTGATCACGACGATCGGACGCGAGCATCTTGAGTTCTTCCTCACCGTGGAGGGCGTCGCGCGCGAGGAGGGAGCGCTCTTCGAGTTTCTCGGGCATCGGCGGGGCGGCACGGCGTTCGTGAACGCGGACGATCCGCGCGTGAAGGCGGCGGCGGCCATGGTGCCGAGGACGATCGCCTACGGCTTCCGCGCCCGCACCGCCGGGATGAGGGGGAGAGGCCTGGCGCTGGACGGGGAGGGGAGGGCAAGTTTTGAGTTCCGCGGGCCGCGTGCCCGCTCGTGGCAGTTTGTGCGCCTTGCGATCCCCGGCCGGCATACCGCGATGGGAGCGCTGGCCGCCGCCGCCGCGGGCGCGGCATTCCGCGTCCCCCAGGGAGCGATCGCCCGGGCGCTCGAGTCGCGCGCAGCGATCCCCGGGCGCATGGAAGCGATGACGATCGGGGGAGTGCGCGTGCTCAACGACGCATACAACGCGAACCCGGACTCCGCCCTGGCGGCGCTCGACGCACTTGCCGCTCTGCGCGTCAGCGGGAAGAAGATTGCGGTCCTCGGCGACATGAAGGAGCTCGGGGGCGCGGCCGCAGAAGGGCACGAGGAAATCGGCCGTCACGCCGCCGCGCTGGGCATCGACTACGTGCTGACGTTCGGCACGCTCGCCGCCCGCATTCATGCGGGGGCGGCCATCCCGGGGGCGATCCACTACGAGGCGAGAAACGCCCTGGCGGAGTACCTCGCGGAGCTCGTTGCGCCCGGTGACGCCGTCCTGGTCAAGGGATCGCACGCGATGCGCATGGACGACATCGTGGCATTTCTGAGGGAGCGCCTTGCGCCGGATGCCCGGCGCTGAGTGAAGGGCGGATCATGCTCTATTACCTGATCGATCATATCGACCGTCTCTATCACGTCCCGGGCTTCGGCCTCATCCGGTATATCACGTTCCGCGCGGCCGCGGCGGCCGTCACGGCGCTCGTCATCGCGTTCTGGCTCGGGCCGCGCATCATCCGCCAGCTCCGTGAGCACCAGATCGGGGAGGCGGCGAAGCTCGAAGCGCCCCGCACGCACCTGGCCAAGGCGGGAACGCCCACGATGGGGGGACTCATCGTGCTGGCGTCGGTCCTGATCCCGACGGCGCTCTGGGCCAACGTCGCCAACGTCTACGTGATCCTGATCCTGTTCGTCACGGCGAGCCTGGGTGCCGTCGGGTTCCTGGACGACTACCTGAAGGTGGTCCGCCGGAAGCCCAAGGGACTGATCGGCCGCTACAAGATCGTCGGGCAGGTGGCCGTCGGCGTGGTGGTGGGGGGGATCATTTACTTCGCCCCGGGGTGGATCGACGCGGACCTCTGGAAGGTCAACACGTCGACGACCGTGCCGTTTTTCAAAAACCAGGAGTTCGACTTCGGGCGTCTCTACATCCCGATGGTCGTCTTCATCATCGTCGCCACGTCCAACGCCGTGAATCTGACCGACGGGCTCGACGGGCTGGCCATCGGGATCGTCGGGATCGTGGGACTTACGCTCGCGGTGATCAGCTACATCTCCGGGAACGCCGTGCTGAGCGACTACCTCACGATCCCGTTTCTCCGCGGCAACGGCGAGCTCGCCGTCTTCTGCGCCGCGCTGGCCGGGGGCGCGCTCGGATTCCTCTGGTTCAACGCCTACCCGGCGCAGGTGTTCATGGGGGACACCGGCTCGCTGGCGCTGGGGGGGGCGATCGGCGCCTTGTGCGTGCTCCTGAAAAAAGAGCTCCTCCTCCCCACGCTGGGGGGGGTCTTTCTTGCGGAGACGGTGTCGGTGATCGTGCAGCGGCTCTATTTCAAGTACACCAGGCGGAGATACGGCGAGGGACGCCGCGTGTTCCGGATGGCGCCGCTCCACCATCACTTTGAGATGCTCGGGTGGCCCGAGCCGAAAATCGTCACCCGGTTCTACATCGTCGCGATTCTCCTGATGATCCTGAGCCTCGCGACGTTCAAGGTGAGATGAGCTGTGGGATCGTCTCCTGCGGTGCACGGGCTCCGGTTCAGCATCCTGGGGGGGGCGCGCAGCGGCTTGGCGGCCGCCCGGCTCCTGAAAGGGGCGGGGGCAGTGGTCTTCCTCTCCGACAGCGCCCCGGCGGAGCGGATGCAGGAGGCGGCGCGCGCGCTCCGGGCAATGGGGGTGGATGCGGAGTTTGGCGCCAATACGCGGCGCGTTCTCGAGGCGGACACGATCGTGGTGAGCCCCGGCGTCCCCTCCGATGCCCCGCTCCTGAAGGAGGCGCTCGCGCGCGGGATCAGCGTCGTGAGCGAGCTCGAGGCGGCGAGCTGGTTCTGTGCGGCGCCGATCGTGGCGATCACCGGCACCAACGGGAAGACGACCACCACCACGCTCGCGGGCCGGATGTTCGGCGATGCGCGCGTGCAGTCGGTGGTGGCGGGGAACATCGGCACGGCCTTTTCGGAGGTTGCCGCGGCGGTTGGACCCGGCGGCGTCGCCGTCGTGGAAGTGTCGAGCTTTCAGCTCGATTACGTGCGGTCGTTCCACCCCGGCGTGGCGGTGATACTCAACATCACGCCGGACCACCTCGACCGTTACGATCACAGCTTTGCGAAGTATATCGCGGCAAAGGAGAACGTGTTTCGCAACCAGGGAGCGGGCGACGTGCTGATCTACAACCGTGATGACGACGTGACGCGCGATGCGGTGGAGCGGGATGCGCCGCCGGGAGTCGAGCTGCTCCCGTTCACGCTCCGCGGCGCCCCCGCGGCGGGGGCCGGCGTCAGTGCCGGCATGTTGCGCGTTGCGTTGCGGGGCGCCGTGCACGACATCGTACGCGTGGGCGAGATCACGATTCCGGGCGAACACAACCTGGCCAACGCCATGGCCGCGTCGCTCGCCGCGGGGGTGCTGGGCGTGCCGCCGGCCTCCATCCGGGCGACGCTCAGGAATTTCCGCGGCGTCGAGCACCGGCTGGAGTTCGTGCGCGAACTCGGCGGGGTCGCGTATGTCAACGACTCGAAGGCGACGAACGTCGACTCGGTCTGGTACGCGCTCCGGAGCTTCGACCGCCCCCTCGTGGTGCTGATGGGGGGGAGGGACAAGGGAAACGACTACAGGAGGCTCCTCGACCCGGTCAGGGAGCACGTGCGGGCCGTCGTCGCGATCGGCGAATCCGCCGGCACCGTCCGGTCCGCCTTCAGCGGCGTGGTGCCGGTCGAAGAGGCGGCGTCGATGGCGGAGGCGGTCCGCCGCGCGCGCGCCTTTGCCCGGCCGGGGGACACCGTGCTGCTCTCCCCGGCGTGCGCGTCGTTTGACTGGTTCGACAACTACGAGCACCGGGGGAGGGTGTTCAAGGAGATCGTCATGGCGCTCGGGGGACGCTTCAAGGGAGCGACGCGGTGGCTCCTCCTCGGCGGCGTTGGGCTCCAGCCGGCCGA
>DATJAS010000107.1:0-65884 GCA_035516035.1 Bacteroidota bacterium | reverse complement strand
CTACGGGAGGGTCTGGTGCGGGTGGATGTGCCCGCAGACCGTCGTGAGCGAGCTTGCGCGGTGGTGGGAGGGGAGGATGCGGCGCCTGTTCCGCGTGCCGCGCAGCGGCGGCGCGCGCTGGCGGCGGGTTGCGGCGTTCGCGGCGATCCTCGCCGGCACGGTCCTGGTGTCGCTGTTCATCGGGTTCAACATGGTGGCGTTCTTCGTCGACCCGCTCGCCATGCTCCGGGCGATCGCCGCAGGGACGCTCCCCTCCGTCACCGGGACGATCATCGCCGGCATCGGCGCCCTGGTGACGGCGGATGCCCTCTTCTGGCGGGAGAAGTTCTGCGCGAAGGCGTGCCCGTACGGCATGATGCAGATGCTGGTGACCGACGGGAAGACGCAGATCGTGCAGTACAGGACCGAGCGGGCCGGGGAGTGCATCGAGTGCAAGGCGTGCCTGCGCGTCTGTTCGATGGGGATCGACATCCGCGAGTCGCCCTACCAGAGCGAGTGCATCCAGTGCGGGGAATGCGTCGATGCCTGCGCGCAGATACTCGCGCGGATGGAGAAGCCGACGCTGATCCGGTTTGCCTGGGGAACGCACGAGGGGCCGGGAAGCCTGGCCGCGCGGCTCGGCATCGTGGACGCGAAGCGCTGGATCATGCTCGCGCTGACGGCGGTCTACGCGGCCGTCATCGTGCTGCTCGTCGGTCTCCGCGAGCCCCTTGCGCTGAGCGTGAGCGGCGACCGCTCCACGCTCTGGAGAAAAGGGGAGGACGGGCGCATTTACAACGACTACTCGGTGCGGATCAGCAACAGGAGCCTCACCGACGGCGCGTTCGCCCTGCGCTGCCCTCCCGGCTGCACGCTGGATGTGACGGAGAACCCGTTGTCCCTGCGGTCGCGCGAAGTGCGCACGCTCCGCCTCGCGGTCGGCACCGCCGGGTCGGCATTTCACCCGGGACCCAACCCGCTGAGGATGACCGCAATCGACGTTGGGGATACGAGCGTGAGCGCGAGTACGGATGCGGTGTTCTTCATGCCGGAGCCGCCCGGGGGGATGTAAGAGTCTGTCATCGGGGAGGAGGAAATGAAGAGGGCCATTTACAGCACAATCGCGTTCTTCGTGTGCGTCCTGATCATCGTCTGGATCATCGCACTCCGGCATCCGTTGCATCCTGTGAAGTATGAGGACGGCCGGGTCGTTCCGGCCGCCTCCGAGTGACCCCCCCGCCGGCGGAAGGAGTGCCCGCGCCGCCGGGCGCCGATCTCCCGGGCACCTGTTCACTCTGCGGGCTTCGCCTCCCCCGCCGGCCCCACCGTGCTCTCCACGACACCCGGGAGCTTCTCTTCTGCTGCGCCGGCTGCAGGAAGGTCTTCTTTCTCCTTGCCGAAAGCGGCCTGCTCGGCGGGGATTTCCGCGCCTCGGAGCTCTACCGGACGAGTCTCCGCCTCGGGATCATCGCTCGCCCCGATGAAGAAGAGGACGCCTCTCGGCTCCCCCCGCCCCCTCCCGATTGCGCCGAGGTCGTCTACCACATCGACGGGATGTGGTGCTCCTCCTGTTCCTGGCTGATCGAGAAGGTCGCCGCGGCCCAGAAAGGCGTCGCGGGAGCGCGCGTCCTGTACGCTTCCGACACCGCCCGCATTTCCTACCTGCCTGACCAGACCGCCCCGGACGCGATCGCCCGCGCGATCGGGAAGCTGGGATACCGCGTCTCCTCGCCGGCCGATGAGCCCGATGCCCGGGCGGAGGAGCGGCGCTCGCTCCTTGTGAACATGGGGGTCGCGCTCTTCCTCCTGAGCAACATCATGTTCTTCAGCTACGTGCTCTACGTCGGGTATTTCCAGGAGCTGGCGGGAGAGATGAAGCATCTGGTCCCGCTGATCCTCCTCGGACTCACGATCCCTTCCGTCTTTTGGTGCGGACTCCCCATCCACAGGAAAGCCTGGGCGGGTCTGCGCAACGGTGCGCCCACGATGGAGCTCCTCTTTTCCATAGGCATTTTTGCCTCCTTCTTTTACAGTGTCTACAGCGTCATGGAGGGGGGAGTCGTGGTCTACTTCGACACATCCGCGAGCCTCGTGGCGCTCCTGCTCCTTGGGAAGTTCCTCGAGATGTCTGCAAAGCACAGGGCGTCCGAAGGGATCACGCGCCTGCACAGGATGCTCCCCGGCAAGGTGAGGATCCCGGCCCCGGGGGGCGAGAGGCTGGTCGCCGCCGGGCGGCTTTCCCCGGGGGACACGTTCATCGTCAAATCCGGCGAGAAGATCTGCGCGGACGGCGTGATCCTCTCCGGCTCAGCCACGATCGATGAGTCACTGCTCACCGGCGAGTCCCGCCCCCTCACGCGGGGGCCGGGGGACCGGGTCATCGCATCATCGGTCCTCGCAGGCGGGTATATCTCCGTCCGCGCCGCTTCGGTAGGGGACGGGACGCTCCTGGCCGGGATCATGCGCCTGGTGGAAGGGGCGCTCTCCGCCAGGTCCCCCCTGGAGCGGACGGTGGACAGGATCGCCCGCGTCTTCATACCCGCTGTGCTCTTCTGCTCCGCCGCCACGTGCGTTGCCGTGTTCCTTTCGACGCACAGCATCGAAGAAGCGGTCCTCCGCGCGATCACCGTGCTGGTCATCGCTTGTCCGTGTGTGCTGGGGATGGCGACTCCGCTCGCCGTCGCGGCGGGTGTCGGGAGCGCGGCGAAGAGGGGAATACTCATCCGTGATGCGGAGTCGCTCCAGCGGGCCGCGTCCGCCACGGCCGTGGTGTTCGACAAGACAGGGACGCTGACGGAGGGACGTTTCGCATTCAGGGGAATCTGCGGCCCCGGCCGCGAGGAAGAAACGCTCCGGCGGCTCGGCGCGCTTGAGCGGTCCTCGAGCCATCCGCTCGCGGAAGCGCTCCTGCGTGAATGCGCTGCCAGGGGGATCCCGTCGGGAGAAGCCGCCGGCTTCCGGATTGAGGAGGGAAGGGGGATCGCGGGCTGCGTAGAGGGGACGCCCGCGGCGATCGGGACGGAGTCGTTTGTCCGCGCTGCGGGTTATGCGATCAGCGGGGACCTGAAGGCGGTCGCTGAATCTGAGCGTGCGTCTGGAAAGACTATTACGTACTATGGGATAGGGAGAGAAGGAGACGCTGGGCTCTGCCTGTTCGGGGATTCGCTCAGGAACGGCGTCCCGGCTGCCGTGGAGGCGCTCCGGGCTGCGGGCCTTCGCGTCATCCTCCTTTCAGGCGACGCGCGGGAGACCGTGGACGCTATGGGCGCACAGTCCGGCATACGCGAACGGGAGGCCGACGTGCTCCCGTCAGGGAAGGGAGACGTCATTGCCCGCCTCCAGGCGCAGGGGGAGTGCGTCGTGATGGTGGGTGACGGCGTGAATGACGCACCCGCGCTCGCACGGGCCGACGTCGGACTCGCAATGTGTTCGGGCACGAGCCTTGCGCTCCAGTCCGCCGGCGTCACGCTCCTGCGCGATGATGTGGGCCTCGTTCCCGGTACGATCGCCCTGGCGCGGCGGACGGTGCGGATCGTCAGGCAGAACCTGGCATGGGCTTTTATTTACAACGCCATCGGGCTTCTCCTTGCCGTCACCGGCATGCTGAACCCGCTCATCGCCGCCGCTGCGATGGTCACGAGCAGCCTCACCGTCGTTCTTAATTCCATGCGCCTGAGGGAAAACGAAGGGAAGGCCCTGCAGATCCTGCTTGACATACTCGTTCCATGGAGGGAAAGGGAGTCATCATGAGAACTCCGTCAGGCGTGCTGATCGCATGCATGGCTCTCCTCGGCTCCGGGGCGGCGCCGCCGGGAGAAGAGCCGGGGCATGGGCCGGGGATCACGGTTGACTGGATATTCGACGGCGGCCCATCGCGCGTCGACGCGATGCCAAAAACACTCTGGCTCTCCGACGGCAGGCTCCTCGTCTACGACACGCTCGACGCCGACCGGGCGCATCCCTTCAGGTACATCGATCCCGCCACCGGGACGGATGTCCCCGCGTGCGACGGCGTGAAAGCCCTCGGCTCGCTCGCGGCGATCGGGGGAGCCGGCGTGCCGGGGGTGCTCCCCTGGCCCGAGGGTTTCGATGCATCAGGGAACAGGGGGGTCTTCCTGTTCGGCGGCGACGTGTACGTCCTGGATTTCCGGTTGTCACGGTTCACGCGCCTGACGGAGAGGCCCGGGGAGGAATCATCGGTATCCCTCTCGCCGGACGGGAAGTGGATCGCGTTCGTCCGGGCGAACGACATCTACGTTGAGCCCGCCGGGGGAGGCCCCGAGCGCCGGCTGACGCGCGACGGGTCCGGCACGACACTGAACGGGAGATATTCCTGGGTATACTGGGAGGAGATATTCGGCCACCGGGACAACGCCTACTGGTGGTCCCCCGACTCAAGGACGATCGCGTTTCTGCAGACGGACGAGTCGATGGTGAGCGTCATGTCGTTCACGGACTTCGAGCCGTACCAGCCGCGCATACTGACGCAGCGCTACCCGAAGGCCGGGGGAAAGACTCCCGTCGTGCGGGTCGGATTCGCGTCACCGGAGGGGGGCGATCCGGTCTGGACGGACATACAGCGCTCTTCGTACGAATACATCGTTGGAGTCGACTGGCTTCCCGGCGGGGGCGCCGTCGCGGTCCAGACGATGAACCGGGCGCAGGATGAGGTCAACCTCTACCTCGTCCGGGGTGCGGATGGCCGGGCAACGCGCATCCTGAAGGAGACGGACGACGCGTGGGTGCACATTTACCACCCCCTCTTTCTCCGGACAAAAGGGGAGTTCCTCTGGATCTCCGACCGGAGCGGGTACGCCGAGGCCTACCGGTATACTCTGGAAGGGGCGCTTCTCGGTCATGTGACGAAGGGAGAGCGTCCGCTCCTCCCCTACGGGGCGCGTGCAATCTACGAGGCGAGCCCGCTGCTGGCGGTCGACGAAAAGGGGGGCTGGGTCTATTTCACTGCGGCCGGTGAATCGTCCGTCGAACGGCAGATCTTCCGCGTGCCGATCGGCGGCGGAACGCCCGAACGTATCCCGGGCGAAGCCGGGTATCACCGGCCCTCGTTCAGGGGGGACGGGCTGTATTTCGTCGACACCTATTCGAACGCGCGCACACCCCCCGCGCTCACGCTGCACGGGACAGGGGGCGGTTCTCCGCGCGTGATCGCGGCGCCGCGGACCGGACTTATCCCGGGAGCGGCGATGCGCTACCCTTCGTTCTTTCGCATCCCCGCCTCCGACGGCTTCATGCTTCCCGCCCAGCTCAGCACACCGGCAGCGTTTGATTCGACGAGAAAGTACCCGCTCATTCTCTACGTCTATGGCGGGCCGGGGTATCCCACCGTCGCCGACGAATGGAACGCGAACGGGTGGGCGGAGTCGATCTGGTACGACCAGGTCCTCCTCGGCGCAGGATACCTTGTGGCCACCGTCGACAACAGGAGCTCCGCGTGGGAGGGAAAAGTGTTCGAGAAGTCGATCCGTGGACAGATGTACGGCGACGTCGAATTGAACGATCTCGTGAGCGCGGTCCGGTACCTGAAGAGGCTCCCGTACGTGGATTCCACGCGGGTCGGAATCTGGGGATGGAGCGGGGGAGGGATGTGCACGCTGCTCGGTATGACCCGGTCACGGGAATTCAGGGCCGGCATCGCCGTGGCCCCCGTGACCGACTGGCACTACTATGACGCGAAGTGGACGGAGCTCGAGATGAAGAGGCCCGATGATAACCCCGCGGGGTACGCGCACACGTCGCTGGTCGCCCGCGCCGGGGATCTCCACGGCCGGCTTCTCCTGGTGCACGGGACGGACGATGACAATGTCCATCCGCAAAACAGCCAGGCATTCATGAACGCGCTAATCCGGGAAGGGATCCTCTTCGACGCGATGGTCTATCCCATGCGCAAGCACACGATAGACGATGCCCCCGCGCGGAAGCACCTGTTCCGGACCATGCTCAGCTTCTGGCAGAACAATTTATGATCCCCCTACGCGAGCCGGGTGAGCGGGGGGGAAGAACACCGACCCGCGCGGGGGATCTCATTTCATCCCGGTGACCGGCGTACCCGAAAGGTGGACGTCCGCCCGGAAGTCGATCTGGTCGTATGTTCCCCCTCCTCCTCCTCCTCCTCTGCCGCCGCGGCCTCCTCCATACCCGCCGCCACGTCTCCCCCCTCCCCCGAACCCGCCGCCTCCTCCTCCTCCGCCGGGGTACCGCCCTTCCCCTCCTTCACCCGACCCGCCCCCCTCGGGCCTGCTGGCAACTTCCTTCTCCGTCTTAATCTCTATCCTGAACGTCGAGCCGGGCGTGGCCCCGACCGCGTATGGGTCGTCCTTTGTCGACTGCAGCGGGATCTGCAGCTCGTACATCGATGATCCCTCCGAACTTCCGATCCGCACCCTGATGCCCGGGATCTCCAGGGGCGAAAAGAGCGTCCGGTCGTTGTTGTCCGTACCCATGATCTCCATGTCCCGCATCCCCGTGCCCATCGGGTAGAGCACGCCGATTTTCTTTCCCCCTTCGGGTTCGAACCAGACAGTCATCCCCGGCCCGGCGATCTGCCTCCGGAACTGGTCTTCCGGCGCGAGGATCCGTACATAGAAGTAATTCGCGTCATTCTGCATGCCGATGAAGACGCGCGTGTCGTTGATCTCGGTGAACTGGGACTTCCAGTCACGCTCCGCGCTGTCGATTGTGACCCCCCTCAGCCGCCATGCGCTCGTGACCTGCACGGTGCTCCCGCATCCGGCGACGACGATCCCGGCAATCAAAGCCAGGGCGACGGGGAGCCATGCGCGCAGCCCCCGGGTTGATTCCCGATGTCCGGTTCTGTTCATTGTGGTGTCCTTCCTGGTGTGTGCCGGTTCGGCTTCTCGCCGTCCCGGGGCGCAGATTTCCATTGCTGTATTCATTAGATACCGTGCAGAACCCGGGGGTTTAAGCCATTGCCTCTCCTTTTCAGGCTCTGCAATGAAGCCAGGGCCCCCCCCCTCACCGTTGACAATCCACGCCCCTGACGTTACATTAACGACCAGCCTGCCAATGAAGACTCTCTATGACCCTTCTGCGCTGGACGAACTCCTCCGGCGGATTGAGACGCTCGACCCCTCGACGCGGAACGCCTGGGGGAAGATGGGCGTGGCGCAGATGATGGCCCATTGCGCCACGACGGTTGAAGTGGCCGCCGGGCGCAGGTCCGTCCGGCGGCTCCTGATCGGCCGCCTCATCGGGCCCCTCTTCAGGAAGAAGTTCACCGACGATTCCCCGCTCACGAGGAATTCTCCCACCCATCCGACGTTCGTCGTCAGCGACGGGAGGGAATTCCGGGAGGAGAAAGAGCGGCTGGTGGAAGTGCTCCGCGCGTTCTCCGCCGGGGGCCCCGCACGCTGCACCCGGGAGCCGCATTCGTTCTTCGGCGCGCTCACGCCCGAGGAGTGGGGCCTCGGCATGTACAAGCACGTCGATCATCACCTCCGCCAGTTCGGTGTCTGATCTTTGAGAATACTCTCTTTGAACGTCGGGAAGCCGCGCGCGGCCGTATGGCGCGGGAAGCCCGTGATGACCGGGATATTCAAGGACCCGGTCGAGGGCCCCCGGATGCTGCGCGCCATGAACATCGACGGGGACGCCCAGGCGGATCTCTCGGTGCACGGGGGACGGCACAAGGCTGCCTATGCATACCCGTCCGAACACTACGCGTGGTGGCGGGCGGAGCTCCCCGGGATTGATCTCCCCTGGGGGATGTTCGGCGAGAATTTCACGACAGAGGGGATGGCCGAAGAGTCCGTTCACGCCGGCGACAGGTTCCGGATCGGCGGGGCCATTGTCGTCGTGACACAACCCCGGATGCCCTGTTTCAAGCTCGGCATGAAGTTCGGCCGCAACGACATGGTGAGGAAGTTCCTGCAGAGCGGCCGGACGGGGTTCTACGTGGCGGTGGAGGGCGAGGGCCCGGTCTGTGCCGGCGATGCAGTGGTGCTGCTCAGCGCCGATCCGGCGGGCGTGAGCATCGCCGACCTGGTGCGGCTCTACAGGCGCGACGCAAACGACCCGGAACTGCTGCAGCGGGCGATGGGCGTCGGGGCGATCCCGGAGAAATGGCGGATGTCGCTTCTGGATGATTCACCAGGCGAGTGATGTGCTGGCCTTCGCGGCCGCGTGCACGCCCGGGCTGCGCACCGAGAGAGGATGGAGCGGCTCGAACAGCTCGTACAGCACGAGACCGGCGGCGCCCAGGATGACGCCGTTCTCGCCGTGCCTGGCCGCGCGCACGCGGACGGCCTCCGCGGGGGGAGTGAGCATATCGGCGTGGATCTTGTCCTGGATAAGCTCCGCAATCGCCGGGTATTGCTGGGCGAGCTTGCCCCCGATGATGATCAGCTCCGGGTTCAGCGTGTGCACGAGGTTCACGCTCAGGATGCTCAGCATCGACGTGAACTCGTCCACGATCCTGCGCGCGTGCTCGTCGCCGGACTGGACCTTGCGTGCGATGGTGGCGACGGTGAGCGGTTCCCCGTCGGGGACGCGGGCTGCGCGGCGGTAGCTTTCCATCAGGTTGGAATCGGTCAGGATCTGGCCGAACATGACCTGGTTGCGGAACGTGAGGGGAAACCTCTCGGCGTAGTAGTCTGGGAATTCGAGCTCGTTGAACCCGATTTCCCCCGCGCTCGACGTGACGCCGTGCAGGAGCTGTCCGTTGATCATGATCCCCGCGCCCACGCCCTCGCCGACCCAGATGTGCACGAAGTGTTTCGTTCCCTTTGCCGCGCCCAGGAGGTACTCCCCGAGCGCCATGGTTTTCACGTCGTTCTCCACGTAGACCGGCACCCTGAAGCGGGACTCGAGCGGCGCGCTCAGCGACTCTCCCTGCCAGGCTTTCTTGTTATAGGAGAGGACGAGCACGTTCCGGGCGTAGTCGACGACTCCCTGGACGCCGATGCCGATGCCGACGAGCTGCGCGTTGGAGCAGTTCGCGCTCGCCAGGAGCGTTTGAATGGTGGAGGCGACGGTGTTCAGGACTTCCTGCGCGGAGGCGACGATGGGGTACTCGAACGCCTGCTCCTGGAGAATGCGGGCGTTCAGGTCGGTCAGCGCGACAATGGCGCGCGTCATGCCGATGTCCACGCCGGCCACCAGGCCCGCCATCGGGCGGAACCGGAGGAGGATCCGGCGGCGCCCCACCTTCTGGCGGGATGGGACGGCCCCCGTCTCCTCGAGGAACCCCGCGCGGATAAGCTTGCCGACGAGGTCCGTGATGGTGGTCTTGTGCAGCTCCGTGAGCTTCGCGATCTCGATCCGGGAGATCTCCCCCGCGTCGCGGACCACCCGGAGAATGCGGACCTCGTTCGGTTCCCGGATGAGCGCCGCGCGCTGCCTGATAACATTCCACACGGTCGGTGTCCTGGTGAAGTGGGATGTGCATTAATGTACGTTATGTGCATTCGAACTTCAACATTTCCGGTTCAATTCAGCGTTCAGAGTTCAGAATTCAGCATTCAGAGTTCGTCTTACTGCACATGAACTCCCCTGTTCAGATCGCTATCATCGGTTGCGGCGCAATGGGCGAAACCCACGCCGCGTGCCTTGCACGGATCGACGGGGTCCGCCTCCGTGCCTTCTGCGACACGCACGCGTCCCGCGCCGCGCTCCTGGCGCAGAAGTACCCGGGCGCGTATGCCACGGAGGATCCCGCCCGCGTATTCACGGACGGGGAAGTGGATGCCGTGTACATCTGCACGTATCACGACACACACAGCGCGCTGGCGATACGGGCGGCCGAAGCGCACAAGCACGTGATGATGGAAAAACCGCTTGCCCTGACGCTCCGCGAATGCCACGCCGTCGGGAATGCGGTGGAGAAATACGGCATCAGGTTCATGACCGGCTTCAAGATGCGGTACTACCCCTCCGTGGCGCGCGCGCGGCAGTTCATCCCCGCCCCGCTCCTGGCGATAGGCCAGCTCATGGACGCCCGGTGGCCGGATGACTTCTGGGCCAACGACCCGCTCAGGGGGGGAGGCAACGTGCTCTCGCAGGGGTGCCACGCCATGGACCTCGTGTGCCACCTCAGCGGCGCCCGGCCCGTCCGGATCTACGCGGAAGGGGGGAACCTCGCGCACCCCTCGCTCGGCATCGTCGACGCGATCGTGGCCACCATCCGGTTCGACAGCGGGTGCGTCGCGAGCGTGGCGATCGGCGACACGGGCCAGACGCCCTATGTCTCGAAGTTCTCGTTTCAGGTTGCCGACGGGAAACGGACCGCGCACCTGCGCGACCGGCTGAAGACCGTCACGCTGTTCGACGGCGAGACGACGACGGAATCCGTCGACCCGGAGGAATACGGCTTCGCCGAAGAGAACGGCGATTTCATCCGCTCGCTGATCGCCGGGACGCCTCCGCCGATCACGCACGCGGACGGCCTCCGGGCCACGCTCCTCGTCCTGAGCGCATTCGAATCTCTCAGGACGGGTCAACCCCAGCCCATCACACTGTAGTCCGGACCATGGACCCCCTGAATTCTGACGCTCTCGAAGTTCCAGCCGGCGAGTGGCACATGTACCGGCGCGACCACCGGCTCACCGGCCGGTCCCCGCTCGGTGGAGACATCGAGCGGCCGGCGGTGCACTGGAGGTTCCCCCTCGGCGGATCGGAGGTCGAGTGCATCCCTCTCCCCGCGGGAGACCGCGGGGCGGATCTCCTCGTCACGTACGGCGGCTGCGTCGTCCGCACCGACGGGGCGGGGCGGGTCGTCTGGAAAAGCCCCGCCTGCGGCATCAGCGCCGTGGGGGCCGTCGAGGATCTCGACGGGGACGGGCGACTGGAAATCGTCTGCTCGACGGGGTACGAGGTGATCGTGCTCGCCGCCGAGTCGGGCGCGATCCTCATGCGGCACTACGTCGGGTTCCCCCTCTCTTCGGGGACACAGGCGACCACGCTCCTCTGCCACCGGTTCGACCCGTCGTCGGCCGGCATGCACCTGATCGCGCCGCTCATGAGCTCCAAGGAGGTGCTCGTGTTCGACTTCCGCGGCGGGAACCGCCGGGGAACGCTCGCGCACACCCTCTGGATGGACGACGCGTTTCATCCGACCGTCGCCGCCGCCGACATGGACGGGGACGGCGTGGACGAGCTCGTGGTCTCGAAGCTGTGCGGGCTCTACCAGTTCGACGTGTTGACCGGGCGGATGAAGTCCTCCTTCCGCTGGACGTCGAACGGCGAACGCCACCGCAACTACGGCCTGCTCCAGCTCACCGACATCGACGGCGACGGCGCGCGCGAGGTGGTGATCGTGGCCGAACGCGTCGCGCGGCATATCGCGGTGATCGACAACGACGGGGCGGGGAACCTCTCGCTCCTGTGGGACAGGTTCATCGAGTTCATCTACCCGGAGGATTCGACCGAGCTGCGCCACACGGCCAATTCGGTGGCCGACGTGGACGGCGACGGGAAACCGGAGCTGGTGGTCTGCCTCTACAACGTCCGGAAGGACGGCCGCTGGTGGCTCGAGGTGCTCGACCCCCTGACCGGCGCCCTGAAGAGGGAATTCCCTGACCGGTACCTCTGGGGAGTGCAGGACGTGAATGGCGACGGCCTGCCGGAGATCCTGATGGGAACGGAAACGAAGCGCAATCCCGACCCGTTTTCCGGCGTCGAGATCGTGACGATGAGCGGCGGATCCCCGCGCACGCTCTGGCATCACGACCGCGCCCGCTTTGCCGCCATGAGCGTGCGGCCGGCGGGGTGGAAATCCAATTTCCGCCCCGTACAGTTCGGGCATGACGAGACCTGGATGGCGTGCGCGGCGGACGAAAGGAGCGTGTTTCTCTTTCTTGCGGGGGAGGATGGCTCCCGTCGGCTCGGGGAGGTGTGCTGTGCGCGCGGCGGGGAATGCAGCCTTCGCGCAACGCCCCTCCCGGGGTCCGGGGAGTTCATCATGCCCGCGCTCGCCGACGTTGACGGCGACGGCGCCCCGGAAGCGGTTCTCTCGTGCAACGACGGCCGCGTCCTCATCGGCAGGGCGGCCCGGGGAATTGTCGCCGCGTGGAAGGCGGGCCTCCGGATCCAGCTCGAGGGGTATTCGGCCGCGCGACCCGGGGCTGTCCCCGTCGTCTACCGCGACCCATCGCATGCGTTCCCCCTGATTGCGGTCCCCGACAATACGAGCACGATCCACCAGCTTACCGTGGATGGCGCGCGGGGTCCCGTGGAGCTCTGGCGCAGGCGCGGGAGAGGGTGGATGGGATACGACAACTGTTTTCACTCAGTCTACGTGCGCGACGTCGACGGCGACGGGAGGTACGAGATCCTCGTCGCCAACCCCGCGAGGGGGGATTGCTCCGAGCTGATTGCTCTCGGCGTCACAGGGGAGGTGAAGCGGTCCTGGGCGTTTCGTGAGGCGCCCCCGCCTGCTCCCCCGCGCATCGGGCTCTACGAGTGGATCGTCGTGGACGGCCCAGGCGGTAAGACGATCACCGCTTCGTCGTATGCTTCCTATTCGATGAACTCCGAACGAACCGTGACGATCGACCTGGAGGGGCGCGAACTCTGGCGGAAGGAGCAGTACGGCAAGGGGGAATGGGGCCGGGGGGTCGGACCCTGGAGCGCCGCCTCCGTGCTGCCGCAGGCCGGCGGGCGGAGCGAGATCCTCTTCCTCGCGAAGGATCACATATGCCGCGCGGATGCGGCCACCGGTCGGTGGATCCGCGAGCCGTGGATCCTCTGGCATGCGACGAACTCGGTGATGGACCAGCCCGACTGGGATTTCACTGCCGACAGGCAGGCGGATTTCGGCGGGCCGAAGGATCCCTTCACCGCGTACGGTTCTCCCGTGCTCGCGGACGTGAACAACGACGGTGAAACCGAAATCCTCGTCGCGGGGTGCTTCGGCGGGTACGGCGTCCTGCGGCAGGACAACAGCATACTCTGGTGGAAGCGGGCGCCGTTCACGGACATGATGCTGCGCCACCCGGGCCTCGCGGACGTCTACGGCAACGGCTGCCTGGCGCTCGGCGTCTGCCACGCGGACGGGGAGTTCGCCTGCCTTGAGGCTGCCACCGGGCGCGAGCTCTGGAGCATCGCGCTCGGGAGCACCACCGCCGATATCGCTGCGTGCGACATTGACGGCGACGGGAGGGAGGAGTTTATCGTGGGAGCGACAGACGGGCGGCTGATGGCGATCGGCGTCGATTCCGGCGGCGAAGGGGTAATCCGGTGGACGCTGGATACCGGCTACGCGCTCGGGAGCCCGGTCGTGGCGGATGTCGACGGCGACGGAGCGGCGGAGATCCTGGTCGTGTGCGGCGACGGCAACCTCCTCTGCATCGGAAAGGAGTCCTGACCATGCGCGAGGCGAGAATCGGAACGACGGCGTTCCTCGTGGAAGACCACCACCATACCCCCGCGATGAACGTCGGGCGTGCGGTGGGATACATCGCGCTCGCCCGGCACGAGGGGGCGGACATCCTCTGTCTCCCCGAGATGGTCACGACGGCCAACGTCCCCCGGGAGCTGGAGTATTATGCCGAGGACTTTCCCGGCGAGTTCACCCGGCAGTTTTCGGCCGCCGCGAAGAAACACGCCATCAATCTCGTGGCGCCCTACCTCGTCCGTTCCGGGAAGCGCCTCTACAACCAGGCGACCGTGTTCGACAGGAGGGGAAAGATCGCCGGGTTCTACAGGAAGCTCCAGCCCACGGCCGAAGAGAGCCGCCATGTGACGCCGGGGAACGAGTTCCCCGTGTTCGACCTGGACTTCGGGCGGATCGCGGTCATGATCTGCATGGATATCTACTTCCCCGAGATCCCGCGGATCTACGCGTTCAAGGGGGCGGAGATCCTCTTCTGGCCCACCGTGTCGCACGGCCCGACGCAGGAAGCGCTCCGGACGCAGCTTGCCGCCCGCGCGCTCGACAATTCGCTGGTCGTGGCGGAGGCCAACCTCGCAAACCATCCGCCGTACGCCCCGTACAGCGGGCGATTCCGCCCGGCGACGGCGAGAATCCTCGATCACAACGGGGACATCATCGCGCAGACCGGCAGGCGTCACGGCGTGGCCGTGGCCGCAGTGGATCTCGACGAAGTGCGCCTGACGTCGTCGTGCGTCCTGATCCGCGAGCCGGATCACATGCGGGAGGATCTCCAGCGGATCACGCGGATGGACCTCTACGCGAAGGCGTACGCGGCCGCCGCGCGGAAGCAGAAGAGGTATTACTGATGCGTGGCGCAGGCCTCCTCGGTCCCACCCTGTGCTGCCTTCTCCTGGTCTCCTGCGGACCCGGGAACAAGGAGGGACAGGGGGGCGTGACGCTCACGCTCTATCACTGGATGGAGAAAGACCGGGGACTCTGGGAGGAGGGGATCATCGCACCGTTCGAGGCGGCGCACCCGGGCGTACATGTCGTGCTCCAGACCTCGCCGTATGCCCTGTACGTCTCCAAGTCGCTCACGTCGATCGCCTCGGGAAGCCGGCTGGCGGACCTGATGTTCGCGGAGGACTGGTTCGGCCAGGAACTGATGAAGGCCGGGTACGCGAGGAACCTCGCCCCGTATGTGAGGCGCGACATCTCCCCCGCCGATTTCGACACGCTGGCCTTTACAGAATGGCGCGGCGAGTCCGCGGGGGGCGGCGCACTGTTCGGATTCCCGGCGTGCCTCGGGCTCACCGTCCTCTTTTACAACAAGGACATGTTCGATGCGGCGGGCCTGAAGTACCCCGACACCACATGGACATACGACGACATGGTGCACGCCGCGAAAGAGCTGACGGTGACCGGCGGCGACGGGGCTCAGGAGCAGTGGGGCCTGAGCTTCGACGTCCACTATACCGGGCTCGAGACGGTGATCGAGTCTCTCGGGGGCCGGCTGTTGACGCCGGACGGGCGGCGCGCCGTGCTTGAAGAGCCGGCCACTGTTTCCGCGCTGGAGTACATCAGGAAGATGTTCGTCGACGACAGGATCGCTTCTCCGTCGACGTCGTTTGTCAATACGTTCGAGGCGTTCATGGGGCGGCGCGCGGCAATGATCCTCATCGGCTCGCTCGGGGCGATCAATCTCGAGGATTCGCCGTTCCGGTGGGACATCACGTTCCCGCCGAAAGGGCCCGACGGGCGACGGCGCTCGAGGCGGTTTTCGATGGCGTTCATGATACCGGCGAATTCCCCTCACCCCGACGAGGCGTGGCAGCTCCTCCTCTGGATCCTGACGAAGAGCCCCGCCGCCACGATGACCCGGCAGTACGAGGGGATGATGCCGACCACGAAATCGTATACCCGCTCCCCGCTCTGGCTCGACGCGCCTCCCGGGCACAGCCGCGGGCTCCTGGTGGCCCTGGAGGACGAGTACGCGTTTCCCCTCTTCACTCCCGCGTGGCAGGAATGGCGCGACAACAATCTCACCCCTGAGCTCATGCTGATGATCCAGGGGAAGAAATCGGCGGCCGAATGCGCCCGCGACGCCGATCGGAGGATCAACGCGGTACTCGAAAGGGCGCGCACGCAGTAATCATACGGCGCTCACATGATACGCATAGGCCTGGTCGATCTTGACACATCTCATCCACGGGCGTTCACCGCGATCCTGAGAAGCATCCCCGGCGTCGACGTGACCGCGCTCTGGGACAACCACGACGTCTGGCCCCCCGGGTACGACGCGAAGTTCGCGGCGGAGAACGGGATCGGTCGCGTCTGTGCCCGGCTCGAGGAGATGCCCGGCTGCGTGGATGCCGCGATGATCCTCGGGACAGACTGGGACGCGCACATCGACAGGGCGCTCGTTTTCCTGAAGGAGAGGATCCCCGTCCTGATCGACAAGCCGGTGGTCGGCTCCCTGCGCGACTGCGAGCGGCTTCAGGACCTGCAGGAGAAGTATGGGTCTCCCGTCTTCGGGGGCTCTTCCCTCCGGTACGCCCGGGAAGTGACGGCGCTCCGGGCCTCGATCGCGACGCGCGAGGAGATCGCCTCGGTCACGGCGGCCGGACCCGGCGATTTCTTCAGCTACGGCATCCACACGACGGAAATGCTCCAGGGCTTCGCGGGCGGGGGAATCCGCTCCGTCAGGGCGGTCATGCGCCACGGGGTCCCTGTCATCACCGTGACGTACGGCGACGGGCTTGTGGGTCTCCTCCATCTCCAGACCGGGGCTCCGGAGTGGTCGCTGGGGGCGTGCACGACCGGAGGCCTGCGGACGACCACCGTCGCCGTGGCGGGACTCTACGAGCCGTTCCTCCGCGCGTTCGCGGCGTTCTGTGCGGGAGAGCCGACCGGGTTCGACATCGCCGCGCCGCTCGAGGCGGTGCGCGTCCACCTGGCGGCGGAGATTTCGCTGCGGAAGGGGACGGAAGTCGCGCTGGCCGCCGTTCCGGCCGATGCGGGTTTTGACGGCAGGACGTTCGCGTCGGCGTACGCCGCCGATAAGCTCCGGCACGCGCCGGCGCACGCCTGAGCGGCGTGATGGCGAGTGACGGAAGGGAGGCGCCGTGACTCCCGCGGGCCTGTTCCGGCGGGTGGAGCCGTACCTCTACCTGATGCCGACAATCGTCGGGCTCCTCCTCTTCAGCGCGGGGGCGGTGGCGGCGTCGTTTCTTCTCAGTTTCACCGAGTGGGACATCATCACGCCGCCGCGGTGGATCGGGTTCGACAACTACGCGGCACTCTGGCGGTCCGACTTCTTCTGGGAGGTGCTCCGCCAAACGCTGGAATTCGTCCTGCTCGCCGTCCCGGCTTCCGTGCTCGCCTCGCTCGCGCTCGCGATGCTGGTGAACACGTCGCTGCGGGGGATCACGTTTTTCCGCACCGTCTATTTCCTCCCGGTCGTTTCCTCGATGATCGCCGTTGCCCTGATCTGGAGCTGGATGTTCAATCCCCGGGTCGGGCTCCTGAACGCCCTCCTCCGGCTCGTCTTCGGCATTCAGGGACCGGCATGGCTCGACGACACCACGTGGGCCCTCCCCGCGATGGTGATCGTCACCCTGTGGAAGGGGCTCGGGTACTCGATGGTGATTTTTCTCGCGGGGTTGCAGAACATCCCCGCGGACGTCTACCACGCGGCGACGCTCGACGGGGCCGGCGCGTGGCGCCGGTTCCGTCACATCACGCTCCCGCTCCTCTCCCCGACGACGTTCTTCGTCCTGGTGATCACGCTGATCAACGCGTTCCAGGTGTTTGAGCAGACGTATGTCCTGACGAAGGGGGGGCCGGCGAACTCCACCGTGACGCTCAGCTACTACGTCTACCAGAACGCATTCCAGTTCTTCCACATGGGGAGCGCCGCGGCAGTCTCGTACGTGCTGTTCGCGCTCCTCTTCGGCGTGACGCTGCTCCAGTTCCGTCTCCAGCGCCGCTGGGTGTACTATGGGTAGATCCCTCCGCACGGGAGTCCGCTACCTGCTGCTCGTTGCGGTGGCCATTGTCATGGTCGGCCCCTTCCTGTGGATGGTCTCCACCTCCATGATGGACGAGGCCGACATCTTCCGCTTCCCTCCCCGTTGGCTCCCGCCGGCGTTCTCGCTCAGGAACTACCGGGCGATCATGGACGTCCTCCCGCTGGGGAGGATGCTCCTCAACAGCTTCACGATCGCCGTGTGCGCCACGGTCGGACAGCTCCTCTCCTGTGCGCTCGCCGCCTACGCGTTCGCGCGGATGAAGTTCCGCGGGCAATCGGTCCTCTACTTCACGCTGCTGGCGACGATGATGATCCCCCCGCAGGTGACGATGATACCCGTATTCCTGATCATGCGGTTTCTCGGGTTGATCGACACGCTCTACGCGCTCATCGTGCCCGCATTTTTCGGCGGGGCATTCGGCACGTTTCTGCTGCGCCAGTTTTTCGCGACGATCCCGCCGGAGCTGGAGGACGCCGCCCGGATCGACGGGTGCGGGAGGTTCAGGATATTCTGGAGGATCGTCCTCCCCCTGTCGCGGCCCGCGCTGGTCACGCTGGCGCTCTTCACGTTCATGGCCTACTGGAACGACCTGCTGGGACCCGTCATCTACCTCTCGAGCGTCAACAGGGCGACGCTGACGATAGGGCTGGCCAACCTCCAGTCGGGCGTGCTGACGACCAGGTACGACCTGCTGATGGCCGGTTCGGTGCTGAGCGTCCTGCCGATCCTGGTGCTGTTCGTGGCCGGGCAGCGGTGGTTCGTCCGTGGGATCGCGATGACCGGCCTGAGGGAATAGGAGGGAATAATGGCTGACCCGTCTACCGTCCGGCGCGCGGTCCAGGATGATCTCGAGGCCATCACGGCGATCTACAACGAGGCCGTCCTGACGACGACGGCCACGTTCGACACGGAGCCGAAGACGGCTGCGGACCGCCTCGCGTGGTTCCGCTCGCATGGCGGCAGGTTCACGGTGCTGGTGGCCGAGGTGGACGGGCGCGTTGCCGGGTGGGCGTCGCTCAGCCCCTGGTCGGACAGGCCCGCGTACGACGATACCGCGGAGACGTCGGTGTACGTCGGTTCGGCCTACCGGGGCCGGGGGATCGGGCGGAGTCTCTACGCGGCGCTGATCGCGGGGGCGAAAGAGGAGCACTTTCACACGCTGCTCGCCCGCGTCGCCGGTGAGAGCGAAGCGAGCCTTCGGCTCCACGAGCGATGCGGGTTCAGGACGGTGGGAACGATGAAGGAGGTCGGACGCAAGTTCGGGCGGCTCCTGGACGTGCATCTCCTTCAGCTCATGCTCGAGTAAGTCCCGGTGTTGCTTTTGTGGACCCGTGTGGGTAAGATTGAGCCGGATCGGGCCCGACATTCCACGACTGGGAACACACATGCCGAAGAAGATTCTGGTCGCCGACGACGACGAAGATGTCAGAAGATCCCACAAGCTCGCGCTCGATGCCGCCGGCGAACTCCTGAAAGACCCCTGCGTCGTGGTCGAATCGGACGACAGCGTTGATGCCTGGGCGAAAATCAAGGCCGAGAAATTCGACCTGATTCTCGTCGACAATGATTTCAAGGACAAGGAGATCAAGGGACACCTGCCGGGCATCGCCCTGCTCCAGCTTGCGCGGCGCGAGGGTGCGAACAGGGAGACCCCGATCATCTTCTGTTCCGGCGAGACATTCGAGACGCTGAAGCCCATGGTGGAGAAGTTCAATGCCGTGCATCTCCCGAAAGCCGACCTCGACATCGACAAGGCGTCCCGCCTGTACGCTTCCCAGCTCACCCGCCCCAAGGCTCCTTAACACGCCTATCGTTGTCATTGCGAGGCCGCGTTCTTTTCGCCCGGAGCATTCTGCGGGTGAAACGCGGTGAGCGCCTTTCTCCAGTTGACATTGGCACACGCCGCTCCCTACATTAGTGCAATTCGTCCTCCGGACACTCCGGGCACGTGGACGGACCGCGTGCGACAGGTGCGCTGCCCGGAGACCGCCTCGCATCATTTGACCAGCGCTATTCCCTGATTCATATTCCCGGGAGGGAACACCCATGAACTATGAAATCCAGGTCCTCAAAATGGGGCAGTGCCAGGTGCCAGGCCCCGAAGTCTACTGGATGAGCCACTGGGACACCTGGGAGACGCTCCATTTCTGGATGGTCGTGATCCGGGGCGGAGGGAAGAACATCGTCATCAATACGGGGCCTCCCGCCGACCTGGGTCCGCTCAACGAGGCGTGGAAGGCCGCGATCGACGAGCGGTCACAGATGGTGCGCCAGGACGCAGAGCGCCCCGACGCCGCGCTCGCGAGAATCGGGCTCAAGCCGTCGCAGATCGACGCGGTGCTGATCACTCCCCTGCAGGCCTACGCGACGGGGAACATCCACATGTTTACGAACGCGGAAATCTGCCTCTCGAAGCGGGGGTGGATCGAGGATTTTCACGCGCCGAAATACCACATGCACATCCCGCGGAAGCTTCGCATTCCCGACGACGTCCTGCACTATCTCGTCGTGACTGCGCCCGACAGGCTGCGCCTCCTGGACGACGAGGAGGAGGTGCTCCCCGGCATACGCGCGTTCTGGACAGGCGTGCACCACCGGTCATCGATGGCCTACGTGATCGACACGGCGAAGGGAAAGGCCCTTGCCTCCGATTCGTTTTTCAAGTACGCCAATGTCGAGAATGACATCCCGCTCGGCATCATGGAGAGCCTGGAAGAATGCATGCGGGCGTATGCGCGGATCAGGAAAGAGGCGGACCTGCTCATCCCGCTCTACGATCCGCTCGTGCCGGAACGCCTGGGAGGCAGGTCCGGGGGAGGCATGTCATGAACGAGCGAACCCCGGTGGCGGGGAGGTTCAGGGGTAAGGTCGCGATCGTCACGGGAGGGTCCGCGGGGATCGGCCTCGCGACGATGAAAGAGTTGTGCCGCGAGGGGGCGTCCGTCGCGTTCTCCGGCATCGAGCCCGGGCTGACCACGCAGGCGGAGCGCGCGATGACAAAAGACGGATTCGACGTCCTCGGCCTCACGGGAGATATGGCGAAAGAGCGATTTTGCGGCCGACTCGTGGACGCAACCCTGAAGAAGTGGAAGAGGGTCGACTTCCTCGTCAACAACGCCTTCTCGTTTGTCGCCAGGGGGAAAGACGCATCGCGCGATGACTGGGAACGGACGTTCGGTGTCGGCCCGATTGCCTACGCGACCATGGGGGCAAAGACGGCTCCCCCGATGAAGCAGGCGGGCGGCGGCGCGATCGTGAACGTCTCCAGCATCTCCGCCCGGATCGCGCAGCCGGACCGCTGGACGTACAACAGCGCGAAGGGGGCGGTACAGAACCTCACGCGGTGCATGGCGCTGGACCTTGCACCGTACGGCATCCGCGTCAACAGCGTCAGCCCGGGGTGGATCTGGACGCGGGAAGTCGAGAAGGCGGCGGGTGGAGACAGAAAAAGATGGGAGCCCGTCTGGGGAGACTTCCACATGCTCCGGCGGCTCGGCGAGCCCGTCGAGGTAGCCGCGGCAATCCTCTATCTGCTCAGTCCCGACGCTTCGTTCATTACCGGAGCCGATCTTCCCGTGGACGGCGGGTACCAGGCCCTCGGCAGCGAAGGGCTCGGTAACGCGAGCCAGTTTGCAGGCTCGCACTGAAAAGGGGACGTCCACCGAACATGCCGGCAGTCAGTTTTCCCTATCCCGCCGTTCCGTCGCTCGAAATCCCCGATCGGAACTTCATGGGCGTGTTTGCTCCCCCGGGAGCTGGGAGCCCGCGCCCGGAGGAGGAGATCCTCGCGTCTGCCCTCTCCTCGCCGATCGGCGTGCCGGCGCTCAGCGGGGCACTGAAGGGAAAGCGAAGCGTGCTCATCGTCTCGGATGACCACCACAGGCCCACGCCTGTCCGCAGGATGCTCCCGCCGGTCCTCGCGGCGATCGCCGCGGCGGGAATACCGGAAAGCGCCGTGGAGATCATCATGGCGCTCGGCTCCCACAGGCAGATGACCCGGGACGAGATCCGTGAAAAGCTCGGCGACGGGGTGGCCGGGAGGTTTCGGGTAACAAACCACGAATGGACGAACCCGGACAACCTCTACTTCGCGGGGCGAGTCCCGCCGGGGATCGACGTGTGGGTCAACAGGAAAATGCGCGAGTTCGATTTCATCGTGGGACTCGGCCAGATCATGCCGATGGACGTGTGCGGGTTCACGGGGGGCTGCAACATCATCATCCCCGGGCTCTGCGGCCCGAAGACGAGCGCGGATTTTCACTGGGTGCGCGTCGGCCTCCGCTCCGAGGAGGTCGTCGGCAAACGCGACAACCCCATCCGTGCGGCAATCGACAATGCCGCGCTGGCGGCCGGCCTGGACGCCATCTTCAACGTGGTCCTGGACGGCGGGGGGAGGATCTGCAGCGCTGTGTACGGCCACCCGGTGGAGGCGCACAGGCGGGGGATCGCGCACGCGCTGGAGGCCCACACGGTGACGCTCCCGGCCAGGGCCGACATCGTCGTGGCCGACGGGTTCCCGTTTGATATCGAGTTCTGGCAGGTGAACAAGGCGCTCGATAACGCCGCGCTTGCCGTGCGCGACGGGGGAGTCGTGATTGTCGTCTCTCCGTGCACGGAAGGGCTCTCCGTGACGCACGGGGACGTGATCCGCCGGGTGGGGTACAGGCCGAAGCGGGAGATCGTGGAGCTGGTCGAAGCGGGCGCCTTCACCCACCGGGTCGCCGCCGTGCACATGATCCAGGTTGCCGAGGCGACGTTCGAGAGAGACGTCCAGTGCATACTTGTCACCGACGGCATATCGGCCGACGAACTCAGGGACGTGCACCTTGCGCACGCCCCCGATCCGCAAAGCGCGCTCGAGGCGGCGTTTCGCCGCACGGGCACCGGCGCCAGGGTCGCCGTGCTGAGGCGCGCATCAGAAACACTCCCTCTCATACAGGAGCGATGACGGACGATGGAACTGAACACCAGGGTGGCGGTCATCACGGGCGCGGCGGGAGCGATCGGCGCCGCCGCGGCGCGGCTTTTTGCACGCGAGGGGGCGACCGTAATCCTTGCCGACCTCCGGAAGGAGGGGGCGGAGCTTGTCGCTTCGGAGATCCGGGCGCAGGGAGGGAAGGCCTCCTCCGCCGCGCTCGACGTCGCCGACGAAGGGGCGGTCGTCTCGTTTATCGGCTCGACCGTGGCGGCGTTCGGGGGGATCGACATCCTCGTGAACAACGCGGCGATCTCCATGACCACCCCCATACTCGACACCACGGTGGCTGACTGGGACAGGGTGCTGGCGGTCAATCTCCGGAGCGTCTTCCTCCTCTCCCGGGAGGCGTTCAGGCACATGCAGACCAGGCGATCCGGGAAGATCATCAGCATGTCGTCCGCCTCCGCGAAAATCGGGGGGCTGGTCGTCGGGGCCCACTACGCCGCGAGCAAGGCGGGTGTGATCGCCTTCACGAAGAGCCTGGCGCTGCAGGCCGCGCCGTTCGGCATCAACGTGAACGCCGTCTGCCCGGGCCCGACCCGGACGCCGATGACGGACGAGTGGGGCGACCGGGCAAACAGGGATTTTGCCGCGAAGATCCCGTTCAGGCGGTACGGCGAGCCGGAGGAGATTGCCGAAGCGATCCTGTTCCTCGCCTCGGAGAGGTCCCGCTATGTGACGGGAGAAATTCTTGATGTGAACGGCGGCCTCATCATGGACTGACGATGAAAACGACCAGACTCCGGTGCGACGCGGTTTTTGAAGAGTGGGCTTCCGAGGAGCGCGACACGGTCTCCCTGGAGCCCCGTCTGGCCGCGCGGATGCTTTTCGATATCACCCTCATCAACGAATTCGAGCACGCGCTCCTCCGTCTGAAGGCGGACGACTGCGTCTGGGGCCCGGTCCACACGAGCGTCGGGCAGGAGGCCGTGGCAGCGGGCGTGATTGCCGCCCTCCGCCCCTCGGACAGCGTCGTGGCGACCTACCGTTCCCACCACGAGTTTCTCTCAAAAGCGCTCCAGCACGTGACGGACCCTGCCTGGAACCCGGCGCGCGACGCGGTCCCCCCGCCGGCGGACGAAGTGGTGGAGCGGACGCTCGCGGAGATCATGGGGCTCGCCCGCGGGTACTGCGCGGGACGGGGCGGATCGATGCACTTGCGGTATGCGGGCGCGGGGTTCCTCGGTTCCAATCCCATTGTCGGCGGCGGCATCCCGCTCGCCGCGGGTGCCGCGTTTGCCCAGAAATTCCGATCGACGGGTGATGTCGTCGTCTGTTTCTTTGGCGACGGCGCGACGAACATCGGCTCGTTCCATGAAGCCTGCAACCTCGCGGGGCTCTGGAAGCTCCCCCTGGTCTGCTTCATCGAGAACAACGCCTACGCGGTGGCGACGCCGCTGCGGCAGGCGAGCGCGGTGGAGGATCTCTACGTCAGGGCTGCCGCGTTCGGCATGAGAGGCTACCGGGTCGACGGGAACGACATCGTGGGGATCCACGCCCTTATCGGGAGAGTCGCGGGGGAGATTCGTTCCGGCGGAGGTCCCTGCCTCATCGAGGCCCGCTGCTACCGCCGGTACCACCATGCGGGGGATCAGCCGGGGAGCGCGTTCGGGTACCGGACCAGGGAGGAGGAGGCGCGCTCCCGGGACCGGGAGGTGATCGCGACGTTTCCCCGGGCTCTCGAGAAGGCCGGCGTCCTCTCTCACGCCGACATCAGCGCCGTGGAAACGCGGGCCCGGGAGTGCGTCGCCCGCGCCGTGGATGCATGCACGCTGCCGGGAACGCCGCGCACCGTGCGGCCGGAGCTCTGGCCGGCCACCGCGGGCGTCGAAGACGGCCTGCGGAGCGGGGGAACGGAATGGAGCGGGGTCACCTTTTCATCGCGTGGGGACTTCCGTTCGCTCACGCCGCTCCGGTATTCGAACGCGATTGCCGACGTCACCGGCCGCTGGCTCGAGCGCGACCCGGAAGTCGTCGTGCTGGGGGAGGATGTGGCGAATTTCGGCGGCGGCGCCTACGGGGCGACGAAAGGCCTCGCTGCGAAATATCCCGGCCGGGTGCTCAACACGCCGATCGCGGAAGCCGGGTTCACCGGCCTGGCCCTCGGCATGGCCATGACGGGGATGAAGCCCGTGGTCGAGATCATGTTCCCTGATTTCGCGCTCGTGGCTGCGGACCAGATGTTCAACCAGATCGGGAAAGCGCGTCACATGTACGGGAACACCACGGATCTTCCGCTCGTGGTCAGGACGCGCGTCGCGATCGGCTGCGGCTACGGCGGCCAGCATTCCATGGACCCGGTCGGGCTCTACAGCCTCTTCCCGGGCTGGCGGATCGTCGCTCCTGCCGACAGCATGGAGTACATCGGCCTCTTCAACGCTGCCATGCGTTCGCGCGACCCGGTGCTGGTGATCGAGCATCACACGCTCTACGGAAGCGAGTTTCCCGTGCCGGAGGGCGATCTCGATTACTGTTTCCCCCTGGGCAGGGCGCGCGTGGTGGCGGAAGGGACGGATGTCACGCTCCTGACATACGGCGCACTCGTCGGCAGGTGCGACAAGCTCCTCGGGCGGTTTGCGGCTGAAGGTGTTTCCGTCGAGCTGATCGACCTCAGGACGCTCGATCTTCCTGGCATCGATTACGAGACCATCCGGGAGTCCCTCCGGAAGACGGGAGCCGTGGTCGTGGCGGAAGAGGCCGCCGCAAGCCAGTCCATTGGCGCGCCGATCGCGGCCGCCATCATGGAGAAGTTCTTCGAGATGCTGGATGGACCGGTCGTTCGCGTCGCGTCGCTCGATATCCCCCTGCCCGTCTCACGCGTGCTTGAGCGGGAGACGATGGTGAGCGACGAGCGCATAGTCCGGGCGACGCTCGCTGCCGCCCGGAGGTTGAGCCCCGGTCCGGGTATGCATGTGACACATTGAGCGGAGGAATGGATGAGCCCGGAATACCCGTACGTAACGCGACTGGACGTGAAATACAATCAACTCGAGCTGATCGACACGCCCGCCATCGTCAGGGCGTGCACCGACAGATGGTTCAACCAGACGCTTGCCCGGGTTAATGAGAGCTGCGTCAGGATCGGCATCGTCCAGGGTGAATATCACTGGCACAAGCACGACAACGACGAGGAGTTCTTTTTCGTGCTGGACGGCACGCTCTACGTCGATCTGGAAGACAGGACGTTTGAGCTGAAGGCGGGCCAGGGCGTGACCATGCCGAAGGGCGTGCGCCACAGGACGCGGGCGCCCGGGCGGACCGTCATGCTGATGGTGGAGAACGCGACGATCCAGCCGACGGGCGACTGACCGGCAACATTCCCTCGCCCTCACATTCGTTGCATCTCATGCCGCCGGGCACTATCTTTCCCTATGTTCATTGAGTCGCCACTGTCCGAATGGATCGTGGCGATTCTTTTTATTGGACCCCTTCATTCATCACTCACTCCAGTGTCCGGAAGGAAAGACAATGCCTGCCACAGTTGATAATCTGAAGGAAGCGTTCGCCGGGGAAAGCCAGGCTTTCCAGAAGTATTCGGCATTCGCCCGCAGAGCGGACCAGGATGGATTCCCGGTTATCGCCCGTCTCTTCCGTCTCACCGCGCAGGCGGAACTGATTCATGCCGAGGGGCATTTGAAGAACATGGACGGCCTGAAGTCCACCGGGGAGAATCTCCAGGCGGCGATCGACGGCGAGACGTACGAGTTCACGACGATGTACCCGCCGATGGTGGCGCAGGCCGACAGCGAGAACCACAAAGCGAGACGGATGTTTTCGTATGCCGTCCAGGCCGAGAGCGTGCACGCGCGGCTCTACGCGAAGGCACTCGAGGCGGCAAAAAATGGCAAGGATCTTGCGGGGACCGAGTTCTTTCTCTGCCCTGTGTGCGGAAACATCGAATTCGGCCGGCCGCCGGAGAAGTGCTCCGTGTGCGGGACGCTTGGCTCGAAATTCGTCAGGGGGTAGGCGGCCCGGTCTCCGGGAGAACGACCCCGAATTCCAGGAGGCGTGATGCTGCCGGAAATCTGGGAACCCGGTCTGACCGTCGTGTTCGCCGCGGCGGCGATCGACGAGGTCTCCGCGACGCTCGGGTTCCGTCACATGCACCCGAGGAGCAGGTTCTGGGATCTGCTGGCGACGGGCGGGCTGACCGAAGCGCCCGTGATGACGAAGCAGGAACGGAAAGCGCTCGAGAAGGGACACCGGGAGGGGAGCCTGAGCGACCCTGTCCGATCGATGTTCTTCATGAAGAAGACGTCGCTTCTCCTGCGCAGGGGAATCGGTCTGACCGAGCTGAACAGGAGGGTGGCGGCCGCCGGCGAAAAGGACAGGGCCGCAGCTCCGACGGGAGACGACGTGAGGAGGTTCCTCGGCGACGTGGAACGGATGAGGCCCGCGATCGTGGCGTTGATCGCCCCGCCGGAGACGGTCCTCGCGTGCTTCCCGGAACAGCGTCCCGATGCGGCGGCGATGCCCGGGCCGCAGCGCTGGAAGATCGGCGACGCCGAAGTCTGGGCGCTCGGTTCGACCACGGGCATCGCGCGCGGCGAAGCAGCCACGCGGCAGGAAGACGCGTTTTTTGCGCTCGGCGAGCGGGTGACCGCTCTCAGGGGGCAGGCCGCGGGATCATAATGCATCCCGCCGCCCCACAATCAACCACATCAAACAGGATCCTACGATGAAGACGTTGCGTTGTGTGCTTGTCGCAATGGTGGCGATGGCTCTCGTAGCGGGAGAACTCGATGCGCAGGGGCCGCGTCAGATAAAGCGGAAAGGAAACGTGCGAAAGGTCGTGACGGTCGTGAACCCGAAGGCGTGGAACGGGCGCGCTCCGGCGCACCTGGTCTTCACGGGGACGATCTTCGTCAACAATCCGCCCGTGGACGTTGAGTTCACGTGGGTGCGGAGCGACGGGGCGAAGAGCGGCGTGCAGCGGGTGACGATTACCAGCGCGGGGCAGGGATTCACGGACACGTGGGACCTCGGCGCGCCGAAGGAGAAGATGAGAGTCTGGGAGCGCCTCGAGGTTCTCTCGCCGAACCACGCATCATCCAATCCGGCGATTGCGACGGTGAATTGCCGCTGATGTCGGGCCAGGCTCTTTACGGGGGGCGGCGATGCCGCCCCTTTTTTTATGGTACGCCGTCTGATGCTCCGCGGCCAGGGGATTAATCCTTTTTCGGAAGAACGTGTCAAATTCCTCGAGGGAGCAAACCCCGTGCCGGGAGGGACGGGGGAGGGGATTCATAAGCAGAAAGGGATCGAGGATGATTTCACGGTTCGCTGCGTTCATGTTCGCCGTTGGTGTGATGGCCGGCGCCTGTCAGCAGGCATACTCGCAGGTGAGCATCGGCATAGAGATCGGTCCGCCTGCTGTGCGTCATGAAGTCGTTGCGCCCCGGCCTGCGTATGATGCCGTATGGGTCAGGGGCTACTGGAACTGGGATCCCGGCGTGCGAAGGCACGTGTGGGTGCCCGGCAGGTGGGTCGCTGCTCGTCCGGGATACAGGTGGGTGGACGGTCACTGGCGGAAAGGTCCCAGGGGCTGGCTCTGGACGGAAGGCCGATGGGCTGCGGAGCGGGGCCGGCACGCGCCCCCGGTCGAGGAACGTGAACCGCAGCGCGGAGGCGAGCGGCGCTGAGATTAGAAGCTCGCATCCAAAGCCGACGCCATGATCACGGTGGCGCCGGCTTTTTTTTGCGCGATCAAGAATCGCTTCTGCAAATGTTCTTTTTCAATCCTGAGAAATCAACAACGGTCTGATGTTCGTTCCGAGCGAGTTTCCATTCAATATCTGACATTTTATGACATGGACATAGATCTATAGATGGCACTCTAGTTGATATCTATAAATCTATGTTCCAGGAAGATCCATGCTCGGCTCCCGTCTACACGATTGGCACAGTTGCCCGGCTTCTCGGCGTTTCAGTCCATACGCTCAGGATGTATGAGAAGAAAGGCCTGATCCTTCCCTCTCACGCGGATTCCGGACACCGCCTCTATTCCCGGCATGACCTTGACAGGCTGAAGTGCATTCGTTCCGCCATCAACGATGAGAAGATCAGCATCGAGGGGATCAGGCGTGTATTCACGCTGATCCCCTGCTGGGCCATTGTCAACTGCCCCGCGGAGGAGCGCGAGATCTGTCCCGCCTACACAGGCCACGCTGGGCCCTGCTGGAATGCCGCCGGGAAGGGGAGTTTCTGCCTCCGGAGGCAGTGCCGCGAGTGCGTCGTGTACACCGGCTTTGCAGAGTGCGGCAGCATTAAGCACAAAGTGCAGGAGCTGCTCACCCCCAATCACCAGCGACAGAAACCCGACACATGAAGAAGATCGTTATACTCGGGGCCGGCACCGCCGGCACGATCATGCTCAACAAGTTCACGAGCGCGCTGGACAGGCGCGAGTGGCAGATCACGATCGTCGACCAGGAGGAAACCCATTACTATCAGCCCGGCTTCCTCTTCATCCCCTTCGGGATCTACACGCGCAGGGACGTTGTGAAGCCGAAACGCGATTTCTTTCCCCCCGGGGCGGACGTAGTCGTGTCCCGCATCGGGAGCATCGAGCCTGAGAAGAACCGGGTCCTGCTGGAGAACGGAGCCGTCCTGCAGTACGATTACCTGGTCATCGCCACAGGCGTCAGGATCAAACCCGAGCAGACGGAGGGACTTCGCGGAGACCTCTGGCACAAGCAGGTCTTCGATTTCTACACGGTTGAAGGGGCGTGCGCGCTTGCGGAGTTCTTCAAAAGGTGGCAGGGGGGCAAGCTGGTCGTCAACATCACGGAGATGCCGATCAAGTGCCCCGTCGCCCCGCTCGAGTTCACGTTCCTCGCCGACTGGTATTTCACCGAGCGGGGGATGCGGGACAGGGTGGATATCCACTTCGTGACCCCGCTGCCGGGCGCGTTCACGAAGCCCCGTGCCTCGTCGATCCTGGGGGATTTCCTGGAGAAAAAGAACATTCGGCTCACGTCCGAGTTCAGCATCGCACGGGTGGACAACGAGTCGCGCTCCATCGTCTCATGGGATGAGACCGCGATTCCGTTCGACGTGCTGGTCACCATCCCCACGAACATGGGGGACGATGTCATCGGGAGGAGCGGGCTCGGCGACGAGTTCAACTTCGTCCCGACTGACAGGGCCACGCTCCGCGCGACCGGACATGAGAACATCTTCGCCATCGGCGACGCCACCGACCTCCCCAGCTCGAAGGCGGGCTCCGTGGCGCATTTCCAGTCTGATATCCTGCTGCAGAACTTCCTCAGCATCGCCGAGGGGCGCGCCCCGACAGCCGCGTTCGACGGCCACGCCAACTGCTTCATCGAGTCGGGGTTCGGCAAAGGCATCCTCATCGACTTCAACTACGATACGGAGCCTCTCCCCGGCAAATTCCCCCTCCCCGGGATAGGCCCGTTCTCCCTCCTGGAAGAGACCAGGGCCAACCATTACGGGAAGGTGATGTTCCGCTGGATGTACTGGAATTTTCTCCTGAAAGGGCTGGAGCTCCCCGTCGAATCCCACATGTCGATGGCCGGAAAGAGGGCGTGACATGAACGAGACACCGATGCAGGCGCAGATCGACGCCATCAACAGGAAACTGGACCGGATCCTCGAAGAGGTCGATCTGCAGCAACGGCACCGCCGGGAGATGGAGGATCTGAAGGAAGATCTCATGCGGGTTGGCAGGGACATGTACCAGACCGCGCTGGTGGAGCTGGAGGATGTCCACGATTCGCTCAGCACGGGGGACATCGCCTACCTGGGGCGGAAGGTGCTCCGCAACGTCAATACGATCACCGCGACGTTCGAGCAGCTGGAAAGCCTCAGGGACTTCCTCCGCGATGCGGCGCCCCTCGCGCGCGAATCGGTCATCACGCTCATGGACCGGCTGGACGAGTTCGACCGGAAGGGCTACTTCGCGTTCATGAAAGAGCTGGGGACGGTCTTCGACCGGGTCGTGACGTCGTTTTCCGTCGAGGACGTGAAAGCCCTCGGCGACAACATCGTCACGATGCTGACGACGGTGAAGAATCTCACGCAGCCCGAAATCCTGCACACTATCAACAACGCGATGGCGGTATACCAGAACCTCGGTGTTGCCGTCCCGGAGGACGTGTCGCTCATGTCGCTCCTCCGGGAGTTCAACTCGCCCGAGGCGAAGAAGGGGATGGCGTATGCCCTGCGCGTGCTCAAGGCGGTGGCGGCATCCGCCGCCGCGACGACATAACCACGAACGAAGTCTCAGAGGAGAAGACCATGGAAACCACCGCAACGGCGGCCGCGGCGCTCGAGCGCGACGCGGACGGCCACCTCAAAAACCGCGCGCAATGGAGCGAATCGGTCGCGGCGGCGCTTGCCCTGGAAGAGGGCATCCCGCAGCTGACGGAGCGCCACTGGGCGGTGATCCGCTACATGCAGAAGGAGTTCGATGCGAAGGGGGACGCGCCGTCGATCCGGAGGCTGACCAAAGAGAGCGGCGTCGACACAAAGGAGCTTTACGCACTCTTTCCGAAAGGCCCCGCGAAGAAGGCGGCCAAGATCGCCGGCCTCCCGAAACCCAAAGGCTGCATTTAACCGGAGGCAGACACCATGTCGGACAATCACGTTCAATCCATTACGAAGGTCTCGATCGTTGTTTCGCACGGGAGCCTTGAAGGGATCTACCCCGGCCTGATCATGGCGAACGGTGCGCGGATGGAGGGGATGGATGCTTCGCTCTTCTTCACCTTTTTCGGTCTCGACGCCGTCATCGAGAAGCGGATGGACCATGTGAAGGTGGCCACCGTGGGGAACCCGGGGATGCACATGCCCACGCTCCTTGGCGCGCTGCCGGGCATGTCGGCGTTCGCCACGCGGATGATGCAGAAGGAGATGGAGAAGCTGGACATCCCGCCGGTCAGGGAGTTCATCGAGATGATCGCCGATGCCGGCGGGGAGCTGTACGCCTGCAAGGCCACCGTCGACATGTTCCATCTTTCGAAGAAGGACTTCTGTCCCCAGGTGCGCGACATCATCTCCGTCGGCCAGTTCTACGAGAAGGCCGCGGGAGGACAGATCATCTTCACCTGACACCGCTGCCCGCGTTGCAGGGTTCCTCCGCCCTCCCTATATTAGGTCTCAGGGAATGCCCACACTCGAGGAGGAACCGTGCTGAATGAACTGGACCTGTTTCCTGTAGACG
This sequence comes from Bacteroidota bacterium, assembly GCA_035516035.1. Classification (GTDB taxonomy): domain Bacteria; phylum Bacteroidota; class Ignavibacteria; order UBA10030; family UBA6906; genus Fen-1273. The sequence continues at coordinate 34,361 of DATJAS010000107.1, read as the reverse complement.
CGTTTGGCGATGGATCCCCCCTGAGGGGAAAACCGACGCTCATCGTCTGGCTGAGGCATTTCGGCTGCAGGTTTTTCCAGGAGGCGAAGCTGCTCCTCCCGAAGCTGCATGAACGCCTCGGCGCCGCCGGCATCGATCTCGTGTGCGTTGTCCAGGGGACGGAGGAAGAGGTCAGGACGTTCTGGCCCTTCCAGGTGATCCGGTGCGTTCCCGACCCCGACAAGCGCTCATACAGACTCATCGGGCTTGAGCGGACCAGTCTCCTGAAAATCTTCTTCCCCGTTGATGCCCTGAAGAAACGAAGGGCCGAGGCGACGTCGCGGGGTTGCGCGATGGACAGCAGGGGAACCGCCGCGCGGAGCAGCGATATCCTCCAGTTGCCGGGTTTTGCCCTGCTCGATCGGGAAGGGAAGATCCTCCTGATACACCGGGGGAAGCACACGGGGGATCTTGACCTCTCCGAGGGGCTGGTTGAACAACTCGTGCCGCTCCTCTAAGAACCCGGTCGTCACCGCTCTCCGCGTGCCGGCGCGCCTCGGGCCGGGCTCAAGGGTGGCCACGCTGATGGCTGATTCCGGGCTGAAGTACCTCAGCACGGATCTCTTCCGGGGCTAGGGAGTCAGGCGAGCGCGGGGGAGCGCGGCGAGCAGGGCGTCGCACGAGGCCGCGACGTGATCAACCCGGTCGTTGTTCGTTGCCGCAACATTCCGGGTTTTCCGCAGGAGGGCCTCTGCCGCCGCGTACGCGCCCCGGGCAATCAGCACCTTCGCCCGTTCAAGGTCGATCAGGACGCGGGCGTTTCGCCGCACGATGATGTCCTCGGGGGCCCCCTTGAGCTCCCGCAGCGCGCTGCCGAGCGTCCGATCCGCCTGGTCCAGCCTGCCCCGGGCAGCCTGGAGGCGTGCCCAGAGCCGCAGGCTCCGGGCGAGGAGTATGCGCGGGTAAGGGGCGGGGGACGCCGGGCGGGGAAGGTATCTGGTGATCAGCGTGTCGGCTTCGTCTATGGCCCCCCTGTCGATCATCAGCCGTGCCAGCGGTTCCAGCGACTCGATGGTGTTCACGTCCGTCCTGTCGGGGAACCGGAGCAGATTCTCGAATGAACGCCGGAATAGTGCTTCGGCGCCGCGGGCGTCGCCGCGGAGTTCTGTGATCTGTCCGAGGATACCGAAGCAGGAGGCGCTGGCCACGTGCGCCTCCCCGTACCTGGCTGTGAAGAGGGGGAGCGCGCGAACGATGCAGGATTCGGCCTCGGCGAGACGTCCCTCGTGCATGAGCGTGCTGCCGAAGTCTTCGTACGCGTACGGAAGATAGATGTCGGCTCCTCCGGCTACAGTCGCGAGGTAACCGATGGCCCTGCGGTAATGCGCCTCTGCGCTGTCCGCGGATGCCTGGTCGAGAAACGCAAGGTGCGCGTAAGCGCCGGCCAGGTAGTACTCGCTTTCCGCAATGGCGTGCGCGTCGGCCGGCAACGACTCCCGCCGCAGCTTCAGCGCCTGGGAAAAGTGATGTGCGGCTTTTCCGGATTCCCCCAGTGCCAGGTAGGTGTTCCCGACTGTCATGTGAAGTTCCGCCTTCACGCCGGGCTCTTCCGTCAGCTCGTGCTCCAGTCGGGCGGATGCGGCATCGAGGATGTCGAGAGCGGATGTCTGCGGCCCCGTGCCGTGGTTGTACCAGTTGTCATCACTGGCGGCGATCATCTGCCGGAGGAACTCGTTGATCCTCCTTGCCTTTGTTGCCTCGACGCGCGCGATGTCCCTCTCCTGCTGCGCCCTCCGCGCCTGCCACATGACGCCGCCGATGCCTCCGACCACGGCGAGCGCCACGAGCGCCCCCGCAATGCTCGCGGTGCGATGCCTCCGGACGAACTTCCCGGCCCTGTACCGTGCTTCCCCCCTGCGCGCGAGGACCGGGCGATGGGCGAGATAGCGGCCGATGTCGTCCGAGAGATCCTGCGCCGACTGATATCGCCGATCCGGCTCCTTCCGCAGCGCCATCAGAACGATGGCGTCGATATCGCCGTCCAGCATCCTGCGGACCTTCCCGGCCGTGGACCCGGCCACGCTGATGGAGATCTCTCTCCCGCTCGGCCTGGTCGGCTCCGTCTCGAGGACCGTCCGCGACATGTCCAGTGGAAGCGTGCTGCGGAAATCATACGGCCTCCCCCCCGTCAGCAATTTGTACAGGAGCGTCCCCAGGGCATACACGTCGCTGACGGTGGTCGCAGGCTCCCCGCGGAGCTGCTCGGGACTGGCATATTCGGGCGTGACGAAGCCGTAGCCGGTGCGGGTTTGTTCGGCCGTGCCCCCATCCTCCGTGAGGAGCTTCGCGATCCCGAAGTCGAGCAGCTTCGGGGCCCCGTCGGCCGTCACCAGGATATTGCCGGGCTTGATGTCCCTGTGCACGACGAGGTGCTGGTGAGCGTAGCGGACCGCCCCGCACACCGTCTGGAAGAGGCGGAGGCGTTCCAGAATGCCGAGCTGCCGTTCGTCGCAGAATTCGTCGATGCGCCTGCCGTCGACGAATTCCATGACGAGGTAGGGGGCTCCGTCGTCTGTAGAACCCGCATCGATGAGCTGCGCAATATTGTGGTGCTGGAGCGAGGCGAGGACCGCGCGTTCCGCTTCGAACCGCCGGGTCATTTCCCTCCGGGAGAGGGATGATCGTATGAACTTGACGGCGACACGCCGCTGAAACGTCCCGTCGTCGCGCACCGCCTCATACACGTCTCCCATGCCGCCGGCGCCGATCTCCCGGACGATGCGATAGGTGCCGACGCGCATGCCTTCCGTCGCCGTCGGGGGGGAACCTGAGGCCGGGGCGAGCATGCCGGGGGCAAGGGGCTCGAAGAGTCCGTCGGCCTTCTCCAGCGCCGAGAGGAGGGAACTCACTTCGCGGAGGAGGTCGCCGTCGTCACCGCACGCCCGTTCGAGGTACGTCCCTCTCTCCGCGGCGGGGAGCCTGTGCGCTTCCGCGAACACCTCACGCACTTTGCGCCACAGGTCCTGGTTCATGTGCAGGATGGAATCCGGAGATACGACCCGCCGGCCCTAGGCGGTCATGGTGCGAGACAGCCAGGCCCGGGCGAGGTTCCAGTCATTTTCCACGGTGCGGGGCGAGACGCTGAGGGCCTCCGCGGTCTCTTCGACCGTCAGCCCGCTGAAATACCGGAGTTCGACGACGCGGCACAGCCGCGGATCGACCTTCTCGAGACGCCCGAGGGCGTCGTCCAGCATGAGGAGCCGGCTGAAATCGTCCTCGACCACCAGGACGTTCTCCGTCAGCGAGACCCTGGTCATGTCGCCTCCCCGTTTGCCGGCGTGCTTCTTGCGAGCGTAGTCCACGAGAATCTGCCGCATCGAGCGCGCGGCGATTCCGAAGAAGTGCGCCCGGTTCTGCCAGGAGACTTCCGCGTCCGCCAGCCGGATGTATGCTTCATGGACGAGATCGGAAGTCTGGATGGTCTGCCGTGAGTGTTCGCGGGAGAGGTACGACGAGGCGATCTTTCTCAGCTCGTCGTAGACGAGAGGAAGGAGCCTGTTCAGTGCAGACTGGTCACCCGCCCGTACATCGACGAGCAGATTTGTCACTTCACCGGGCGTAAAACCCCCAGAAATAACGCTGGTCGTCCCTATCGTACCCAAAACGGATCAAAGAATCAAAGGGATACCCGCCTCTTCGTGAATTCGATTGACAATGTCACGGATCCGGGATAATTTTGGAGAGTTGACTGTCCTTTGAAAGGGCCTCCCTCTCATCCGATGGGGAGGCCTTTACGCATTCCGGGGAGCAGGTATTCGAAAAGGAGGGTTGTATGAAAGACTTCGTAAACCACCTCTGGAAGATTGCTCTGATCACGGTCGTCGGTCTTGCCGGGAGCACGACGGTAGGATTGATGATGCACGGGAGCGACGTGTTCACAGCGTCCGGGGCCGACTTCGCCTACATCGCGTTCGGGGCGAGCGGAGCGTTCATTTTCGCCTTCTACCACCAGCGAGGGCTGTCGAATACGATCACGGCCGCCGTGTGCGTGAGTGCCGTTCAGTTCATCGTGGCGAGCGTGTGGATCCCGACGCTCAATGCGGTGGTCTGGTCGTTCGGCGTGAACCTCCCCGTGGTGTGGCTGGCATTTCTGTTCGAGCGGAAGCTGGCGCAGTTTCACTGGGCGAAGTTCGTCGTGGTCGGGATCGTCTACGGCGTGATGTTCGTCCTCCTGACGCTCGTCATCGGCGTTCTCCGCGGCACCGGCGCACTTCCCCCCCTCGTGTTCCGGGAGAACTTCCTGGACGGGTTCCTGATGGGTCTCGGGATGGGCCTTGGCGTCCAGGGTGCGGAAGCGTATCTCCAGTCCTTGTCGTCACACAAGGCATAGGCGAGGCCGTCCCGTCATTGCGAGCGCTTTTTCGCGAAGCGCGTTCTTTGCGTCCCGCCGAAGGCGGGAGCCGCTTTTTGGACCACGCCGCTTCATGGCGTGGCAATCCGCTCTTTGCAATTGCATCATTTGTTTCTACATTGAGGCGAACGACACGTCACCTGCGACACTCGCCTACAATGACACTCCCCACCGAGACGCTCTCCCGGCTGAAACAGGGGGGCGTATGGGTTCCGAGTCCGCTTGCGCTCGATCGGCGGCGGAAGCCGCTTGAGAAATGGCAGCGCCTCCTGACGCTCTACTACATCCGTGCCGGGGCGCGGGCGGTGATCCCGGGCGCCCATACAGGGGAGTTCTCCGGCGGGGACGCCGACATCTACCGGTACTGGCTGCGTCTCGTCAGGGAGATGGTGGAGCAGTACGGGCAGGGGGGGATGTTCCTGATGGCGTCCGTCAGCGGCAAGGGGTACATGAAACAGGCGGAGCTTGCCGCGAGGGAGGGGTACGACCTCGTGATGCTTGCGCCGACCGCGTTCACGCACGGGAGCGACGGCGATGTCCTGAAGACGTACAGGCGCGTGGCGGACGTGATCCCGGTGTTCGGCTTCGAGCTGCAGAAGGCCGTGCCCGGAAGCCGTGACTTCAGCTACGGGCTGTGGGAGAAGATCTTCACCATTGCCTGTGGCGCGAAGGCGGCTCCCTTCAACACGTACCGCGCGCAGGTGATGCTGGAGGCAGCCGCCCGCAGCACCCGGCGGCAGGATCTGGTGCTCGTCACCGGCAACGACGACAGGATCGTTGCAGATCTCGGGGGGGTGTTTCCGTTCACCGTGGGGGGGCGCACGGTCGCGGTGGAATACGTCGGGGGGCTCCTCGGGCATTTCGCCACGGACACGTTCGCCGCCGTCAGGTGGGCAAACGCGGTCCTGGGCGCAAAGCGAGGGATGGCCTGGGAATTTCCGCTGCGGGAAAAGGAGCTGGCGCACAGGGTGAGCATGTGCAACGGGGCGCTGTTCGATGCGCGGAACGACTTCGAGAATTCCGTGTGGGGGGTGAAGTACCGCCTCTCCTCGCTCGGCCTTCTCCCGGGGCCCTGGTGCTTCCGCGAGAAAGGGCGCCGGGGGCTCTCGACCGAAATCGACCGTGTCTACGGCGAGGCTCCCGAGCTGAGCGACGGGGAGTATCTCGCCGGCGCTCTCGGTGGTCTGAAAAGGGAGGTGGGACTGGCCCCGTGAACATCACAGAAGTTCGGAACGCACCGCAGCTGAGGGACTTCATGAGCACCCCCTCCTCGGGCGTCATCGACTGCATGGGCCGCCTGAAAGGGGGCGTCCTTGTCCTCGGCGGAAGCGGCAAGATGGGACCCGAGCTGACGGAGATGATGGTGCGAGCGGACGCGGCCGCCGGCACGCGGCGGGATGTCACCGTGGCATCCTCGTTCAGGAACCCCGCCGATGGCGCGCGGGAGCGGTTCGAGGAAATCGGCGTGCGCGTGTTCAAGGGAGATCTGACCGACCCGGAATTTCTCGAATCGCTCCCTCCGGCGGAAAACGTGATGTATATGCCCGGCTTCAAGTTCGGCTCCTCGGCGAACTGGGAGAAGGCGGTGCACGTCAACTGCATACTGCCGTACCTTGTAGGAGAGATATTCCGGGAATCGAGGATCGTCGTGTTCTCTTCGACGAACCCGTACGCGGCTGTTCCCGTTCGCACGGCGGGCTCGAAGGAAAGCGATGCGCTCGACCCGCGCGGGATCTACGGATGGAGCATTGTCGCGCGCGAGAGTGCGTTTGCAGTCACCGCCGGGAGGCACCCCGGCCAGCGGTCCTGTTTCTTTCGCCTGACCTACGCGCAGCACCTGGCGTACGGGGTGATCGTGGATTTGGTCAGGCTGATCATCGCCGGGAAGGAAATCTCCGTCGCCGTCCCGTACGTGAACCTCGTGTCGCAGCGCGATGCGAACGAGAGGGCCGTACGCGCATTCGAGATCTGCGCCAACCCGCCGGCGATCCTGAATGTCTCCGGACCCCCGCTCGCTGTGCGCGATCTTGCCCGGAAACTGGGGGCCATGGTCGGACGGGCGCCGGTGCTCGTCGGCGAAGAACCGGACCGTTGCCAGATCGTCGACGACGGTTTCTGCGTGCGGCGGTTCGGCCAGTATCACGATTCGCTCGACGACATCATGGCCGCGGCGGTCCGCTGGGTGCGCGACGGGGGAGAGTACTGGGGAAAGCCGACGAATTTCGGCGAGGCAAAGCGGGAATACTGAATGACCTACTGTTCCGCCCTTGAATTCCTCCTTTCGAAATTCGACCAGTCCCGGCCGAGGAATTCGCTAGCGCCCCTTCCCTTCGAGATTCTTCACTGCGGACTTTCTTCCCGTAACACGCACGTCCTTCCCGGGGCCTCCCGGTACGCCTGTGCGCAGCACGGTGCGCTCTTCGGTCCGGACGAAGACCTGCAGTCCGATGCCGCTCCCCCGTATCATGACTCTCTCCTTGCCCCGGACTGCGACATCTGCAGCAACACCACGTTCCGCTATCCCATGTTCACACGGCCGGGGGGAGGCAGGGCGCGCGCCGTGATCGTCCTGATCCACGGCCTGAACGAGAAGCGGTGGGACAAGTACCTTCCCTGGGCGCTCCGCCTGGCAGAGTCGACCGGCAAGGCCGTCGTCCTCTTCCCGATCGCCTTCCACATGAACCGGACGCCGACGGACTGGAGCAACGCGAGGATCATGAACGCCGTGTCCGCCGCGCGCCGCGAGCGCTACCCCTCCATCGCGCATTCGTCCTTTGCGAACGCCGCCATCAGCGTCCGCCTCCAGGCCGCGCCCCAGCGGTTTTTCTGGTCGGGGTTTCAGACGTATCTCGACGTCGTCCAGTTTGTCGAGGAAGTACGGAGCGGGCGCCACGGGGCGGTGGAGCCCTCCGCGTCGGTGGATTTCTTCGCGTATTCCATCGGCTCGTTCCTCTCGGAGGTCATCCTGATGACGGATCCCGGCGGGCATTTCGCGGATTCGCGTCTTTTCATTTTCTGCGGCGGCCCGACGCTGGACCGGATGTACCCGGCCTCGCGCTACATCATGGACAGCGAGGCGGTCATCGCGCTGCACGCGTACCTGATCGAACACCTGGACAACGAGCTGCGGCGCTATCCGCGCCTCTGCCACTATTTCCGGGAGCATCCCGGGGTGTGGGATTACTTTCGCGCCATGCTGTCGTACCCGAAGCTCAAGTCGCTGCGCGAGGAACGGTTTCGCGCCCTCGCCGGCCGGATCGAGGCGCTCGCCCTCCGCCAGGACGCGGTGATCCCCCCCGTGGAAGTGATCAACACGCTGCAGGGCGACGCGCGGGACATCCCGGTTCGCGTCCACGTGAAGGATTTCCCCTACCTCTATTCCCACGTCATGCCGTTCCCGTTCCGGCACTCGCTCGGGGCCCAGCTGGACGAGAGCTTCAACGAGGTGTTTGACATCGCCGCCGCGCACCTGCGGTGACCGGCAGTGCTGTGCCGGCTACTCGTAGCGCAGCGCGTCGATGGGATCCAGGTAGGCGGCCTTGTGGGCGGGATAGTAGCCGAAAAATATCCCGATGACAAAGGAGAACGCGAAGGAGAGGGTGACAGAAAAGGGTGTAATGATCGTGGGCCACCGGGCGAGCCGCGATATGAGGCCCGCTCCGCTGACTCCGAAGAGTATCCCGCCTAACCCGCCGATGAGGCTCAGCACGAGCGCCTCGATGAGGAATTGCACCAGGATATCGTGCGCCCGTGCGCCCACCGCCATCCGGATGCCGATCTCCCGCGTCCGCTCGGTCACCGAGACCAGCATGATGTTCATGATGCCGATCCCTCCCACAAGGAGCGAGACGGATGCGATGCTTGCCAGGAGGATCGTCAGAATCTCCGTGGCCGAGGAGGCGGCGGCGATGAGATCGTCCTGGCTCCGGATCGTGAAGTCATTCGGGTCGCCGGGCGCAAGCTTGTGCCGCATCCTGAGGACGTCCGTGATCTGCTCCTGTGCCGGCCGAACGTCGGCGGCGCTGCTGGCGGAAATGACGATCATCCGCAGATAGGGGTACCAGGTCAGGCGGCGCTTGACGGTCGTGTAGGGCGCGATCACGATGTCGTCCTGGTCCTGCCCGAGCGCGTTCTGCCCCTTGCCGATCAGGACGCCCAGCACGCGAAACGGGACGTTCCGGATGCGGATGGTCTGGCCCACCGGGGCCGAATCCGGGAACAGGTTGTCCGCGACTGTTTTCCCCAGCACGCAGACCTTCGCCGCCCCCTTCACGTCCTGCTCCGTGAAAAACTCCCCGTACTCTACCCCCCACTTCCGGATCTCCATGTAGTCCGCGCCCGCTCCCTCGACCATCGTGCTCCAGTTGAGATTCCCCTCTATCACCTGGCAGAAGGCGCGGGTCCCGGGAGACAGGAGTCCGACCGACGGGCAGTCGCGGAGGATGGCGGTTGCGTCGTCTTCGGTGAGCGTGGTCATCGACCCGGCCCCGACGCGAACGCCCCCGACCTGCTGTGATGCGGGGAGGACCAGGAGGGCGTTGGTCCCCAGCGCGCCGATCTGCTCCTCCACCGCGGTTTCAGCGCCCTGGCCCACGGCGAGCATCGCGATGACCGCGGCGACGCCGATGATGATGCCGAGCATCGTCAGGAACGAGCGCATTTTGTTCCGCCGCAGCGCCCGGAGCGCTGAGCGGAGCATCGTGGTGACGTTCATGGATGATTCCAAAATACCCTGAAACCGGAGCGAATGCAACAATGCGGTGGCCGGATTGTGGCGGCTGGCTTGCGCCTTCGGCCTTGCTTTTGACCGGCGCCGGTGCTAGATTCGCGGCATGGGTTCTTTGCAAAGGCGTCCCGCTGCCTTACAGGGGGGACGCCTTTTGTGTTTTGTCCAGGGCGACAGGCGAAGAGTCCGGCACCTTGCCCGGTGTCACAGCCAATACTCCCGAAGGAGAATGAGAATGAAACTCCGCATCGCGTTCCTGCTCACGCTCGCGCTCTGCTTCTCGGCATCGGCATTTGCCGGGGATCCCGACTATACGATCAAGGCTCCCGATGGATGGAAGAAGCGAACCACATCGTCGGCACCCGAACACTACATGAAAAACGGCGTGACGCTGATGCTGACGATCGATAGCGCCCCGCCGGAAGCGAAAAACCTCGATGCGTACGTCGAATTTGCGAAGAAACAGTATGCGGGAACGCTCCAGAATCTCACGTTCGATCCGGCAAGGAAGCTCACGATCAACGGGGTGGATGCACGGGAGCTGGTGTACACCGGGGAGGCGTCCGGGTTCAAGATGAAGTACGACGTCGTCTATGTCATGAGGCAGACGAAGGTGTACACGCTCACCGCGGGAGGGATGGCTGGCACGTTCGACTCGATGAAAGCCGACTACCAGTCGTTCTTCAGTTCCTTCAAGCTCAAATAGGGAACGACGGCCTACCGCTGGAGGGCCATTTTCATCGTTGCCGTGCGGCCGCCGCTCTCGAGCCTGTAGAAGTACATGCCGCTTGCAAGGCCTGACCCGTCGAAGCTTGCGGTGTGCCGGCCGGCGGTCTGGAATCCCTTCACCAGCTCCCTGACCTCACGCCCGAGCACATCGTAGACCCTCAGCGTGACGGGGCCGTCCGCCGCAACGGAGTACAGGATCACGGTGGAGGGGTTGAACGGATTTGGGTAGTTCTGATAGAGCCCGAACGCGTTCGGCGCACCGACCCGGGCGGTCACGCCGGTCACTGTGGTCGTCTGGAGAACGATGTGATAGACCGACACCGTGTCGAGCGTGTACGTGAACGCCCCGTCGGAAATCCCGGTGACGGCCGGTGCAGCCTGTATGGCGGCGCCGGAGCCGCCGAGCTTCCAGACCTTTGCGCTCAGGATCTCGACGTGTGAAGTCGCGGGGGATGCCGCCGAGAGAACGAAGTGGCCCGTCGCGCTTTGGCTGAAGCTCTTGTTGATGACGATCAGGTGCACCTCCTTGCCGCCGGACTTCACCGCGCCGTAGATTGACGAGTTGACGCTGTCGCTCGTCTGCGACGGGATGGAGAAATCGCCGAATGTCGAGTTGTTTCCGTCGTAGTTCCGGTACATTTTGTAGGCTGCCGAGATGTACGGGGTCTGATTTCCCCCCTCCCAGTACGTCGCGAAGTAAACGCCGTACCTGCCGAATATCCCCAGGACGTCATCGATCGCTATCGCTCCAGAGACGTCATTTTCTCCCCCGTACTCGAACTCCGTGAATCCGAGTTTTGTGCCCTTATAATAGCTCCCGATTGACTGGAGCACGTGCGGGATCAGGGGGAGATATGAGGCATACCACTGGGCAATCCAGCTCTGCTCCCTGTAGGAGGGATCCCAGAGCGTCCTGGGTGCCTGGACGCGCGCAAACCGGTCGGCGGCGCTGACGGCGCTTGTATTGATGATGCGGTTGCTGTCAGTTCCCTGCGCTTCCGGGTACCAGTGGAGGTCGAGGACGTCAAGCAGCCGCCTGCCTGTCGAGTCGCTGGCCTGGCGGAGCTGATCGAGATAGTAGTCGAGGAACCAGTTATACCCCTTGCGGAAGCTGACGCTTCCCCAGTCCGGGGCATCGAGGAAGTTGTAGTACCCCGAGAAGCCGAACTCGACGGGCCCGAAAATCTCCGCGGCGGGATCGATTCCCTTGACGGACCGTGCAAGCGCGACAGATTTCTGGACCAGCTCGCGGCAGGCCGGCTGCGCGGGGTGTAACCTCGGGTGCGTGGATGACCAGAGCGAAGGTTCGTTGTCCAGGGCGTATCCCCGTATGCCGGTGCCGGAGGACGCGGCGCCGAACGTGTGGACCAGGAAACTGACGTACTCGTCCATGTACACGCTGTCATCGCCCGTGTCCGGCGCGAGCAGGAGGGGCGCCCCCTTCGACGGCTTCACGTAGGCCCACCGCGACGACGGGGCGGTCTGAGAAGAATCCACGACGCCGTTCTTGTCCTTCGCGACAAACCCCGCCATCTGGAGCGTGACGAGCGGGTACGCCCCGAACTGGCGGGCCTGCTTTACGAATGCCCCGGTCACGATCCCGGGGACGTTGGAGCTGTCGGCCGGGACTCCGAACACCGACGGAAGGTAATTGTCGCTCTCCTGATAGTAATCGCTTCCGGCGTTCGAGGCGTTATTCTCCCAGTTGTAGCCCGTGAGGCGGTTCCCCCCGAGCCGCATCGACCCCCAGTTCTCTCCCCCCGACATCAGCTGGTTTGTGCCGTAGATGTAGGGACTGATCGCGGCTGGCGTATCGCTGAGGACGACCGTGAAATTCACCGTCTGGGCGGCTGCCAGTGCCGGCAGAAGGAGGAGGGGGACGATGCGTGCTGAGGTGTGCATAGCGCGGACCTGATGGCTAGAGATTGAAGAACTCGCGGTACCGTCCGTAGAGATTTCGCGCCGACGGGTACAGCGAGTTCGGACTCATGAAATGCGAGAATTCAAACGAGATGTTCTTTGTTGCGTACCGCGCGGCGATGGTCAGCTTCTCCCGCAGCTCGCGGAAGTCGATCGGTGGGAATTTGATGGGCATATCCCGCGTGAACGTCTCGACGTTGTTCCAGAGCTTGATCCCCATCTCATCCATCACCGCCTTGGCCTGGCCGAGGTACGCATCCAGTTCGCCCAGCGGGGCCGTGCCGTCCTGGAACGCTGCATAGTCGATCGTCGTGATCCCTTTCAGCGTCTGTCGCCAGTTGTCTGCGAATTCCGAGGGATCCAGGCCCTCGTCCGGGTAGATTTTCCGCGACGGGTAGAACGGCGACATCAGGACAGGTTTCCCCGGTGAGAGCGTCTTTGCCAGCTCGCTGAGTTCCGTCGTGATTTCCCGGAAATGGAACCGGCTGTGGCTCGTCTCGTGGGAGAGGTACCACCCCGTGAAGGCGCTGGAGGAGCCGTACCGCTCCCAGATCTCCCGCATGAATCCCCGGTTGATCTCGATCTCCTTTTTCCATGCCCCCGGCTTCCCCCACTCCGCCGAGTCGTAGTTGCCGAAGAAGAGCTTCATGTTGCGCTTCGCGGCTTCGTCGAGGAACAGGCGGGGAAGGTCGCCGCCGGTGTCCGTGCCGATGGTTTTGGACGGGAAGAGCGTCTTCCCCCTCAACCCGCTCCGGATGATGATCACCGTGTCGATGCCGATCGCCTTCATCGCGTCGAAATCGGCCCGCCACTGTTCCGCGCCCCAGTTCTGCGACGGGATGTCGTACGTGATCTCGTCGATGAATGTTCCCGTGATAGGAAGCGCCGTCGTCCCGCCCGATGCACCCCCTTCGGGAGAGGCCTGCGCGAATTTTCCCAGGGCCACCATCGCTGAGGCGCCCAGGCCGGTGCTGAAGAACATCCGTCTGTCCATGGAATGCTCCTGTGTCATTGAATTGCGTGGTCCGGTGAATGCCCGTGCAACGGTTACATGGGCGGGACCACGGTTCTCTGCAAAGAGACTTTGAGTGCCGCGTCGATGCGAGCGAGCGATTCCTCAAAATGTGCGCGTGTCATCGGATCCGTGTTCCCGCGGAGAGCGGCTGATATCGCCCCCTTCAGTGCGACGAGGTCTGCCCGTGCGAGCGTGGCCGCGTCTTCCGGGGTCCCCCGGGACGGGGCGCTGACGAGGCTGGTCAGCTTTGCCAGGTGCAGCCTCTGCAGTCCGCGCCGGAAGCTGTTGACGGGCTTTCCGGATTGAACCTCCGACCAGACCGCCTCCCGGATCCCCTTGAACATGTCCGCCAGCGTGAATTTCCCCTGGCCGGCTCCATAGCGCAGCTCGAGGTCCACGAGCCGGCTGAGCGTCAGCGGATTGTACAGCCGGGCGAGCGGTTGAGCCTGGATGGAGAGGATGACGTCATGGATGGGGAAATCGTTCCTCTGGACCTGGAATGCCGAGAACTCGAAGTCCTCGAGCCGCTCGATCGCGAGCTTGTTCAGCAGTGTCGGGGAGAACTGAAACGCGTCCGGACCGAAGATGTATGTCCTCAGGAACTCGAGTGCCTCGCGTTGCTTCGCGGGAGCCACTGGTTCATACGGGAGCCTGTTCCCCGGGTCCCCGATGTGATCCCGGCGGTGGTAGATTCCGCCGATGAATTTGCTCGCCGTCAGGCCGCCCAGGTAGAAATCGTTGAACCCCTGGTCAAACACCCTCAGCAGCTTCTGGTAACGGGTGCCGGGCTTCCCGAACTTCTCCTCGATGCTTCCCCAGAGCTCCTGCGCGAGCTTCACCCGTGTCCTGAAGTACGCCAGCGGGTCGTTCCCCAGGTCGAACATGTTGGTGACCGGATCGATCCCCTGCGGGGCGAAACCAAACGCATCCTCATCAGTGCCGTACGCGAGCTTCGGATCCGACACGCGGGCGGCGATCTTCGCCAGCTCCGGGAGTTCACCCTCCGGGCTCGCTTCGTTGATCGGCCTGTAGGCGTATTCAATCGCCCAGTAGTCGTACGTCCCGAGCGTCGTCTGCCAGTACTGACCCTGGTGCTCCCCCTTGAGCGCGAGATTGACCGGGATGTAGTCCATGACCGATCCCGTGACCCCCTCGCGGATGGTCAGGGAGTCGTTCTGCAGCTCTGATGCACTGTGCGTGGTGCTCGCCCGGAAATTGTGCCTGAGGCCGAGCGTATGACCGACTTCGTGGACAATGAGGCTGATGATGTAATCGTTGACATACTTCTGCTTCAGCGAGTCGTTGCCTTCCAGGAGGCCGCGTGCCTCCAGCAGTCCCCACCCGAATGACGCCTGCTTGAGCAGCCCCCGGGCGTACGTGCAGGCGAACGGGTTGTCGGGGGCCGCGAGCGACCCCTCCCCCGCAGGGGACGAGAGCGGCTCGACGTATTCCTCGTACTCCTTCTGCGTGTACCGGACGATATCGGCGCTCACGCGAATATCGGCGTCATAGATCTGTCCGGTAAATGGATTCGTCCGTGAGGGACCGACGGCGTACCCCCCGTCCGGCATGAGTATCCACCGGATGGTATTGTAGCGGACGTCCGCGGGGTCCCAGTCCGCGGAGTCGGGCTGTTGCTTGACGACGATGGCGTTCCTGAAGCCGATCCGTTCGAACGCATCGTTCCAGAGGAGAATGCCTTTCCTGACCGCATCACGGTACTGGGTCGGGATCGTGTTTTCCAGCCAGAACACGATAGGCTCCCTGGGCTCTGAAATGGCGGCTGAGGAGTCCTTCTTCTGGAGATTCCACCTGTTGATATAGCGCCGGTACGGGGTGTCCTCCGTGCCGTCCGTGTAGTCCTTGTACATCGTCAGAAAATGGCCGACCCGGTCGTCGGCCAGGCGCGGCCTGTAGTCGGAAAGCGGGAGCGCCGAAAGGCTGTAGTGGTACCTGTGCTGTATGCTCCGCGTGTCGGCGATCGGCCCAAACCCTGCCTTTGGGTGCTGCGTCGAAAATGTGAGCGTCACTTCGATCTCGGTGTTGCCGGGGAATGACTTCAGCTCCGAGAAATAGCTGTTGTCACGGTCGAGGCTGAAGTCCACCTTGAGCCATTCCTGGAGCGAGGCGGACACCATGCCGTAGTCCTGGACGAACAGCGTCGTCGGGTCGATCAGGATGCTCTTGCGCACCGGGTGGGGAGCGGATTCGATTTTCGCCGATCCCAGCACGGAGCTGGTGACCCCGCGGCCGATCGCACGGCTCATGGGCGCCTTGCTGTCGGCGCGGAAATACACGTTCCTGTGGATAAACTGTATCTTCTTCCCGATCCTCTTAAAAACGAAAGGGAAATTGTCGAGCTGTGCGCCGGAGTCGAAGTACCGGCCGTCGCCCGCCTCGCGCGTCGTCGAGCAGAGAAACACGCTGTCGATCTGGTCCGGCTTGATTTCCATCAGCACCTTGTTCTCATCCGCCTTGAAATACAGCGTGAAGAGACCCGGGATTTCCCGGTAGTCCTTGATGACATCCGCGAAGGGCTTGTCTGCCCCCGGCTTCGCGGTATCCGGTTTCGCTGACTGTTCGGCAATTGCGAACCCGGCGAGAACGAAGCAACTCCCGACAAGTATGGAAAGCCTCCGGACACGGGACTTCATAGCGGCCTCCTGCCTGATATGAGGTGTGTATGAGAATGGGTGCGGGAAGGCGGGCAGGGATGCCTGGATCGGGACCGTCTCCCTGTGGAACCCGGCGAGCGGCTTCAAACTATCGTCCCGACTGTATACAAAAGTTGTCGCAGAAAATCAAGGTTCACCCCGCCCGCGAAAGTCCTTCCTCTGCCGGCGGGTTTCGTCGAGCAGGGGTTGTTTCTTTCTGGAGTGTGACATATCTTCAGGCACCATCCACATTTACCGGAGGCCCCCACATGCGTAGATTTGCAGCGGTCCTGTTCCTCGGTATGGCGCTCCTGTTCGCCCAGACAGCAGTGAACGCCCAGGTCAAGGCGATGAAAGATTCCACGAAGGCCATGACCAAGAAGATGAAGGATTCGAAGAAAGAGGCCAAGGAGAAGGTGAAGTCCGATGCGAAGATGGCCAAGGAAACAAAGACGAAGGTCACGAAGGAAGCAAAGGACAAGGCGACGAAGACGGGAGAGGCCGTCAAGGAAGAGAAGACCAAGGTCTCGAAGGAAGCGAAAGACAAGATGAGCAAGGGGGGAGAGGCCGCCAAGGAAACAACGTCCAAAATGAAGGCGAGCACCGACGAAGCCGTCGGAAAGACCGATGACGGCAAGACGGTCTTCGCAGGGTCGCGCGGCGGGCACTACTACCTGAACGACAAGGGAGACAAGGTGTACGTGAAGGACTTCGTGGGTGCAAAGATCGTCGGCAAGACCAAGGACGGTCAGAACATCTTCGAAGGCCCGAAGGGAGGGCACTATTACTACAACAGCAAGGGCAACAAGACCTACGTCACCAAGGACGCGAAGTAAAGAACGCCTCAGGGGGCCCGGGATGACTCCCGGGCCCGCTGCTATCTGTCCTTGAAGAGCGTGTGCCCCTTGACCAGCCAGGAAACGCCGAATGCGAGCAGGGCGATGGATTCGAAGATCAGTACCGGGTTCATCTCGCCGATGCTCGTTCCTCTCAGGAAGAGCGTGTAGAGGGCGATGCAGAGGATCGACAGGAGCATCACGATCCCGCAGGCGCGGTAGATGACGTTCCTTCGTCTCTTTTCCCTCCCCATGACTCCCGGGTGCCGCCGCGTGAAAAGAAAGAGAGAATTGTAGGAGAGCGCGACGAAGAAGAGCGTGCCGAACGCCAGGTGGACTTTTTCCGAGGCATTGTCGGCGATCAGGAAGACTCCCACTTTGACGACCGAGCCGGAGTACATCGCGGTGGGAAAGAACACCATCCCCAGGGCGAACACGCCGCTCAGGTTCGCGACAATGTCGTCAATCGCTTCGTATCCCCTGTACGAAAGCAGGAAAAGGGCCACCCCGCTGAGTATGCCGACCAGGAGGTCGCGCATATGCGTGTAGTAATATCCGCTGATGGAGCCCTGGAGGTAAGGCTCCCCGTCGGTCAACCCACCGAGCACCACGATAAAGGGAAGCAATATTCCGAGGATCCCGATCAATCTCCGCATCGCCAAATACGAGATGATCAGGCTCCGTTCCCGATGTGTAGGCATGCCGAGCGCTCCTGCCTGGTTGGACGTATGTTGTGCTCCGGCAAAGGTACGGAGGGGAATCGGCTTGAGCAAGGACAGGTATCACGATGAGACGCGGGCAACAGGGTGAGCCCCCCCGCGTCGGGCGGCCGGCGATACGCGCGGTGGCGTTTGACCTGGGCGGTGTGCTGGTCCGGAACCGGTACGAAATGCCCATACTCCGGAACGCCGCGAAGGCGCTGGGGACGACCCCCGCCGCGCTCCATGCGATCATGAGGCGGGAGCTCGGCCCGCTTGAGCGGGGAAAGCAGAACGAGGTCGAGTTCTGGCGTCTCATATGCCGTAGGTTGAACAGGCCTGTACCGCCGCCGCGCGTGCTGAGATCCCTCTGGTCTTACCGGTACAGGCGGAACGTTCACCTGAACAACGGTGTGAAACGCCTTGTCCTGGCGCTCAAACGGGCCTACCCCGTGATCGCCATTTCCAACACCATCCCCGCGCATATCAGGGTCAACAGGGCGCTGGGCGTCTATGACCTCTTTGACGACGTGCTCCTCTCATCGGAGATCGGACTGAGGAAGCCGGACAGGGAAATCTTCCGTCGGGGGCTGCGACTGACCGGCTCGTCGGCGCGGAACACCCTCTTTATCGATGACGACATGCGATGGGTGAGGGCTGCGCGCCGCAGCGGCCTGTGTGCGATTCAGTTTACATCCGTCAGAGAGCTGAAGAAACGCCTGAAGCAGTATCGGCTGGTCGGCTTGACGGGACGCCAATCGGAAACGAATTGAAACCGCCTGATTGTTACAGCTGTAGTCCGGGTCTGCGAAAGGGATCATGATGAGCGCCAGGCACGTATGGGTGATGGTCATCGCCGCGTCTGCGAGCACAAGCATTCGTGCCGGCGTTGATTCGCCGGCACAGGGGCGGGAATCCTCCCGCGTGGACGATCGTGCTCTCGGCATCGCATTCACGCCCGTGGGACGCGTCACGAAAACCGGCGACGCGACATACTCGATGGCCATGGTCTCCCCGGTTCCATCGCCTGCCCCGGATGCGGTGGCCGAGGTGTCTGTGAGCGACCGGTTGTTCGTGGATCTCCCGGGAAGCTACGGAGGGAGGTTCTACCTCGATTCCGCAAAGCCTCCGGTCATGCTCCGTTCACTGTTGACTGCGGATTCTCTGGCCAGGGGAGGCAATATGTATCGCCGCGAGTACTGGATTGTCTATGCCGGCATGGGGATGTGGGAGGGTGTCATCAACTGTTACACGCGCGCAGGCGGGAAGTTTTGTATCGTTTCGCTCATCAAGGAGGCGCCGATGGGGAAACCGGGCGAGCGGATGGAGGAGGGGTCCGCGGGTGCCGAAGATATCAGGGCCAGGTTCCTCTCCACGCTCCGCGATTCGACCGCCCCCCTCATCGAACGATTCGATAGTCTCCTTTCCTCTGTTCAACTGACCGGACAATAACATCGAAGTGGCCACAATGCGCCTAAGGCTCCGTGCGTGGCTTGCCGCCGCTCTGGCGTGTGCAACCTGCCTGATCTCCGGCGAGACGATCGCCGCAGGGAACCCGCTTTCCATCGCCGCCAAGGGGATATACCTCTGGGAGCTCTGGACGACGAACGGGGGCGGCCGCAATCTCGATTCCATCATATCGAGGCTGCACAACACCGGGATCGGCTGGATGGTGATCAAGATGGCGGACGGCGACAGCTACTATAACAGTTCCGGTCATTCACTCTACAACTGGGTCGTGCCGAACTACTCCAGCATGGACAGCGTCGTTTCGCTTCTGCACAGGAACGGGATCAGGCTGCTTGCTTTTCAGTATGTCTACGGCGTCCCCCATCACTGGGGGAACCCTGTCTCCGAAACCGACGTCGCAAACATGATCCTGGACGTCAAAGGCATCGATGGACTTCTGATCGACGCGGAGATCGAATATGACACGCTCGCGGCGCGCGTTACCGCCGCTGCCGCCTATTGCGACAGCATCAGGGCCCGGCATCCGGCCAGCCTGATCGGCCTCACCTCCTGGGCGCGCATCAACGGTCACAGCACATTCCCCTGGCAGGCGTTCCTGGACCGGGTGGACGTAAACATGCCGCAGACATACTGGGCGGCGCGTCCCACGACGCCGCAGAATGAACTCGGCCTGATGAGCGGACAGTTTGCATCGGCGACGGCCACTTGGGTCAGCCAGGGGGACAGCGCCGCCGCAAAACCTATCATGCCGCTCGGGCAGGGAGAGTATTTCGGGTACAGCAACGACGTCGCTCCCGGGGATGTAGCGAGCTTCTGCGGCCTGGCCCAGTCTACATACCATTACCCGGGCGTCAGCCTGTGGGAGTACAACCAGATAACCCACACGTACGTGTGGGACGAGTACGCGGCCGCGTGGCAGGCAACCGGCGTGACAACGCGGGATGCGGTTCCGGTGATCTCAACTCTCCTGCAGAACTACCCAAATCCATTTAACCCTGCCACGACGATCCGGTATACGCTGCAGGAAGAGGGCCCGGTGAGCCTGAGAGTGTATGATCTTCTCGGCCGGGAGGTGGCGGTCCTCCTGGACGGAAGAGAGAATGCGGGAGCCCACTCCGTGGTCTTCGACGGGCGAGGACTCGCAAGCGGGGTCTACTTCTACAGGCTTGAGACGGGGAGCTTCGTGAAGACGATGAAGCTGACAGTGATCCGGTAGGGACAATTGTCCCCCGGGGCAAGATGCGGATTGCTGTCCCTGATCCGTGCGCGCGGTTCTATGCGTGTGTGGGTCAGCGCACCGGGAGAGCATTGAGAACGGCTGCCGAATCGACCGTCAAAAACAGCGAAAGAAGACGCGAGGATGGAGAACGCACAGGCGCAACAGGATCACAGCAGGATCAGCCCCACCGCGAAAATCACCGCGTACTGGAGATCACTCACAGACATCCCCTTCTCAGAAGAAATCGCGCGCGCGGTCGACGCTGAGCAGACCGCGCGTCAGATCCTGGGCGACCGCATCGTCCAGATGGGGACACTCTCCCCGTCGATTTTCGAAGTGAGATACAAGTCGATTAACCGGGGACTGGCGCACCGGGGTATGAAGAATGTGCTCGAGGTGGCCTGCGGGCTTTCCCCTCACGGGCTGGAGATCGCCGCAGCGGGAGGAACGTACGTGGGAACGGACCTCCCCGAAATGCTTGCGGAGACCGTGCCGATCATGTCTTCGATCGCGGAGCGGGAGAAGATACCCGCAACGCGCCTCCATTTCAAGCCCGCAAACGTTCTCGCCAATGATGACCTTGAGGCTGCAGCCTCGCTGTTCCGGGGTGAGAGATTTGCCGTGTGCAATGAAGGGCTGCTGATGTACCTCAACCGGGAGGAACGAACGCGGATGGCTGAGAATGTCCGTGCATTGCTCTTGACGAACGGCGGTTGCTGGATCACAACGGATATCGTCTTCAGGGTGGTTCGGGAAGCGATCATGGCGAAATTCGGCGCCGAGGCGAGGAAGGTCGTCCAGCCTGCCATGAAAAACATTGCTGCACAGACCGGAAGGGATGTCACAAGCAACGACTTCGAGAGCAGGGAGGATGCCCGGGCCTTCTACGAAAATCTCGGGTTTGAGATCGAAGAATTCCCGATGTACTCAGGGGACTATACGCTCTCAACGGCTCCGCGGCTGGGCGATTCGTTCAGGGACACATTCCTGGGAATCCTCTCTTCTGCCAGGACCTGGATACTCACGCCGCGGAAATAAGACTGGAAAATCTGGGCACATTTGCATAGTTTCATTGCTCCGGTACCGGCCAGTTCTTTTCCAGGAGAAAGAGGATGTCTCGAGTGCCCGCCCCGCGTCGCTTGTTCCCGATCATCGTGACGTCTCTTCTGCTTTCTCAGGCGTTTTCCGCGGGGGCGCGCGCGGAAAGGCCCGGACCCGCCGGGCCTCACTCAGGATCCGCTTCGAATTCCCCCCTCACGACCAGCCGAGTGGATACCGCCGGGATTCCCCAACCGTCCGGCATTTATGTACTCAACGAAAACAGCAATGAGCAACCCGCAGCAACATCCTATGCCTCCGGGCTGACGGCGTCCCCGGCGTACAGCAATGACATTGCAGGGCACGCAGTTTTCGTCCCCATCGCGAAGATACTTCCCAGCATCACTACGTGGGGTCAGTTCAACTGGGACTGGTCATTTCTCGACTCGCTGGTCGAGGTTGCGACGTCCAACGGCAAGAAATTCTCGATCGCGCTTGAGACCGAATACCAGGCCTCCACGAGCTACGTTCATTCCCTCCCCCAGGGGTTCACCGCGCTTGCCGGCGCAAACAGCGCACCGCTGTTCGATGTCTGGACGGTCGGTGGCAAAACGCCCAGGGGGATCAGCGCGTACATCCTTCTGCCCTGGGTCGCGAATGTCCAGGAATTCTGGAGCGCTGCCGCAACGGGGCTCGCCGCTCACCTGAAGCAAACAGGAGCGTACGGGTCTCTCACGCTGATCCACGTCCCCGGGCTGAGCGTGTACGATGAGGAGCTTCGATTGCCCAGCGGCTACCCGAGACCGACTTCGGCCGATACGCTGCCATGCCCCGACGGCAGGCCGGCGTATCCCGCCTGCATCGACGACGCCGATACGTCCCGCTGGAGGAGCCTGGGCTATTCGGACTCCTCGGTCATCTACGGATTTAAGACGATCGCATCGGCGTTTGCCCAGGCATTTCCCGACCGCTACCTCGGGCTCAGCCTCCTGAACCACGGTACGGTCGGCATCGACTTTCCGAACCTCACGGGTGACTCCGCCGGATATGTCGCTGCACGGATCGTCAAAGAAGTCAATTCCGTGGCGCCGGGGCGGGTGCAGGTTCAATCCGATGATCTTGACGGTAACTACTACCTGGCGGAGGTGGACAATTACGCGGCGCAGAATTCCGATCCCGTCGGATGGCAGTCCAACAAGCACGCCGGTACTGGCGCTGGATGCGATGGGGGAGGAGTCGGCTCGTGCGGGCAGGACGGACCCGCCTCGCTCTACTTTGCATTGATCCGGAATGGTGCACAGCACGGGGGGAAGTATCTTGAGGTGTGGTCTGAGGATGTGGTCAGTTTTCCCCAGAGCTTCGACGCGGCCGTAGCCGCGGGCTACTTTACCGTCACGGGCCTGCAGCTCGCGTCTCCGCCTGTCCCGGGCGCTTACGTCCTGGAGCAGAATTTCCCGAACCCGTTCAATCCCTCGACGATAATTCGGTACAGCCTGCCCGTTCGCTCGAAAACACAACTTGCCGTGTACAATATGCTGGGGCAGCTCGTTTCAACGCTTGTCAACGGCGAGGAGGAGGCAGGTGAGCACAGTGTGACATTCGACGCTTCAAACGTCGCGAGCGGCGTCTATTTCTACAGATTGCAGTCCGGGAGCTTCGTGAAATCACTGAAGCTCCTCGTTCTCCGATAGTGCCATGTGTCCCGTGGACGTTGATCCACGCAACGAGGCGTTTGTATGAAGAGAAAGCTCAGTGTCAGGTGGCTTGGTAAACCGCAGGCGCACGACTATGTCGCCGCCGCGTCGTACCTGACGCTGCTGTATGATGAAGGCAAGGCCGCGAAGATCGCAAAGAGGCTCAGGGAGGCGGAGATTTCAGAGTTCAAGGCAAAAGACATATTCCGTGCCTCGAGGCTGTCGCTCCTTGGCATCAGCAATTCCCACGTTGAGGCGGACAGGAAAAAGATCCGGGCCGCAGAGAAGCTGTCGCCCCTTCTGCTGGTCCGTGATCGAAACACCGGCAAGGTCATCATTGCGGACGGCTATCACCGGCTGTGCGCAGTGTATTCATATGATGAGGATGCGCTGGTGCCTGCAAAGATCGTCTGACATCTTTGTGCTGCAGGCAAAGTGACAGAATTTTGAACCCGTGCCTGTTCCTATCCCGCCGGCGTAAATCTCGCACCTGTTGTTGACACTCCCGGCCGGGGAGAGTACATTAAGACTATGTTCATTGGAGTCGGCGCTATCTTCGGATGGTGACCGACTTCGTCGTTTGTTGCCTGCACCGAAGGAGGAGGATGTGCAATCTCGCACTGTAATTTCAGTCTTGTTGTTCTGTGTATCCATGCTCCAGGGGGAGTTGGTCGCTCAGCCTGGACCCACGGCGATTCCCGGGCTCATGATCACCACATCTGTCGAAGCGAATGGCATGGGTGGAGCCGCCGCGACGGCTCCTTCAACGGAAGCGCTCTCACTTACTGTGAACCCCGGACAACTCGGGTATTTCAGTCTTGCAAACACGTTCAGCGCAAGCATATATGCGCCGAAATCTGAACTGCTGCCGGGCATGGTTTACTATGCCCCGGGGGTTTTCCATGAGACGATGAGCGCGAGCGCGGTGTGCGCGGGCTTTAATCTCCAGAACACGCTCTCCCTGCCGTTTTCTGCCTCCGTCGGCATAGGTTACTCAAAAACGGATATCGATTTTGGATTGATGCTTCTCACTTCCTCAACCAGCCCCCAGGTACTTGCATCATTCTCCCAGGTCGATAGGTACGACGCGTTTTCGATCGGTCTCGGAGCGGAGTACCTCGTCCGGGTCGGCGTGGGTGTCAGCTTCAAGAGCATCGATTCACGGATCCCCCTCATTGGAAGCTCACCTCCGTCTGAGTTGATCGCAAATCCATCGGCGCACGACTTTGGCGTCCTTCTCGATATCCCTGTTGATTCCCTGGTTTCGCGGTTCTCCGGGAATCGGCTCACGATCGGGCAGACTTTTCGTCCGATGCTGGACATCTCGGCGGCATACGTCCGGTCGAATGTTGGCGGGGATGTGAGATATGGTGCAGGAGGTCAGGCAGACCCTCTTCCCCGTACAGCCCTGTCAGGATTCGGGATTCGCACCGGACTTATCACACGCGCCGGAAATTCCGATTGCAGGCTGATAACGCTCGGGCTCGTCCGCCAGGCGGAAGATGTGCTCGTGATCCGGCACGATGACGGAACGTACGATTACAAATCGGGGCTCGGGGATCTCAGTATCGGGCAGAATCTCATCGTTGGCCGTGCCACCGACTATGTTCTGGTCCGAAAAGGATGGGAAATCGGGGTGGGGGATGTTGTTTTTGTCCGCGGGGGCTCCGCTCTCGGTGACGGCTTTGATTATCAAACGAGCGGCTACACCGTGTCACTGGGAGGCCTGGTCAGGCTGCTCGAAGTGGCTGACCGTAGCCTCACCGGGAATTCCTGGATCGCATACCTCGGTGAACATTTTGATGTGCAATACCACTCCGCGACATACACCGCCACGTCCGAATCTGTCTCGTCAATGATGAACGGCACATCGTTCAAAGAGCTCTGTCTGGTAATTCATGGGTTGCCCTGGCAGTGAAGGCGGGCGTGAAAGGGTATTGCCGTCAATCTTCGTCAACCTCCTGGAGGTGAACAGATGCGGATTTCGAACTTCCTGAATCACACTCTCTCCGTGATCGTATGCCTATCGCTTGTGTGCATTGCCGGCTCACGACCGGCTCTCTCGGACACGAAAGGGAGTACTGTGATCAGGGAGGGTGAGTTTACCGCAGACATTAACGGGCTCAAGCTCTGGTACAAGGTCTCAGGGAGCGGCCCGGTCTGCATTCTTCCGACTCCGGGCTGGGGGCCAAGCAGTGATCTGTATTTTCTGAAGATGAAACCCCTTGAATCGATCTTCACAATGATTTACCTAGACACGCGCGGCTCCGGTCGGTCCGAACGCCCCGACCCCCATGCGTATACCATGCACGACTTCGTGGCTGATATTGAAGGGCTGAGAGAGCACATTGGGGCTGAGAGCGTCTGGCTCATGGGGCACTCGGACGGCGGCCGCATGATTCTCAACTACACTGCCGTGCACGGCGAACACGTGAGGGGACTGATACTCGTCGACTCCCCCGTGCGGGATACTTCACAGGGAAGAGACCGGGAACGGCGGATGCTCCTGAGGAAGAACGAGCCCTGGTTTGACAGTGCATACAGCGCATTCCACAGGATGCCGACGACCCAGAAAGAATTCGACGCGTATATACGGTCGATGTCCCCGTTTTTCTTTTCATCCATCGGGAACCTGGAAAAGAACCGGGACGTCTTCGAAAAGGTGACGCTCTCATTTGATGCGCAGATGGGGGAGGGGCAGTCGGATCAGTCATCCGTCGGCCTCGCGTCGTTTCTCCCCGGCATGAAGACGCCGGCACTTGTGATCGTCGGGAACGACGACTTCATCTGTCCGCCGCCGGCATCCGAGTATTTGCACAGGGAGATTGACCGCTCCAAACTCCTGATTATTCAGAATGCCGGCCACTTTCCGTGGCTGGAGCAGCCGGAACAGTTCTTCGGCGGAATCCGGGACTTCCTGCCGAAGCTGGGCTACCGGGCTGCCGACAGATGATCTGGCCGGCACAGCAATTCCTAAGAGACCGTGGTTATTTCGGAGAAGGAACCGGGTTGAAGTCTCCTCTTTCGATAAACGACATGAATGCCAGGAGCGCTCCCCAGTGATAGAAGCTGTCGGCGTTGCTGACATCATCCCCCTGCCCCGTGGTGGAGTTGTAGTTTTCGTAGATGGAGCCGTTCTCGTTCCAGGATTTCATCAGCAGGTTGAATGACTTTGTGACCAGGTCCCTCCTTGCTTCAGGCAGCCGGTAATTGCGCATCCCGAGATACACAAGAAAGTTCATCGGCGCCCAGATCCGTCCGCGCCAGTAGTTGTTGTCATTGAACGCGGAGTCGTTCCGTGCGATCGATGGCATGACGTACGGCCCGGCAAACTCGCTGGGATTGAAATAGTGTCCCCGCATCATTCTCTCCGCCTGCGTCTGCGTGCACGCCTTTGCCAGGAGAGGGTAGAAATTCGTGGGGGAGAGGCGCGGACTCGGTTCCCCCGTGTCAGTGCGTCTGTTCAGGAAGATCCCCTTCCGTTCGTCCCACAGCGATGCGAGTTTCTCCCTGTACTCCTTCTCCCGCAGTCGCAATTCCCTGAGTTCCGCCGTCCTGTTAAGCACTTCGGAGATTTCTGCCAGCGCCCCGCAATCGGCCACGTAGAGGCTCATCAACCCGACATCCGCGAGCTCGAGCGTATGCGTCGAGGGGTTCAGCCGCACGTGGTCGTACATCGGCGAATTATCGAGGCCTGATTCAAACCTCGCTGCCTGGTCGTTGTACTTCTCGATCGTCCGGAGTGAATCCGGTACCGGGTCAGAACCCCATGAAAGAAACCCGTTGATCAGCCTGTGCTCCGGCCACCAGCGATTCCATGTGAGCAGTTCCTCGTAGACCTCTTCCAGGAACCATCGTTCGCGATATCGTTTATAGATTTCGTTGACGATGATGCTCCCGACCGGAGGTTGAGAACGATCCCAGGAGACGTTGCCGTGGGGAGAGCTGTAGTTCGGAATGAATCCGCCGGGAGTGATCGACTTTGTGATTGCGACGGCGTTCGCATACGCAAGGTCCTTGTTGTACAGCGAGTACATGAAACTCGCAAAATACGTGTCCCAGTCAAACAGCACGTACCCCCCCCAGGACGCATTCCACCAGCGGGTTACCGGCGAGATGACTCGCTCGTTGCCCGGATCGTAGATGACATTCCAGGCGAGGATCGTCTGCATCGCCGTGAACGCATCGCTCAGCTCCCCGTAGCGTAACGCACGATCGGACTGTTCCTTTTTCTTCCGGTTGATGATATCGTCGATTTCAGCCGCCGATTTCGGGCTACCTGTCTGGAGATGGATTGGGTGTTCGATCGGGAATACGTAGTGGGGGCCGCCCGTCGGGAGGTAAGGGTTGAACTCTGCTGGTTCGGCGCTGCTGACGAGAAATGTGCGTTTGCCGCATGTCCCGGAAATGCGTGAGCCGTCCCAGCCGACCATTCCCGGTCGGTTCCAGAGCATCGAACCCTCGACGAGCAGGCGGGATGAAGCGTGGCGCTCTCCGTTCAGCGGCGTGATGCGAATAAAGAGCTCATCACCCTCGGTGGCTGTCTCGACACTTATGCCTGTCTGCCCCATCGTGCACGTGAGACGCGTGTAGCTCCCGTCGTCGGCCCGCAGTCCGAGGATGATCTCTTCCTTCCGCCCGGCTGCTTTGGAGACTTTGAAGTAGTCCCGTTGCGGCTCTGCAAACCCCTCCTGGAGCGATATGCCGACCGCAAATCCTTCCGGGAGGTGCACATAGGACAGGACACTGTTGTTGTTCCACGTGTTCCAGCCGGTGGCCAGGCGCGCCTGGAGCTGGCGGTATTCGGGCGTTCGGATAGCCCCGAGTGGGCTTTGCGGAAGACACTGTGATGACAATGCAAGGTTGAGCAACGCTGCAGCGAACAGGGTTCTCATGAACATCTCCGGATCGGTTGTCTTGCTGGCGGCTGGTCGCCTCGGTTAGGTCTCAATTCGTACAGTGTGCGGTTGACACTCCCGCTCAAAGGATGTACATTGCGGTCGTGTTCCTTTAAAAGTCGGCGCTGTCTTCGGACGGTGGCCGGCTTTTGTGCGTTTAATGCCCCAACCTCACCCACGGGAGAATACAATAATGCGCGGTCTTCAAGCGTTGCTTATCGCCGGTTTCTTTGCATCCTGTTTCAACGCTCCGTCAGTTCTTGGCCAGCCCTCCAAAGTGGATTCAATGACATACGGCCTGTACCGGAAAGGATGTGCAGCATATTTCAAGGGGGACGTGAAGGGCGCGGTCGGCTGGTTCCATCAGTGTCTCGACAGGGAGAAGAAGAGCCCGTCTCTCTCAAAAGACGACTTCTTTGTTCTCATCAACTGGCTCGGGAGCGGGTACGGCGCGATGCAAAAGCTCGACAGCGCGGAACAGGTTTTTCGCTACGGGGTTATGAAAGATCCCACCGTGCCGATGACGTACTATAACCTCGCCTGCACGTACAGCGAACGGAACAACCTCGACAGTTGCCTCGCATTTCTGCGTGCGACCTATAAATACAAGGCAAACTGGGACAAACACGAGACGTTTCCCGACCCGATGAAGGACGACGAGTTCAAGAGATTCCTGGATAACAAGAGGTTTGTAGACGCGGTAGCGGCAATGAAGCGATAGCACTCTTTGAACCGTCAG
This sequence comes from Bacteroidota bacterium, assembly GCA_035516035.1. Taxonomy (GTDB): domain Bacteria; phylum Bacteroidota; class Ignavibacteria; order UBA10030; family UBA6906; genus Fen-1273. The sequence goes on along the minus strand of DATJAS010000107.1, from coordinate 6,335 downwards.
GGGCGAGCGCTGAATCGGTAAACGCCGCTGCCGACGAGAAAGACCTGGGCCTGATCCTTCGCGCCGAGGTAGTTCACCATGGGTGCCTTCGCCGCCGGAACGCCGCTTTCAAATACGCGGCGTGCGTCGGCTGCAGGGACGTGCACCTCCGCTTCCGCTCCGACCGGGACCTCGACATCCAGTGAGAGCGTCTTTCCCTGGCGCTGCCATCTGGATTGCACGCGCCCGCGCACCGTTTCGATGCTGACACGTGCCCATTGCAGAGAGTCGGTCACAGCCGGGTTGACGATAAACCTGCGAAATCCCGCCTCAACAGGCTGAATGCCTCCGAATCTTGAGAATAGAGTCGCCGCCGCACCGCTGAACATGGCGTGATTATGGGAGTTCATCCCCCCCCTGGAATACCACTGTTCCCAGGTGGTGGTGGCGCCGAGCGCGATCTCATTGCCGAAACCGGGATATGTGCGCTGGGTGAAAACCCGGAACACCAGGTTACTGAAGCCGCGATCGCAAAGCACGTCGCCAATGAATCTCGTTCCGGTGATCCCGGTGTCGAGATGACCCTCCTTGTCAAAGAGAATTGTGTGGACCAGATGTGCGGCCACGTTCCCTGTACGGTCTGTCGGCACGATCTTCAACGCCAGCGGCATTATGTCTTCGGTTTGAGCCCCCTTGCCGTATGCATTTTCCTCCGGATGAAAGAACGCCGCGTTGTACGCGACGCGTATCGAATCGGCCAGCGCGCGGTATCTGTGCACCGCCGATTCGTCGCTCAGGACAGATGCCGCATTGGCCACGGTTGCCGCGCACTGGTAGAACAATGCGGAGTTCACCTCTGCCACGTTGCTGAAATAGGATTCCCAGCCTCCCTGGTTTGGCGCGCACCAATCGCCGTACCCGTCACGATAGACATAGCCGGGAGTCCTGTTGGCTACCGTATCCACGTATTTCTTCATTGCATCGTAATTTTCCCGCAGTATAGCTGTGTCGCCGTAGCAGAAGAATAGCCGCCATGGCAGCAGCACCTGGTCGCCGTCCCAGTCCGGATTGCCGTAGCTGCCCCGGCTGTCACGCAGCCACTTGCGATAGTAACGGTACATCGGGAAGTAAAACATTGCCCCTTCTTCATATACGCGCGAATCCATGGAGCATGGAGTCCGTTCGTCCCTCATGGGACAATCTGTCGGAATGGACATGAAATTGCTCGTCATGCTCCATCGAAAATTCTGAGCTACCCGATTGAGCGTTGTGTCTGAGCAGTCAAACGAGCCCTCGTCTCCGAACGCGGCGTGTACAACGCGACCCTCGACCATCCCGACAGTGGGCTTCTTCTGAAGCCCGGTAATCTCCACATAGCGGAATCCGTGATACGTGAAACGAGGTTCATAGGTCTCAATTCCGTCCCCCTTAAAACAGTAAACATCCGTGGCGCGGGCATTCCGGTTGGTCCACGGATCGATCATGCCGGTGGAATCGATGAGTTCACTGTAGTGCATCCTGAGGCTGTCTCCCGGCTGACCCCGCATACGAATGCGCGCCCACCCTGCGAAGTCCTGCCCCATGTCGACGACGAAAACGCCCGGCCTGGGCTCGGCGATATTCACCGGTGTGATGGATTGCGTTACCCGAAGCGGCGGCATCGTGTTGGCTACCAGGCGCCCTCCCGGCGAATCGGTCTTTAGTACCGGTGACCAGCCCTTCTCATCAAAGCCGGGTGAATTCCAGCCCTTTTGTTCTTTACGAGAATCATATACTTCACCGCTGTAAATGCCGCAGGCCCTGATGGGGCCGTCATGCGTACGCCAGCGCTCGTCTGACAAAACCTCCTGGTGTGAACCGTCCGCGAGGTCGATACGTATTTGCAGAATGAACCGCCTGGAACCTTCCCATTTCCAACCCCACCTGGAATAGGAGGAATCGTAGCCTCCTCCGAGCATGACCCCCACCGCATTCCCATCCTGCCTGAGGAGTCCCGTCACATCGAACGTGTCGTAGAGATTAACGCGATCATAATGAGAATTGGGGGGTGCCAGCACCTGATCGCCGACCCTGGTTCCGTTCAAGTACAACTCATACCATCCAAGACCGTATATGCAGGCCGTCGCGCGGATGACCTTTCCAGGAACGGAAAACTCACGCCTGAAAAGTGGCGCCGCCGTCTTCTCGGTCGGTGGCGCGGATATCCAGTCGGCGTGCCAGTCCGATTGTTCCAGCAGGCCGATCCGCCATTGTCCCGGCTCGCTCCATTGCGAGGCCAGATCGTGTTCGTCCCACACACGTACCTGCCAGTAGCACTCCTCGCCGGACGACTGCGGCGTGCCGTCATACGCCACGTCAGCCGAATTGTCCGAGATCTGTTTCCCGCTGTCCCACAGGTCGCCGACACCGCGCCGGAGGGAATCGAGATTCCTGCTGACGAGGATGCGGTATGCGCTCTGGCGGGCGCCGCGGCGTGCGGATTTCAGAATCCAGCTCAGCGCCGGCTTGCGGTTGTCCAGCGCTATCGGGTTGACTGCATGGTCGCAGGAGAGGTCGGCGACCTCGATGGAGCATGTTGAGGTTGCCGGCAGCCCCGCCTGGGCGGTGGATGTCAGGCCGGTCGGATCGTTGACCGCCAGACCAATCAATGCGCATGCAACGAGCCCGGGAGCTGGTATTGATCCCATGTGCCTCCTATGAAACGGCGGTCGAAGTCTATCAACCATCATTCATAACAAGTGGGCATCGAATATCCAAATGACTGTTGCCGAATTCAATGTGAATTCACTAATTTAACCTCGGGTGGAATGTGACCGTAACGTCCACCTCGCAGTTCGTCGGTGGTATCTGACCCCGAACTCCATTGCTTAAACGGATCTGGAAAGTCAACCCATGAGCATTTCAAGACGCGAATTCATAAAAGGCGCTTCCTCTGTTTTGATCTCCGGCGCTGTGGCGCCGCTCTGGCCGGCAACCGAACCTCCCCTGCAGTTGCCCGGCGGCGGGGGAGGACCTGAGGCGAGGCCGGCTTCATTTACTCTCGAGAGCTACGCCGCGTACTCCGCCAACTACCTTGAGAGTCTTGTCGATGCGAACGGCCTTCCGTATTTCAACGTGTTCTGGACTCAACCTGCCGAAGCAGCCCATGACTGGCCGGATTTTGGCGACGTGATGTCCCGGCAGTGGCAGGGCGCAGTCATGCTCCGGCGGATGACCGGACGGGAAGCTGCCACTGAGAACATCTGGCGGAAGAATGTCCTCTCGTTGATTGACGCTTCCGACGGACTCCTCCATCGACCCGCGACCTCGTACAGCAAGGCGATTGCAGATTGGGGAGATGCGTCACTAACCCTGTATGCCCTGGTAACTGCGGCCGTCGCGAGCGGCGATGAACTCCTGAAAAAGGCGGCGGTGAGCATGGCCGAGGGGATGTTAAGCGGATTGCGCTCCGGTCGCTTCCAGGCAAACAGTTTTGCGATCAAGAGTCTCATGGTTGCTGCGCGATTGCTCGGCTGCGAAGCGGGCCTTGAGGCTGCCCGGATTCTCGTCGACCGGACGATTGTTCACGGCCGCACGTTCACACCGGACAACACCTACGGTCCCTCAGGTCACATGCACGGAAACCTCCGGACAATGGTCGGGGCGGCCGACTACGCATTGACGGTAGGAGATCCTGTCCTTTTCAGCCGTATCGACGCTCTCTATCGCTACGTCAAGACCACCGGTACAAGTTTCGGTTTCCTCCCGGAGGCAGTCGGGCGAAAGGGGGACATCATCGCCTGCGAGACCTGTGCGCTGATGGATTTCGCGGGCGTGGGCGTCACGCTCGCAAATCATGGACATACCGAGTACTGGGGCGACATGGAACGCCTGGCACGGAATCACTACGTGGAGAGCCAGGTTCGGGACACATCCTGGCTTGTTTCCGACAACGCTCGCGCCGACACTCCCCAGTTCACGTACCACGACATCGATCGACGCATCCTGGGTGCCTGGGCCGGGTGGAGCGCACCGAATCACATCCTGGCCTGTCGCGAAACATTGAACGCGCACTGGGGCGGCCCGGAGCTGAAGAACAAGGTGCGTGCTCTCCAGAACTGCTGCGGTGGTTCCGGCCTGCATGGGCTTTTCATCCTGTGGAAAAACGCCGCGCGATTCGAGGACGGAACGCTGTCCGTCAATATGCATATTGACAAGAAACTGCCCCAGGCAGAGATTCGCTGCGAACAGCCCTACCGGGGCTTCCTGCGAATTGCCATGAAAGTGGACGGGGGAATGAGAGTGCGCATCCCCGAGTTCACCGGCGCTGCAGGGATGAATGTCCGGGTGAACGGCGCTGCTCCCACGAAACCCGCAACGCAATTCGGAAATTACCTCGAGCTGAAAGACCTCCACGGCGGAGACCTGATCGAGGTTGCGTATCCTCTGCCGCTCAGGACGGAAGATGTCGTCATCGGCAACCCTGGATTCAGGCAATGGCGGTATCGAGCCACATGGAAAGGGGACACCGTGGTCCGCATGGAGCCGGTCGAAAACGATCAGGAGGCGGCCTACTCAGAATTTGAAAAGGCGAACGTGGGGGTGTACTATGGCCGGACAGGGCCGGGCCAGCTTTACATGCGCGATGCAATGCTCAGGGACGTCGAACCAACAGAAGCCGGAATCTACCCGGACGATGGAGGGCTGGATTTCTGGAAGATCAAATAGAACTCAACAGCTTCTGATTTGACTCTGATTGACAGATATTCCCTCAGTTCTCCTCTCCGTTCTTGCGCGCGTGACGCCGCAGCTTGACGTTCCCCGGTGCGCGAATTAGATTTCAGTGGATCCCCCTGAAGAGTCGCCGCTATCTCCAGGTGGCGGCCGACCTTCTGTTCGCCTTGAGTATGAAGGCGTCATCGATGAAGAACGCAGCAATGAAGACGACGCTTGCTCTACTGGCATTCCTCTCCTGTTCAACGTCTGCAGAGGCATTAGGCTACCGCTGTGCCGCGGGTGATTCGCTCGTCGATGTGTTCCCGCTTTCCATCGGGAATCAATGGACATATCGATACCTGACGGATTCCGGCCTCTGGCCGGCCGGCAATCCGGGTGAATCGACAAGAGACTCCGGCGTGGCGGCATATTCGATCAACGGAATGATGGTCGCGGCAGATTCAGCCCGGTGGCAATTTCAGGTCACTCGAAGGCTCCGGAGGCATCAAGTCAACGCGCCGCAGGGAATTGATACGACGTTTTCGATTGCAGACACATCTCACTTTGAATTGACCGAGAAATTCGACGGGCTGCATCACATTTACAGGGAGGACGATCCGATCAGTATCCGGTCCGACGTCTTCCCATTTACGGCGGGGTACACCGATACCACGTCAGTATGCCGTTACAGGCCGGTCGGTCCGGGCGACACAACGACATTCCTTTCGTGGATCGCGCCTCCACCGGGACCAGGATTTCAGAGCATCTTTACGTTTCGCAAAGGCGTGGGTCTCGTTCGGGAATCTTTCAATAGCGGTACCGTAGATGCCTGGTCGACCACGGGCCACTATCTCCTCAATTCGACAATCACGGGGATTCCCGAGCCGACACATTCCCAACTGCCACGGATGCGTTTGGAGCAGAACTACCCTAACCCTTTCAACCCGACGACGACAATCCGTTTTTCGATCCCCCAGCGCTCACACGTCTCGCTCACGGTGTTCAATACGCTCGGCCAGCTCGTGAGCACGCTGGTGAACGGCGAAGAGGGATCCGGCTACCACGAAGTGGTGTTCGACGTTTCACATCTCGCCAGCGGAGTCTACTTCTGCAGACTATCGGCGGGAAGTTTCGTCAAGACGATCAAAATGCTCTCGGTCAGGTAATGCCCCTCGGGGACAATTGACCCGGTGGCAGGTAGGACTAGCACCCGGCCCTCTGACCTCGCTCCTGGAGGAACAGAACCATGATTAGACACTCTTTGCGCACCACTTCGTTTCTCACTGTGGTCACCCTCTCACTCTCGCATGCGGCCGCCCAGGTACCCGTCGGCCAGGACACGATTGTCATTCCCGGGGACACATTTCACGGCCGGCTGAATGCGGGGCTCATGGAAACGACTATCAACGGGGATACTACCCCCACCGGTGCGAGAGCCAATCCAAACAGAGTGTATGCCCTGAACCAGGGACAGTACTACCACCAGCTCGCCCCGATTTACTGCTACAACCCGACAGGCATGCTCACGATTTGCGGGATTCCCTCTCCCTATGGGACGACGAAGCCTGTCATACTTATCACGCCCGTTCCGCCGTCCACGCAGGAAGGGACAAACACGGTCTACGGGAGCATCACGTGCGACGGGATCCATTACCAGGCTC
>DATJAS010000106.1:0-6034 GCA_035516035.1 Bacteroidota bacterium | reverse complement strand
GCGGCGGCGCAGGATTCGACCTTCTCCTGGAACCTCCCGGCTCCTTCCGCGGTACAGAAGATCACGGCGGCGAACTTCCCGGACGCCGATGCGGTCATACTGCTGAAAGAACAGGGGTTCACCGAGGGGCCGCACACAAAGAGCGTCTTCGTGATCACCGATGAGGTCACGGTCTCGACAAAGGCGATCATCGTCAAGCTCCTGAACCAGAAGGCGGTCGAGGAATTCGGATCGTTTTCCTACGAGTTTCCCTATTACTTGAACAGGGAGGCACGGCATCAATTCGTGGTTCACGCACGCGTGATGAAGCCGGACGGCACGGTCTGGGTTCTTCCCGATACCGCGATCAAGAACGCGACCGGGATATCCTCGGGCCGCGGACGGAAGCTCACCGAGAAGGTGATGTACAAGATTCCGAATCTCGCGCCGGGGGACATCGTGCAGTATGAATACGCCCACCGCGCCCCGTTCTCATTCAGGCGCCAGGTCCTCTTTTTCTATCATGACAGGTATCCGGTATTGCGCTCGGTGGTGAGCGTGGACATGACGAAGCGGGAGAAAGTGAAGTACGTGCATTTCCCCCCGGATAAGATCGGGGCTCCCGCGGTCAGGGACCTTGGGCGATCGACGCTCAGCTCCTGGTCGGTGACGAACCTGGGCGCCATTCCGGACGAGCCTTTCGGCCGACCGTTCGGTGACGTCTCCTACCTCACGACGATTGTCGGCGCGGACGATCCGGACGACCCCGGCGGCTGGCACACACTGGGGAAGAATTACTACAGGGACAACATCGCCGAAGGTTCCATCCCGAAGTCGTTCATGACGACACTCGGGTTCGATCCGGCGATGCAGAACGCCGCGTGGACCGACATCGATTCACTCTACACGGCGATCCGGAAGTACTTCCGTCTCGAGGCTCTCCCGTCGCTCTACACCAATTTCCGCGGTGTGGACAAGCAGATCGAGGACAAGGAGGGGGATGCCTCGGACATGTGCTTCCTCATGCTCAAGGCGCTGGACCGGTGGGGGATCCCCGCCACGCCGCTCCTCGTGCGGGACCGCCGTGACGGGGTCTACGAGCTTTCCGTCCCGTCGACGGTCTGGTTCGACCGGCTGGCGCTGCTCGTCAGGTACAAGGGGAAGGACCAGGTGTACGACTTCGACCGCAGCATCCCGTCGCGGTACGAGATTCCCTGGTTCATCACGCCGTCGATCATGTTTGCCGTGCAGGACACCGGGGGACATCACATCCAGTTCAGGGTCCCGTCGAACTGGCGCGAACACATCTCCATGGAAGATCATCATATCACGTTGACGCAGGGTAAGCGCGCCGTTGATTCTGCGGTCTTCATGCTCAAGGGGGCGCTCGCCGAGCATGAGCGGGGCTCTCTCTACGCCAGATCGGGAGAGGAGCTTGACGCCTCCCTCAGGGACTATCTCGGTCATACGCTCCACGACGTCGAGCATGCCGGGATCAACGATTTCCGGGACAACCCGGTCATCCTCATTTCGGGAGATGGACCATCCCGCGGCGCCTCGACCGCGATTGATTCGTTCGTCACATTTCAGCCGCGGAATTACCTGCTCAGGAGCTTTCGCGAGAGATTCAGCCAGCCCGTGCGCAGATTCGACGTCACGCTCGATGAGCCGTTCGGCATCGTGCTGAGCTGGCATATCCAGGGGCCGAACGGCTCGCATCCAGTTCACCCACCGGAGGCGGCCGAGATCCACGGCCCCGCGGGGGCGATGGCGCAGGTGTACACGTTCGCTCAGGGGTCCGATGTCGACGTCAAGGCATCGGTGGTCTTCAGCACGGCAACCATCCCCGTGTCGGAGTACGGCAGGTGGCGTACATTCCTTGACAGCGTCAACACCACCGCGGAGCGCGATATCGCATTCGCGCTGGGAGGGAAATAGCTCACTCATGATGACTCCCGGCCGGATTGCGAATCGCATTTTACAGGCGTATCTTCCACCGGTACCGGAGGAGCGATGACCGACCACCAGTGGAACGATCTGCTGAAGACGATCAGGGGAGAACTCTCGCCGACGCTGCCGGTGGGATTCATCATCGACAGCCCCTGGTTGCCGAACTGGTACGGGACCACGATCCTCGACTACTTCTCGAGCGATGAGATCTGGTTGGCCGCAAACCTGAAGGCGCTCCGGGAATTCCCCGGCGCGTGGTTCCTTCCCGGGTTCTGGTCCGAGTTCGGCATGTGCACGGAGCCTTCCGCCTTCGGTGCACGGTGCACGTTCCCGCAGAACGAATTCCCCCACGCGCACAAGGTTCCGATTTCCGAAGCGGAGATCGACTCGCTTCCATCGCCGAACCCCAGGACGGACGGGCTCCTTCCGCTGGTGCTGAACCGCCTCAGGCTGACCCGGCCGCGGATCGAGGATGCCGGCCACAAGATCAGATTCGCGGTTGCACGCGGCCCGCTCAACATCGCCAGCTACCTCATGGGAACGGTGGAGTTCCTCACGATGATGATGATGGACCCCGCAAAGACCGAGCGGTTGATCAGGAAGATCACGCTCTTTTTGCGGCAGTGGCTCGACCTGCAGCGTCAGACTTTCCCGTCGATCGACGGCATATTCCTCCTGGATGACATCATCGGGTTCCTGGGACCGGATGAGTTCCGCACGTTCGGGCTCCCAGCATTCCAGGAGCTCTTTCCGGCGGACGTCTCCGTCAGGTTCCTGCATAACGACGCGCCGTGCCGGGTGTCGGCGCCGTTCCTGGGCGACATGCGCGTCAATCTTTTCAACATGGGATTCGACATCACGTTGAACGAGCTGAAGGCGCTGGCGGGAAACGGCGTGACGCTCATGGGGAATATCCCCCCGCGGGACGTCCTTGCGGCGGGGACACCCGCGGACGTGACGCGGGAGACAACCGCGCTCATCAACGCACTCGGGGACACGAGGGGCGTCATACTCTCCTGCGGCGGGGGGATGCCCCCCGGCGTATCGTCGCAGAACATCGGCGCTTTCACCGGCGCCGTCACCGGACGCGCGCGTTCATGAGCATCCCCGGGCTCACATTGATCGGCGAATCCATCAACGATTCCGTGCCGTCCACGCATGCGCTGTTTGATGACAACGACATGGAGGGCATTGCAGCGCTGGCCGCATCGCAGGCGGCTGCGGGTGCGGCGTACGTCGACGTAAACGTCGGGCCCCGTTCCCCGGCGTTCATGGCGGAGGCGATCCGTCACATCCAGGGGCGCATTCCCTCGCCGCTCTCGATCGACACGCCTGATAGTGCCATCGCGGCCGCCGCCCTGGAGGCGTACGACGCCGGGCGCGCCGGGGGGAGCATACCGATCCTGAACTCCATCTCCGAAGCCCGGCTGGAGATGTTCGATCTGTACGCGGCGCATCCCTTTGTGCCTATACTCCTCGTCACGGAAGGGAAGGACGCCGGCGGCGAAATGATGCTCAACAGGACCGCGCAGCAGATTCACCGGACGGCACGGTCCATGGTGGAGGCCGCGCGAACGCACATCCCGGCGTTCAGGAACGACAAGGTCATCCTCGACCCCGGGATCATGCCCATCGGGAGCGATTCGAACGGCGATTTCAGGCGCCTGATGGAGGCGCTCGCGCTGATCGGGGCTGACCCGGAACTGGCCGGCGTCAACATCTCGGTGGGGCTGAGCAACTTCACCGCCATGCTCCCCTCGAAGAGGGGGGATGGATCGCCGTCAAAGGGCCCCCTGGAAAGCGCATTCCTGACAATGGCCATGCCGGCGGGACTCAACACCATTATCGGCTCGACGAAACGCCGCTACGCGCTCCTGCCCGGCGACGATCCCGCGATGGTGTGCCTGCGGGAGGTCCTGACGCTCGAGGGGGTCGACGCGGTCATGCGGGTGATGCTCTACCTCTCGTGAGCCCGGGGCATAGTGCCCCCGGCGTGCAATCACACAACGCGGGGTTGCGGATGCGTGTTCAGGCGGCAAACGGGGCCCGGAGAATTACCGGCAGCGCGATCACGCCGCGGGAGAGAAGGCTCTCGCGGGTCCTCCTCCTGTTTGAAGATATCGTGAAGGTGCCGCTCTTCGGGTGCCAGCGCTGCGGCGAGTGCCTGCTCTCCTCGACGGCATTCATCTGCTCGCAGAATTGCCCCAAACGCATGCGCAACGGTCCGTGCGGTGGGACCGGCCGAGACGGCTCATGCGAGGTGTATCCGGACCGGAAGTGCGTCTGGTACAGGATCTACCGCAGGTCGGAGCGCCTTCACCGGATCAGCCTGCTGTACCGGCTGAACGGCATCCACAACTGGAACCTGGAAGGGACTTCGGCGTGGCTCAACGTCTTCAAAAGGCGCGCCCGGGGACCCATCCTGATGGTCCGCAACGACACGCAGCGCGTGGAGGAACTCGTCGCCGATGGGACTGCAGGAAAAGATTGACGCCCGCGAGTTCGTCGTCTGCGCCGAACTCGGGCCCCCCGGAAGCTGCGACGGCGACGTCCTCAGGGAGAAGTCACGGCACCTGAAGGGGTACGTCGATGCGGTGAATATCACCGACAACCAGACTGCGATCGTCCGCCTCTCCAGTATCGCTTCCGCGAGAATCCTCCTCGACGAAGGCATCGAGCCGATCATGCAGATGACGTGCCGTGATCGGAACAGGCTCGCAATCCAGAGCGACCTCCTGGGCGCAGCGGCCCTCGGCATCCGCAATGTGCTCTGCCTGACGGGCGACTACCAGACGTTCGGGGACCAGCCCGAGGCAAAGGGGGTGTTCGATCTTGACTCGGTCCAGCTCATCGCCACGGTCGCCACGATGAACGGAGGATCCCTGCTGTCGGGCGCCGCGATGAAGAAGCCCACGGCGTTTTTCATCGGCGCGGCGGCCAACCCGTTTGCGGAGCCGTTCGAGATGCGCCTCATTCGCCTCCACAAGAAGATCGCCGCCGGGGCGCGGTTCATTCAAACGCAGCCCGTCTTCGACATGACGGCGTTCGCGCGCTGGATGGCAAGGGTCGTCGCCGCGGGTCTTCACGAGAAGGCGGCGATCATTGCAGGGGTCATGCCGGTCCGTTCGGAAAAAGCGCTCCACTGGATGAACGAGCGCGTCCCCGGGATGAGGATCCCGGACGACACCATCAGCAGGATGCGCGGGGCGCGCGATCCGCAGGCGGAAGGCATCGGCATCGCTGTGGAACTGATCGATGCGCTGAAGAACGTGGAGGGGGTGCGGGGCATCCATATCATGCCCTCCCAGTGGGAGAGCGTCGTTCCCACGCTCCTTGCGGAGTCGGGTCTCCATGTAACACACTAAGGCGAGGACTTATGCAGGACGTTATCGAGCACATCGCTACGTGCATCGCACGCGGGAAGGTGTACAGAGCGGCTCCGTATCCCCCCGACATGAAGGACCAGGACGGGGCTGACGAGGTTGCGGCACGGGCGCTGGACGCCGGGCTTCAACCGGGAGCTCTCCTCGAAGGATGCATGCTGGGCATGGACAGGGTCGGGAAGGCGTTCAGCGAGAACAAGGCGGCCGTGACCAACCTGGTGATCTCCGCGGCCGCGATGAATGCCGTCCTGAAGCATATCAAGCCGTACCTGGAGTCGGGAGAGGTGAAACGGAAGGGCCGGTTCGTCATCGGCACGGTCTCCGGAGACCTTCACGACATCGGCAAGAATCTCGTCTCCATGATCGCCACCGGGGGCGGGTACGAGGTGATCGATCTCGGAGTGGACGTTCCGACAAGCAGGTTCCTGGAGACCATCGACCGCTACCCGGGATGCGTCGTGGGGCTTTCCGCGCTCCTGACGATTACCATGCCGAGCATGGAAAAGAGCGTGCGCGCCATCAAGGAGGCGCATCCCGCCGTCAGGGTGATGGTCGGCGGGGCTCCAATCACGGGGGAGTTTTGCGCCCGTATCGGCGCGGATTTCACGTCGCACAACCCGCATGAGGCCGTAGAGTACCTTAACGGCGTTTTCGCGTAGAAACCAGGTCCTTCACAAAGGAGAGCCGGCGATGAGCAGCACGGGAAGCGTCAGGGTGACCGC
>DATJAS010000105.1:0-33978 GCA_035516035.1 Bacteroidota bacterium | reverse complement strand
ACGCCGCCATGGTGTACGAGCCGGGGTTCAGCACCTGCCCCTGGACAAACACCAGGAGCGGCCGCGGGGTAACGAGTGTCATCGTCACCTCGTTGCGAAGATAGGTCCTGCGAAGAGCTTCCAGAGTCTTTTCCCGCGCCGCCTTCAGCGTCAGACCGGCCACGCGGATTTCCCCCACCATCGGCACGATCAGCGTCCCTTCCGGGGTCACTGTCAGCTGATACGTCAGCGGCGGGATCGACCACACGCTCACGCTGAACCCATCCGAAGGACCCACGTAGTAGCGGTCCGGCGAGATGACCGATTCAAGCGCGAGGCCTCTGGGCTGGACGACCGAAAGCGTGGAGCTCTTATCCTTGTCGCCAAGAAGGTCAAAGTCCATCCCGGGCCGGTTTGCCTGTCCCTGCGTCTGCGTCTGTGCCCGGACAACCTCTGCGCCCTGCAGCGCTGCGACAGCGAACGCCACCGCCACAAGGCGGGTGGTGCAGTCAGCGATCTTCATACATCTCCTTGTAGTACTCACGGTAGGCGCCGCTCGTGATGCGCCGCCACCAGTCTTCGTGCGCAGCGTACCATGTCACCGTCTCTCCGAGCCCCTGTTCAAACGTCACCGAGGGCGCCCAGGAGAGTTCTCTCATGATCTTCCCGGCGTCGATGGCGTAGCGGAGATCGTGACCGGGACGGTCCTTCACGTACGCGATGAGCGACTCGGGTTTCCCGAGCCGGGCCAGGAGCAGCCGGACGATATCGATGTTCCGCCACTCGTTGTTCCCACCGACGTTGTAGACTTCCCCGGTTCTTCCCCGCTCCAGGACGGCGTCGAGCGCCGTGCAGTGGTCGCCCACGTAGAGCCAGTCGCGCACGTTCAGACCCTGGCCGTACACCGGGAGGGGCTTCCCGTCGGTCGCGTTGGCGATCATGAGGGGGATGAGCTTTTCGGGGAACTGGTACGGGCCGTAATTGTTCGAGCAGCGCGTAACCACGGCGGGAAAGGAGAACGTGTGCGCGGCCGCAAGCACAAGGAGATCCGACGCCGCCTTGCTCGCGGCATACGGGCTGTTGGGATGGAGGGGCGTCGATTCGGTGAACTTCCCCGTAGCCCCAAGCGACCCGTACACTTCGTCCGTCGAGACATGGAGGAACCGCTTCACGCCGTGCTCGCGCGCCGCGTCCAGCATGACCTGCGTGCCGAGCACGTTTGTGGTCACGAAGACCGCCGCCCCCCGGATGCTCCTGTCGACGTGCGACTCGGCGGCAAAATGCACGACCGCATCGACGTCGTGGCTCTTCATGGCGGCCAGGACTGCCTCCCTGTCGCAGACGTCCCCCCGCACGAAGACATACCGCGGATTGTGCTCGATGTCCCGGAGGCTCTCCAGGTTCCCGGCGTACGTCAGCTTGTCGAAGTTGACGACACGGCAGCCTGCGTGAACCTCAAGGTAGTAGCGCACGAAATTGCTCCCGATGAACCCTGCGCCTCCCGTGACGAGAAGTGAACGCATCAATCACTCCAGGCGGAATAGAGACTTCGGGTCGCTCTCGTGCCGGATCTCGTCCACCGGGCTCTTCTTCCCGTCCCCGGCGTAGAGCCTGTTCGGGAAGTTGAGCACCATGCCCTTCTGAGCGCCGATGTTCGTGTAGGCGTGCACGACCCCCCGCGGGATGATCACCGAGCGGGGCGCGTCCTCCCCCGCGTACACGATCTGCCGTGTCATGAACGTCGGAGACGCCTTCCGGTTGTCCCAGAGCCAGATCTTGAAATTCGAGGGACCCAGGAACGCGAAGCAGTCGGCCTGGTCGGCGTGCTCGTGCGGCCCGCGCGTCACTCCGGCTGCGGTCATCGAGACGTAGCCCATGACGGGGATAAACTCCGCCGCCACCTCGTCCTGCCGGAACAGCTCGGCAAGCCACCCGCGGTCGTCGATATGCTTTGCGAGCGTGCGCACCACGACGTCATGGATTGTCCCGTTCGTGAACATAGTTCACCTTGATAGATCTGTGTACGCGTCAGGGCACTCACCGGCGCGGAGCATCACTGACCGGCGAGCTGGAATTCGTGCGGCGCCATCGGGCGCGGAGGGAAACCAGTGTAACAAGAGGGGAGGGTATTCGTCCTTTCCGGTCAGGTGGGGAGGGCGGCCTTGATTCTCCTGACAAAATCAGCGTAATCGACCGGTTTCCTGACAAAATCGTACGCGCCGTACCTCAGAGCCACCTCTGCCGATTCATTCGACCCGGAGCCCGTCACCACGATGACCCGGGCTTCAGGGTCAAGCTGGCGGATCCTCCGGAGCACCTCCAGGCCGTTCATCCCCGGGAGGGCCAGGTCGAGCAGGACCATGTCGGGCCGGCGCTCCTTGTAAATCGTGAGCCCCTGCGGCCCGTCCGCCGTCGTCAGTGCCTCGAACCCCTCCATCGTGAGTATCTTCTGGACGAGCGCGAGGACCATCTCGTCGTCATCGATCACGAGGACTTTCAACATAATGCAAAGATACGGGCAAGGGGGGTGAATTGCAAGGGAGGGAAAATCCGGCAGATTGCCACGCCAGAGAGCGGCGTGGTCCAAAGAGCGGACTTCGGGGCGTAGGCGCCTACGGCGCCACCGTTGGCCTGCGGCGCCCCTCGCAATGACAAAGAATCTAGAGTTTTACGCGTTCCGCCACGCCCCCGGTGGCCACACGGGCGATCGCCGCCTCGGCGTCGGCCGCATGATCGGGCATCCGGAATTGCGGCACGAGCTTGCCGAAGAGCCGGAGCACGATGCTCTCCGATCCCTGGTGCGCCGCCTCAATCAGCGTGTCGATATCCATGGCCAGGGGATCCTCGTAGCCCGGCATCCCGCTGACGACGTGCTGGTGGATCTGGACCTGCCCGTCGGCCATCGGCACGGCCACGTCCCGGTCCAGGCTGCCGAACTGCACGAGGATTTTCTCGTGCGTCGTCCGCTCGATCCGGGCCCCTTCGTAGAACAGCTCCTCGTACATCTTCTCGCCGGGGCGGAGCCCGGTGAACACGATGTCGATGTCGCGCCCTTCCTCCAGCCCGTTCAGACGGATCATGTCGCGGGCCAGCTCGACCACCGGTATCTGCTCCCCCATGTCGAGCACGAACGTCTCGCCCCCCGTCCCCATGGTCGCCGCCTGGAGCACGAGCTGGACCGCCTCCGGGATGGTCATGAAGAAACGCTTCACCTCGGGGTGCGTGACGGTGACGGGCCCGCCCATCTCGATCTGCCGCTTGAACACCGGCACGACGCTGCCGCTGCTCCCGAGCACGTTGCCGAACCGTACGGTCACGAACGTCTTCCCGATCCGGCGGGCCGCTTCCTGGACGATCAGCTCGGCGATCCTCTTGGAGACGCCCATGACGCTGGTCGGGTTAACCGCCTTGTCGCTCGAGATCATCACGAACCGCTCCACGCCGTGCTTCTCGGACAGCTCGACCAGGTTCCGCGTTCCCAGCACATTGTTCGTCACCGCTTCCGAGACGTTCACCTCCATGAGGGGGACGTGCTTGTGCGCCGCGGCGTGGAATATCACCGTCGGCCTGCACTGCTCGAAGACGGCGTTCATCCGGTCCTTGTCGCGGATGTCGGCGATCACCGTGCGCACCGTGAGCCCCTTCTTGGGGTGCTCCATGAGCTCGTTGGCAATCCGGAAGATCGAGTTTTCACCGTGACCGAGGAGGATGAGCTCCGTCGGGCCGAATTCCTTCACCTGCCGGCAAATTTCCGAGCCGATCGACCCGCCCGCGCCGGTCACCATCACGCGCGTCCCGTGGAGCAGCGCCACGACGCTCTTGGTGTCGGTCTTGACCGGGCCGCGGCGGAGGAGGTCCTCAAGCTGTATGTTCCTGAACTGGTCGACGCGCGCCGTCCCGCGGAGGATCTCGAAGAGGGCAGGCACGATCTTGCTCGTGACGCCCCGCTCCTTGCAGACCTGCACCACCTCGCGGATCTTCTTGCCGGAGGCGGTCGGCATGGCGATGATCACCTGCGACGCGTGGTGCGTCTTCAGGAGCCTGGGGAAATCCTTCAGCGTCCCCAGCACGGGGACGCCGTGGATGTTCTTCCCCACCTTCTCCAGGTTGTCGTCGACGTACCCGACCGGGAGAAGCCCGAGATGCCTGTTCACCTGGAGCTCTTTGACGATCATGGCCCCCGCGACGCCGGCGCCCACGATGAGCGTGGGCTTCATCGATGCCCCTTCCTCGGAGCGGGACTGCCACGACTGCACCAGGCGGACGCTGAAACGCACGGCCCCCACGAAGAGCATGGAAAACAGCCCGTCCAGGACGGGGAGGGACCGCGGGAACCCGTACGGAATGATGCCGATCGGCGTAAAGACGACGAAGAAGAGGACGACCTCCACCACCGCCGCCAGGATCGTCGCCCGCAGCAGCGTGGCCAGCTCCTGCACGCTCGCGTAGCGCCAGTACTGCGCGTAGAGGCCGGTGACATAGAAGATCAGCAGCTTGCACAACCCGTCCAGCACCATGAACGTGGCCAGCGGGTTGGTATACAACCGAAGCTCGTGAAGACTCTCCGTCCTGACGTAAAAGGAGATCCAGGGCGCGAGCGAGACCAGCAGGATGTCGACCATGAGCAGGTCGCGATTCCTGAGCCTGGAAAGCATCTCCAAACGCTTTTTCATTATCCGATTCCCCCGATCGTTCGTAATACGATGATCACATCCGACACCACTGTGCGGCTCCTGAGATACGCCAGGTCGATAGCGAGCTTCTCCGGCAGTATCTTCCCCAGGTAGAGCGCATCGGTGTCCCCCCCGCCCAGCATCTCCTCTTCTTTCCGGTAACGGAGAGACGCTGGACTCGTGATCCCCGGCCTGTACTGCAGTATCTCCCGCTGTTCCGGAGTGTAGTGCTCGACGTACCCGGGGTTTTCGGGCCGTGCTCCCACCAGGCTCATCTCCCCCTTAAATACATTGATGAGCTGGGGAAGTTCGTCGATTTTGTACGCGCGCAGCAATCTCCCCGCGCGCGTCACGCGGGCGTCGCCTCTCACGGTGAGCCCTCCCCCCATCCGGTCCGCCCCCTGGACCATGCTCCGGAACTTGTAAATACTAAAGAGTCTTCCTCCCCTCCCCACCCGCTGCGAGCTGTAGAATACGGGACCCCCGTCCTGCAGCTTCACGATCGCCCCCACGAGAAGAAAAAGCGGCGACAGGAGGATCAGTCCCGCGCCGGAACACAGAATATCAAGTACCCGTTGCGAAAATGCGTCTGATAACCGAGGCTGGCCTGTGCTGGTTGTCCCTGAAATGTGGTTCAACATCGAAAAATCCTGCGAGAAAGAGTGTGATGCATCGCACCCCCCGGCGCATCTGCCAACGTGTTGACCCCTAACGAGTTACATGTGCCGCCGTGCCCGAAAGCTTCTCGCGGTACCAGGCAACTGTCTTCTGCAGCCCCTCCCGGAACGGGACAGAGGGGGCGTAACCGATCTCCTTCTGCGCAAGATCGATGGCCGCGAATGAATGCTTGATGTCCCCGGGCCTGGGCTCGGCGTACGTCGGCTGGACGGATGTCCCCAGAATAGCGTTGATCTCGGCGACGAGCTGGTTGAGCGAGACACGGTCGTGGCACGCGCAGTTCATCGCCACGCCCCGGGCCCCGGTCGCGGAGGCGGCACGCAGGTTCGCGTCCACGACGTTCGCCACGAACGTGAAGTCCCTCGTCTGCTCGCCGTCCCCGTAGATCACGGGCCGCTCCCCGGCCAGTATCGCCCTGATGAATTTTGGAATCACGGCGGAGTACTGCGACGACGGGTCCTGCCGGGGCCCGAACACGTTGAAATACCTGAGCGCGACAGTCTCCAGGCCGTACAGGCGCGTGAAGACGCCGCAGTACTGCTCCGCCGCGAGCTTCGAGACGGCGTAGGGCGACTGGGGGTTCGGGCGCATCCCCTCGTGCTTGGGAAGTTCGGGTGTGTCCCCGTAGACGGAGGAGGACGACGCATAGACAACGCGTTTCACCCCGGCATCTTTCGCCGCGTAGAGAATGTTCAGCGTCCCGTCCACGTTGACGGCATTGGAGGTGAGGGGATCGCGCACGGACCGCGGGACGGACGGGAGCGCGGCCTGGTGGAAGACGACCTCGATTCCCTGGAGCGCCTCCCACACCGTGTGGTAGTGCCTGATGTCCCCTTCGATCACGTCCACCTGAGCGCCGAGCGTTGCCAGGTTTTCCCGCTTGCCGGTCGAGAGGTTATCGAGCACGCTGACCCGGTGCCCGCCCCTCACCAGCGCTTCCACCAGGTTCGAACCGATGAACCCTGCTCCTCCTGAGACAAGTGCATGCATGCGATGTTCCTGCGATTGTTGATAGAGTGTGCATCCGCCTCGCTAGCGGCGGTTGGCGCCTGCGATCTCCGTGACGGCCCCGATCACGCTCCGGACGTCGCCGTCGCTCATTTTCGAGAATATCGGGAGCGAGATCTCCCGGAGATACTCGCCGTACGCCACCGGGAGATCCGCCGGGGTGTAGCCAAACGTCTCCCGGTAGTACGGGTGGACATGGAGCGGGATGAAATGGACGCTCGTCCCGATGTTCTTCTTCTTCAGCTCCTCGACGAACGCGGCCCTGTCGATCCGGAGCCGGTCGAGGTTCAGCCGGAGCATGTAGAGGTGCCAGGCGTGCCGCTCGCCGGGGCGCTCCGACGGGGCCTGCAGCTCCGGCACGCGGCTGAACGCCTCCGTGTAGGCGCGGGCGATCGCCGAGCGCCGCTCGTGCATCGCACGGTACTTCCTGAGCTGGGCGATCCCCATCGCCGCGGCGACGTCCGTCATGTTGTACTTGAAGCCGGGGGCGATGATCTCATAGTACCACGACCCCTCGGCGGTGTAGCGCTTCCAGGCGTCCTTGCTGATACCGTGCAGGGCCATGATCCTGCACCGCTCCGCGAGGGCGTCGTCGCCGGTCGTGATCATCCCCCCTTCGCCCGTCGTGATCGTCTTTGTCGCGTAGAAGCTGAAACAGGTGCAATCGCTCAGTCCCCCCACCATCCTCCCGCCGCAGGTCGTGGGAAACGCGTGGGCCGCGTCTTCGATCACGCGCAGGCCGTGGCGCGCGGCGATGGCGTGGAGGGGATCGAGATCGGCCGCGACGCCGGCGATGTGCACGGGCATGATGGCCTTCGTGCGGGGTGTGACCGCGGCCTCGACGAGCGCGGGGTCGATGTTCAGGTACCGGCGCTCGACGTCGACCAGGACGGGCCGGGCGTCGAAGTAGCGGATCACCTCCGCCGTGGCCGCGAACGTGTAGGGGGTGGTAATGACTTCGTCTCCCCTGCCGAGGCCGATCGCCTCCAGCGCCAGGTGCATGGCCGCGGTGCACGAGTTCACCGCGATGGCGTGCTTCGCCCCGACGGCCGCAGCGAACTGCGATTCGAAGAGCCGGGTTTTCGGCCCCGTGGTCACCCAGCCCGAGGCGAGCGCCTCGCGGATTTCGGCATACTCCGTTTCGTCCAGGTCGGGAAGCGCAAACGGAAGGAATTGCTCTCTCATGGTGTTCCGGACAGTTGTGAAATGGTGTGCGGGGGACGGGAGTGCCCCCACATGCGTGCAAACGCGATCATGCCGACGAGAAACCCGAGCCCGTACGACAGGTGGAGCGTCGCGAAGGCGAGCGCGAGCAGCGGCGCCATCGACATCTTCTCCCTGCGCGCCGTCAGCACCGCCGCCGCGATCGCGGCGGCGCAGTACGCTCCCGCGACTGCGGCCAGCGCCGCCGCTCCCTGGGCGGCGAACGGGACGCTCACGGCCGCCGCCAGGAGCGCCGCGACGAACGACGCGGGGACGAACTGCCGCAGCTTCATCTGGCGGGGGTGTTTCTGGAGCACGCGGACTTTCCAGTAGCCGTACTGGTAATACTGCCTCCAGAGTGACCTGATCGAGCTCCTGCTGTAGTAGTCAGATCTGACGTCGGCGGCGAGCAGGATCTTCGCCCCGAGCTTCCGCAGGCGGTAGTTGTACTCGTCGTCCTGGTTGCGCACCTGCTCCTCGTCGTACGGCCCGGCCCGCTCCATGATCGACCGCGTGTACGCGGGGAACGGCACCGTGTCGGCAAGCATCGTCCGGTCGTTCACGGTGCGGAACGCCGAGCCCCCCACGCCGAACGGGGAGCTCATCGCAAGCGCGATGGTGCGCGCGACGCCGGTCTCACCGATCGTCCGGACTGGACCCCCGACGCCGTCGACGCGGCCGGCAAGGAGATGGTCAACGCAGCGCCGGACGTAGTCCGGGGCAATCCTGCAGTGGCCGTCGACGCGCACGATGATCTCGCCGCGCGCGCGGGCGAAGCCCAGGTTCATTGCGCTGGGCACGATCTTCCGCGGATTGTCAATGAGCGTGATGCGGGGATCCCCCGATTGGAGGCCGGCGACGACGGCGCGCGTGCCATCCGTCGACATCCCGTCGACGACGATGATCTCCGTCTTCTCCCGGGGGTAGTCCTGCGCGAGGACCGCCCCCAGGCTCTCGCGGATGATTTCCCCCTCGTTGCGGACAGGCATGATGACGGTGACCAGCGGCGTTCGGGACATGTCCGTTCAGTGCCCTCCTTCGGTGGATGCGCCGGCGCGGCGCGCCCGCCGCAGGCGGTCCGTCAGCCGGTAGGGGCCGAGAGCGCCCCTGGCCTTGGCGGTGATGACCGCACCGGTATCGAGCCCGTGCGCCTCGACGCGCGGGAGCGCGAGCGGGTCGTCGCCGGGGAGCGCTACGCCAAGGTCGGTCGTGACCCCGGTGCGAAACCCCGCCCGGCGGACCGCGCCGACATACGCGTCCGTGACCTGTCCGAGCCTCCTGCTGCCGTAGGGATACGAATATGCCTCTCCGGCCGCCGCCCCGTAGCGGGCCACGAGGAGCGAACGCGCGCGCGAGGCCTCCTCGTCAAGTTCCTCGCGCGTCGCCCCGAGCCCGTTCCGGTGCGTGTGGGAGTGGGCGCCCACGGCGACAAGCCCCGTCGCGACGCAGCGGTCAAGCTCCTCCCACCGCAGGGGACGCCACGCCTCCGGTGGCTGATCAGCAGCGTGGGCCCGGGACCAGGCATCGAACGGCATGGGCCCCTCGCGGTCCATGGCATCCGTCACGACGAACACGGTCGCCGGCGCACCGTACCGGACGAGCACCGGCAGGGCGGCCGAGGCGAAATTCGCATACCCGTCGTCGAACGTAAGGCACGCGAGCGGCCGCGTTTCGTTTCTGCGCTCCGCCAGGAGGCGGAGCACGTCCGAAAGGGGAACGATCGTCGCGCATTCTGCAAGCGCCGCCACCTGCCTCTCGAACGTCCGGGGATCGACGTTCCAGTCGTCGCACGCGGGATCGACGAAGGAGACATCGGCAATCCTGTGGTAGACCAGTATGCATGCGTGCGGCGCCGCACCCCGGCGGCGGATCGACGCGTCCGCGACGGCGGCGAGTCCCGCGGTCCTCTTCAGCGCGCGCTTCAGCGTGATCCTGCCGATCATCCCCTGTTCCCCTCCCCGCGCGCCCCTGCGGCCGCCGGCGCTTCCCCCATGGAGTTCACGACGGCGCGGAACTTCCCGTTCGCCGAGCGGGGAATCCGCTCCACCTGCTCCAGCGTCACACGCACGGGACCCATCCTGTCCTGCAGGCGCGCGACGATCGCGCGCCCCGATTCCGGCGTGTAACCCTCCGACGGGACGAACAGGATCCTCACGTGATCGCGCGCATCCTGGATGATCTGCGCTTCACGCAGCGGTAAGCTCCCCTTGAACACCGTATCGAGGCGCCCGACCGGCCGACCGTCCGCAGTCAGGAGGACGTCGTCGGATCTCCCCTCGATCGACCGTAGCGACGGGAGCGTGCGGCCGCAGGAGCACTGTGCCCCCCCCTCCCCGAGGGCGCCGCGGTCACCGACCCGGTAGCGTATCAGGGGCATGTCCCGGTTCAGGAGCCCCGTGCAGACAAGCTCGCCCGTTTCCCCTTCCTTCAGCGCGGCATCGCCGTCGCACGCCTCGACGATCCCCACTTCGGGCCAGAGGTGCATCGTCCCCGAGGCGCATTCGCCGGCCGCGACCGCGATCTCCGTCATGCCGTACGTCTCGCGCACAGGGCAGCCGAACGCCGCGCCGATGGCCTCGCGCTGGTGAGGATAGAGGGGCTCCGCGTTCGTCACGGCGACGACCGGCCGGAGATCCGTCCGTCCCTCGCGGAGAACTGACTGCGCAAGCGCGTAGAGGGAAGATGCGTAACCCCAGAGGTACCTGATCCTGTACCGCACGAGCGCGTCAGCGTACGAGGGGAGGAATCGCGGGGCAAGGTGGTAGGACGACATGTAGAGTTGCCGGAGCCCGGCGTTCCATGTCCAGAACGGAGGCTTCTGCTGTGCGACCGGAGCGACGAGCTGTCCGCCGAGGAGCGCCCAGCGATCGGCGAGCGACACGCCGTTCCACCGCCGCCATCTCGCCTCGAAGAGCGCGTACCAGCGTTTCACCGTCTCCCGCGTGAACCAGACGTCGAGCGGCTTCCCGGTCGTGCCGCTCGTGTGCTCATGGAACATCAGCGAACGGCGCCTGTCCGCTGCGACGAACGCGCCCGGATCCCGGCGCAGCGTTTCCTTTTCCAGGACCGGCCAGTGCTCGAGATACTCCACCGCGCGGGCATCCCCCCGGCGCCTCCGGGCTGACCAGAGCTCCCTGTAAAACGGAACGTCCCGGGACGCGCGCCAGAGGAGCTCCGCCGCGCGCGAACGCTGCCACCCGGCCCACTTCTCCGGCGGCCACGATTCACGCTCGAGCGCCTCCGCGACAAGCGCTTCCGTGTCGCGGCCGTATCTCCAGGCGCGGAGGTAGTATCCCCGCGAGCCCGCGATGAGCGAACGGAGCGCGGGAGGAGACCGGTGGTAGAGCCGCAGGAGGGCATCGCTCATCGACCGTGTTCCCGGACAGTCTGCGCGCCGGACGCCTCCCCGTTCCCCAGCGCGCCGAAGAGCTTTTTCCATTGCGGCATCGTGATCGACCAGTCGAACTGCTCCACCTTCATCCTCCCGTTGTGCGAGAGGCGCGCGGCAAGCCCCTCCTCCCGGAGCACACGCGCGATGGAGCCCGCAAGTCCCGCCGCGTCCCCGGGCGCCGAGAGGAGCGCGTCCCGGCCGTCGTCCAGGAGGTACGGGATCCCGCCGACGTTCGTGCTGACGACGCAGAGGCCGCACGCCATCGCTTCCAGGACGCTCACCGGCGTATTGTCGATGTTCGTCGTGTTCAGGAAGATGTCGTACCTTTCGAGCCAGAGCGGCACATCGGCTTTCGTGACGCCGCCGGGGAACTCCATCCGGCCGGCGACACCGAGCGACTCCGCAAGCGTCCGTGTCGCCTCGTAGCTCCCGTCCCCCTTGTCGCGCCCGACCATCGTCAGGTGGACATCGGGATGATCGCCGGTGAGGGCCGCGAGGATCCGGGGAGCGAGCGTGGGGTTGTAGATCTCGTGAAAAGCCCGGAGCCAGATGATCCGGGGCCGTGCCACGGTCCGCTCGCGGTAGTGGTACTGTGAAACGTGGAGCGAATTCGGGAGCAGGATCGCCGAAGGGGAATACGGCGTCATCGTCTCCTTGAGATAGGGGGACGGGGCGGTAACGGCGGCGGCGGAGCCGAGAAGCCGGCGCGTGCGCCGCGGCCAGCGTTCGGCGAAGAGGGGGAGATTCCCCCCGCGCATCGTCAGGACGTACGATTTCCCGGCCCGGCGCAGCACCCAGCAGACCGCCTCGGCCCAGAAGAAGGCGTCGCCGCTGAAGACGTCGACGTGACCGAAGTCGAACCGGCGCCTGAGGCGCCAGGTCGTCATCACCATGTCCGCGAGCTTCCAGAGGCGCCGCATCTTATGCGACGTCATGTAGATCTTCCAGCCGTCCGCCTCGAGATGGCCGGCGACCTCCTCGCTGAGCGAGTTTGCCCCCGTGACGGACGAAAAGAAATTGCCGACGAAGAGCACCGGGGACGTCCCGGGCGCGACCGGCGTCCCTGGCTGCCGGAGCCCGTCGAGCAGCCGCTCCCACTGGGGGAAGGCGGCCGACCAGTCGTAGTGCTGTGCCTTCTCCCTCCCGTTACGGGACAACTTGCCGGCAAGCCCATCAGACATCAGGAGCCTCCGGATCGCCTGTGCGAGCGCGGCCGGGTCGTTCGGCGGCACGAGCAGAGCATCTTCCCCATCCTCGAGCATATATGGTATCCCCCCCACGTTTGTGCTCACCACACAGAGCCCGCACGCCATCGCTTCGAGTACGCTGATGGGCGTATTATCGACGTTCGTCGTATTGAGCAGTATGTCCGAATCTTCAAGGAGCCGGGGAACTTCCTCCTTCGGCACGCCGCCCGGAAATTCAATGCGGTCGGCCACGCCGAGGCGTTGTGCAAGTGCGCGGGTTTCATGGAACGACCCGTCTTTCTTGTCCCTCCCGGCCATCACCAGGCGGATGTCCGGGAACTCCGCCGCCAGTGCGGCGACGACGCGGGGAGCGAGCGTCGGGTTGTAAATCTCGTGAAACGCGCGGAGCCAGACTATGCGCGGGCGCAGGCTCCGCCTCTCCCTGTACCTGTAGTGGTTGATTTCGACGCAGTTGGGCACGAGAATGGTGCGCCCGTAGAGAGGTTTCATCCCCTCCTGGAGGTAGCGGGATGGAGACGTGACGAACGCCGCCGATTCGAGCAGCCTGCGCACGCGCCCGGGCCACCTGCGGGCGAAGGCCGGGAGGTTTCCGCCGTGCAGCGTCAGGCCGTAGGGCTTTCCCGCGAGGCGGAACACCCAGCATGCGGCTTCGGCCCAGAAAAACGCATCGCCGCTGAACACGTCGACGAGCGCGCACTGGTAACGGCGGCGAAGGCGCCAGGCCGTCGTCATCATGTCCAGGAGCCGGGGGAGCCGGGCAATGTAGCCCGACGTCATGTAGACCGTCCATCCCCGCGCGCGCAGGGAGGAGGCGATCTCCTGGCTGGGCATGTTCGAGCCCGAGATCCTCGTCAGGTAGTTCCCGACAAAGAGGATGCTCCGGCCCTCGCTCCCGGGACTGTCATCCACGGACCGGAGCAGCGGCGTGTCGTTCGGTGTCACGTTCTTTCCATCAGGTTTGTTCCTTTTCACCCAGGCGATGCCATTGGACCTCGCGCGCAAGTCCCTCTTCGACCGGCGTCCGGGGCGCGTACCCGAGCACGCGGCGCGCCTTGGCGATATCCGCCTTCGTCGCAAGCTGGTCCCCCGGCCTCCGGGGGACCCGCACGATCTTCGCACTGACGCCCATGATCCGCTCCACGATCCTGATCCCCTCGCCGGTCGTGATCGCCGCGTCGGACCCGATATTGAATATCTCCCCCGTGCACCGGTCCGGGAACTTCAGGGCAGCTGCAAGGCCCTCGACTGCGTCGCCGACGTATGTAAAGCTCCGCAGGTGATGATCGCTTCCCTCGAACAGCGGGAACTCCGCCCCCTCGAGCATGGAGCGGATGAGGCGCGGATAGAGCTTTTCGGGACGCTCCCGGGGACCGTACACGGAAAAGAGCCGCATGGAACAGGCCGGGAATCCTCGGTCCCTGGACGCCGCGAGAACGAGCTGTTCGGCGGCGAGTTTCGTCACGCCGTAGTACGACGTGGGGCAGGGCTCGCTCGATTCATCGCCCGTCGCGTTGGCCCCGTACACGGAGGACGTCGAGATATGGACGAACAGCCGGAGGCCGGAGGAGGACCGGAGTGCCTCGAGCAACCGGAACGTCGCCACCACGTTGTTGCGCTCGAACGCCTCGAACGGCGTGCGCGCGGAGAGGCCGGGCTGTGCGGCCAGGTGGTAGACCGCCTCGGCATCCCTGAGCGCCTCCCGAAGATCGTCCGAAGCGATGTCGAGGGGGAGCACATCCACGCCTCCCCCGCGGAGGTCGGCCACGTTGCGCTCCTTGAGCGCGCGTGCATAGTTGCCGGTGAGGCAATCGATCCCGCTCACGTCGTGGCCGTCGCCGGCGAGCCGTTCCGCGAGGTGCGATCCGATGAAGCCGGCCGCGCCGGTCACCACGATTTTCATGGACGCATCTCCGCCGGTTGTGCGGCGGCGGCGGGCGTCCGCGCGCCCGCCTCCCGGGCCGGGTTCCGGCGCACGGAGAGAACCCTCAGGTTCAGGAGCGTCGTCGCCCCCGCCGCGAAATACCAGAGGCCTTTCCCGGCAAAATCGGTGGAGAGAAACGCAAGGACATACACCGCGGTTGCCAGGAGCCCGAGCGGCCACACGCCGATGCGCTTCCGCTTCCAGCCCACCGAGGCGAACGAGCCCACGAAGAAGAGGAGCGCGAGGACGCCGGGGATGCCGTTTTCCGCGAGCGTTTTCGTCCACCCGGAGTGCGCCTGCATTTCCTTGCCGTATGCGAAACCCGAGAGGGACTGCCTGTAGCCCATGTTGACCCAGGCCTGTGCAAACCCGCCGGTACCGACCCCCATGGGATGGTCGCGGAATATGTACCAGGCACCGAGCGCAAGGTCCGACCGGCCGCTGGTCCTGGCGGCATAGCTCTCCTGCGGGTCCAGCAGCTTTGAAATGCGGTGGATCGCGTCGGCGTTGAGGTCGGTGAACTTCGTGATGGTGATAAGCGCCATGACGAGGGCGAGCGCGCTGTAGACGATCCGCTGCGAGACGCTCCGCGTCGTCAGGAGGAGGAACAGCATGCACGCCGACGCCACGAGGAGCGAGCCCCGGCTCCCGCTCAGGAAGACCCACCCGACGTTCGCCACCGCCAGCGCCCAGCAGAGCGTTTGCCCGCGCCATCCCCGCGGAGCGAACCTGTAGCCCAGGCAGATCGCGAAGATCGCCGTGAGGGGGAAATAGGCCCACGCGTTGGGGTTGACGTACGGCAACCCGTCCTTCTGGATGAAATAGACGAAGCTCCCGAGCGCGGCCAGCGTGCCGCAGACGACTCCCTGGAGGTACCAGACGCGGGGATTGCGCCTTCCCGGCGCGAAATAGACCATGATGCCGAAGAAGATCACGGTATTCAGCACGCTCATGATGCCCGTTTCCATGTCTTCCGCGTCGACCATCAGGAGCCCGAGCGTCAGGAGGAGAACAAACAGGAGCGCCAGCCGGGACTGGATATCCCTGAGCCGGAGCACGAACGACAGGTTGAGCCCGATGACCAGGATGAGCCAGTAGTTGAGCGTGTTCCAGCGGAGAAGTCCCCCGGTCAGGAGGAGGACGCGCGACATCGCGTCCATCGTGCAGAGCATCCCGATGCCGACGAGCCCGACCAGCGGCTTGTGCACGCCGAATATCGCCGCCAGGAACGCCCCGATCGTGAGGAGCGTGAGCGCGGTCTGGAATCCGGCGACCATCCCCACCCCCCACGCAAGCGCGATAAAGACGACAAACGCGATCGCCCAGCGGTCGAGCTCTCGCGCATCGCGCGGCGCCTGAAAGAGAATCGTTCGCGCCATCCCCCCATCCTGCCCGGGGGCCGTACCGCGCGCCGGACTGTCGCCGAAGACCGGCAGGAACGCTGCGTCCCGTTTATGCATTGAGGTGACTCCCGGAAATCGACGTGGTTTGAAGCGCCATTCGGAGGCGGGAGTTCCCGTGCCTCGCCGCAAGCTCTGCGTAGACTGCCAGAATCCGCGCTCCCAGTGACCCGAAGCTGTAATCCTGCTCGACACGGCGGCGGCCGGCATTGCCTGCCCGCTCGCGCATCTCGCGTGATTTCCAGAGTGCCGCGAGATGCCCCGCCATTCCTTCAACATCGTCGAAATCCACGACATATCCCGTGACACCGTTCACAACGACTGTCGCCGCGTCCCCGGCGGGGGTCGTCACCACGGGAAGAGAAGCGGCCATCGCCTCCAGGATCACGTTGGGAAAACCCTCGTGTTCCGAGGGCATGACGAATATATCCCCCCTGCGCATGAGGGCGGGGACATCGTCCCGGCGGCCGAGGAACTCGACGCCCGCCGGGAGCAATCCCAGCTCCCGCGCTTCGGCCTCAAGCGGATTCCTTTTCTCCCCGTCACCCACAACCACCCCCCGGAGCGTCGGTGCGTCGCGCCGCGCAATCGCGAGTGCCCTGAGAAACACGTCGACCCGTTTCTTCGCGCGGAGGTTGCAGACGACCATGCACGTCGCCCCGTCCCCCTCGACAGGCGGACGCCGGGGGCCCGCTTCCCTGTCGAATGCCTCGATATCGATCACGTTGGACACCACGGTGATCTCCCCTGCCCGCGCCCCGATCGCGGGAGCGTTCAGCCTTGCGGCGTTTGAATTCGCGATCAGCCCCCCGGGCGCGCGGAGCAGCAGCGGCCCGTAGAACCTGTTCATCTTCATCTCGTAGAGCGCGTCGCTGCGGATGCTCCCGATCGACACCGCGCCGCACGCCCGGGAAGCCGCCGCCGCGTAGAGGTTCGTGTAGAAATGCGCCGACTGAACGATGTGCGGCCTGTACGTGATCAGCTCTGCGGTCAGTTTCAGCACGCGCAGAGGGGGCGATGCGTGCTGCCCGATCCACCGCGGCGCAAGCCCCATCTCCGAAAGCGCGCGCTCGTAGAATTCTCCCCGGCTCAGGCAGTAGACGCGGACGTCCACCCCGGCGCCCTTGAGTGCTCGCGCCATGTAGACAAGCTGCTTCTCCGCTCCCCCTTTTCCGAGCCCCCCCGCGACGAGCGCGACCCGGAGCGGCTCCCCCTGTCTGTTCTTCCCGCTCACGGCGCGATCTTCCCCCGGACGACGCGCATGTGCCATTGATCGGCGCACCTCGCCCCGATCTCGCCGGCCCACGCCTCCAGCGTCCTCCCCTCCGCATAGCTCCTGCATCGCCTCCGGAGCGCGGGCCAATCGACAGGACCGCTCAGCACGT
Organism: Bacteroidota bacterium; assembly: GCA_035516035.1. Lineage (GTDB taxonomy): Bacteria > Bacteroidota > Ignavibacteria > UBA10030 > UBA6906 > Fen-1273. Next base: position 17,132 of record DATJAS010000105.1, on the reverse strand, counting down.
CCCGGAGCGCCCTGGCCAAGGCCCCGCTGTCGCCTGGGGGAACGAGCCAGCCCCGTTCATGGTTCCTCCCGATCACCATGGCGGCGGCGCCGACGTCGGAAGCCACGACCGGGAGGGCCGAGATGAATGCGTCGAGCCACGCCTTGCTGAAGCCTTCTGTGAGCGAGGGCTGGACGCAGGCATCGACGCCCGCAAGGGCCGCCTTGAGGGCTCCCCGGTCGAGCTGTCCGGCAAAGCGGATCGAGGTGGCCGCCCCGAGCGCCGTCGCCTGCTTCTCCAGGGCGTTCCTCTCGGGACCGTCTCCGATGATGAGTATTTCAGGCAGGGGACGCACTCCCGCCCGCAAGAGTATCCCCAGGGCGTCGATAAGGACAGCCACTCCTTTTTCTCCGGACAACCGGCCGATATAGGCGAACCGGGGGGGCGTCCCCAGGCCGCGTGAACACTCGGGACGGGTCTCACTCACCTCCCGCTCGGAGAGCGCCGTAGAGAAGAGCCATGATATGCCGGGCGCAGGCGGCTTTTCCCCCTCCCCCGTCGCAAGCATCACGTTCCTCCCTCCCGCGAATGCCCTCATGAGTCCCCTCGTGATCCTGTTTGCCATTGTCGTCTGGCCGGTCGCAACCCAGGAACCGCTGTAGCGGACGATCAGTCGTTTCCTGAGGAGGAGGGCGATCAGTATGCCGATGAGCCCGATATCGCTCGGGACCGCCGTATGCACGACGTCCGACTTCCTGATGACTCTCAGGAGCGCCACGAGATACCGGGGGAGACCCGCCGCCACCGAGAGCTTGCGGCGCAGATCGGCTCCCGCCGGGCTCCTCAAGGGGACGATCTCGGCGTTTTCCGGCAGGGGCATCCCCCCCGAGCCAGGCGTCCTGCGGCGGTGAATCACCAGCGTCATCTCGTCAAAGAGCGTGGAGAGCGCCCGCATCTGGAAGGGGTGGCCGCCGTCCGAGAGCCACCGCCCCCCTTCATCCTGCCAGCACGGTTTGAACGCGATCGCGCAGAGCCTCATCGCCTACGCCTCCCCGGGCAGTTCGCGTGGGAGCGCCACGCGCAGTCCCATCCGGTCCCGCATCTCGCGGATCAGCCCCATCATGGGGAGAAGCAGGCGCATGTCCTGTGCGTTGCCCGTGTGAATCGAGTGCGGGTGGCCGTAGATCACGCCGATCCCCCCCTCTGCGGCGCACCTTCTGACCATCGCCTCCGCCTCGGGGCCGAACCCCCCCGGCGTATTGAGCCGCACGCACGTGACCGGGCCGATCTTCTCCAGGCGCGAGGGACGATCGAGACGCCGCGACATCGCCCTCTCCCCGGCCCGCTGCCAGAGGGGCCTGTAGGCGACGCGGCAGAAGCCGTATCCTGCTTCGCCGAGCGCGTCGCAGAGCGACCGCAGGTCCGTCCGGGCGCGGGGGACTTCACGCCGTTCAGCCAGGCTGAATGAGAGCCCCCGCGGATAGTCGAAGGGCTGATTGTACGGCGGGACGAACGTTCGCACGGCCGCGCCTATGCACTGTTCGAGCGCGTGCCGGCTCTCGCGCAGCGTCCCGAGGAGTGCCGCGCCGCTGAGCCCCGGGAGCCAGTCATGGCGGAATGAATGGCTCGCCACCTCGTGACCGGAGTCGTGGATGCGCCTCACCTGCGCGGGGTCCTGGTACGGCCGCGCCCCCGGGAGCGCCGCAGCGCCGACCACGGCGAAGCACGCAGGGATCGCGTACCTGGCGTGGAGGTCGAGCAGCTCGTCCGTGTTCGGGAATTCGAGCGGACCCCACGCCTTTGGACCGCCGGGCCCGCGGGAACGCTCGGCCCCCCACTCTGCGTCATAATCCCAGAAGAAGAGGAGCGTGCCGCGCTCTCGTACGTTTCCTTCCATGCTCGTGCAATCTCCCGGTGTTATTTCCCGCGGACGAGGTCAATCGCTGCTTTCAGCCGGCCTCCCGCCTGGCGGACGACCCCCAGGCACCGCGACGGGAAGAGGAGGTGCCGGAGCAAGAGGAGCGTGTCGACTCCCCATGCATAGCCAAACAGCGCGACGTCCCGCCACGAGCGATCGTCAAGCCCCCGGCGCTGAATCAGGAACCTGTTGTGGATCGCCATATAGCCGAGCGTGAAATCATCCGGCCGGCCCCCCTCCTCATGGAGGTGCCGGAGGTGCGCCTTCCCCGCGAGGACCAGCCTCCCCCTGCGCCGTGCGCGGAGCGACATCTCAAGGTCCTCCCCCTGTCCGTATCCCGCGAACCCCTCGTTGAACCCGAGATCGCGGATCACCGCCGTTCGCCACATCGTGGCGCCCCCCGGGAGGTAGTCGCCGTCCGTCACATCGGGAGGCGACTGCAGGAACGACCATGGTATCGACATGCCGGATCTCTGGTACGTACCCGGCCTGAGACTGGCGACGACGCCCAGGGCGCGCCGCGTGCGCCAGAGGAGATCGGGCGGTGATCCCGCGCCATCCATCACGGCGGCGACCCCGGCCACCGAATTCCCCTCGCGGCGGTACACGTCCTCCATCGCCCCCAGACATCCGGGAGAAAGGACGATGTCGTCGTCAAAGAATGCCACCAGGTCGGTCTCTATCCACGTGAGGCCGAAGTTCCTCTGGCGCGTGAGTCCCCGGAGCGCACCCTGCACGCGGAAATACCAGGTCTCGGTCCCCCACCCGGAAGCGTCGGGCGACGAGGCCAGCATCCGTTCTGTGTTTTCATCGTCGCTCGCGTCGACGACGACGAGACGCCGGGGGAGACGCTCCTGGTTCCGGAGAGAATCGAGAAACCGGCGCATGCTCGGCGCACGGCGGTACGTGCACACGATGACGGACACGCCGGCGCCCGGCTCCAGGCCTTCACGGCTCTCCGCGGGGATCTCTCCCCCCGCAAGCGACCGGCGGACGACGACGTCTTCCCCCGCGCGCTGACCGGCGGCCACGCCCTATCCCCCGTTCCCGGCCACCCGGTGGAGGATGTCCGAGAGCTCGGGCAACCAGCGCCTGATCGACCACTGCTCTTCGCACACGCTCCTGCCGGCGGCGCCCATCGCCGCCCTGAGCGACGCCGAGCGCACAAGCTCCGAGAGCGCGTCTTCCCACTCTCCCGGCGTCGTCGCCAGGTAGCCGGTCTTCCCGTGAACGACGATGTCCCGGTTGACGCCCACCGGCGACGCGACGGTGGGTATGCCGGCTGCCATGTACTGCAGGAGTTTCAGGCCGCATTTGCCCCGCTGGAATTCCTCGTCGACCAGGGGCATCAAGCCGACGTCCATCGTCGATTCGATCCGGTACTCGTCTTCGACGCTCCACGGGTGAAACGTGAAGCGCAGGTCCGTCGAGGGAAGCCGGGGAGGACTGTTGGTAATGATGACGAATTCAAAGTGGAGCGACCGCTGGAGCCGCGCGAGCATGTCCAGGAACGGGTAGAGCGAGGAGGGGAGCGAGCGGTCCGACCCGCTCCATCCGATTCTCACGCTGCCGCGCCGCTCCTCCCCGTCCGTGCGCCGCACGACGTACCGGTCGGTGTCCACCACGGTCGGGATGATCGACACGCGGGAGGAGTACTTCCGCGCGAACTCGGCGAGGTACGCGTTGCCCGGCGTCACCCAGCCCGCATGCTCGCACATCCAGCGGACGGCGTATTCGTTCCTCCCGATGAATATCGCGTCGTCAAAATCGAACACCACGCGCGGGTTCTGCCTGAAGAGCCGACGCTCGAAGAAGAGCCCTCCCCCCGCCAGGTCCCTGTTGACGAACACCACGTCCGCGTCCCGCGCCCCCCGCACGTCCATCCACCTGTTCACTTTCATGACCGCCCTGCCCGCCCTGTAGTGCGCGGCCCTGAGGAGCCTCGGCCTCAGCGGGCTCAGCCACTGCCGGTCGGGCTCATTCGGCCGGTGGACGACGTCCCACCCTTCCTTCCTGAGCCCGGGTATAAACTGGATGAACCGGACCCGGCTCGCCGGGTCGAATGCGCTTTGCGTCATTCCCAGGATGCGTGACACGTGATCAGATTCTCCTTCTGGTACTTGCGTTGTTTATGGTTTCTTCCCCTGCAGTGCGCGCCGGACGCGCGAGGCCGCGGCCGCAAGGAGCCCCCCGACGCTGCGCCGTGAGAGCGAAGCCTCGAGGACCGCGATGCGCTTCTGCTGCCGCGCGAGGCGGGCCTGAAGCTCCATCACATCGTCCGCGGCGAACGCCTCCTTCCCCGGGTACAGGTCCGAAAGGCGCGGCGGAGAACCCGCGCGGAGCGGTGCGTCTCCCCCCAGCATGCGCGCCGGGAGGCGGAGGGGACCGGTCCCTGTGTCGGCCCTCGCCGCCGCGACCATCAGCGTGATCAGCGTCCAGACGCGGGGAGCGGCGGGCCCGTCGCACGCGAGTGAGTCATGCAGGCAATCCCGCTGGAACGCCAGCTTCCTCGCCGCGGGATCACACAATTCCGCCACTATCGGGGCGATGTGCGAGGGTGCCGCAATCGTCCACGCCGTCTGCACGAACCGGGGGACGTTATGGTAATCGAGCGCAGCGACGGGCCTCCCGAGCAGCATCGCCTCGAGTATGGCGGTGCTCGGCGTCGTGATCACCGCGTCCACGCTCCGGAGCAGGGCTGCCAGCTCGAGCCCCGAAATATCCTTCAGCCGGTTCTCGACGCCGAGCGTCTGGTCGAGGCCCTTGCTGAGCCGCCAGACGACCTCGAGATCTCCCCTCGCCTCCAGGTACGCCTTCATGTCGCGGAGCGACTCCAGAGTCACCGCCGTCTGAGCGGGGGTGAACCCGGGCTTCTTGGCGGTCATGACCAGTATGCGCTTCCCCGGGCGGCGCGGGGCGGGGGGCTCCCCGGCCGCGAGCGCGTCCAGGCGCGGCATCCCCGTGACCTCCACCCTGGCGGCGTTTCCCCATGCCGCGATCTGCCGCGCGCTCTGCGCGCCGAGGCAGGCGATCTTGTCCGCCAGCACCGGCTGATGCTGGGGGGCACCACCTCCCTCGCCGAAGAGGGGGTTCTCGTACTGGCAGCGCCACTCCAGTATGCCGTCCTGTATCACGAGCGACGGAATCCGGGCGCGGCGCGCTTCGGCAAGGCAGACGCTGATCTCGTACGGGAAATCGTTGACGCACAGGACGCAATCGGGCCGTGCCTCGAGCATGGCGGCCGGATCCATCGTGCCGTCATAGACGAACGCGGCTCCGGGACCCGCGCACGCTTCCACGGGCGCGACGTGGGCGAACTGGTCGCGCATCAGGCACCAGATTTTGAGCGGCGCGCCGGGCGCCGCCCCGCTCAGACTTTCCATCCCGGGGGCAGGTTCCGCGTGACTTCGATGTTCTTGAACTCCTGGCTCTGCCGCGCCCCGACGTTCTTCGCCCACGCGGCCATGCGCCCGATCCCCTCCTCGAGGCTGGTGGAGCCGCTGATGCCGAACAGGGTGTGCGCCTTCTCGTGCGCCGAATAGGCGTGGAGGACCTCCTTGCGCGCCGCCAGGTGCGTCACGGCCGGCGTCGCGCCGAGCGTCTTCGCCACCACGTTCACCAGGTCGTTGACCGCGTAGGGGATGTCGGCCCCGATATTGATCACCTGGTTGTACGCGGCCGGGACCGTCACGCAGCGGGCGATGTACGGTGCGACGTCGTCGATGTAGCTGAAGGCGCGCGTCTGCGTCCCGTCCCCGAACACCGTCATGGGCCGGCCGAGCATGATCTGGTTCATGAAGATGCCGATCACGTTGCGGTACCGGTCGCCGATGTTCTGGTGCTCCCCGTAGACGTTGTGGGGCCTGAAGATCACGGCGTTGAGCCCGAACATCTCGTGCGCCGCCCGCAGATCGAGCTCCACGGCGTACTTGGACACCCCGTAGGGGTCTTCGGGCTGCGGGACCAGGTCCTCGCGCATCGGGAGCTGGTTCGCGCCGTAGACCGCGATGGAGGAGGTGAACACGAAGCACTTCACGTCGTGTCTCACGGACGCGTTGATCAGGTTCACGCTCCCGATGAGATTGTTCGTATAGTTAAACCTGCGGATGAAGTGGGAGAGCCCCTCCGCCGCGTACGCGGCCAGGTGGTACACGTAATCGAACCGGTGCTCTGCGAAGAGCCGGTCGACCAGCACATGATCGGTCACCGATCCCTCGACGAAGAGGGCCCCTTCCGGGACCTGGTCGCGGAACCCGCCGCTGAGATCGTCCAGGACCACCACGTCGTGATGCATCGCCAGGCAGTGCCGGGCGACATGGGAGCCGATGAAACCGGCACCGCCGGTAACCAGTGAACACGCCATGAATTCCTCTTCCGGTTGAGTGTCGTGGACTGTGAGTTCAGGTCATGTTGGCGATCTGTTCAGCGCTCAGCGCAGGGACCTGCTTCCCCGACGCCCAGCGCTCGATGATGTCCAGCGCCTGGCTGCCGACGCGCTGCAGGCACTGCGGCGTGGTGCTCGCATTGTGGGGGGAGAGGATGACGTTGCCCAGCTTGCGCAACGGGTGGTCAGCCTCGAGGGGTTCGTGCTGGAAGACGTCGAGCGCAGCCACGATATCCCCCCGTTGAAGCCTCGCCACGAGAGCATCCTCGTCAAACAGTTCGGCGCGGGCGGTATTCACGAGCACGACCCCCGCAGGCAGCACGGAAAGCTCGTGCGCTCCGATCATCCCCCTGCTCCTCTCCGAAACTCCCCGGTGGAGCGAGATCACCTTCGCCCCCCCGAGGATCTCTCCGAGGGAAGCCCGCTTCCCGTTGATCGCCGACAGCTCCTCATCGCTGACATAGGAGGAGCAGACGAGGATCCTGCAGTTGAAGGGCCCGAGGAGCCGCGCGAAATGCCGCGCGATATGCCCCCAGCCGACGAGCCCTACCGTCTGCCCCTGCAGATCAAACCAGGCACCTTTCTTCTTTCCCCCCTGCCCCGTGAGTTGCTTTGCCACGGGGCGGAGCATCGGCTTGACGAGATCAATGCCCGGCATTTTCCGCGCCATGCCGACCGCCAGGGCGACGAGTGAGTTCTGCGACGACCCCGGCGGCCAGAGGCCCTCATGCATCTGGCGGTCCACGTCAGTCAGGCGCCGGAGGCCTGCGAGGGCGGCCAGGAGACAGTGTTCGGCGACGCTCTGCGCGATCGCGTCCGCCGTGTTGCAGACGAGAACGCCTTTCTTCAGGAGGAGGTCGGGACTGACTCCTTTCACCGAAGCCCCCACGACGACGACCATTTTGAGCTTCTCCGCGCGCTCGATATCCTCCGGGGTGAGGGGCACCGCTCCCCAGCCCGCCACGAGGACTTCGGATTCCGGGAGGTATTGCTTCCACTCGTCCTCCGCGCGGAGCCTGAGGTCGCACAGTTGCGCGAGGCCGGCCTTGCGCGCCGGATCGTAGTACGCGTTCTGCGCGGGGGGAGCCTGCAGAATCTGGACAACGGGCCTGCCGGCCTGCGCCCGGGCTTCCGCGTGCGGCCGGGGCGCAGGCGCCGCATCACGTTCCCCCTTCGTGCATTCCGCCGGGAACGCGCGTATCTCTCCCTGCGGGCAGTGCAGTATGGCGTCGACGACCTTCATGAACTCCGCCGCGTACCGGAAATCGCACGACGGGCGGGGAGATTTCCCGAGGATCGCCGCGGCGAAGGCCTCGTATTCTCCGAGCCAGCCATAGTTGACGAAGAAGTCCTCCGTGCGGGTGACTTCCCCGACTGACCATGTCTCCGCGGGGCTTCCCTGTCCGCACCACTCCCCTTTCTCGGGAAGCTCGAGCACGACGTCGTACCCTGCGCCCGCCCACTCGAAGCGTTCGACCCTTCTCCCGGCCGCGAAGTCGAAGAGGAGCACCGCGGAACCGCCGTCCATCTGGAGCTGGATGGTCCAGGCATTTTCCAGGTCGCTGCCGACCGCCCGGCGGGCGACGGAGAGGGAGCGGGGCATCCCGAGCGTCGCCATCGTCAGGTCAAGCACGTGAGACCCGTCGGATGTTATCCAGTCGCTCGCCGTGTTGCTCGGCTGGGAGGCCATCCCCGGGCGGGTGAACCGGCCGTAGAAGACTTGAGGCCGGCCGAGCCGGAGGGAATGATCCAGGGCCCTGACGTAGAGGGGGGCGTAGCGCCTGTTGAACGCCACCATGGTCACGAGCGCCGGCGTGCGCGCCGATGCGGCCGCCATCGCTTCAGCCTGCGCCACGTTCCTGCCGGGCGGCTTCTCGCAGATGACGTGCAACCCCATCTCCACCCCCCTGGTGGAGACCGCGGCGTTCGGGCCCGGAGGGAGGCAGACGGAGATGGCATCGGCGCTCGTCTGCGCCACGAGTTCTTCCCAGTTCGTGCCGAATGCAGGCACCTCGAACTTCTCCGCCGCCGCCCGGGCCTTCGCCATGTCGATGTCGCAGACCCCTGCGAGTTCCATCACTCCCTGTTGCTGAAGCTTCTTGAGTGCGGGCAGGTGCGTCAGCATGGCAATGCTGCCGCACCCCGCGAGGACGATTTTAGTCATCGATTGTTCTCTTTTCTGATATGCGGGATTGGTCGAATGAACGAAAGTGCTCCGGAGGCGGCGTTCAGCCCGCGTGTCCGGAGTTCTGCGTCAAACACGAGAAACCAGGTGAGGATGAAGCCCGCCAGGCCTGTCGCGACAATGCCGAACGCGGCGCCGACAAACCCTGAAATGCCCATGGCGAACTGGCGGAGGAGATAGGCGATCGGGAAGAGACACGCCATGAGGACGATGACGCGGGCTGCGTCATCCCATATGAATGAGCGGAACGGCCTCCCGAACATGCGCGCCGTCAGCAGCGGCATGTACCACCATGAGCTCACAAGGCAGGCGATCGCCGTGGCGAAGACGACGCCGAACACGCCGAACATCCGGCCGAAGACGATCGACAGCCCGAGGTTGAGCCCCCCTTCGATCATCCTGCAGACCACCTGGGGCCGGACATTCAGGCTCGCGGTGAGGATCGCGCGATTGGGGAGTATCCAGGACGCCAGGATCAGATTCAGGGCAAGTGCAAAATCCAGCGAGATCCCTCCGTAGTTCGTCCCGCCCACCCACCGCGTGACAAACGTGCCGTTTGCCGCCCACATGCTCGCGGCTGCGACGACTGCGGATCCGGTCGAGAGCGCGAAGAGGCGCCGGTACGTCCGGAGAGCATGGTCCATCTTCCGCTGCCCGAATATCTGCCCGAGCATGGGGCGGGCGGTCTCCGTGATCTGGCCCAGGAGGCTCCCGGAAAGGGCATAGAGCCGCCCGGTCAGCGTGAGCGTGGTGACCATCTCGATGGACACGACCTGCGCCGTCATGATCCTGTCGAGGGATTGGATGACGATCCCCGCCAGGCCGCCGAGGCTGAACCAGAGGCCGACGTGGCTGATGCTCTTGAACGAGGTCCAGGACGCCAGCGACCATCTGATGCGGAGGTCCGGCAGGAACCTGTACGTCCGCACGACGGCCAGGACCACCGTCACGACGACGGCGGCGAGCGCGGCCACGGCCAGCGAATAGAGCCCCCATCCCGCCTCCAGCAGAACCACGGTGAGGAGCGTCCGTATCCCGATATTCAGGAGCCCGATGAAGTTGTCGATGTGGATCTGCTGGTTCGCCACGAGGATCGCGGAAAACGTCTGCGTCCCGATGGAGAGCGACGAGCCCAGGACGAGCATGAACATCAGGTTCGTCGCGTCCTTCTGGAGGTCCGGCCGCACCGGGAACAGGTGGGGGAAGAGGAACGCGAGCACCGAGCCCGCAATGAGGATGAGGACGACAACGCCGTTTTGCGCAAAGAACGCCGTGCTCGCGAGCAGGTTCAGTTTTTCCTTGTCCGGTCTCCCCGTGAGCTGCGCCGCCTGCACGCGGAGCCCCGTGGTGATTCCCAGGTCAAGCAGGCCGAGCCACATGAGCGCGTCGCTCGCCAGCGTGAAGATCGCATACTCCTGGCGGTCAAGGTACCGGAGCGTGAACGGGGTCAGCCAGAGACCGACGATGACGGTGACCACCGTGCGGACGTACCCGCTGGTCAGGCCGGCCAGGTAGTTCCGCGTCCTCGTCGGCGGCTTCTTCTCGACCGGGGCGTCGGTCATCGCAGGCATGTCCTTCAAGCGCGCCTCTTCACGCCAGGTCCGGCTGATAGAGATCGTGGATGCGCAGCAGGCCGAGGCATTCCATGGCCTCGCCGACCACGGGCACCACCGAGATCTGCGACGGCCGGTCCTCCATGAGCCGCGTCGCCTCCTTCAACGTCGTGGTCGGCGTGATCGTGATCGGATGCGCCGTCATGATCTCCGACGCCCTGAGCGTGCGGATGTCGTCGTGGGCCTGGAGCGCCCTGCGCAGGTCGCCGTCCGTGATGATCCCGAGGAGGCAACGGTCGTTGTCGATCACGCATGCCGCCCCCAGGGGGTGCTGCGTCATGGCGATGACCACGTCGCGGAGCGCCGCGTCGGGTCCCACCCAGGCCACCTCCGAACCGTCGTGCATCAGGTCGTCGACGGTGAGCGAGAGCGTCCGGCCGAGCTGGCCCGACGGGTGGAACCGGGCAAAATCCTCCGTGCTGAACTTGCGCGCGTACATGAGCGCCGATGCCAGCGCGTCCCCCAGTGCCAGCGCGACGGAGCTGCTGGACGTGGGCGCGAGGTTGAGCGGATCGGCCTCCCGCGCGACGCGGGCGTCGAGGGCCACGTCCACCGACAGCGCCATGGGAGAGGCGAGGTTGCCCAGGATGCCGATGAGCGGCGTCTTGAACTGGCGGAGGACGGGGATCAGGTGCACGAGCTCGGCGGTGGCGCCGCTCTTGGAAATCAGTATGCTCGGATCTCCCGGCTCGTAGATCCCCAGGTCACCGTGCGTCGCCTCCGCCGCGTGCAGGAACACCGCCGGCGTCCCGGTGCTGCAGAGCGTCGCAGCGATCTTCTGCCCGATGTGGCCCGACTTCCCCATCCCCGTGACGACGACTTTCCCCCGCGCGGCGAGTATCAACTCCGTCGCTTCCGCGATTTTCCCGTCGAGCCGCCCGGCGACGACGCGCATGGCTTCCGCCTCCGCGAGAATCGTCGCGCGCGCGACCTCCACGATCTGGTCTTTCCTTGTGGAATCTTCCGGATTCACGGCACCCTCAGGTTGCGAATATGGCATAATACGGTTTTTTTTGCGCGCATGTGCCGACGTGCGTCACACGATCCGGCGGCATGATGATGCTGCACGTGTCACATTAGCTGCATGAAGCGTACGCGCCCGGGGGCGCGTTCAACGGCAAGTGCGCTCGCGCACGAGTGCGCGTCCCCGATATCCCGGACATGCCAGCGCCCGTCCGCCATCCAGCCGGGAGCCGACACATCGACGCTCCTGGGGTCGACGGAAAAGCCCACGCCGCGCCCCTTGAGGTACGCTTCTTTGCGCGTCCAGAACGTGTAGAACAACCCGGCGCGCCGGGACGGCGCGGCCGAATCGAACAGGAGGCGCTCGGCGGGAGAAAAACACTCCGCCGCAAGGAGCGGCAGGTCGTCCACGGCCCCCGCTTCCTCGATGTCGACGCCCACTTCACTCCCGCCGGAGACCGCGATGAGCGCCGCGCGCCGCGCATGGGCGAGGCTGAACGCGAGGCCGGGAATGGACACTGCGGAGGCGAGCCGGGGCTTTCCATGCTCCCCGCACTCGAACTCCAGGTCATCCGGCCGCCCCCCGCTGTATGCGCCGAGGAGCAACCGGAGAGACCCGTGCGCCAGGATAAATCGATCGCCGTCAGCCCCGTCACGGAACCGGGCGGCCCTCCCGGCTTCGCTCTCCGGCAGGACGCGCCTGCAGTCGGCCAGGACGACCGGCCCGGCATCCAGACCCACGCTCCACACGTGGATTTCCCCCTCCGCGAGTCCGCTGCGAAGGAGCGGCGCTTCGTGGGACAGCCGGCGGAAGCTATCCGTCATGCGCGGCACCTCCGTTTCCGGCCGCGTGCGCGTCATACGCGGCGTGCAGCCGCCGGGAGAGTATGTCGGCAACCATCCCCACGTACGGCGGGGCAAGCATCGTCAGGTGATCGCCGTCGACGTCGATCACGTCCACGCCCCCCCCGGCCAGCGCCCCCCAGCCCTGCATGCGATCATCGAACTCTCCGATCGACCGCGACGTCGGCGAGAAGAGGAATATCCTGCCGGGGTAGGGGTGCGGGAAGTAGGCGCGGATTGCGTGCGTGTGGTACCGCTCCACGTTCCTGAGCGCCGCGGGGAGCTCGATGTTCCGGCTCCTGTAGTGACGGTACGCAAACCCCCAGGCCCACGTGTTCACTCTCCGCTGCAGCGTGACGAGCTTTTTTCTCACGTAGGCGATCCGCTCGCCGTGGAGCACCAGGCGGGAGACGTGGTAGCGAACGCGCTCCTGGAACGTCCGGAGACGGAACGTCCTGACGCTCTTCTTCGGGAGCGTCTTCAGGTAACTCGAGGCGAACGTGTCGAACATCGCCAGCAATCCCACCTCGTGTCCCTGCCGGACGAGCTGCTGGGCCATTTCGAACGCGACGATCCCTCCGGTGCACGCCCCCCCGATGTAATACGGCCCCGAGGGCTGGAAGGCGCGGATTTCCTCCACGTATTGAGCCGCCATCTCCTCGACCGTCTTCGCCGGGTGCGACTTGCCGTCAAGTCCGACTGCCTGCAACCCGTAGACCGGCTGATCGGCCGGAAGAGCCATCGCAAGGTCCGTGTAGCCCAGGACGTTGCCGCCCAGCGCGTGGATGCAGTAGAAGGGCGTGAGCGTCCCTTCCCCCCTGATAGGCACGAGCGACCGCCACGGAGCCTCCCCGCCTTCCCGCACCACGGCGGCGAGCGCCTCGATCGTGGGGGCACGGAAGAGCGTCGCCAGCGGGAGGTTCTTCCCCGTGAGCCGCTCGACCCGGGCAAAGAGCCGGGCCGCCAGGAGCGAATGACCGCCGAGCGAGAAGAAATCGTCACGAACCCCCACCGGCTTCTTTCCGAGGAGGTCCTCCCAGAGCGAGGCGAGCTGGCCCTCCAGCGCGTCGCGCGGCGGAACGTACTCAGTCCCCCGTCCCTCCGCGGCCGGCTCGGGGAGCGCCCGCCGGTCGATCTTCCCGCTGGGGAGGAGGGGGATGCGAGCGAGGATCACGATCGACCGGGGCACCATGTACGACGGCAGCCGCCGCTCGAGATACGCTCTCAATTCCGGCTCGGACGCCGCTCCCGTCGCTGCGTAGGCAATGATGCTCCCCTCGCCCGCAGCATTTTTCCGGATCAGCGTGAATGCGTCCGACACGGAGGGGTGCTCTTTCAGCGCCGATGAAATCTCCCCCGGCTCTACACGGTATCCCCGCACCTTCGCCTGGTCGTCCACGCGCCGCAGGAACTCGAACTCTCCCCCCTCCAGCACGCGGACGACGTCTCCAGTCCTGTAGAGCACGCGAGGCGCATCGGACCCCGCCGGCGTGCGCACGAACTTCGCCGCCGTTTGTTCGGGGCTGTTGACGTATCCGAGGGCAAGCGAAGTGCCGCCGATATAAAGCTCACCCCCTATGCCGGGGGGAAGGGGATTGCCTCCCTCGTCGCAGACGCAGACCCACCGGTTTGCAAGCGGCCGGCCTATCGGCACGCGCGAAGAGGGGGGAAGACCCGCAGTCGGGTAGCCCGTGCAATCGAAGAGAAACGCGGTCACAGTCGCTTCCGTGGGACCATAGGCGTTCAAAAGCCGCGCGGAGCCGAAGCGGGTTTTCCGCCACGCATCCAGTGCTTCGGCGGTCATTGCCTCCCCCCCCACGATGACAAGGCGGAGACTGCCGGCGGTCTTCCCGGGTGCGGGAGGGGGGAGGCCACGGGCGACTTCTCTCCAGTAGGCCGTCGGCAGGTTGATCACCGTCAATCCGTCTCTCTCAATCCGCTCCGCCAGCTCACTCCCCGTCCATACCTCATCTCCCCTGACCACGAGCAGAGCGCCGGATGCAAGCGCGGTGAATATCTGTTCGATCGAGGGATCGAAGCTCGCGGAGGCAAACTGAAGAACCCTGTCTTCCGGCCCAATACCGTACGCGGCCCCGCATGTTGCGATATGCCCGGCGAGGGCCCCGTGTGTGACGCCCACCCCCTTCGGCGTCCCGGTCGAGCCGGATGTGAACATGATGTATGCGAGCCGTGCAGGATCCGCCTGCATGCGAATATCCTCCACCGGCTGTGCGGCGACATTCTCCGCCGACGTGTCAAGGCACAGGAGGGGAAAACCTTTGAAGTAACCGGCAAAGTCCGAAGTGGTCACGACGAGCGAAAGCCGGGCATCCCGCGCCATCGCCGCAAGGCGCTCCGGAGGGTACGCAGGGTCGAGGGGGACGTACGCGGCGCCAGACTTCAGAACGCCGAGCAGCGCGGTAATCATCTCCCCGGAGCGGTGCAGGCAGACGCCCACGGCATGATCGCTCCCCCCGGCCGGGATCAGCCTGGCAATCCTGTTCGCCCCGGCGTTCAACTCACCGTACGTCAACCGGCGCCCGCCGCAGACGACCGCGGCCGCATCCGGACGGAGGCCCGCCTGGCGCGTCACGGCGACGTGCACGGGGACGAACGCCGGAGGCGGAGGCGCGGCCGGGTTCATCGCGCTCAACGCCTCGCGCGTCTCCCCGGACCCCATGAGCCGGAGACCGGACACCGGCAGCGAAGGATCGCGTATGATCTCCTCGAGGAGCGACCGGAAGGCGCCTCCGTAGCGGGCCACCGTGGATTCGGCGAGTATCGCCGCGTTGTATTCGAACGACACGTCAAATCCGCCGTCGTGGTCCAGAAACGTCAGCGTCAGGTCGAACTTCGCGCTTTCGTGGTCGACTGTGATTCCCCGGACGTTCAGCCCGGAGAACGCCGGCTGTGCGGAGGGGGCGTTCTGCAGCGCAAGCATGACCTGGATGAGCGGCGAACGTCCTGCGGCCCGGGCGGGCTGTATCTCCTCGACAAGCCTGTCGAATGGCATCTCCTGGTGCGCAAGCGCGCCCAGTGCCGCCGACCGGACGCGAGTGAGGAGAGCGCTGAACGAGGGGTTTCCCGACGTGTCAATCCTGAGAACAAGGGTATTGACGAAGAACCCGATGAGCTGCTCCGTCTCCCGCGTGGTCCGTCCCGCCACGGGCGTCCCCACCAGGATGTCTTCCTCCCCGGTGAGTTTTCTGAGGAATACGCCGAACGCGGCCGCGAGCACCATGAAGAGCGTCGCCCCCTGCGCGGCGCCGAGATTACGGAGGCCGTCGGCGAGCGCACCCGGATAGAGAACGCGCACCTCCGCACCGCGGCGGGATGCGGCATCCTGCCTCAGCGTGTCGCGTGGAATTTCCAGCACGCCGGGCGCCCCGGCGAGCGCGGTCTTCCAGTAGCGGAGCTCCCCGTCGAGCACATCGCCGCGGAGCCGCTCTCTCTGCCACAGGGCATAGTCGCCGAACTGCACCGGGGGATCGGCAGGAGGAGGGGTCTCGCCCCGCTCGGCGGCGTAGCCCCGGGCAAGCTCAGAAATGAACACGCCGACGGACCACCCGTCGAACACGATATGGTGGACCGTCAGGACAAGGACGTGCGCGTCCTCTCCCACGCGGAAGAGACGCGCCCTGAAGAGAGGTCCGCGCGCCAGGTCAAACGGGACAGAGCCGTCACGCGCGGCAAACGCCGCCGCTCCCTGCTCACCGGCATCTGCGAGATCAACCGGGTCGAGGGGCACGGGGAACGGGGGCCCGATCACCTGGACGGGTGTGTCCCCTTCCATCACGAACGTGGTCCTGAGGGCCTCGTGCCTGCGAACGACCCCTTCGAACGAACGCCTGAGCGCGCCGGTATCGAGGGGGCCGTCGAACCGGAACGCCATCGGGATGTTGTACGCCGGGTCGCCGGGATCCAGCCTGTGCAGGAACCAGAGGCGCTGCTGGGCGAACGAGAGTGGAGCCCGCTCCCGCGTCGCGCGCAGCGGGATCGCCGCGCCCTGTTCCCCCCGCCGCCCGGCCGCCATCTTCTCAAGGAGCGCGCGTTTGGCCGGGGTGAGGCCGGCCCGGCGCGAGGCCGCATCGGACCCGGCCCGACCGGTATCGGTGTCACGCTCGCTCATCCGTTCCCCTTTTCCGCCTCATCGTCGCTCAGTTTCTCTATCTGGTCGAGGAGCTTTGTCTCGATGACCTGCGCCAGACCCCGGACCGTGGGGAACTCAAAGAGGCTCGAGAGCGGGACGTCCACCAGCCAGTTATCCCGGATCCGCGATACCACCTGCATGGCCAGGAGCGAGTGTCCCCCGAGCGCGAAGAAATCGTCCTCCGCGCCGACCCGGGTGCGGCCGAGGATTCCTGCAATGATCTCTGCCAGTGCCGTCTCGATCGGTGAAAGCTCTTCCTCCTGTGGACCGGCGTCCGCGGATTCCGCATCCGGGTCAGGGAGCTGTGCCCTGTCTGTCTTCCCGTTGGGATTCCTGGGGAATTCCGCCAGGAATACAAACGCCGAAGGGACCATGTATGGAGGAAGGCTCGCGCGGATGTGCCCCTTCAGATCATCTTCCGTGCAGGCAGTTTCCCCCTTGAGTATGCAGTAGGCCACCAGCCGCTTGTCCCCCCCGGCGTACGGGCGTGCGCACACTGCCGCCTCCCTGATCGCGGGGTGGCGCTGGAGCACCGCTTCGATTTCTCCCGGCTCGATTCTGAACCCCCGGATCTTCACCTGGTCGTCCATCCGCCCCAGGAAATCGATCGTCCCGTCCGGCCGCCATCGCGCGAGATCTCCCGTCCGGTACATCCGCCCGGCAGGGAGCGCCCCGTCCGCCACGGTGACAAATTTCTCCCCGGTCAGCTCACCCCGGTTGAGATACCCGATCGCCAGCCCGTCCCCGGCCACGAACAGCTCACCGGGCACACCGACGGGGACCGGATGGAGAAACCTGTCGAGGATATATGCGCGCGAGTTGGCAACCGGCCGGCCGATCGGGACCGCCATGACCGATGCCGGAATTGCCTCGATCGCAATGCTGGTGGAAAACGTCGTGTTCTCCGTCGGCCCGTAGCAGTTGACGAACCGGCAGGCGGGGTACCGCTCGATGAACTTCCGCGCCTGAGGCACGGGAAGGACATCCCCCCCGGTGAGGAGCTGCCGGACGCCCGACAGGAGATCAAGCGCGCCCTCCACCATCTGGTGGAAGAGCGACGTGGTCAGCCAGAGCGTCGTGACGCCGCGCTCGAGTAC
>DATJAS010000104.1:0-6190 GCA_035516035.1 Bacteroidota bacterium | reverse complement strand
AGCGGATGATGGAATGGCTCCGGGAGATGATCGGCCTCCCGCCGTCGTTCACCGGCGTCATACAGGACACCGCCTCCACGGCGACACTCTGCGCCATACTTTCGGCGCGCGAGCGGGGCACGGCGTATGCGGTCAACGCCGGGGGATTCCCGGCGGGGAAGAGCTTCACCGCCTACTGTTCGACGGAGACGCATTCCTCCGTCGAGCGGGCGGTCCGCATCGCGGGACTCGGGGCCGCGGCGCTCCGGAAGCTCCCGGTCGACGCGCAGTGCGCGATGGTCCCCGGGGCGCTCGAGGAAGCGATCGCGCGCGACAAGGCCGGAGGGCGCACGCCGCTCGTGGCTGTGGCGACGCTCGGCACGACCGGCTCCACGGCGATCGACCCGCTGGAGGCGATCGGCCGGATCTGCCGCCGGCACGGCGTCTGGCTCCACGTCGACGCGGCGTACGCGGGCACGGCGCTCCTGGCGCCCGAGATGCGCTGGATGACGCGGGGGATCGAGACGGCGGATTCGTTCGTGTTCAATCCCCACAAGTGGATGTTCACCAATTTCGACTGCTCGGCGTACTTCGTGCGCGACCCGGGCGCCCTCATGCAGACGTTCACCATACTCCCGGAATACCTGAAGACCGCGCCCGCGGGCGACGTGAAGAACTACCGCGACTGGGGGATACAGCTCGGGAGGCGGTTCCGCGCGCTGAAGCTCTGGTTCGTCATCCGGAGCTTCGGCGTGGATGGCCTGCGCGAGCGGGTGCGCACCCACATGGCGCTGGCGCGTTCGTTCGCGGAGGCGGTCTCCCGCGAGGCCGATTTCGAGCTGATGGCCCCGGTCCCCCTGGCCGCCGTCTGTTTCCGGTACCATCCGCCGGGGATCGACGACCCCGGCACGCTCGACAGGCTCAACGGCGCGCTCATGGAGGAACTGAACCGCTCGGGACGCATGTTCCTATCCCATACGAGGCTGGACGGGCACTTCACGCTCCGCTTTGTGTCCAGCGGCACCGGCGTCGCAGCCCGCCACGTCGACGCCGCCTGGAACCTGATCCGCACAACCGCCCGCGCCGCTTCCTGAAACGGAACCGGCAACCGCACATCGTTCATTGTCATATCTTCGTGGGAGGATGCCATGTCCACGACATTCACGCTGAACGGTCGTCCGGCGACCGTTGACGTCAGCGCCGAGACGCCCCTGCTCTGGGTCCTGCGCGACACGCTGGGGCTCACCGGCACCAAGTTCGGGTGCGGCCGCGCCCTCTGCGGCGCCTGCACGGTCCACATGGACGGCGAGGCAATCCGTTCGTGCGTGACGGCAATCGAGGAGGTCGCGGGAAAAACGATCACCACGATCGAGGGACTCTCGCACGACCGTTCGCACCCCCTGCAGAAAGCCTGGATCGCCGCCGACGTTCCCCAGTGCGGCTACTGCCAGTCGGGCCAGATCATGGCGGCCGCGGCGCTCCTGGCGGAGAAGCCTTCTCCCACGGACGAGGACATCGACGCCGCAATGGCCGGGATGCTCTGCCGCTGCGGCACGTATCAGCGGATACGCAGGGCGATACACATGGCGGCGGCGAAGGGAGGCTCGCGATGAACGCACGGGGCGGTTTTTCTCGCAGAGACTTTCTCACCGTCGGGGCCACATCCGGCGCCTCTCTCCTGATCGGCATGGTCCTCCCGGCTGCGGCCCGCCGGGTGTTTGAGCCGGAAGACCAGGCCGCGGAGTTTGCACCGAATGCCTGGCTGCGCATCGATCCATCGGGGAGTGTGACTGTCACGGTCGCCAAGTCGGAGATGGGGCAGGGGGTCCTTACGTCGCTCCCGATGATCGTCGCCGAGGAGCTTGACGCGGACTGGGGACGCGTCCGCTTCGAGCAGGCGATCGCAGACGGAAAGTACGGTTCGATGGGGACCGGCGGCAGCAGGAGCGTGCGGGGATCATACCAGACGCTCCGCGAGGCGGGGGCCGCTGCGCGGATGATGCTCGTGCAGGCGGCCGCCGAAACGTGGGGCGTCGGGGCTTCTTCGTGCACGACCTCCTCCGGCACCGTGCGCCACGTGCCGAGCGGGCGCTCGCTCGCCTACGGCGCGCTTGCAGGGAAAGCGGGGAAGCTCTCCATCCCGTCCACCATCGTCCTGAAAAACCCGTCGGCATTCCGGATCATCGGGCGCAGGACGCTCCGTCTCGACACGCCGTCGAAGGTGGACGGGAGCGGGAAGTTCGGCATCGACACGCGCCTCCCGGGGATGCTCTATGCGACGGTGGCGCACCCCCATCCCTTCGGGGCGACGCTCGGATCGTTCGACGGCGCTAGGGCGCTCGCCATCCCGGGCGTACTCAAGGTCGTGCCGATCGAGACCGGGGTAGCGGTGATCGCCCGTTCGACATGGCTGGCGTTCAAGGGGCGCGACGCGCTGGCCATCACGTGGAACGAGGGGGAGAACGCCGGGGCATCCAGCGCCACGATCGCGGCCGCGCTCGCCGAGGCGGCTGCCCGCGACGGTGCGGAAGCCGACCGCACCGGCGACCCGGACGCCGCGCTGGAGCAGGCTGCGAAGAAGGTGGGGGCGGTCTATGACGCCCCGTTCCTCGCGCATGCGACGATGGAGCCGATGAATTGCACGGCTGACGTCCGCGCCGGGCGGTGCGAGATCTGGGCACCGACACAGTCCCCGCAGGGGGCCCAGCAGGACGCGGCGGATGCGCTCGGGATTGACAGGGGGAGCGTCATTGTGCATACGACGCTCCTCGGCGGGGGCTTCGGCCGCCGGCTCCAGTCCGATTTCGTCAGGGACGCCGTCCTGTGCTCGAAAGCAGCGGGGGCCCCCGTGAAGATGACATGGTCGCGGGAAGAGGACATGCGGCACGACTTCTACCGGCCGGTGAGCAGGCACGTCATGGCGGGAGGGATCGACGCCGCAGGGAACCTTGTCGCGCTGACGCACAAGGTCGTCGCGCCGTCGATCGGCGATCAGCGGAAGCCGCGGAGTCTTCCCGGCGGGCTCGACAGGGGGGCGCTGGAGGGGGCGCTTCCCTCCGAGTACCGTATCCCCAATGCGCGCGCCTCGTTCGCGCTCGCCCGGACGCCCGTGCCGATCGGCGCCTGGCGCTCCGTGTATCCCTCGCAGACGGTGTTTGCGCTCGAGTGCTTCATCGACGAGCTTGCGGAGGCCGCGGGGAAAGACCCGGTGGACTTCCGCCTCGCGCTCACGCGGGACAATCCCCGCGCGCACGCGGTGCTCGCGCTCGCCCGTGAAAAGTCGGGCTGGGACACGCCTCCCCCGGCGGGAGTCTCCCGCGGCATCGCGTTTGGCTCGCACGCGTTCTACGGCTCGTGGGTCGCGCACGTCGCAGAGGTGACGGTCGAGGCCGGCACTGTGCGCGTGCGCCGCGTGGTCACGGCGATCGATTGCGGCACGGCGGTAAACCCCGAATCGGTCGAGGCGCAGATCGAGGGGGGGATCGTCTACGGCCTCTCC
Source organism: Bacteroidota bacterium (assembly GCA_035516035.1). Classification (GTDB taxonomy): domain Bacteria; phylum Bacteroidota; class Ignavibacteria; order UBA10030; family UBA6906; genus Fen-1273. The sequence continues at coordinate 2,712 of DATJAS010000104.1, read as the reverse complement.
GCGGCGCTCAAAGGCGAGATCACTATCGCGCGCGGGCGCACCGAGCAGGGGAATTTCGACGACTACCCGCTCCTCACGATGGACGAGATGCCGCGCGTCGAGATCCACATCGTGCCGAGCGCCGAGCCCCCCGAAGGGATCGGCGAACCGGGGCTTCCCCCGATCGCGCCCGCGGTGGCCAATGCCGTCTCGCGGGCAACGGGGAAGCGGGTCCGCTCGCTCCCCATACGCCTCCAGGCCTGAAGGAGAAGAATGGACGAGCATGCTGCGCTCATCGACCTGTACGCCTCCATCCGCGGCTCCGGTGGGAGCGCCGTCCTGGCGACTGTCGTCAGGACGAGCGGATCGACGTACAGAAGATCGGGTGCGCGGATGCTTGTGGCGTCAGACGGCCGCTCGGCGGGACTGATCAGCGGGGGGTGCCTGGAGAGCGATCTCCGCGAGCGCTCTGCGGATGTGCTCGCCGAGGGGAAGCCGCTCCTGGTGACGTACGATGCCACGGCACCGGGTGATATTCTCTGGGGACTGGGCCTCGGGTGTCCCGGGATCGCGCAAGTCCTCCTTGAGCGCGTTGCGGGGGAATTCGCCTCTCCCGCACTTGAGTTCCTCACCCGCATCCGGAAGAGCAGGAAGGCGGGCGCAATCGCCACGGTGTACGCTTCCGGGAGCGGTGGCGCGCTCGGCTCCCTCTCGTTCCTGGAGGAGGGAGAAGAGGCTTCCTCCCCTGCCGACCCCCTCGGGGGCCGTCTGGCAGAGGCCTGCACGGCGGCGCTCGGAGAGGAACGCTCGTCGCATCTGCAGGTTCCCCTCCCCGGCGGGCGCGCCGAGGCATTTATCGAGTATGTTCCACCGCAGATTGCGCTCACGGTCTTCGGCGCAGGTCCCGACGCCGCGCCGCTCGTGCACCTGGCGGGTGAAATGGGGTGGCATGTAACGCTGGTGGACCCCCGCACCGCATACCTGAGGCGCGAGCTTTTTCCCTCCGCCGACGAACTGGTCCTCGAGCACCCGGGCGAGCGGACGCTTCCCCCCTCGGACGCGTTCGTGGTCATGACGCATAATTACGAGAACGACGTCGCAGCCATCCGCGCCATTTTCCGGGCCGGGGGTAATGCCTATATCGGGCTTCTCGGCCCGCGCACGAAAGCGGCAATGCTCATGGAAAAGCTCGCGCTCGAGGGAGTGGTCCCCGCCGCCGGCGACACCGCGCGCCTCCACGCCCCCGTGGGTCTCGACATCGGCGCCGAAACTCCGGACGAGATCGCGCTCGCGATCGTGGCCGAAATCCAGGCCGCCATCAGGGACAGGCCCGGAACGCCTCTCCGCGCGCGCCAGGGTCCGATACACCGGTGAACGCCGCGCTCGTCATACTGGCGGCGGGTGATTCGCGCCGGCTCGGGACGCCGAAACAGCTCGTCAGGATCGCCGGGCGAACGCTCCTGCGCCATGCGGCACTCGAGGCGTGCGCGTCCACCGCGCGCGACGTGATCGTGGTGCTCGGGTCGGAGGCCCCCCGTATGCGTGAGGAGCTCCGGGGGCTCCGCTCCCGCGTGGTGGAAAACTCCGCGTGGCGGGAGGGAATCGCCTCCTCGATACACGCCGGGTGTGATGCCGTCGATGCGTCCGCCGACGGCGTGCTGATCGCCCTGTGCGACCAGCCGCACATTTCCGCCGCGCACATCGACGCGCTGATCCGCGCGGGCGAATCCTCCCCCGCGTCCGCGGTCGCGAGCTTCTACGGCGGTTCCCCGGGGGTCCCGGCGTGGTTCCCGCGCGCACTCTTCGGCGATCTCCTCGCACTCCGGGGAGACAGGGGCGCAAAACAGGTGCTTGCCGCCCCGGGGGGACGCCTCGTGACGATCGCCTGGCCCGCGGGCCTCCTTGATATCGACACGGCGGAGGATATTCCCGCCGCGGTTTGATTTTCCTGCCGTTTTCTCTACATTAGTCCGCTTCTCTCCCCTTCATCCCGTGTGCGATGATACTCACCGATACAGCCATACTCGCCGAAATGGCGAAGGGAACGATCGTCATCTCCCCCTTCGACAGAAAGCACCTCGGGTCCAACTCGTACGACGTTCACCTCGCCAGGCACCTGGCGGTGTACAGGAACGACATACTGGACGCCCGCGTGCACAACGAGATCGACCATTTCCTCATTCCCGACGAGGGGCTGATACTTCTCCCCCACCGGCTCTACCTGGGCGTGACGGAGGAGTACACCGAGACGCACGCACACGTGCCGTTCCTCGAGGGAAAAAGCAGCATCGGCCGGCTCGGCATCGATATACACGCCACCGCCGGGAAGGGGGACGTGGGGTTCTGCAACACGTGGACGCTCGAGATCTCCGTGCGGCAGCCCGTGCGGGTCTACCACGGGATGCCGATCGGGCAGCTTATTTATTTCGAGCTTTCGGGGACGATCGGCACGCCGTACGACTCCAAGAAGTCGGCGAAATACACCACGCGGACCGACCGTCCGGTGGAATCGATGATGTGGAAAAACTTCGACAGGGAGTCGCGCGACTGACTCCGGGACACTCAAGACTATGCGACTATCGCTTGTCACGATTGCGGCGTGCGCCTCCCTCTGCGCCGCAGGCGCCCAGACGCGGCGGCCGATGCGCGCCGAGGATTTCTTCGCCATGCGCCGCATCGCGCACCCGGCGCTCTCTCCCGGGGGAACAACACTCGCATACAACGTGACGACCG